>JALCBP010000015.1:46128-47362 GCA_028066355.1 Pirellulales bacterium
CAAGATGACTCCACTCGTCCCGGCATTTTTGATCGTCTTCGGGCAGGCCTGTCAAAAACAGCACAGGTTCTCAACACTGATGTTCGAGATTTGCTCAAGCAAGAAGGGCGGCACGTTGATACGTCATTTCTCGAAGAACTTCGGGGTGCTCTGGTGCGAACTGATATGGGGCCTTCTGCAGCTGAAGCAATCGTAAAAGATGTTGGGGAGCGGTTGCGGGCACGAGTTGTTGATCCAGAGGTCGTGGTTGAGTCAATTCGTCGAACACTTTCTGACAAGCTCGCAGGAACAACTGGGGACCTCGTCAAATCAACATCGGGGCCGACAGTCATTCTTGTGACTGGTGTGAACGGATCTGGAAAGACTACCTCAATTGCAAAGCTGACTCGACGTTTTACTGAGGCAGGACTTCGGGTTGTTCTTGGGGCTGGTGATACGTTTCGTGCTGCCGCCGTGGAGCAGCTCTCCATGTGGGCAGGTCGGTTAGGGGCAGAAATTGTGCGTGGTGAACCTAATTCTGATCCGGCGAGTATCGCCCATCGAGCAGTTTCGCAAGCTGTCGAAGGAGACTTTGATATCTGCATTATTGACACAGCGGGAAGGCTCCAGAATCAATCAAACCTGATGCAGGAACTTGGGAAAATTCGTCGGGTGATTAGCAAACAGATTCCTGATGCACCTCATGAGGTGTTCCTGGTCATCGATGCAACAGCTGGTCAGAATGCGCTGTCTCAAGCGGAGGGTTTCAAGGAAGCTGCTGGCTGTACAGGAATCGTTCTTGCCAAGCTCGACGGGTCTGCACGAGGCGGGGTGATTGTGCCTGTGGCTGAACGGTTCGGGTTGCCCGTCAAATTTGTGGGACTCGGTGAATCGGCCGATGATCTTGCAACATTTGATCCTGAGGCATTTGTTAATGCCATGCTGGAAGGTGTCTTGCGGCCGTAAAGTCCCCCCCTCCCTCTCTATTTTCGCATTCGGGTCGTACCGGTTTGGGAAATTATGCGGCTTTCGTCTCGGAAAGTCAGTTCTGTCACGTTGTTGTGACGATCTTTCCACCGTGGGTTTATTAGCGAAATTTTTGGCGGAAAATTTGCGTTGGTTGCCCACACGCCTAGCAGGTTGCAACGGATGCTTCCTGATGATTGATACCTACGGATTGGGGGACTTTCGAAGATGCGATTTCTAAAGTTTAAGCTGCCGTTATGGGTAGCAGCTGGACTGGTAACTTCAACGG
>JALCBP010000086.1:0-9638 GCA_028066355.1 Pirellulales bacterium
GCAACCAATAACCCTCGCGTTGTGGGTCTTCCAGATTTATTTCTAGAACGAGGTGGCTTCCGTTTTTTGGATCACATTGAATTACCCAACGGGAATGAAAATCCATGGTGTCTGCTGCAGATGCCGGAAAAGGAGAATGGTGAGATTCCGATTGTTATTGACGCAGCTACTGCTCAGTGGGCTTTGAAGTTAGGTGGACTTGAATCAATTGTCCGGTTGGAACCGGCGACTGGTACGGTATTCAAGGATGACTCTTCTAGTGAGAACCAGCAGGGTGTTCGGTGTCGCATAGTTGGGTTGCTTGAGCCGAGTATTCTGCAGGGACTGATTCTTCTTGCAGAGAAAGATTTCACGCGGTTATTTCCGTTGCAAAGTGGATACACCATGGCGTTAGTTGAGATGCCAGAAAACCCTTCTGTTGGCGGTCGTGATTCTGGCATGCGATACGAAATCGAACAGGCGTTAGCAGCTGCTTGGGCGGACTTTGGTGTGCGTCTGGAGTCAACCCAAGATCGACTGGGGCGTCTTTTTGCAGTGCAGAATACATTCCTTGCTGGGTTTCAAAGCCTTGGAACCATAGGGCTCCTTCTTGGTACCGTAGGTGTGGCAGCAGTGGGTATTCAGGGAGTGTTTGAGCGACGAAACTCACTTGCCATATTGCTGGCAATAGGATTCAGGCGAAGGCGGCTTGCAATGTTACTTTGGTGTGAATCCATGCTGCTTGTTGCACTTGGGATCTCTGTAGGGGGAATTGGTGGTTTTTTAGCCGCCATTCCGTTTACACGAGGGGCAGAACAATCTCTCCCATGGGGCTGGCTGCTCCTCTCTGCAGGAGGAACCTTTGTTGCAGCGACGATTGCCAGTCTATGGGCAGTTATGTGGCTGCCTGTTTCTAATCGACCGTTGAGTGAATAGCAGATCATAGATCGGGTTTGCACCATATGCATGCCAAGCGTTAGGGTGTCTCCGAAGAAAATACCACCTCAGGAATGGTTCGTCAGGAACGTTGGGCCCCAATGCATATTGCGATAATACTGCCTCGCTGGGTCGGTGACCTAGTCATGTCAACACCCATGATCCGTGCGGTGAGACAGCATTTCGGCAACGAGGCCAAACTTACTGCAGTTATGAAGCCGTTGTTTCAAGAAGTTCTGGCTGGTACGGAATGGTTTGATGAATTCATTGCATATGATCGCCACAGTAAAAACCATGAAGCAACTTTTCAGGGGGCGGCATCGGCCTTGCGATCGGATCGCCCGGATATAGCACTTCTTGTTCCAAATTCGCTATCATCTGCGGCTCTTGCCTGGTTGGGTGGGTGTCGAAGACGGGTTGGCTTTGCACGGCATGGTAGAAGGTTCCTTTTAACGGATCCCCTTTTTCCTAACCGTCGTGGTTGGCAGGTAGAGACAATGTCCACAGCACAGCACTCAATGGATCTTGCTGTGCAAATAGGCGTGCCGAGGCAGTCTTTGAATCTTGAGTTGGTGACGCTTCCCAAGGACGAACAAAGAATGGACACATTAATGTCCAACTTTTTTCATGGCTGGGCGCAAAGCGACAGTCAGCCGCTCTTTGTTTTTAATGATAATTCTGCTTACGGCCCGTCGAGATCGTGGGGGAGTGAAAAGTTTTGTTCCCTCGCAAGAGAACTTCTCCAGTCATATCCTACAGGCCGGATTATTGTTCATTGTGGACCTGGCGAGCGCGATGATGCACGGTCTCTTGAGTCATCGCTTAATGACCCAAGAGTGCGAAGTCTTGCTGATGTTGATACACTTCCATTTGGACTGTCGAAGGCATTATTGCGTCGTGCATCGGTCGTAATCACGACAGATAGTGGTCCGCGTCACATTGCTGCTGCATTCGGAACACCGACGGTTGTTCTTCATGGTCCTATGGATCCACGACTCGGAATGTCAGACCATGAAAACCTCATAGAATTACGACAAGATCTTCCATGTTCACCGTGTGGGCGGCGGATCTGTCCACTAAAACATCATGACTGTATGGTAGAGCTTTCCGTTCACGACGTCGCACGTGCGACAAGTGAGCTACTCGCTATGATTTCTGAAACTGATGAACCCCATCCATTGAATTTGGAGAACGTTGAATGACTCATGTACTCGGTATGCTTGCAGCCATTGCTCTAACAGCTTTCTGTTGGGGTGTGTACGGACCTGTCCTCCATTTTGGGCGGGATTATATGGAATCGGCGTTGCGACCGTTTGTATGTGTGGGGTTGGCATACTTTCTAATCGCAGTTATTGCGCCTGTTGTGTTGCTGTGGCGAGGTGGGGAAAAGGGTGGTTGGACGTCGAAAGGTGTTATGTGGAGCATGCTCTCGGGTGTGGCTGGGTCTCTTGGGGCGTTAGGAGTTATTCTTGCGCTTACCGCTGGAGGTAGTCCGATCTATGTGATGCCCCTTGTGTTTGGTGGAGCGCCTGTTGTGAACACTCTAATGAGTGCGTATCTGAATAGTTCTTTTGATCAGTTGAAGGCGCCTTTTCTTGCTGGCCTCATTCTTGTGATTACTGGTGCTGTCACCGTGTTAGTCTTTAAGCCCCAAGCGCATTCCAAGCCCGATAAAACTCAAGTGACTGCAGCGGTTCAGGTTGATGAAGGTGACGCTGTTCCGGTCGAAAAGAAAGCCGAGAGGTTTGTTGAGATACTTCTGGCCGTGTCGTTAGCCATTTTCACCTGGGGTGTGTACGGTCCTGTTTTACATAAAGGCCAGGTGGCGATGGCTGGAAGCCGCTTGCGACCGTTGGTTTGTATTGGGATTGCATATTTCCTTATTGCGGTTCTCGTGCCACTCTCGCTTCTCCAGCCGCTTGGTGATAAAGGCAGTTGGAATATCGTTGGAGCAGCGTGGAGTACCGCAGCAGGTTCTCTTGGTGCAATTGGCGCTTTGGGAACAATTCTGGCTTTTGCATGTGGAGGTAAGCCATTTACTGTAATGCCGGTAGTTTTTGGTTGCGCACCAGTGATCAATACGCTTACTACACTCAGCCTATCGCATACTCCAACATCTGCGCTGAGTCCCTTTTTTCTTGCCGGTATTCTAATCGTCGGCGTCGGAGCTGCGACTGTGCTCACTTTTGGCCCACGTGGACACGCGCCCCCAAAGCCCGTCTGAAGTGTTTTGTTCTAAAAAATCTCACGTTCCTCTCGTGTTGCCAAACCACGCGATGTGGTGTCGTTGGCAGAGTTGGAAACCAAGTCTTTTACAAGCAGCCTCGAGCCAAACGGCCTCTTTCTTCAGTCGTGATTGTGTGACACCTTGAGGCATGAGGTAGACATGGCGAGCCTCTTTCGAATGTGGGTGAATATTGAGATCATGGAGCCATGAAACTGCTTCATCTAAATCTGAGGGTGAGTTGATGACAAATTTGATTTGATTTGGCGTTTCTCGCAGGAGTTGAATAACGTCATCTCGTCGACGGTGTTTTTCATGTCTTTGCTCCCACCCAGTTTCCTCGTCAGGTGTCGAAGACTGTAGTTTTGGGCTCAAGGACATAAGATTCGCTGCAGGTGGTCCCTCGTCTGGTATCACGGTTGCCGCTGTCTCGATAGTAATATGCTGTCCCGCTTGTTGAAGACTTTTACAGAGAATATGTATGTCTGCAGCAAGAAGTGGCTCGCCACCAGTGATTACAACGTGCTTCAGTCCGTACTGTAGTATTTCTGCAACAAGACCACTTGCAGCACGATTCGTGCCAGTGGGTTCCCATGATGTAAACGGGGTGTCACACCATGCGCATCGTAGATTGCAACCGCTTGTTCGCACAAAGACGCTAGGAGTTCCTGCAAGCCGGCCCTCACCCTGCAGCGATGGATACAGCTCAGCAATTCGGACCACGATTTGTTTCCTTTGGCTGTGTAAAGGACGTAACCCTCGGATCAAGCATGTTCACTGCTGAAAATCCAGCCGCGCGGATGACGCATGAATCGCATTCCCCACATGGTTGTCCGTTCTCTTTCGGATCGTAGCAACTTGTTGTCAGCCCGTAGTCGACACCAAGTGATAGACCTAATTCGATGATCTCAGGTTTTGTAAGTGACACAAGTGGTGCCAATAGGGAAAACTGTGTTCCCTCAACTCCCGACTTGGTTGCCAAGTTTGCTAATGTTTCAAACGCATTCAAGAACTCAGGTCGGCAATCTGGATATCCACTGTAATCTATCGAATTGACCCCAAGCACGATTGACGAGGCGTTACGTGCTTCCGCAAGTGCAAGAGCAAGAGAAAGAAATACCGTGTTTCGGGCTGGCACGTATGTCACAGGAATGCCATTGCTGATAACGCTCTCGCTTCTATTTTTCGGTACATCTATTGACTTATCAACAAGAGCGCTGGCACCGAATGCAGCTAAATCAATCGCTATTGAGACGTGGTCTGTTATTCCGAGATCGTCTGCGACAGCCTTGGCCGCCCGTAATTCGATTCGGTGCCGCTGCCCGTAGTCAAATGAAATAGCAGTAACGGAATACCCTTCTGCGAGCGCCCACGCTGCAGCTGTCGCTGAATCCAGCCCACCTGAGAGGAGAACTATAGCTTCACCTTTTCGAGACGCTTTATTCATGGCACAATTCTTATTATGAAAACACTTAATTCAAACCTCGCACCCAAACCCTCTCGAGATATTCTCGAGACGTTTGAAAATCAGTTTCCAAACCGCGACTACCTCATCGAAATTGTTTGTCCGGAATTTACTTCGGTCTGTCCAAAAACTGGCCAGCCTGACTTTGGTACACTCACCTTTCGCTATATTGCAAATACTCGCTGCGTTGAACTCAAGAGCCTGAAATTGTACCTTCAGGCGTATCGGAATGCGGGAATATTCTACGAGAATGTGAGCAATCAGATCGTTGAAGATTTGGTTACAGTACTGGAGCCAAAACAGTTCACTCTTGTCGCTCAATTCACTCCGCGCGGAGGAATCTCATCGTGTATTACCATTTCCCAACCGGATGGTCACCACCTTTCAGCGGCAAAATAAATCTCTCGTCTCGTGAGGGTGTGTGTTCACTTTTCACGCATCAACCGCTTTCCTTCAGGATACTTCACTGAAATGCCTCGATCTTCCAGCCATGTTCTTCTCTCTGCACTCGCTGATGAATCCGCGTTTGACCTGATGGCCGTAGAGCAATTCACGGCCATGGCAGCATTGGGTCTTGAGTATTACAGTCTACGATTCATTGACGTTGGTAAAGGCATTAAAAACGTAATGGATCTTACAAAAAGTGAGATTCAAAAAGTCAGGCGATTGGAAGACCGATACGGTCTAAATGTTGCATCAATCGCATCACCAATTGGGAAAGTGAAATTAGTAGATCAGCCTGATGGAACGAAAAACAAGTTTGTTCCCTTTAAAAAATATCTTCAGAAAGATGTGGCAAAGGCGTGTGAAAGAGCTCATGCTTTTGAAACGAAGCTCATTCGTGGCTTTTCGTTCTACCCCCCTAAGGGAGAATCGCCGGAAGATTTCCTAGAACAGGCAGTTGACCAGCTAGGTCAGATTGCAGAGTGCTGCCACCGGTCAGATTTGACATTCGGTCTTGAAGTGGAGGCTAATTTAGTTGGTCAAAATGGTATGTTGCTCGCGGAAATTCATCGCCGGGTGAACCACCCAGCTCTGGTACTCGTTTTTGATGCGGCTAATCTTCTTGTTCAGGGATTCTCAACACGAGAGGTTTTCAGCCAATGGGAAGCAATGAAGCCTGGGCTTGGTTGGGTGCATATTAAGGACTATCGAAACGTAAAGGCATCAATGCGCGGACAGCATGTGAATGAGGATATGCTCGCCCATTTCGTACCCGCCGACCGTGGTGCAGGCGGCCATGTAAAAATTCTGAAAGATCTCAAAAAAATGCTTCCTTCGCTCACACGGCGTCTAAAACGAAGGGGTATCCCAGGCGTCTTTCTTGACCTCGAGCCACACGTCCGTGGTGGAGGTCAATTTGGCGGAACGAGTGGTCCGGACGGAATGGGGATTGCCCTAAGAAGTTTATGCGGGCTTCTTGAGAAAACCGGGGTAAAATATCACTTGAGGGACTTCGATGACCTTTTAGCATCGCGAGGAATGTAGAACGTTGTTGGTTCGACATTGTCTTGCGTAGCAGCACATAGAGAAGCAGTGATGGCTGAAACAACTGAACCGGGCAGCTATTTCGTCGCCAATTATCCGCCGTTTGATCGTTGGAATGCGGATGCAGTGCCTGAGGTAGTAAACGCATTTCGAGCGCCGGCCACCGATGCCGCACTTGGACTTTATCTCCACATTCCGTTCTGTCGAAAGCGCTGCAAGTTTTGTTACTTCCGTGTCTATACCGATGTCGCTGCCTCTGATGTTGAGCGTTATTCCAACGCAGTCATTGAAGAGGCGAGAATGGTCGCCGCCCAGACGGCAGTGCGAGGGCGTGCGTTAAAATATGTATATTTTGGTGGTGGAACACCGTCGTTTTTAAGCGTCAAGCAGCTTGAACGTCTCGTTGATGGCTTGCATGCAAGTTTTGGGTGGGACAACGCGGAAGAAGTTACTTTTGAGTGTGAGCCGGGTACTTTGTCAGAGCCGAAGATTACTGCCCTTAAGCGATTGGGCGTTACTCGATTGTCTCTCGGTGTTGAAAACTTTGATGATCAGATCCTTGAAGGAAATGGACGAGCGCATCTCTCCAACGAAATCTTTCGTGCATGGGACTGGATACAGAAGGCCGGTTTTCCAAGTACAAATATTGACCTCATTGCAGGAATGGTCGGGGAAACGACTGAGTCCTGGCAGCAGACGGTCGAAACAGCGCTCCGTCTTGCTCCTGACAGTTTGACGATTTATCAGATGGAACTGCCCTACAACACAGTCTTTGTCAAAACCAGTAAAGATATTGGTGAGGCTACACCGGTTGCTGACTGGCCCACAAAAAGAAGTTGGGTTGATTGGGCTTTTGATCGTTTTACGGAGGCGGGCTATTCAATATCGAGTGCGTATACATTGGTTCGTGATCCCAAAGAGGTTGAGTTCGCGTACCGAGATATGTTGTGGGAGGGCAGTGATCTTGTTGCTCTTGGCGTGGCTAGTTTCGGCCATCTTTCAGGAATTCATTATCAAAATAAAACTCATTGGGATGACTATCTGTCAGCAATTGATGATCATCAGCTCCCAATTGGCCGAGGTTTGGTAGCAAAGCCACGAGATTTGCTCATTCGCGAGCTCGTGCTTGGTCTCAAGAAGGGTTCCGTTGATACTGTAAGACTCTCCGACAAGTTCGGTGTGGATCCAGTAGTCGAGTGGTCAGAGGCGTGGACAGAGTTAGCGAAACAGGGGTTTTTGGAGCCCATTAAAACAACGATGTGTCCGCAACTGACGCGGACTGGGTTGCTTCAGGTTGATTCATTGCTCAGCCGGTTTTTTGATTAATTCGTACATTCTGTGGTACGTGTCGGCTCGAATTCATTTGGGACAGTGGATCGAGCTATGTAGACGCGACACAACTCGCCTAATTTGGTAAAAACCCTTATATTTTCCCAAGAACCGGTTCTTGAGTGCTTTTGACGTTACCTTTCTGCAGTATTTGCGGTTAGCGAAGAAAACGTAAGTCAGGAGTTTTCTATGCGGGCCGCTCTCAACAGAAATGTATCGTCGAAAGTATCTTTTTTATCCACTGTCGGAGGCACGAGTCTGGAACTTGAGCGTATACCGCCAACGAAAGCAGAGCGTGAACGTCTCAGAGCGTTGTCTGCTGATATAGTCGCTTCGTGGTCGTGCGAAGGCCTTCCTGCGGAAATAAAACAGCATAACGGGCTGAGGTTAAAAGCTCAGGAACTTGTCAGTAGGGCCAAGGCGGATCCGTCGTTTGTCGGGTGGACGATGGTCACAATTTTGTCCGAGGTTTGGCGGTACCGAATTGCCTCAGCTGCTGCAGGGCAGAGACTTTTGTTGCTGCCAGATTGCCCTCTCGCACGGGAACCCGTGAAGGAGAAAAATTGTCCCTCCGTATGCGGGCCAAGTTGTGGCCTGGGTACGATTTGGTCCGCAGCTCATGATAACGGATGGGTTGTTGATTCTACGAGAAGTGCTGCCACGGCGATTGGCAGCCTGATGTCTGGTCAATATCAGGGTATTCTTGGCGTCGCGAGGTTAAAAGACCTTGAAAAAGCATATGGTATGCTCCCCGCATTTTCGTTTCCGGTTGCAGCAGTGCCCTACCAACATCTTGATGAAAGTGAAGTGAAAGGGTGCTCGTGCGACGAAGCTCTCCTTAATGCGGGTATCGATGTCGAGTGGGTCCTGAGTCTGCTTGGGGTTGCTGGTGGCTCACCTGGACCTGTCGGTGACTATCTGCCACTTCTCAGGGAAGCATCCGAATTATTTTCTGAAACATCGATCGCTAAACTTGCAGACCGTTTTCACTTGGGGGAGGGTTTTGGCTCGTCATTCAGTGTCGGCCAGACGAAGTCGTTTGAACCAATAAGCTCACTTTCTGTTACGGGAAACCTCGCCGGTGAATTTTTGGGACGTGGCGGAAAGTTTCTCAGGCCTTTTGTTACCCTTGCTGCCTACGACTCACTTTGTGCAGATCTGAGCAAGCAGAAGAACGTATCAGGCTCGAATCCTGTGGGTAGGGAGACGGCCCGAGCAGCCGCAGTTTCGATCGAGATATTTCACAAGGCGTCACTTGTTCATGACGACATAGAGGACGGTGACGTTGTTCGGTATGGTCGACCGACTGTTCACGTTGAACACGGTATCCCAGCGGCGATAAATATCGGTGACTACCTTGTCGGCGCGGGATACCGTCTTATTGCTGGACTTGAAGGCCCGGCAAGTCTTCGTAGTGACTTACTGAAAATACTCGCGGATGCACATGTGAGACTAGCACGTGGACAAGGTGCCGAATTGTGGTGGCGGGAAGCCGATAATGAGGTCACTTCTGCAGAATCGCTTGAGATTTATGGGCTTAAAACATCACCGGCATTTGAAGCGGCAGTTGCGATGGGTATTCGTTTAGCTGGATTACAACCGCATGACCTATTACAAGTCAGCCGGTACTCATTGCATGTCGGCACTGGTTTCCAGGTGCTCAATGACCTTAAGGATTGGCAGGGTGACCTTGAGAACGATAGACGAGTTGCAGGCGACGTCCTTGGTGGCAGGCCAACTGTGATGTGGGCACTGGCACTTGAAAATCTCGATGATCGCGGGCGTGAAGAACTTCTAAGAATCAAAGTTGCATGTTCGACACAGCAGAGTGACACAAGTGAAGAAACAGCAGCCGCTATTCAAACTGCGAAAAAGCTTTATCGAAGTGCTGGGGTCTTCTCTAAAGCTGCCGAGATCGTAGCGAATGAAAGACAACTGGCTGCTGATGCGATTAGGAATTGTGATTACTCGAGTTTACGGGAGGTCTTGGAATTTCTTCTCGACCTTGCAGTGCCTCAGCAGGCAATTGACGATCTGTTGGTCGCTGAAAGTGACGCATAGCCCGTCCATTTATTGCAGTGGGTGTATGTTTCGACAGTTGTCGGCATACTATCACCATGGCCGACGAGAGTACTTTCACGAATGACAAAGTCAACGACAGTGTGTATGCACTGATCGAGAACTTTCGCCCGGTAAAAACATTGGGAGCGATCAGGC
>JALCBP010000087.1:0-9458 GCA_028066355.1 Pirellulales bacterium
ATGTATCTTTCTGAATCAAATGTCTGGACCTACCGGGGTGATGAATCACTCAAACTCGCGCTAATAGACGTTATTGCTGACCATCAGAACTTTGTTGATCGAGCTGAAACAATTCTTGTGGCAGAACAATGTGAACTCCCTAAAAGTTTTTTTCCTCTATCCTTCACAGGTTGGCACGATGTTGACCTCGGCTTTCTACTGCCATCACTTATGGTAGATCTGGAGAAACGACGGAACACGCTTCAAAGTTTGCGTGACCAGTCAGACGCAATCGTTGGTCAAAGAGGAAGCAATGCTGATAAGACAGCCGAACTTATCCGAGAAGCAATTTCATCAATTGATGGGCATCTTGAAATTCTCTACCGACAAGAAAAAAGAATTAAAGCTAATTCGACAACTACCGTCTTGTAGTCCAAATGGTGCGGTAGTTGTTTGTTGCTTTCACCGGCACATACTTTTATGGATAAGAGGCTATTAGCGCTGTGGCACCGATAGAATTTTTCGATAGTCATTGTCATCTTGATCCAATGCGTTTTGACGGCGACACCAAGGATGTTCTCCAACGTGCTCGTGCTGCGGGGGTTTCACGTTTGGCTGTCATTGGCACACGTGCTGCCGATAGTGAGGCAGCAGTTCAATTAAGTGAAAATGAAGAAGGGGTTTTTTGTGCCGTCGGTATTCATCCAAATGACGTCGATGATGTTGAAGAGGCTGAATGGGGGCGCATTCAAAAGCTAGCGGAGTCGGGGAAAGTTTCTGCAGTTGGTGAAACCGGCTTGGACTGGTTTCGCGCCGTTGCATCAAAAGAAAATCAGCAATTGTTTTTTGACCGGCATATTGCCTTGGCCCAAGCAACGGAACTTCCACTAGTTATTCATACTCGTGACAGCATTCGTGACGTACTTGATACGCTTGCCAAAGCGACTCAAAAAAAACGATTGACTGGTGTGTTGCATGCCTTCACCGGAACTGCCGAGGAAGCAAAAGAAGCCGTTGAACTCGGCTTCTTTATAGGTTTTGCAGGAATGGTGACATTTCGGTCAGCTGCGGCGCTACGGGAAGTAGCCAAAACAGTTCCACTTGATCGCTTGCTAGTTGAGACTGACAGCCCGTTTTTGTCACCTGAACCATTGCGAGGTAGACGCAATGAGCCGTCGCATGTAATACATACAGCTCGATGTTTAGCAAACATTCGTGGAGAGACGATAGAGAATCTCGCTGCTACGACGATGAAAAATGCATGCTTGCTGTTTCAGGCAGATGGTCAATAGTACAGTGTTTGATTAATTGTTTTTGAGACACGTTGAAAAGGAAAATGAGATGGTCCGCACACCGAGCACAATGCTTCCTCTTGGTACGGAGGCCGCGGAATTTTTACTGACAAATGTTGATGGACGATCACTTTCTTTTTCAGACGTTGCAGGGGAGCAAGGGACAGTCGTAATGTTTATTTGTAATCATTGTCCATTTGTAAAACATATAGCCGATGGGTTGGCTGCTCTTGGCCATGAATACATGGCTAAAGGTATCGGGATGGTAGCCATAAACTCAAATGATGTTGCAGCTCACCCAGCTGACTCGCCAGAACAGATGGTTCATGAAAGTGAGCAGCGGGGCTATCCGTTTCCGTATCTGTTCGATGAAACACAAGAAGTTGCAAAAGCCTATAGGGCAGCATGCACACCCGACTTCTATCTTTTCGACAAAAGTCACAGATTAGTGTATCGAGGACAGCTTGATAAAAGTCGTCCCGATAGTGGCGTACCCGTGACGGGCGAGGATTTACGAAAGGCAATGGATGCGTTGCTTGAATCCCAGCCACTTTCCAAGCCACAACATCCGAGTATTGGATGCAATATTAAATGGCGGCCAGGTAATGAACCTCAATATTTCCTGAACCCGTAGTAGCTTAAAAACTCTTCGCCGTGCAATGAGTAAGGCACGAGTTGTGTCAGAATCTTGTTCGGCCTTGACGAGGGCTATTGCGTTAATTGGAAGTCTTCCTGGTGACCTTTCAATAAGCAGGATTCCGGAGGAGTGTGCATAACATATATAACTTGATATTCACTTGGACGTGAGGTCGCCGATGTCCCGTGTTTCTTCAGGTGATAAACTGGCGGCTTGAATGTTTTCACGCTGAATGGCCTCATAAACTTCCTGGCGATGCACAGGAATTTCAGACGGTGCGTTGATGCCCAGCCGTACTTTGTCTCCACGAATATCCACGATCGTTACAACAATATTGTCGCCGATCATTATGCTTTCATCACGTTGTCTAGAGAGTACGAGCATCGTTGGTTCCTTCCTGATGTATTTTCAGCTGAGGTTGCAAACTTTCAGCTAACATCGAATTATGCACTCTTTTTTAGCGTGGCTAGGGTGTGATCCAATTGTTGATGCAAAGATAAGTCTCCGTTCGCAACAACTTGACGACCTGTGCGGGCTTCGAGGTTTATAACGATTGGAGCTTTCAAATTAAGTGTAAGTCCTTTGTTGTTTTTACTGACAACTACTACAAGTTGAGCCTGCCGAATATCGTGCAGCCGAAGTGGAGTTAGCTCACTTCTTGGTATGCGAACTTGGTAGTGGGGCACAAAGCGTCGCGGGCTGACGACCGCGATAGCGACATCGTCTCGGGTTGTGCTTTGTAGCCAGCCAAGCGCATCATTTTCGGCGTCAGCAAGTAGAGCCCATTCTCTACATTGCTCGAGGCCGGGCAGGCCGCTTTGGAAGTTCAGCAGATCTGCTGAATCAACATCGATACGTCCAAAACGTGTGGTGTTAATCCACATTGTTGGGGCACTCCTTTGCCAAATGGTGTTCCAGCATGAATTTATCTTTGATGCTGGCGAGGCACTCCTCGCCTCTTCTGATACTATCGGCAGAGAGGGTGGTTCGGGTCGAGAAAAAAGGTTTGGCTAAAAAAGAAGGCTCGGGAAAGATTTGCTAATCGCCGTCAAATGGTTTTTTTGAGCGTTCTTTGCTGAATCATTCCCACATGGGCTGTGCTCGCCACGCTGCGAGTGGAGCCATCACCAAAAGAGGAGCCCAGGCAGCGAATGAAGGTCCAAGAATATAGCTCGTCGCCAGAGCGTGGAATCCAAGTGTCGTCAAGAAAAACGCGACAGTGGTTAAAACACAAAGCCCAACTGCTACAAAGACACCGCGTCGACTTGGTCCAAGTACCAGTGGTATACCCAGTAGGACGAGGGACAAGTCTAGAAATGGCGCAACAAATCGAGCATGGACACGGAGTGGAACCTCTGCACCAACACCAAGGCTAGGGTTTGAAATTGCCTTAATGAGGCCCGTTGTTGATGAATAAAGACTCCAATTAGTCGATCCAATCATTTGTTCGAAACTAACGCCGCTTGTCACAAAACATTCATTGGGTTTTAGCCACGGAGTGTTTTTCGCTGTGTAAATTACAGTTGAATCCTTAAGTTTGAGGGGGGGCAGCGAATCAATGTCTGGAGGTCGGGAAACTTCACGAAGAAGATACCCCGCAGGGTGTTCTTTTGCTGTTGGTTTCCAGATTGCATTGGCTGCATCAATTTGTGCACCAAGTTCAGAGAGCAAGGGAGGCATGAGTAGGCTCGGTGAATCAAGACGCAACAGAGCTTCTTGGTACGATTTCCCACGGAACAGTATTTCAGTTTCATGGTCATATCGTGCTTCAAAACTTTTTTGAGTCTTGCCATCGAGATCTTGTGCATTGCGTGAGATTGCAAATCGTATTGAAGGTAGAACGAATTCTCGATTTCCTATTGCAATGATGCTCACGAAGATAGTGAAAAAAATTGTAGGTTTTGCGATTCTCCATCGAGTAATTCCGGCTGCTAAAAGTGCGGTGAGTTCGTTGTGTCGTTCGAGCCAAGATAAAGCAAACATGCCACTGGCTAGCGAAAGAATAGGACTTGTGGCATCAAAAAATGAGATGAGTCGATAGCCATAGTACATGCCAAGTACACGTAAAAGCCCACCTGTTTTTTCAGCATGAAGTAAAAATTCTTCCAGGTTCGTGAACGCATCAATTACAAAAGTCAGTCCAGCAAGGCTTATAAAGACAATACAGAATGCCTGTAGCTGTGCGCGAATGAGATAGCGATCAATCAGCATGAAATAAGGCTGCCCAAGAAATAGATGCCGAATTCCGGAAAGATAGGTAGGCTGTCTTTCAGCGTCAATTCTTTTGTCTGCTCTAAATTCTTGGGAACAAATGAAGTGTTGCAAAAAATCAGAAGAAAGTCGTGTGGTTGGGTTGGTTGCAGAACCTGGGCAAGGCAGCAGCTTGTCGAATTAAGTGCCATTTTTTTTCCTGTAACTTGCGTGGCGTGCGGTCAAGATGTTCTCCGTGATCAGACGCAAGAGAACCAACTAGGTGACAAAAAAATTCCTCTTTGTGAAATGTGTCGGTTTGAAGTGGCTGACCAGGGGCCCCGCTGTGACCATTGTGGTCTTCCCGGTCACGGCGGCTCATCGTGCCTGTTGTGTCAAAATCTTAGTTATCAACTGAGTGAGGATAGAGTTCTATGGAAGCGCATGTTTGTGCTTGGCAGCTATCGAGGTCGTCTGCGAGAAAATGTACTAGCTGCTAAAAGACCCTCAGGTGAAGGTCTTGTGGAGGCGCTTTCAGATGTTCTTATTGAACAGCATCCTGATATATCTAATTTAATGTTAGATGCTGTTGTTCCAGTTCCGATGTATTGGCGTAGGCGGTGGCACAGAGGTACAAATTCTGCAAATACCATGGCAAGACGAATTGCTTCACGTATCAACGTTCCATATCGCTGTGATATAAGACAAAAAGTATTTACGAATCCTCAGAAGTCCTTGTCTGCCAAAATGCGACCTGCAAATGCATCCGCTAAATTTTCTGTTGTGAGTAGTCAGTTTGCTGGTAAACGGGTGCTTGTTGTGGATGATGTGGCAACCACTGGAGCTACACTAACAGCTATGACACGTTGTCTTCTAGAGAATAAGGCTGCAGTTGTTTACGCTGCTGTACTGGCGAGAACGGATGGAGCCATGAACAACGACAACAATCATTAGGGTCTGGGTAGAAATTTTTTAGACAAACAAGACATCAGATAGGGGCTAAAGAACGTGGAAAAACTTGCTGGTGAGATGGTGCGGGTGGGAACTCGTGGAAGCCAGCTTGCTCGAACCCAAACAGGTCATGTCATTGATCAACTGAAGCATCATGGCTTTCGAGTAGAAGAGGTCATCATTTCGACTCGCGGAGATCAGAAGCAGACTGTTCCAATTGCACAGATTGGGAATGACGGTGTCTTTGTTCGTGAACTTGAAAAAGCACTTCTTGAAGAACGAATCGATATGGCGGTCCATAGCCTTAAAGACCTGCCAACAGCGATGACACCCGGTCTTGAGTTAGCTTGCACTCCTCCGAGGGCTACACCATTTGACGTCTTGGTTAGCCGGGACGGAGCGTTGCTTCATGATCTACCAGAAAACGCACGTGTTGGTACAGCAAGCATTCGGCGACGAATCCAGCTTCACGCCGTTCGTCCGGACCTGCAGATTGTTGCGATACGAGGCAACGTTGATTCACGGCTGAAACGGATTGATGCAAGGGAACTTGATGCAGTTGTGCTCGCAGCAGCAGGCCTTGAACGGCTTGGGCTCGCGGAAAGGATAACAGAATTACTGAGGCCACCAGAATTTTGGCCAGCTGTAGCTCAGGGTGCCTTGGTGATACAGATCAAGGAAACAAATAAACGTGTTCGTGAAATTATCAAGCCAATTCATGATATTGAAACGTACCTCGCAACTATCTCAGAGCGAGCGCTTTTGGCGGCTCTCGCCGGGGGCTGCCTTGCTCCAATTGGCAGTTGGGGCAAATTTGGAGTAAACGGCGATCTTTCCCTGGGAGGGTGTGTGTTGTCTGATGCGGGTGGAAAAGTGGAAATGCTCACAGCGTTGAACGCGTCTCAGGTTCACGACCTAGAAAGTGCCTGTGCGTTGGGTCGCAATGTCGCTGAGAAACTACTTAACCAAGGTGCACAAAAATTACTAGATTCAATGAGAGACGGTGGAGAGCAGTCTCGGTAAGAATCCTGCCAAGATCAAAGTGAACGGCTGATCCCAGTCCTTTTGCTTATTTCTAAGGCACTCAGTCGCTGGGCAGGAGTATTTGAAGTTGAAGCTTCATTTTTTCTGCTCGAACTTTGACGCTTGCAAATCGCTCGTGAGTAATTTCCATACGTGGAAGAGTCATTTCCTTGCGGAAGCACTTTCTCTGGATGGTGCGAGTGACGTTTCAATACAAGTGGTTACACTAATTAAGGTTCGTGGTATTACTGCTTTCAGTCTGATCTGATGCTAATGTTGGTAATGAAGATATAAAACTTTGAACTATTATGATGAGGTCGAGTTGTGGGCAGGCGGCCGGAGAGCGATAAGAGGATTAGCCCCCTGGTCTCAGGGAAAGTTTTAATAGCACGTTTAGTTATGGTTGCTGGCACCGTGACAAATGCGATTTATCTGGGCTGGTGGTATCTTTGACAAAGTAGTTCCACTAGCCAAACGAATTGTAGCCGCGGACATGGAAAGAGTTGTTAACGTTTCGCGCAGCTGCGGAGTTAGTAATAACCGTTGACGGGCACACATTCTGCACAGAATAAGGAAACAAATGGCACCTAGTAACGTCCGGATTATCGTCGCCGATGATCACGAGGTCGTGCGAAATGGACTTGTAAGTCTGCTTAATGGCACTGATATTGAAATAGTTGCAGAGGCTTCAACAAGCGAAGAAGTTGTTAGTCTTGCATGTACTCATAAGCCTGATGTTGTCTTGCTTGACATAAGGATGGCTCCTGGCAGTGGAGGTCTCATTGCACTCGAAAAAATTCGTGATGAAGTTCCGAGCGTCCAGTGTGTCATGCTCACAGCATTCGATAATCCAACGTATATTGCCAGAGCTGTCGCAGCTGGAGCTCATGACTACATCCTCAAGAGTTGCAGTCGGGACGAGTTGCTCGATTCAATTATGAATGCTGCTTCAGGCCAAATCCCAGTGCGCGCTGGAGAGTTGCGTAGAGTAGCGACTACAATGTCCAATCGTGTTGCTACACCAGATCCCGATATCCCTTTGACTCAGAGGGAGATGCAAGTTTTGCGTCATGTGGCGTTGGGGCTCTCCAACAAGGAAATTGCCCAATCTCTGACAATCAGTGTAGAAACCGTAAAAGAGCATGTTCAAAACATCCTCCGGAAGCTCGCTGTCAGTGACCGGACTCAGGCTGCTGTTTGGGCTGTGAGGCGTGGGCTTGCCTAGTGAGTAGCTAGTGTGCACGGGGGTGTGCATTTTCAAACGCTGTAAGTAGACGGCTTGTCGTGACGTGAGTGTAAATTTGAGTCGTAACGAGGCTTTTATGTCCGAGAAGTTCTTGGACGCTTCTGATGTCAGCGCCGGCATCAAGCAAGTGTGTTGCAAAGCTGTGGCGGAGTGTGTGTGGGCTTGCTCGGCCGGTCAATTCAGCCGTTGCAAGATGTTTTTCTAATAGTCGTCCAATACTTCTTACCGAAAGCCGTCCACCAAATTTGTTAAGGAAGAGGGGTTGCGTTCTTGCGGGTGCTTGTCGCCTCCCAAATCTTTTTCGGACTTGTTGCCATCGCATGATGGCTTCCCGTGCGTGGGACCCGACTATTCCAAGGCGTTCCCGACGCCCTTTGCCGCGCACCTTTACTGTACCAGAGTTGAGATCAAGATCGGTATCATTGACTGCAGCTAATTCTGCCACACGAACACCAGAAGAATAGAGGAGTTCAAGGATTGCACGATCACGTAGGCCTGCATCGGTGGTGGAAGAAGGCGCTATTAGCAAACGTGCTATCTCATCTCCTGTCAAGAATTTTGGGAGCGAACGGCCGCGCTTTGGGCTTCGGAGAGGCTGCGCTGGATTTGATGAGACCCATCCTTCTCTGTGACCGAATCGATAAAAGCTACGGATGCTTGCTAACTTTCGCGCTATTGTAGTTGGTGCGTAGCCAGTGGCGTGGAGAGCCGCTGCGTACCGGCGTAGCATAACTGTGGTAACGTCGGCAGGTCGGTTGCATCCAGCATCTCGAAGATAATCAATAAGTTGGAGCAGGTCCTCACGATAACTTTTCACCGTATGGTTTGTACCACCTCTTTCAGCTGTAAGAAAACGCAAATAGCGATTCAAAGCCTCTTTGAAAGCAGGGTTTGCCGCGTGATCGACCATAACCGTGTGATGATGTAATGAGAGAATCTTGGAACGGTTTCCATCTTGCGTGTGTTGCACAATGAAGCTACGAGGTTCGGCGGTCAACTCGTGGAGCTACACCTTCTCTTCTTGAATGAGACTTGTTTTGGCGAACTTTTTGTCCCAAGACGGACGCGTCATACCAAGAAAAGCTGAGTTTTGGATCAGCCGCATAGCGGTTAAGCGTGCGCAGTGTTTCTGTCCGACTATCGTCATCATAGAGAAACACGTATCGCTCACTACCCTTGACGAGTGCAACAACGTTTATATCTCGGGAAGCCATGAGTGCTCTTCCTTCCGGCGAAAGCGAAAGCGTATTGACGTTCAGTGCAAATGGCAGGTCTTACTTCCTACCTGCTTAGGTTAATCGGCTCTTATGCACGCCACTCACCAGCGTTCTGCATACTAGCCCGCGAAGTCTCCCTCACCCAAGCAGGCTATACTCAACCTGCGACTCAATATGAGACAACGAGACTGCCTGAAGTCCCCAGACTTTACGAGATGTATGAACTGTATTTTCTGAGAAGAACTATCTCTTCAGGAAAGTCACCGTAAGTCACCAAATCCGGACAAAGCAATTGGTTCGCGGCAGGCAAAAGGTTCCCCAGCGACGGTGCCGATCATCGTCCCCCACCAGGCATCACCAGCCGCTACTCGCTCAGGCACGGATAAACCCGATTTCAAGGTCGGAAATTGGCTTCTGTAGCAGTGAATAGCTTGCTGTTTTCTTTCATAAGTTTTCGTTGTATCAATCACAAAAGATGGTTGAGGGGGAGTTTTTTGGTGAACACTCCAGAAGTGAAAGACCCGTTCCGGGTGATGCGGTTTGGCTTGTAAGTCGCATTTCGACAGTTTTGCCCAGAATCTCGCCGCCTCTGTAAGTTCGCATGCGGCAACATGGTCGGGATGGGCATCGACCCAATAATGAGTGAAGAGCCATCGGGGGCGAGTTTGTCTGATGACACCGGCGAGAGCTGTCCGAGCAGCTAAATCTGGCTGAAGCTTCCGGTTAGGCAGCCCAAGGTTCTCTCTCCATGTAATACCCAAAACTTCAGTTGCCTTCTGTGTCTCACTCATCCGAATTTCTGGTGTTCCTAGTGGCGTAGGCTCTCCATTGGTGAGATCCAGAATCCCGACACACAAGCCATCTTCAAGCATTCTCAGAATGGTTCCGCCCATTCCAAGTTCAGCGTCATCTGGATGAGCTGC
>JALCBP010000088.1:0-9431 GCA_028066355.1 Pirellulales bacterium
ACAGGCAGCATCGGTACAGGCAGCACTTTGTGATCCTTGGTTTTGAGCTGCAGCAGCACAGCATTCGTCACCAAAAACAAATGCGCTCAGAGATAGTAGCGTAATTCCAATGACACCAGAAAAAGCTGGCACAAGACTTTTGTGTTTCCTCCATCCCGGAACGAATGCAGCAGCTGCGAAGAGGAAGCAAGCCACGGTCATCCATTGATGAAAGCCTTCGTGAGCTAACCAACTGAGGCCGAATGACGGGAGGTATGAAAGAAGAAGTGGCATTGCTGCGCAATGGATTCCGCAGGCAATTGATGCAGCCAGTCCGGTCCAGTCAGCCCATGTCACCCACGCTGTCTTGTTCGAAGGCGTTGGCGGTGTTTGGTTCAGTACGTTCATTTTTTAATGAGGTTATTGAGAGTGCAATCGTTTGGGGTATGGAACGCATGGGCGTATAGAAACAAATCATCTATTTCTTACGTTATAGTCTATCAAAAAACTCACTATTGTGTTGGTTCCGTCGGAACCTCGACACTCTCAAGAAGCTGGGTGATCAGGTTCACCGAATCAGCGGCTTCAACATCAAGCCGTACCGCCAAAACTGGAAAAGCGACTTGCTGGACATCGTCCGGTGTCACGAAATCCCGCCCGGCCAGGTGCGCGGTTGCTTGAGCAGCCCGTTGCCATAATAAAAGTCCTCGTGGACTGAGGCCAGCGTCAATATCGGAGTGATTCCGTGAGGCTGTTGCTAGTGCTACAAGGTACCGCTGCACGTTATCGCCCACACGTGTCTCTGAAACGGTATTTTGAATCTGCTCGAGTTCACCGGCAGCGAGAATGGCAGGGGGATCTGACTCTGTCAGTGTTGACTCATTCTTGACGGAAGCAGCAAGCATTGCAGTTTCATAATCGGCAGCTGGGTAACCGACGGATAGCTTCATTGTAAACCGATCGAGTTGGGCTTCTGGTAGTGGGTAGGTGCCGTGCTGTTCATGTGGGTTTTGTGTCGCAATGACAAAGAAATCATTCGATAGTCGATGCTGCATTCCATCCGCTGTGACTTGACGTTCTGCCATCGCCTCCAGCAAGGCACTTTGTGTACGAGGTGTTGCACGATTGATTTCATCAGCCAGTAAGACCTCGGAAAACACCGGTCCCGGACGGAATTCAAACTTTTTGGTTTCGGCATTAAAGATACTAAACCCGGTGATATCACTGGGAAGCAGATCGGGCGTGCATTGAAGTCTGCTAAATCTACCTCCAACAGCATGAGCCAGGGCTTTGGCTAGCGTCGTTTTGCCTAGCCCCGGTCTGTCTTCGAGTAGCAAGTGCCCACGAGCAAGGAGACAAACGAGAACTTGTTGAATGACATGCTGTTTTCCTTTGAGTGCATCCTCAAGGCGAATGCGTATCTGTTTGATTTTTTTCAATCCGTTTGTCTTCGTATCAGCTTCTGTATTCGTAGTTCGAGTAGCTGAAGATTTTTCTACCACGTTCATTTTTGATCTCGATGTTGATGAGGGTATGTGAATGATAAAGAGTGTGTAGCCAATGGTTTAGATGCCCGATTGATTTTCATCAGATTACGCCATGACCACATGTTGAGTGCGGCAATACATGGCAAACGGATTGGTTGTTCATTCGCGTGCACAAGTTTTGGGTCGTAGAGGTGACGCTCGACACTAGAAATAAATGGTTGGGCGTTTATCAGTTGGCTGGACTGTATTGGGGAGGATCCGTTTTTTTGCGAGATCATTGTCTCAGCCAGGTGCTCAAGCCATTGGCGAGGAGATACTCCTTTCGGGCGCGGTAGCCCAACCCGTTTACAGCGGCGATCAAGTGTGTGCATTGTATTGATAGCGCTGTATTCTCTCTCAATTAATGCACGTGTTCGTAGGGCTACAATATCAGAAGTATCTAGAATGCGGCGTCGGAAAATGAAACAGATTATAAGCAGCAACAGAAGCGAGGAGGATGCGACCGGATGACTCAATAATTCTGCATAGATGATATTCATGACTCCGGCGATTCGTTCGACAAAAGTTAGAGGTGGCAGCAGTACTGCATACCCTGGGCTTGGCTCCAACGTAACCCAGTAATCTCGTTGGACGAGTACTTCGGCCCAACAATGCACGTCTTCTGACAAAATTGGGGTAAGGCCAGTCCTCGCTTCGTACCGTTCTGGCTTCGCGTAGAAACCACTTACGAATCGGGCTGGGTAGTCCAGTGAGCGTAAGAGCCAGACAGCTGCTGTTGCAAAGAGATAATCTGGCCCACGCTTTGTTTCAAAGAGAAATTCTGAAACAGTATGTCCTGTGTCCCCAGTTACGCGGGCATCGTCGTCAAGCGTGTACTCTTCACGTAAGTGCCTTACGATCGCTTCGATTTGCTCCCATCCTTTTGTTTTGCCAAAGGTCCATTTTTGTGCCAATCGGCGTATACGTAACGAGGATACGCCGTCATCGAATTGACGGTACTGCGGTTGAGAAAAAATGCCAGAATAATCCCTTTCCTTTAACCGTCGTATGTCAACGAGACGAGATTGGACGTGAAGGGTTGTGAGTTCTGGCAGGCTATCTCGATCCACGCCAACAATACCAGGTTGTTCCCAGCGGAAAAAATCAGAACGATTTAATTGATCGATTGAGACACCGGTGAGTTGTATTGGTGTCGGTACCCGGTTTGTTTTTAGGTTGATTACTTTAATCGAGTGTATTTCTGGCGTAGCGTGTGGATCATCAAGCTTTGTTTTCACTCCAAGCCGAAGCCACGGTCGATCGGCCACAGTATCAAGAGTGAGTTCTGGTACTTTTTCAGGCAATGGTTCCGCGGACCATTCGACACCGTCATAGATATCGAAGGACTCCAATTTAAGATGGAGTGGCAGACGGCCTCGAACATAAATCAGAGCATCGCTGTCAATACTTGAGAGAGTCTGGGATTTAGCTTTACCAGGTTTTCGGACGGTTGAGAATTCTCGGGAACCCTTTTTGCTCTTCGCCATTCGATGATTCTCAGCAAGCGCATGAATCTCTGGTGCAAGGCTTATGACCTTTTGCCTCTTTTTTTTGCTAAAAAAGTTTTCGTTGTAGCTGTCATCAAAAACGTCATAGAGAGTCGGGTCATGAGAGGCAGCGAACGGAGCATTTTCGATTGGTGCAAAGCTGCGAATATTGTCGAGCCCCGCGACAAGAAGGTCTCCGTTCCCGATGCCGTCACGAGCCATTGGGGAGGCGTCATCACCACCACCTGATGTTGGCAGCCAACCCTCTGTCGCTATGAGTCGACCACGTGCAGCAGGAAGCAGAAGCGGTAGCACCAGCGGGATTGCTAGTGCTGGTGTCCACCATGGGCGCTTTCTCTGAACCACCTTCGATGTAAGTGTAATATTCAGTCGCTCCCAATAGCGTGCACCAAGCCAAATAACTGAAGTAACCGCGAAAGCGATAGATAGAGCATTGCACCACGGTAAGGTTGTGAACGAAGAATCAAAGCATGCTGAAGCAAATACGAATACGAAGGTGCTGAGCGCAACTGATGGGCCCTGGTTGAGCGGGTGATGAGATACTGTTGCCAGGCCAATCATTACATTTCTAAGCAGGGTGAGCAGCAAGGAATCCATCAGGTACGGTGCTCCAAGGAAAATCCGCAGAAGCATCTCTATGCAGAAACCAACTGCCATGATTCCCATGGCCCACAGGCGACGCGAGTTGTTCGTGCTACCGATACTTGGAGCGAAACGTCGTACAGCTTCCGACAGCAAAATAATTATGGTGGCAAACGACAGTGAAGCAGTCCAAAAACTCTTCGGCTCTGGTGGGACCACAAATCCGAAACCGGCGGCATCCACAGCCGACGATGCAATTATTGCCATGACTATACAAAGCCATCCAGAAAAACCTCTCTTCGGAGGTTTCTCGTTCAACTGCTCAGTTGTTGTATGCAAGTTTTGTTTAGCCAACATGGCAGAGCTTTTCCCATGAATTTTGGAATGCGAGCAAAGGATCTTCAGATTGGCGAATCCATATTGTTCTTCCGAATTTGGTGTGCCTAATGAACGTAGCTTCATCGGCTTCTTCATTAGAAAGCACGATACAAAGTTGGTCGCCCTGTACGGAGCGATGTTCGGGGCCTCGGTTAAGTCCTTGTCGCGTAGTGACTCGGACTTGGAAAACACCGGAATCAGCGCGATTTTTTTCAGGAGGCGCCATCTGTTCCTCACGGGATGGGATGCCTTTTGATTGCGTACGAGGTTCAGCAGATTCAATATGAGCAAGTTGATCGAGAAAACGAACAACACCACTCGTACCTTGCCCAAGTTTTATACATTGGCCAAGAAAACAGACTTCAACAGCAGCTTGTTTGCTCTGATATGCCATTGCGATACTTGCCACGATGCGAAGAGCCCATTCAAGACTGCTTTCACCATTCATCATCTCGTGGATAGTTGGGTCTGTATCAACCACGATTCTGATAGCAGAAGTTGCAGACGCTTGACGTTCACACACAACAAGAGATCCAGTGCGTGCGGTTTGCGGCCAATGGATACGACGAAGTGAATCTCCATTCCGGAAAGGGCGTGTTCCTAGGACGTCCCCAGATTCACCGCAACGCGCATCCGTAAAACGGTCTTCGGAGGGTCTTGTCTCAGCGCTGTCGAGTAGGCTTTTCAGAGGCACCGTTCTTGGCCAGACAATAAGTGTATTTCTAATCTTTGTCGGTCTCGATCGGTTGTATATCCCAAAGGGAAATCCAGTGGAAATGAGACACTCTTGCTTTGGGTAAACGCCTCGAACCTGCGGGGTAAATAACGAGGAAAACGTGGTTTTGCTAGCCGCTGGCAGCCCACCGCAAGCTGCAGGTTCTGGTTCTGAAAGATCCCGTCTGCACATAATGCCCCAGGTCGGCCATGGCCAGCGGTTTTCGAGGATTAACTTGGTTTGGACCGGCTCTTTTTCATTAATTCTTCGACGTTCAAATTCCAACTCTCCTCGGAGTCCACGAATTGTCAGAGCTGGCCAAAGAGTTCCAACTGCACCAATAAAAAAAATTGTGCCAGCTGCCCAGAGCATACTCGTGCCGACAGCGATGCCGAGAATCAACACAACAATGAAGGCAGCAACGAGAGCGCCTAAAGGTGTCTTGATGGCAGCAACTAGGGGATCGGCAAATCCACACCAGTTATGAGACGTTGTCCAGTAATAGAACTGGGAACGTCGTGAAGCCGGCACTGATGATGGTTGACTGGCTTGTTTCATGAATGTTTCATTTCACATGAATAAACTGATTAAGTTTAAATATAGGTATTACGATGGTGGTCGTAATGCCGATAGTCCACAGATGTTCTGTATTAAAACTGTGGTCACCGATGCATCGAAACGTTCCCATGTGTTACGCACAATGTTTTAAAAAAGCATGGTATCCCACATTCTGGGCATACCTGCATTCGTAGACACATAGTTGACCACGGAGCGATCATTGTTAAGAGATGATTGCAGGTGGTCCACGAGGGGTCGGTCGTAGTGAATAGTCAAAGACAACTAGAAATTCTTCTAGAAGAAAAAGTTTTTGAAAAACACGATGTATTACTTGATGTGGTGGTAATGTGTAATCGGCCTGGAGCTTGGCATAACGGAAAAACTGGCAGAGAACACACTCTTCAGAATGTTCTGGCCGATTGCTTGATTCTTCCTGTGAATTTAGCGATGCAGAAGATTTCTCTCGTCCGGCAAATACTGGACAGTTTTCATGGGGTTCGCCGCAATGGTGATGATTACAGGCGAGTCGCGGGTTTTGTGCCCTCGACCTGTTCTCGTTTGAGGAATGACACCTGCAATGAGAATGAAGCCCTAAAACCGCGAAGCCAGCATATCCCAGTGAAGAGACTGGAATAAACCCTGTGAGCAAAACTATGACAAGCAGGCGTCGCATAGGAAATTCGGCGATTTAGTTTGAAAGTACCCAATACCACTGAAATTTAAACTATTCCGAATTCATGAAAAAGACAAGAGAATAATGAACTAGGCCGTTGATGACCCTCAAAAATGTCGCAATATCTTTAAAAATATCTACCGCGGTTTGTGAATGAGTAGTAAGTGGGCAGATGCGACGACAACAGCGTTGGCCAAGCAATGGAGGTGGTCGAATCACCAGCCGCCCCCGCCACCTCCACCACCACCTCCACCAGAGAAGCCTCCGCCACTGCTGCCACTTGATGAAGAAGGGCTTGTTGCGGCAGCAGCTACTGCCGCAGTCATGGCACTGCCAAGCCCCGCAGCCGTAGCACCGAGCGATGATGTATTCCAGGCAGAACCGTGATACCAACGCGGTTGATAACCAGAGGTCTCATCTGTTTTGGTAGGTTCACTTGCAGCTGTAATCAGATCTTGGAACTGCTCTGCCCACTTATTT
This sequence comes from Pirellulales bacterium, assembly GCA_028066355.1. Taxonomy (GTDB): domain Bacteria; phylum Planctomycetota; class Planctomycetia; order Pirellulales; family UBA1268; genus UBA1268. Next base: position 6,400 of record JALCBP010000088.1, read on the forward strand.
GCGACGTTGAGTGCTACAGCATATGGAAGAAAGCGCTCGAATAATTCAATGGTGCGAGGAGCAGCATGACTCTGTTGTTTGTTTGTGGCCTGATGTGTCAAGGCTTCAAGCCGATCCTGCTCAGCGGTAGAGAGATACATCGAAAATCCATCAATCTGATCCATGATTTTACGTCCTGCGGCAGTAGGTGCTTTGATCAATTCGTAGAACACGGCAACGGTCGTTACGATGCCCAGAATGAGTGGAATGATCCAAAGAGATGTGAGCCAAGCGAGTATGCCCATGGCAATTAACTCACCAAAAATGAATGGAAGAGAAAATAGTGTGAAGAAAATTGCCGAGCCGTACGTTGCAATCGAGCTTATACCTGCGTTGCCAACTATCGCAATCCGCCAGGCTGAAATTACTTTATGAAGTAGCATGACGACACCAAAGGACCAGCCAGCGAGCCAAAGAGCCAGAAAGCCTGCCGCTCCAGTTGCTGGCGTTCCTGCTGCTACGAAAATGACCAGAGCAAAAACGATGAGCGAGAGTAGCACTCCCCCGAAGAACCAGATGCGGTTTGGGCGAAATAAGGAACCTTCGAATTCTCGGACAAGGCTTTTCTTTAGCGTATTCATCGCGGAAGAAAATATCTGATGATGGTCGCGTTTAATCGTGAGTGACTCACGATCATTGAAAAGGCAGTCAAAGATTTGTTTCTCACCATCAGAAGCAGAACCGGCAGGTTTTCCCTGTTTTGCAAGTGTATAGGTCTGGTCATTCTGGTGGATAACGAGGGCCTGCTGTGTTGCTAAGGATAGGAGCGCCACGGAAAAGCATTCTTTGTCATATCCCATCTGAGAAATGAAGCGGCAACCAGCTGGGCTGAGATTGTCTGGTGGCTCATAAAGAGGAACAATCACCCCAGTCGCAGGATCTCGGCCAACAATCCACCAGGCTGTAGAGAAGTAGCCAATAACACAGAGCAAGCCGATGCATCCCCATCTCAAAAAAGGATCACCAAAGAGTACCTGTGTGGTGGTTGATTTTACGAAGAACCCCGAGGGAATCGTAGCAACTACTGTTAATCCTTCTTGGGGCTTGAGGAAGTGCTTTGTCTTGTATGTGACTTGACGCTTTTCATTGTCAATGGAGATAGTGATGTCGTCCTGATTTGTAGACCCTAAACTGCCGGTGTAGCCTTCAGCAGACACGTTCGTGATATTGATACCTTTGGGAAAAGTGATCGTGGCTTCAGCCTTTTCTATTGGGAATGTCCAGGCGTTGCCGGTAACGTTCCAGTAAACCTCATCATGCGTGTTCAAAAAACGTAGTTGCCGTGTTGTGTATCGAATCGTGTAGGTGTGCGGCCCTGTAGGAAGTTCGACGTTTTTTGATCCGATATAGATGCGTTTGAAGATTCCGCGGTTTTCTTCGCGGTAAGGCGACTCTATTCCATCACAATCAATAGTACCGATTTTGAAGGGAATGTTTTGTTTTAAGCCGTAGAAACCCATGTCATAACGAACGGGTATGTCGCGGTAGATGCCTCGTTTTATTTTTTTCCCTTCTGCATTCACAGAGATGGTCTCGGTGACGGTCATCAAACCATCATCAGCTAGTGCGATATCACTGTGGAAATTCGTAATACATTCCGCTGCATGAATTGTATTGGGAAGCCATCGGCCGGGTGCGGAAAGTAGAATGGCAAGAATCGCAACTAGTGAGCGGCACAGCAATGTTTTCATGATGGATCCTGAAGACGAACCATTGGACCAGCGCGTTCTTTTACGGACTCAACTTCAAAGTATTTTTTCGTGGTAAATCCAAAAAAATGAGCCACAAGATTTGACGGGAACGATTCAATCGCGATATTCAATTTTCGAACAGCACCATTGAAATATCGTCGGGAATATTGAAGTGTATCCTCAACCTCCACAAGCTGAGCAGATAGCTCTGAGAAAACTGTATCTGCTTTGAGATCAGGATACGCCTCAGCGATTGCATAAAACCTTACAAGATGAGCCGACAGTTCATTTTCTTTAGCGTTGAGATCTGCAATGTCATCCGCGGTTGGGTTTGATGACCGAGCACCGACAACTTCCTTAAGGAGAGAACGTTCAAACGCCGCGTAGCCTTTGACACACTCAACCAGATTTGGAATGAGTTCGTGGCGGCGTTTTAGCTGAACATCAATACCGCTGAAGGCTTCATCGACAAGGTTGGTATGGCGCACGAGGCGATTGAAAGAGACGGCTACGAAAAGCACCAAGGCGAAAAGAGTGAGCACGCAAAATGCAAAGGCTGTCACGCCAAATTCTGTTGTAAGCGCAATGATCATTGCGTTCTCTCAGAAGTTTTTTAAAGCCCGCACCCTTCTTCAAAAGGGAAGGGTGCGGGGATTTGTAGACGCAAAATAAAGCAGACTAGACTTGCCTGTTTAGTGGAGATCGGGCTCTTTACCTTCGTACGCGCGATACAGGTCATGAATAGCCTTTTCGAGTGCAGAGGCAGTTGCAGCATCAGTGGACTGCTTGCATTTCATAGCAGCAACTGTGACGGCATGTGCAGCTTTAAGCTGGTCAGTGTAGCGTGGTGAATCAGACTTGATCCGCTGGGCTAGGAAATAGTCAGCGATAACACTTTGAATCGCGCCTGCATGAGTTTCCTTTGTGACAACCCAGCGAACAAGCTGGTTGGTATCTTGGCCAGTTTTTGCAGCTGGAGATAATTCATTGATCTGCCCCTGTGCCTTAGCGATGGTTTTTGTGTCTTCCAATAGCTTTTCAAAGCGCAACTGATCGCCATAGATTCCGCAAGGAACCTGGCAGTGCGCGAAAACTGTTGAGCAGAAAAGAGCTGATGCAATGAGAGAGAGCAAAATACGTGACATGGGGACTGTGTCTCCTGGGTTAGATTGTGATACCTGAGAAGTACCACGATACACGAAGAGACACTCTGGTTGAAACCCGTGGCCTACAGTTTGAAGTGCGTAATCTCTCCATGGAGATCGTTTGCCGCCTGCTGAACGTCGCTTGTGGCATTTTGGA
>JALCBP010000016.1:0-46686 GCA_028066355.1 Pirellulales bacterium
GGCATGACAGGGTGGAGAAGCCTGAGGATGGTATCAAGCCCGAAGAGCAGCATGTGGCAAGCCTGCTGCTTTTTCTTTGCGTCGTTCAGTCGAGGCTTACACAGTTCAAGGTAGGCGCTACAGTACTCGTCCCAAGCAAATGCGTAGAGCGTTCTCGCGGCTTCTGCAAAGTGGAAGCTTTCTATTTGCTCAGTAACAGCTGTTGCTACCGTTGACAGTCGGCTCAATAACCAGCGGTCTTCGAGCGGCAGGACTGACGGGTCATGTAGTTTCGGATGGGAAACCGCGATGGCATCGCCCTGAAGATACATGAGCACGAACCGTGTCGCATTCCAGAGTTTATTCGAGAAATTTCGCCCAGCCTCAAATCGTTCACTTACCGCGGCCCCCCGCGGCAGGGCGAGGTCAGCCTTCTCGGTCGCCCATTGGGTACGGAAGTCTTCGTTGCATTTTGGACAGGTGATGCGGGGTTTTGTACGGTTTTTGGTGGTCTGGTCAATTCGTGCCGAGCACGTTGGGCACTGAAATTCAACTGGCATGCGCACGTCCTGAGTTTCAGTAGCCATTGTTGCCATACCAAAACGAAGGGCATCTGCTCCAAGGAGTGATATGACATCAAGTGGATCGACACCATTCCCTTTGCTTTTGCTCATCGTCTCACCATACCGGTCGAGAATCTTTGGGTGGATTGACACCTGATGAAATGGAATTTCTCCAGTATTGAAGATACCGAGAATAACCATTCTCGCGACCCAGAGGGTGATGATATCGCGGCTCGTCACCAACGTGCTCGTTGGATAGAACCGGCGCAACATGTCATTGTCGTCTGGCCACCCAAGAGTGGAGTGCGGCCAAAGCGCTGATGAGAACCAGGTGTCGAGCACATCAGGATCGCGTACGAGTGGCTTGTTACTTATGGTGTCGACACCAAGATTTTCTTTTGTGGAACAGAGGAACCAACCCTTTTTGTTTTGGTCAGTCGATACTTCACCGTCATGAGTCCACGCTACTGTTGAATCATTCGGAAACGTGGCTTTCAATTCTTGTTCACTCACATCAGAGACATGCCATATTGGGATTCTGTGCCCCCACCAGAGTTGCCGGCTGACTGGCCAGTCACGTTTTTCACCAAGCCAGTCGAGATAACTTTTCGCATATCTTTCTGGGTGTATTTTGACAGTTTTATCTTGAACAGCCCTGAGAGCGGGTTCCGCAAGGTCTGCCATGCTGATGAACCATTGATCGGCAAGATACGGTTCAATAGGTGTTTTCGATCTGTCGGAGTGGGCTAATTCAATGACACGATCTTCTACTTCAACTAGAAGGCCGGCTGTTTCAAGATCAGTCACTACGCTGGTTCGCGCTTTCTTCATCGACAGCCCTTCATACTGGGCGGCGGCCTTGTTTAAAGTTCCATCCGGTTTGAGGATGTTGATCATCGGCAGCTGGTTGCGGAGGCCGACATCGTAGTCATTTGGATCATGCGCTGGAGTGATCTTTACACAACCGGACCCCATTTCTGGTTTCGCCCATTCATCTGCTACAAGAGGAATCGAGCGACCCAACAACGGTAGTTCAACGTGTCGGCCATCGTCTGCCATCTCGGCGAGTTTCTCAAGCCCCGGGAGTACCGTCTCCATACGTTGCTGGAGTACTTGAATGTCTGTCTTGATATCGTCTTGGTCTTTGGCGGGCGCCTGGTTCAATTTTTCTTGTAGTTCAGCGAGCAACGATTGCATTGCTGCTCTTGGGCTTGGATGCACTGCTACCGCTGAATCGCCAAGAAGTGTTTCAGGACGTGTCGTTGCGACAATTACTTCTGTGGGTTCACCAGGCTTGGGATCAATGACGGGATAGCGGATGTGCCAGAAATGTCCGTTTACTTCTTCGTGGAAGACTTCATCGTCACTGACGGCTGTTTGCAGAAACGTATCCCAGTTGACAAGTCGCTTTCCGCGACGGACAAGTCCCTGTTTGAAAAGACGAAAGAAGGTTTCGCGTACGGCTTTTTCGCATTGCGAGTCTAGTGTGAATCGTGTTCTATCCCAATCACAGCTTGCTCCAATATCACGCAACTGACCTAGAATCCGTTTTTCATATTGTTCTTTCCATTGCCAGATTCGTTCTACGAGTTTGGTTCGTCCGATATCATGCCGTGAAACTCCTTCTTCCTCGAGGAGCCGGCGCTCAACCACAGCCTGTGTTGCAATGCCAGCATGATCTGTGCCGGGCATCCAAAGCGTGACGTATCCTTGCATTCGCTTTGTGCGGACAAGGATGTCTTGAAGTGTGTTGTTAAGCGCATGGCCAAGATGAAGCGCCCCAGTGACATTCGGTGGTGGGATTACGACTGAAAACACTTCTCCCTGCTGTTCAGGCTCGACATGCCAATAGCGATTGGAATCCCAGAGTGTCTGACAGCGAGTCTGTGCTGCTGCATGATCATAGTGTTTTGGTAATTCGTGCATAAATTCTTCAGAGGCGGAAATAGAGGATCTGCCGGCGTGGAAGCCTGTTGATGTTTATGTCTTTAGGCTGACAGTTCACATCGATTAAACAGATACGACGTAACTCACGCTAGAGTTACGCCGTATCAGCCGGTGTTCAGAGGAACACATGCAAGATGAGTTCCGGGTGCGGTATTAATATTCACTCGCTGCTGGCGTGTCTTCTGGGCCTGTCCCATCAGGAACTTCATTGCCCGAAGCGGTGCCGTTGGCATCTTCCGAACCATCGAGATGAATGACTTTATAGCCACCTATAGCCCGATAGTAGATAAGAAGTCCAAGAAATCCAATTGCCATTGCAGCGGGGATATAACTTGTCAACTTGAGCGCTTGTCGCCCACCGTACAAGTAGGACGCCTGCACAGCTTTGAAGTCAGTAGCCGCATTTTTTACGAGAGTTTTTTTCTCGTTATCGGGAATAAGTGTCGCGCTTGTTATGGCTTCTGTTGTCTTTGGTTGCCCGTTAACGAGTTCTGTGCCATTGGCGGCGTTCAGCTTTGCTGCGTCGAGCGCACGGTATTTATAACCCCATGATTGAGTGAAGTCCGCGGAGGCATAACGATTGAATGTGGCAGGTGCCTTTTCTTCAAGGTGTTGGCTCATCTCGAAACCCTGTTGGGTGCCTATTCGAGGCCCTGCAATCTGCCCTACGCAAATCATGCCCGCTGCACCAAGTGCACCCATGGCTACAGAACCACTCTGCGGATACCGCTCACCAGCAACGCCAAGCATGGTCGGCCAGAGAAAGGCTTTTCCGAATGAATAAAAGGTTGCAGCAACGAAGATCATAAAGACACTCTGAATAGGTGAACCAAGCCAAAGCAGCCCAAGACATGCGATGATGCTGCTGCCAAAAAGCAGTCCGATAGGGTTAACCTTGTGCACAATTGGTCCTGCGAAGAATCGCAAGACAAACATCAGCAGTGACGTATAGACCAGAATCAAAATGGAATTAGGAAGAAGATTCTCCATCAGTTTGGTCATCCATGAATCAACACCCAGCTCCATATAGCCGACGAGTGCGTGGAGGACGATAAGTACGAGGAACGGTATTGAAATAAAGCATGAAAAAACAGTTGCAAAATTACCGGATGATTCCCCCACTGTTTCTGGGAACTTCTCCGGCAGGACCATGATGCCATATAGAACGACTACAACAGAAAAACTTGCCAGGGCCCACTGCCATGGCAATTGGACAAACCAGGCGTTTTCTCCAATGAATCCAGCGGCAAAAAGACCGCCAACAATCATTCCGGCAGGCCAACCCGCGTGGAGGATATTTAGATAGTGTGTTTTGTTGTCTGGATATAACTGCGCGATGAGTGGATTAATTACCGCTTCGTAAAGACCCTGACAAATGGAAAAGATAAAGGCACTCCAAAACAGCACGTTAAAGACCCGTGCCGTTGCATCTTCTGGATTCGTTTGTCGCCACGAGTCGAAAAGAGGATTGGCAAGAAAGAGCATTCCGGCACTTATAAGATGAAATACGCACGCAATAAGCAAAAGTTTCTTGTAACCAAATTTCTCAACGAGAATTCCGCCGAAAAAAATCATCAAGCCAAAACCGAGAAAACCAGCGCCAAGAATGGCTCCAAATTCTGCACCACCAATATTAAACTCTCGTTCCCAGTCCCCACCGGCAGCTGTTCGCGTGGCAAAACCAACGCCAGATGCAACAAGCGTCAAAAAACTTGCCAGCATTAATTTTCCACGAGCGAAATTCATGAGTAGTCTCCAGAAGTGTGAATGTGTTGTTGTGGATGCAGCCTGTAACTTGTGCAAAGGGACACAATATGAAGGATCATTACGAACCGCCACCCCAGGCAAAAGAATAGAGTCGGTAGCCGGAATTCCTCAAGTCCAAAGTGTTTAAGCCTGTATAGAGAGTCGAACGGCAGGAATTCATGTTGGCCTTACGGACATTAATCATGGTGCTAAAACTTTCTCTTTAGCGAGCTGCGTTGCGAGTTTGACCGCTTGACGAAGGCTACCGGGATCTGCAATGCCTTCCCACGCGATGTCGAATGCCACGCCGTGATCAACACTGGTTCGTATTACCGAGAGGCCGAGGGTAATATTTACTGCTCGGTCAAAGGCGATCATTTTTACTGGAATGTGACCCTGGTCGTGATACATGCACACCATGGCGTCAAACCGAGAACGTGACAGTGGTGTAAAAGCGGTATCCGCCGGCACCGGTCCGGTCACATCAATACCTTCTTGTACTGCCTGTGCAACTGCTGGTGCGATCAGATGTTCTTCTTCGGAATTACCAAATAGGCCATGTTCACCGGCATGAGGATTCAACCCGCAAACAAGCAGCCGAGGTGCAAGCCCACGAATGGTTTGTAAGGCATTGTGCGTAAGTCGGAGTACCGCAACGATTCGTTGGGCCGTGAGGGCATGAATTACCTCGGCATATCCAATGTGGGTCGTAACAAAACTACATGCGATATCAGTAGCGTACTGCATCATGCAGGTTTCTGAGGTTGAGAAATGCTCGGAAAACAGCTCTGTGTGGCCGGGATATGAATGCCCAGCCAAAGATAGTGCTTCTTTGCTAATAGGACAGGTGACGATGGCATCCACCATGTTTTGCTTTGCATGTGTAATAGCTTGCAGGCAATATCGAAGTGAAGCGTCACCGCATTGTGGATTTACCTGGCCTGGAACAACATCACCGAGGTCGTGAGTTGGGCAATGGACGATAGCCGGTCTATCAAGTGATGCCGAGGGTGTGACCACGGGAGTCTTAATTGGCACACCGATGCGGTCGCTTACTTGTTTTAATATATTTGAATCACCAAAGATCAGGGGGATTTGATCGAGGCGATCGTTCTGTCCAATCTCGTGGAGAAGCCTAAGACATAATTCAGGCCCTATCCCGGCAGGATCACCCATCGTGATGGCGAGACGGGGTTTGTTTATAACGCTGGTTGTCAATTTAGCACCGAAGAATTCTCAGAGAGGAGCTTTGGGGTTACATTCTCCAGCAGCAAGGTAGAAGTGAAATGAGTCAGCTAGGGCAAGCCAGCTTGCTTCGATTACATTTTCACTCACACCGACAGTGCCCCACACCCGTTCACCATCGGTACTCTCGATTGATACCCGCACACGTGCTGCTGTCCCTTCCTGCGCATTGATCACGCGAACTTTATAGTCGAGTAGATGCATTCGATTGAGATGAGGAAAAATGGAGCCAAGAGCTTTTCTAAGGGCAGCATCAAGCGCATTTACTGGACCATCGCCTTCAGCCACTTCATGGCGAACATTGTTACCAACTGAAAGTTTTACCGTTGCCTCTGTCCGCACATTACCGTCTTCAGGCTCTGAGCTTTCAACGTCTACATTGTAGGTAAGTTTCTTGAACTGTGGTTGGAAGGTACCAGCACAACGATCGACGAGGAGGTCAAACGAAGCATCAGCCGCCTCGAACTGCCATCCTTCATTTTCCAGTCGACAAACCTCTTGTAGTACTTTGTCTAAAAGCACACGGTCATCTTTCACGTCAGGCCGATTGACCATTGCAGCGATGTTTGATCGGCCAGACAGTTCACTTACAAGAACACGTCTCGAGTTACCCACCAATTCCGGGCTGATGTGCTCGTACGATTTCGTGGACTTGGCGATCGCATGGACATGCATGCCACCTTTATGGGCGAACGCACTCGCGCCGACATACGGCTGTCCAGGACGATACGACATGTTTGCCGTTTCGTATACAAAGCGTGACAGTTCTGTCAGGTGTCCGACGCCACCCGCTTCTCCATGCGCTTTTTCTAGGACCACTGTATCCGGTATTTTTAACGCAAGATTGGCTGCTACTGAAATGATATCGGCATTACCGCAACGCTCGCCGATGCCATTGATGGTGCCTTGAGCCTGTATACATCCGGCACTGATTGCACTCAGGGTATTTGCAACGGCTACATCGCAATCATTGTGACAGTGAATACCAAGGGGCGTCGCAATGGATTGAGCAACTTCGGAGACAATTATTGCAATTTCCGCTGGGAGAGTGCCACCATTTGTATCACAGAGCACAAGACGGGTTGCACCACCTGCAACTGCTGCCCGGAGCGTCTCGAGTGAGTACGACGAGTCAAGCTTCCATCCATCAAAGAAATGTTCGGCGTCATAGAATATTTCTCTTGATTTCGATGTGAGGTATTCAACTGTCTCTCCAATCATATTGAGATTTTCATCACGACTGACACCAAGGACCGTCTCAACATGGAAACAGGACGTCTTGCCGACAATGGTTACGACTGGTGTTTCTGCTTCGAGAAGAGCTTTCATGCCTGGGTCAAGCCGCGGCTCTGTACCTCGTCGGCGGGTCATCCCAAATGCACAGAGTTTGGCATTCTTGAGGTTGAGCGCAGAGGCACGGCTGAAAAATTGGGAATCCTTGGGATTTGAGAGTGGATATCCACCCTCAATGAAGTTCACACCGGCCTCGTCGAGTCGTTTTGCGATTGCGAGTTTGTCTTCGAGTGAAAAGTTGACTCCTTCTCCCTGTGAACCATCTCGAAGTGTTGTGTCATAAATTTCAATCGTACGCATGAAGTACCAATTTTTTTGAGGAACGTGCAGTTTCAGAATACCTTCGTTTCTAATGCTTCGAAACCCATTTAACTATTAGATGCACCTTTTTACTCAGTATTTTTTACTAATAAGTTGGTTCTGAGTTACGTCTTAAAGATATTTCACTGCTAGTACGCCGCTGACGACCAAAACGACTCCGAGAAGTCTTCCTAATGAGATAGAGTGCTGGTTGATGTTCATGAGGCCGAAATGATCGATGACTAACGCGCACGTTAGTTGGCCTGCGACGGCTGCCGCAAGGAAAGTCGCGGTACCAAGGCGTGGTACAAGAAGGGTGCCAGAAAGCACAAAGGCGGCGCCTAGGGGACCCCCGATCCAGTTCCACCATTGAGTGGTGCGAAGGATTCCACTTGTGGGAAGTGGAGGGCGAAGGCAAATCAGGAACAATACAGCGCACACCATTGTTCCGGTGATTGAAAAGAAAGCAGCGTACCACGGGCTGTCTAATGACGCGCGAAAGGCACTATTCGCTGCTGCTTGAACTGCGATGAAGCAACCGGCAAGGGCTGCAGCCCCGACGAACCACCACTGCATATGAAACCCCCCTATAAACCGTCAGGTGCTACCTGAAATGGAAATTTACGTTGTTGTTATTGCCAGACCGCATGAGTTCAAGGATGAGAATTTAGGAATTATTCATCCGTCTCTTCTTCTTCCTCTTCATACTCCTCTTCTTCATCCTCGTCTTCGTAGACGTACTCGTATTCTTCATCATCTTCTTCGAGGTCGTCGTCATCATTGTCGCTATGTTCATCAGCGTCGTCTTGCTCTTCCATTTCAGAGACTAAAGTTGCCTCGTCATCTTCGTCCGCGTCATCAGCGTATGACTCCTCGCCTACAGTGTCCTCGGCGTGTGGATTTATCTTGAGCCTTCGTGGTGGTGGGTCAGGTGGTACCGGCTCTTCACCTTGTGACGCCGACCATTCCTCCATCGTCATGAGCACTTCACGGGCCTGACTACCCGCATATTGGCCTACAATCCCGTCTTCGGCCATGAAGTCGATCATGCGCGCACCACGACCATATCCAACGCCGAGCGCCCGCTGCAGCAAAGAGACACTACCGCGACCCTCTCGGATAACAACTTCTACAGCAGCTTCGTACAATTCGTCGCGGTCTTTTGCGGGTGAGCCTTTCGCAGGTGTGTCACCAGACGCAGCCGGTTGTAAATTGACAAGTTCCTTAGCATATTGGGGTTCATTTGTCCCAACGGTAGCCATGACCCGGCCGATTTCATCATCACTTACAAAGGTCCCCTGCCCGCGTAGGGTGAGACTTGTTCCGGGTGAAAGGAATAACATATCACCGTTACCAAGTAGACGTTCTGCCCCGCACTCATCAAGTACGACACGACTATCTGTGCGACTCGCAACCTGGAACGCAATTCTCGCAGGCAAATTACTTTTAATAAGCCCCGTAATGACATCAACAGTAGGTTTCTGTGTGGCGAGAATGAGATGAATACCTACAGCGCGACTTTTCTGCGCTAGCCGGATGATGTACTGTTCAATTTCTTTTCCGGCAGTCATCATCATGTCAGCGATCTCATCGGCAATCATGACGATGTAGGGCATAGTTGTTGGAATAGAGTTTGCCTCCTCCTCGCTTTCCGGCTGTATGCGTTTCAAAAGTTCATCTCTGCCAAGGGAATTGTACTGGCTTAAATGACGAACTCCTGCACGAGCAAGAAGGGTGTACCGTTGTTCCATTTTGTCAACAGCCCAGGCGAGGATCGCCTCTGCCTTTTTCATGTCAGTTACGACAGGATGCATCAAGTGTGGCAGTGACTTATAAGGTGTTAGCTCAACCATCTTCGGGTCTATCATGAGCATGCGAACCTCATCGGGACGTCTTGTCATGAGCATGGAAACAATGATTGAATTGAGGCATACACTCTTACCTGTCCCTGTTCGACCGGCAATGAGAAGATGAGGCATTGTTGCAAGATCGACTGCCATGGGATTGCCGGCGACATCTTTGCCAAGATAAATAGGGATCTTCATGCTACGCGTTTTCGCATGTGTTTCCTCCATGACTTCACGTAGTCTTACCATCTGGCGATCCGTATTCGGCACTTCCACACCGACAGAGTTTTTACCTGGGATTGGTGCGACAATACGAACACTCGGCACACGCAAGGCGATTGCAAGGTCATCAGCAAGGTTTGTTATCTTTGCGAGACGCAAGCCGGCCTCCAGCTCAATCTCGTACTGCGAAATAACTGGGCCAGTTTCAACCTCAACAACTCGGACCTTAAAACCGAAGTTGGCAAATGTCTTCTCTAGAATTTTCGCACGTTTGCGAACTTCAGCCTCCTGTTCATCGAGTTCCAAATGGTCCGGAGGCAGGAGAAGGTCGAGAGACGGCAGTTCGTAGTTACCTTCTGGATCTGGTGAAATATCAAGTTCTAGTTGTCGGGTCGGCCGAGTTTGTCGGTTCTTAATAGGAACCATTGCTGTAACAGGTTCGGTTAATTCTTGTTCTTCTCCTTCGTCGTCTTCGTATTCCTCCTCTTCGTACTCTTCCTCATCTACTTCTTCGATTTGTTTTTTTCCGCGCACACGAATGGCAAGTTCTTCGTGTTCATCTTCATCAGGATCAGAGCAGGTACTTCCACCTCTTCGTCGTTTCTGCCACCATGCAAGGTCTTCCGCCTCTTCCGTGGCATCATGTTCAAGTGTTCCTGTACCTGAAAATAACGATTGAATAAGACTGATACTTCTGTCACCAAGTCGAGTGAGCATTACAACAAGGAAACCACCACATCTGAACATGAATTTGTCAGCGACAAGATATAGGCCCAACCCAAGAACGGTCGCTGCTGCAATCGCGGCACCAGTATTTGCGACATAACGCGTTGCAAGATCCGCAAAAAGTGTGCCACCGAGTCCACCGGGCCCCCATATGGGACGAGGGATGAAGGAAGGCAGGAAAAGTGTGCAAAGAGTAGCAAGGCCCGTAATGGACAGCACTGCCCCCGTTGCCCGCCATGGCAAATCCGTATAACGTTGCCCGCGTAAAAGACCGACGGCAAATCCGCCAAGAAGGACCACTCCAAGCCAACCAGCGACGCCAGTGGATTGAAAAATTAAAGCGGCGATCGTACTGCCGAGATGTCCACACAAATTGACCGGCTCGAGACGAGGTGGAAATCCCCTACTGGCGGGCGGATCCGCTGGATCAAAACTGACTAGTGCCATCGAAACAAAGACAACAACAGGTAAGAGAACCATGGCGACAATCTGTCGCAGTCGGCTGGCACCAACGTGTTGCGGAATGTCGGGGTCAATAATGTAGTCACCGTTTGCAAGGCGTTGGGCTACACCACCACCAATTTGCTGGTTGGCACTTGCCATTTGAGTATTTTCCTGTGTAGATAAAGACTTCTTCTCTCAACTCTACCCGCCGTATAAATTGCAGGTCGCCCGATCGGCCGCTTTGAAGACGAAACAGAGGCAACGATTGCAACGGCTATGCCGTGTGCGTAAACCCTGTGCCTGCAGTCAATAGATTGGTATCAATCCCACCCGGTTAAAAACGTTGTGAATACTCTTCTGTTTGGCATTCTTGCTGGTCTTGCAGCAGCTTTTTTCAGTTCTGTGTCATATTTGGTCTCCCGTCATCATGGCACCCGGGAGAAGCAGGCCAGCCGACGCATGTTAATTTTTGCCCATGTCATTATGGGTGTATTTTCCGCGTCTGCCGCTCTATCTATTTATTCATTAGAAATTTTTTCTCCGAGGATGTGGACATGGGATATCTGGTTCCCATGCGTCATATCAACCGCAACCTATTTTTTTGGCACGTCGGCTGTATTTAACGTTCTAAGAAAAACGGATGCGTCTCAACTTTCACCATTATTAGGCCTGAAGATTATCGCATTAGCCCTAATTGTCTCCTTGGTATTTGGGCAGACACTTTCTGTCGCTCAGTGGTTTGCAGTAACCCTATGTGCGGTTGCAGCAATTCTTCTACAGCAGGGGGGCAGTGGCCTGCCATTTCAATCACTGATGCTCCTCTCGTGTGGATGTATTTGCTTTGCGATTGCCGATCTTGGCATTGTCGAGATGATCGATGCAATGCAGAACGTTATGCACCTGAGTCGCTTTTCCGTGGGTTGTCTGGCACTCCTTGTTACATACGTATTCATCGGACTCCTTGTTATGCCGTTTGCCATGCTTGAGTACGCAAGAGATCAACAACCGACGCTTCGTGACTGGCGGGCTGCTGTTGAATACTCAACAGCCTGGCTCCTTGCAATGTTTAGCCTTTACGCGTGCATTGGTTCTGTTGGAGTCATCCTGAGCACCATACTGCAATCAACTCGTGGTATCGTGTCTGTAATTCTTGGAGTTGTACTTTCGGGCCAGGGGTGGCATCAGCTCGAGAGCAACATTGAACAAACTGTTTTTGTGAGACGCTTTCTTGCTGCGTTATGCATGACTACCGCAATCGGGCTATACGTAATTGGCAATCATTCCCTTTAACGACACTGTGAAATTATTTTTGTTTTTTGTTTACAATACGCAATAATGCCAACAAGTGGGGCTTGAACCAAACCCTTGTATTTGATTACTGCTTGAATCATGAGACAGGCATAATACGTATGACCAACGATAACACAGTCGTATTTATGCGACCAAAGCCTGTTTTAACAGAGAGTTCCCGACGGATGGGCTTCACACTGATCGAACTTTTAGTGGTAATAGCTATCATTGGTGTTCTCGTCGGCCTGCTCCTTCCTGCGGTCCAGTCGGCACGTGAAAGTGGCAGAAGAATTGCTTGTGTCAATAACCTTCACCAGATTGGTGTCGCCCTTCATGTGTACGAAAATGCCCGTGGAGAGTTCCCAGTTGGGTGGCAACCCGGGGGTTCACGGAAAGCTGAATGGGGCTGGCCAGTGCAAATTCTCCCGATGCTCGAACAATCTGTTCTGTATGATTCACTGAGAGTATCCAGTACTACACTTCGGGATGCCATTGGCGATTCGGGAACCAGACCCCTTCTCAGTAGTTCAATTGGGCTTTTTCGTTGCCCAAGTGACCTGACTCCACCAACACTGCCAGGAGGGAATAACAATGGCCCCCAATACAATCGTCTCTTTGACTGCGACAACTGCCCAAGCGATTTTGAACCGGGAACTTCCAACTATGTTGGCAATGGTGGACTCAATGATCCAATGCCAGTAATCGGGTCGAACGGAAATGGGATTTTTTGGTCAGAGACACCGGTGCGATTAGCAGATATCAGCGACGGTTTGACGAAAACATTTGCAGTTGGTGAAAGGCACGATCGATGCCGGGCAGCAACTTGGATTGGCGTACGAAATCCTCCAGGCCCTGACATGTGGGGTAGTTACTGGGTGCGGGCACGGGTAAGCATAAAACTCAACGATCCGCGTCCAATAAAACCTACTAATTCTTGTACCGAAGGGTTCAGCAGTGCACACCCGGGCGGTGGAAACTTTCTCTATTGTGACGGGAGTGTTCAGTCGCTGAATGATGATATCTCATTTTCAAATGATGGTGTCACGTTCAACAATAACAACCCCACATATGTTGCATCACAACTTGGTGTATTTCAGCGGTTAGGCATACGGAATGACGGTGTCGCCACTACTACACCGTAAGAGTTTCTAAGGTATCAAAGGAAAGTATGCTGTGGCCGCTGATTTGGCAGAACTTGTTGCAATCGTTCAGGCGATAGGAGAAGAGTTATATAAACGTACTACTAAAAGGCTGGAGGGCCGCCCTCAACTGAAGCTTGTGATCGCTGTTCTTGGCATTAGTATTTGCCTGCTCATTGCGGGGAGAACCGCTGTCTGGATTTTTTCAACACCGACAGGTACATCGTTGGGACGAGTTTCTGGAACGGTTTTTCTCGATGGTGAGCCCGTATCAGGTGCGACCGTTGAATTCACGCCACATCAGGGGTCAACCGCCTACGGTATAACAAACAGCAAAGGGTACTACACGCTTCAATATCTTCCAGATTGCCCTGGCGCGGTCACCGGCCAGAATACAGTAAGGATCACGACATACGATTGGCGAACGACCAAGGAGGGAAATAAAATCGAGATACCAGAGAAACTGCCTGAACGATACAACCGCCAGTCCACATTAATGGCGGATGTGACATCGGGGTCACAAACGCTGGATTGGAAACTGACGTCTCACTAAATGAAAATGAAAGTCATTCACCGCGGATTCTTATCCTGACACGCCTCTTCAGGCCCAAGTTAATGAAAACCATATTTGCATCCGTGCGAACTGAAAAAGGGCTACTGGTAGGAATTTCTACGGTCACTCTCTGGTTACTCTATGGACCGACGTGGCTCTCAGATTTGTCTCAGCCAGTCTGGGCGGGCTTCTGTTTTCTGTGGCTGTTTCTTTCCATATTATGGTTGTCATTCGGCGTGGTCCGTCATGCTGATGCATTAGCCATCCGACTTGGCGAGCCATACGGCACGATAGTGCTCACGCTTGCTGTAATTGGCATCGAAGTGGCGATGATTGCAGCGGTCAGTCTGACAGGAAAGGCACATCCTGGCCTTGCACGAGATACGATGTTTTCCGTCGTAATGATTGTTCTAACTGGCATGCTGGGTGGCACACTGTTGGCTGGTGGGATCCGTCACCACCGACAGGAATACAACCTTTCCGGGGCGAACGCATATCTCGGCGTTCTGGTACCACTTGCGGTTCTTACACTGATTGTCCCCCGTTTTACTCAGTCGGCTCCAGGCGGTAACGTCTCTCCACTGCAGGCGGCTTTCCTGCTCGTAACATCCGCCGGGCTCTATATTATCTTCCTGCTTGTACAAACAGGAAGCCAAGCTACATATTTTCTTTCGCCAACGATTAGTACGCAGCAACATGAAGAACCGCCATACACCACTTTCACACATGCAGCACTTCTCGTCTTGAGCATGATTCCTGTGGTGTTTCTTGCCAAAAATCTCGGAAAGCTAGTCGATCATGGTATTCACACACTCAATGCACCGCCGGCACTTGGTGGATTTCTTGTGGCTATTCTTGTTCTGTCACCAGAGGGGCTTAGTGCCTTGCGCGCTGCTCTCAGTAACAGACTTCAGAGGACAATCAATATTCTGCTCGGCTCAGCGACAAGTACTATTGGCATGACGGTTCCAGTTGTGTTGGCCATAGGATTCTTCTCGGGACGTACCCTTGAACTTGGTCTTGAGCCAACGGATATTGCTATGCTTACGCTCACGCTCCTAACAAGCGTCATAACACTAGGTACCGGAAAAACAACGCTTTTACAGGGTGTTGTTCACCTGATTCTATTCGCTGCCTACGTCATGCTGATTTTTGATGGGTAACGTCCACGACTCATCTGAGGTGGCTTTTCTGGCTTAGTCAATGCACCTTGAGTGAAGGTTCTCAGACCTTGTCTGGTGCACCTGACAAGATTGCCAACGGATCACCAACACCAATTCGCGTGCAGCCCATCTCCAAGTAGCTGAGACATTCATCCCAGGTTCGAATTCCACCGCTCGCCTTTACACCAAGCCGTCCATCAACTGTTTCAAGCATAATGCGGACAGCCTCTGGCGTTGCACCCTGTGAAGAGAAACCGGTTGAGGTCTTCACAAATGCTGCCCCGGCCGATTCTGCAATCTGGCAGGCCTGCACGATCTCTGCCTCGTTTAGGCAACTGGTTTCGAGGATGACTTTGACCAATGCATCCGCCTGCTGTGATTCATGTACGACCGCAACAATGTCGTCGTATACGGTGTTGTAATCACCGTTGAGCAATGCAGGCAGCGCAAGAACCATGTCAAGTTCTCTCGCCCCATTTTCCAACGCAATCCTTGCTTCATGTGCTTTGACGACAGTCGTGTGAGTTCCATGGGGAAATCCTACTACACTACCAACAACTGTCTTCTGTTGGTTTAACAACCGGACTGCGTGACGAACATCTATTGGCCGAACACAAAGACATCCAATAGATAGTTCGCCACACAAAGAAACTGCAGACTCAAGATCGTGTGTCGTTTGGTCTGGCTTCAAAATGGCAAAATCCATTACTGCCGCAACGGTTGCTTTGCTGAACTGATGGACCATAGTGTTACCCCTGGTTCAAATGTCTTTCTTTTTACGAGAACGCACAAACAGATATACCGCACAAACCCCAAGAACGATGCCTGCACAATCGGCTAGCCAGTCAAAAAATTCTGCCTGCCTGTGAAACATCGGCTGGGTGATTTCATCAGCCGCTCCGAATGCCGCCAATGCGATAATCAGAACCAAGACGAATGGAGGTTGTAGGCGGTTCGTAAAATAGAGAATACCCATTGCAAGGACTGTTTGACATGCGTAGGCCAAAAGGTGTAACCATTTATCCACACCTGGACCTCGTACGAGCGTATGCACCTGCGGAAGGTGGGTCGCCACCACAAGAAACACACTGTAGGCAATAAATCCAATAAGGAATACAGCCGCAGAGATGCGCTCCCGTCGGTATTTGGAAGAATCATCTACCAAGGGGTCAGCCTCTTTGTTCGTAGCGTGGTGCAACCGTGGAATGAACGTTTAAAATCATTGGGCGGGATCACGTTCACATGCTCATATTTTGTGGTTGTTGGCCTGCACGTTCTCAGGTTGTGGACTTGTATCAATAAAGTTCGGCCGAAGCCGCCATCCGCCTTGAGGTAGGGCCCTTAAAATACCAACCAGGACACCATCTTCGTCAATCGCGGCGACAGCATCACCTATCATGCCCGCTCGTGCAGTGAGGTGTCCCCCGCGTGCTGCTTGTGTGATTTCATGCGTCGCCAGTGTTCGCTTAGTCAAGTGAGGAAGAGCCGAAACAGGTGGTTTCATTGCTGAGTAAAGCGATTCTAGAGCTGAAGTATCCGATGAAATAGCGTTGAGCGGTAGTGCTTCTTCAAGAAAATACGGACCAACTGCGGTCCGGACAAGTGTCTCCATCACAGCATGCGTTCCGACGCTAGTAGCGAGATCTCTTCCAACGGCACGTACAAATGTTCCACTTGAGCAGACAAGTGATAAGTCAAGCTTTGGCCATTCGTATCTTGTTATCTCTAGTTGATGAATCTGAACTTTCTTTGGTTGTAACCGAACCTGTCTCCCTAGCCGAGCTAGTTTGTATGCCCGTTTGCCGGCGACTTTCTTTGCCGAGTAAGCACAAGGCATCTGCATAATTGTGCCGCGTTGGGCTTGCAAGGCTCCCTCAATTTGTGTGATGGAGGGGCGGTGGGGGTCACTCTCGAGGCTAATTTCCGTCTCAAAATCATCTGAAGGGCTCGAACGACCTAAGAGAAATGATACGGAATATGATTTCGTCTGTTGATGTATAAAATCCACAAGCTTTCTTGCGTGACCTACGCAGACGATTACAACGCCACTCGCCAGTGGATCAAGCGTGCCCGCGTGCCCAACAGCTTTTGTTGAGAGGGCACGTGACACCTTATCAACCACCCGCCTTGACGTCACTCCAGGAGGTTTGTCAACGGCGATGACACCATGTATTTCACTTCTACTCATTACTTTGTAGGCACTTCCTTTATTCGGAAACTGTACAGGCTGGCAACGTGATCGGCCGGCATATCACAAAGCCTAAGTTCTTCTGCTAGCTTCTTTGGGCTTTCTACAGCTTCGCCCACGAGTCGTTCAAATTTCTCATTCACGACCAAAGCGGTCTCTTTAGGATCAGATTGTGAGTGTCCAAGTGGAAAGATACAGAGTTCGCCATCCAGTTTACCGAACTGTTTGTGAACAATAGAAACACGTGCTGGGATTCCCTCTGGGTACAAAGAATCGTACTCTTGACCGCCGTGTTGGATGTGTATCTTTTCGATAACACGGGCCAATTCCTTACTTGTGATTGCATTATTGGAGTAGTCTTCCGGTAGAAGCATCAACTCAATCCAACCACAGCGTAGATATCCAGCTGCAAACTTTAACGCTGCTTTTTGTAGTGTCTTTGCAACGATGTACGGCAACGAATGGTCTGCCGACTGTCTGGTTTGTGGGGACCGCTTAGCCGGGTCAGCGATAATTGAGAAAGCCGGCTCATAAATGGTAATAGTAATTGACAAAATTGAATCGAGGTCTTTGACAATCTGGGGGGTGATAGCAAGAAGATTAATCAGTGACTGTAACGCAGAAGCTGACTGATGTTCATACAAGCCGAGTTTGAAGTGCATCGAATGTATTGCAAATGCATCGCCAGACTCACCGAGATCAAGGTCAAATGGGCTTAATCCGTCTCGACACGGCTCGTTCAACCGATAAATGGCAAGTGGGTTGCGAAAAATATCTCGTGGGCCCTGAAATCCATCGATCGCTCGGTATGATGCGAGCAAAGCAGTTTCGGCTGCAAATGCTGCTGATGAACCTTTGCTATCAGAGAGTTGATCACCAGCACGAATTGCCCTAAATGGTACATAGTGAGCGACAACAAGGCCGATAGCTGACTCGATCTGAAGAGGACATCCGCCTAAGGCAGCCGTGAAAGCGGCCGCACATGCGACCGCTCCGTGATGAACATGATCTATGCCGTATTTTCGAAGTGGAAATACTTCTGCTAATCGTCCCCGGATTTCATCAATGAGCAGCATCATTCGTAATGTGCGATTTCCATCGAAACCTTTTTCACGACCAGCTGCTATGGCCACGGGATAGAAGTCATTGTGACCAAATTCCCCGGCTACGTGACCAGTATTCTTATCGTATCCAAAATTTGTGCCGTTCGAATCCCATTCACGCACTGCTGCAACATTTGCCCCCACACTTCGTACAGTGTCCACTGCTACGTGTGCGCCGAGACAAATGCCACCTTTTTGCGCTGTGGTCGGGCGGGTTTGGAGCGATTCTCGTCGCAGGACAGTGCACGCGTTAGCGTGATGGTGGAGAGCCGATACTCCACAGCCCACACTATCAATATGAAAACGCTCAGTCAGTGCTAGGGTTTCTGGCGAGACACACTGTGGCGCAAACAGGAAGTCCCTGCAATACTCACCAAGGCCGACAGCCTGATTCGAGTTGGCAGGAAGAAATCTTTTTGTTCCATTCAACGGTAAGTACCTTTTTCCTTCGTAGTCATAGCTTTTACGCAGTGGGATCTGTCAAAACATCAAGAAACCGGTTCTACACCAATCGACACGAAGATAGACTAGTACATCATGGAATCACAGCAACTCGGCCCGTATGTTCTTATTAAGCGCCTTGGAAGAGGTGGCATGGGTGCAGTCTATGAGGCTGAACATGAGGGCACTGGTGAGCATGTTGCAGTCAAGGTGCTCGCGCCCCACCTTGCTGATGACTTCGGGCTTAAAGAACGGTTTAATGCAGAAATACAAACGTTGAAGCCGCTACGGTGTCCCGGGATAGTCCAGCTTATTGCCTATGGCGAAGATGATGGTCAACCATACTTTTCAATGGAACTTGTTCATGGCCAGAGTCTAGAACGACTTATACGTGGTGGCCGTATATTTGCTGCGGAAGAGGTAATAGCCTTCTCCATTGAAATTGCCCGTTCACTCAAAGTCGCCCATGATCATGGAATTATCCATCGGGATTTAAAGCCGGCGAACCTTCTTGTTCCTGATGACGCACAACAAGCCGGCGCACAGGTAAAGCTTGCCGATTTTGGTATCGCTAAACTGTTCGGCGCAGCTAGTCAGACAGCTCACGGAAGTATTGTCGGTACTGCCGAATTCATGGCGCCAGAGCAGGCAGCTGGCAAACCCCTAGATGCTCGTGCAGACCTCTATACGCTTGGGCTCGTCATGTTCACGATGATTGCCGGGAAGCCACCGTTTCGAGGTTCACAATTAACCGAGATCATTACCAAACAACTCCGTGAGGCTCCCCCAAGGGTAAGAAGCTTCCGAGATAAGATCCCTAAAGAACTCGATACTCTCATCGATGACTTACTTGCCAAAGACCCTGCCAAACGTCCGGCGAGTGCGCTCGCAGTTGGGCGTCGACTAACGGCGATACAGGATATGCTTTCGCAGGATGAAAATATGGGCCATACCCATGGCGATGGTTCTCCATCTCTAATTATCAAAAACCATGCTGACCCAGGAGCACCAACAAATCATGACCGGTCATCCTCACTTACTGAAGCATCATCACAAAAGAAAGGCTACCAGGACATTCCTCCTGCGGTTGATTTATTTGCAGAGACAAAAGCCAAAACGCATCATGAATTAGGTGACAGTTCAGATGGAGCCCTTGATGCAACGACAGAACTTCCATGTGTTTTAAAGGAGACGCAGCCACCAACGAAAAAACAGGACCCATCCCATTCCACTTCGCAGAGCGCACAAAACAAAGCAGCTTCTTTAAGTGAAAACCCTGATTTGGGAAACAATGTTCCAATTGGACAGCGTCTAACGAAACAGGCTACGAGTAATGACAGTGATGCTACAACTCCTGACGCAGATGACGACTCGAAGTCGACAGTTGTAGATACGAAACTCGCAAGAAGATTTGTCACGGTTGAGGAATTTGATCGAGCTGCAAAGAAGGAGAGCAAACGGCATCGCTGGCAGCGGATTCGTGTTGACACGCTTGTGACCGCTGTGACAGTGCTTTTTTTTGTTTCAGTAGCGTGGTGGATTATTAAGCCAAGGACCGCAGACGAGTTGTACCAAACTATCAGTCTCGAGACGCAGGGAGAAGCACCTGATCTCCGGCGTGTACGCGTGGAACTCGATGAGTTTCTAAAGCGTTATCCAGACGATGATCGAGCTTTGGTTGTGAGCTCACTGCAGCATCAGCTTCGTGTGAATATTCTCGAGGCAAAAATGCGTCGTAGGGTTCTCGGTTCGCGTGTGGTACCCGCCATCGAGCGCGACTATAGGGCGGCCATATCCCGCGAGCCAGAGAGTCCCTCCGCGGCCTTACAGGCTATGCAGGCAGTGCGAACGGTTCATGCACAGAAGACTGCTCCTTTGGACGCAAACCTTTCCGTGGAGGATAAGGAAACGTGGCTTAGCCTCATTGATCGTCAGATCCTTCGACTGGAGCAAAGCGCTGGGAAAGAACAAATAGAGGATCTAGAGCGGGCCAACAATGTCCTCCAGGAAGCGTCAAAGCTTTACACTCAAGCAAGTGATTCAAAAGACACAAAGGTGGCGGAGAAACAGTTTGAGCAAACCAAGCTTCTTCTGCAGAGTCTGATTGAAACCTATGGTGAACGTCCTCATACCAAAAACATCGCGAAAGAAGCTAAAAAACTCCTTACCAGAATTGATCAAACTGAAAATGAAAAAGTTTTAAGCAAGGGACAGCAAGAATGACCGATACACGCGTGCTTAGCCATAAGGCCTTCAATCGTGCAAAGCAACTTATTCCAGGAGGAGTAAATTCTCCTGCTAGAGCCTTTGGAGCAGTGGGTGGTGAACCAATCTTTTTTCAGTCAGGGCAGGGGGCCCAACTCACAGATATCGATGGCCGTACCTATCTCGATTATATTGGATCGTGGGGACCAATGATCCTCGGACACCGCCATCCACGAGTTGTTGCAGCCATTGAAAACGCACTCTCTCGAGGTACGAGTTATGGTGCCCCAACCGAAGCTGAGAGTGGACTCGCTGAACAGATTATTGAGGCTGTTCCAAGTATCGAGAAAGTGAGGATGGTAAGTTCAGGCACCGAAGCAGCCATGAGTGCTGTTCGACTTGCGCGTGGTGCGACTGGACGCGAGGTCATCATAAAATTTGCTGGCAACTACCACGGTCATGCTGACAGTTTATTGGTTTCGGCAGGGTCCGCTGCAGCTACGCTTGGAGTTCCCGATTCCCCTGGTGTGACAGCCGGTACAGCAAAAGACACGCTCGTATTGGAATACAACGACACCGAAGCTTTGGAAAGAGTCTTTGAAGAGCGTGGCGATAAAATAGCGGCACTGCTCATGGAGCCAGTTGTCGGCAACATGGGTTTGGTTGAACCCTCCCGCGAATTTCTTCAGACCGCTCGAACAATCACTGAAAAACATGGGGCCATTCTTGTGTTTGATGAAGTGATGACGGGGTTTCGGCTCGCGTTTGGTGGAGCACAGGAGCTATATGGAGTAACTCCTGATATTACAACACTAGGAAAAATTGTCGGTGGTGGACTTCCGCTCGGTGCTTATGGCGGGAAGGCCGATATTATGAATCAAGTGTTACCGGCTGGTAAAGTTTTTCAGGCTGGCACCCTTTCCGGCAACCCATTGGCCGTTGCGGCAGGAGCGGCGACGCTGGCAGAACTAAAGGATCATCCGCCGTACAAGGCACTGGATCAAAATGGAAAGATTCTGGAGGAAGGTTTTCGAAACGCTGCAGTAGAAGCTGGTATCCCTTGCCACATTGCGCGTGTTGGCAGCATGATGACCATCTTTTTCCAAGCCGGTGCGTTTTCCGAAGGAACGCGGCGAGTAACTGGTTGGAAGACGGCACGCGAAAGTAACACTGAACAGTATGCAAAGTTCTTTTGGGGCATGATTGAGCACGGCATTTACCTACCGTGCAGTCAGTTTGAGGCGCTCTTTTTCTCGTCAGCACATACTGAAAATGAGATTCAACAAACCGTTAAAGCCGCGAAACAAGTTCTTCTTCAAATGGCGTCAGAGGCGTGAAACGCCTTGCTCAAGTGAGAAGTCAACGACTATCGGTAGATGATCGCTCGCGATGCGCGCAAGGCTCGTTCGCACAACCCTCGCGTCATTCATAGTGACGTTTCCACGGTAAAATATCTTATCGAGACCGCCAACAGGTAGCCAAGAAGGAAAGCTTCGAAATTCTGACGGAGGTGACGTCACCTGCTGAAACCCGCGGTTGGCCAAGGATCTTTCAGCAAGTGTGTTTCTCCAGTCATTAAAGTCACCAGCGATAATGGTGGGGATCGCCTGAGAAGGCTGAAAAAGTTGGTGTGTAAGAAGAGCTTCGACCTGCCAATGCCGTTCTCTTTCGTCGAGGCCGAGATGCGTATTCACGAGATGAATAACACCCTCTGGCGTCTCCACATGAATGAGCTGTGCACCACGGGACTTCCGTATACCTCGTTTAAGGGAAATTCGATGCGTGCTACCGACCGCCCACCTTGAAAGAATGAGATTGCCATAGGTCCCGTTTGCGACAGGAACGTTAGCCTGAAAGATCGACTGAAACTTAAGTGTTTGCCCAAGTACCCGTGGTTGATCGTCGTAATCACTACGATGTACGAGTCGGTCAACTTCCTGTAGGCACACAAGATCAGGGCATTCATGATGAATGCAATCGATGATCCGCTGGAGCGAATAACGCCGGTCCCTTCCGCCGATGCCTTTATGAATATTCCATGACAAGAGCCTCATGGGGAGTTAATATCCTCTCACGTGATAAATATTCAACACTACCATAACAAGGACTTCTCTTGGGGTTCTTGCATGCTCAGCACCAGATTCGGTTCGACAGCGGCTGTCATTGCCAAGCGGAGCGCATGGCTCCCTTGAAGCGATTGTATTTTCATATGTTGAGTGCCAATGAAGGGTCTTTAAGGAAGTTGTTCCTGTAGCAGAAAGTTGTTTAAAACTAATAAAGTATGGTAGGTAGCAAGTGTCGGTTCATACAATAACTTGGCTCAGTTCAGGAAATCCGATTGGGATTATTCAACATCAGGAGGAGGCTAACTATCAATACGTGTCTCCCTCATCAATTGAAACAACTTGAGAAGTACAGTGTATTCACGCTCGTGATTTGCTCTAGCTTGTTTTGTGTTCCTTGTCTTGCATATGACCCTGCTGGCGGGCTTTTTGATCTAGAAGAATCTCACGCCATCTACATCGAGTCATCAAACGAGGGCAGAGTCATACCGCTACTAATTTCCTTGCCTGAAAAAAAGGGGCTGCTGCCAGTAATTCTTTTTAGCCACGGACTCGGCGGTTCACGGAACGGGTACAAGTATGTTCGAGCCCACTGGACTGGGAGGGGTTATGCGACAATATTTCTCCAGCACCCAGGTAGTGATGACTCGCTTCTCAAGGGTGTGTCCCCTAGTCAGGCCTTGCGGCAACTTCGTGGGGCTGCCACACGAGCGAATATGAATCTTCGCGCAGACGACGTGACGGATGTTCTCGATGCCATGAGTGTTTGGACCAACCATAAGGAAAGCCCTTTCTACGGCAGAATGGATGAAAATAACGTCGGAATGGCGGGACATTCGATGGGAGCAGTAACGTCACAGCTCATGATTGGCCAGCAACGCTGGCTGAGTTCGACCAAAAAAGAAAAGCGGATACAAGCGGCGGTACTCATGAGCCCAAGCAGCCCGTCACTCCAGTCCGCCGGGTCAGCATTTGGTGCAGTGACGACCCCCTGCCTTCTACTAACAGGAACGCGCGATAGTGTTCCTATGCTCAGTAATCAAACAGTTGAATCGAGGCGTGCTGTATTTGAAGCGTTGCCGTCTGGAAATGCTTATGAACTCGTCTTTGATAAAGCAAGGCATTCTGCTTTTTCTGACAGGCCACGCCAAAACGAACCGCCTCACAACCCAAAGCACCATACTGCCATTCAGGTAATTACAACCGCATTTTGGGATGCCTATCTACAAAATAATAAACAGGCCAAGAAATGGCTTAAAGAAGAGGCAGCAAAAATTCTTGATCCAAATGACGTCTGGCAGACCAAATGACGCCAGGACTGGCCCCTCATAATGCTTTCAAGATCATCTTAGGCAATGCCTTCAGCCCGCATGTCTTCCCAGTCCTTTTCGGATGGCTTCGCAATCGTCCCACAGATGAAATCTCCGATAGGAAACGCAACGTTAAAGTTTTTGTCGGGATATTTATGATGCAAGAAGTGATGGCGGGCGCAGAACTTGTAGATCCACCAGTTCTTAAAAAACCTGCCAGTCGGCTGATGCATTTCCAAATGGATTTGATTCCAGATCGTATGGTGCAAAGCTACGACAAGCATAAACATTCCTGCACCCACGGGGGAAAACCAGAACAGTATGATCGCTATCGGCAGGCCTTCCACGAGTCCTTCCCAAAAATTTAACCGAATTCCACGATCCTCGCCCTTAGGCATGGGGTCATCGTGGAACACCTTGCGGTACTGAGTGTGGTGCTCAACGGCATGGCTCGTAAAGATTTTTTTCCTCAACTTAGAATTCTTTAAGAAAGTAAGCTTTGGCAATTTGTGCATGAGTTTGCAGTGAATCTGATGCTCAATTAAGGACATCAGGACAACCATCGCGGCGAACCATCCGACCAGAGACAATACTTGAAGTAACATGTGTTCACAGTTCTATGGGTTGGTGAAATTACCGCCGTGAAATTAAATGCCGATCGCATTAACTAAGCACGGTTTGTACCAACAGCAAAGCGCCACCGTTAGATCAATTTCATCGTCTATTTCTGCACTTTAACGTGAAATTTTCTTTTTCTGGGTACACGTTTCCCAGCAGAACGCTGGTTTTCTATACGACGTTTTTTCCGCGGTTCACGCCTCGAATTAGGGCGTTCGCGTCGTTTTTGACGCTTGCGTTTAACACCATCCGGCACATCGTCTGTGTCATGGTCGACCCTGTTTTGCTCAGGTAGAAGCCGTTGGAGCACAACTGCGGCAATATCCTCAGCCTGGCATCCCTCATCAAGCAGCTTTTGCACCAACTTTTTTTCTTCATTCAAGTCATTTTTCTTGAGGTCAATCCGAAGAGAATCAAGAAGTTTATCACTCTGCAGGCTACGTATTGCAGAGTGCGAGGGCAGTTTTTCAATCGTTAATTTCGCGCCTGTGAATCGCTCGATTGTCGCAACTGATCGCATACCAGCACCTGTCACGAGACTGAGAGCAAGGCCCTTCTTTCCGGCGCGTCCCGTACGGCCAACCCGGTGCACATAATCTTCCGGGTCTTTCGGTAGGTCATAGTTTATGACTACACCAAGCTCGTTTACGTCAATACCTCGGGCTGCTACATCCGTTGCTACCAAGTAATGAAAACGAGATTTCCGGAAATTCGCCATGACTCGTTCTCGCTGGGCTTGCGCCATACCCCCATGAAGTCGATCAACAATACAGCCATTTGTTGCTAGATCTTCGGAAAGTTTTTCGACCATCTGTTGAGTGTTGCAAAAGATCACACCACTTTTTGCGTCGTAAAACTGAAGTAACCGCAGGAGTGCATCAAACTTCATTTGATGCTTTACCTTAAATCCTTTTTCTGTAACAAGAGGTGCTTCTTGGCCAACGCCCTGTTTCACCGTAATGTATCGAGGGTTTGTAGAAAATTTTTCGACCAATGCTTTAATTGAAGAACTTATTGTGGCAGAGAAAAATATGGTCTGTCGTTCAGGTGAGGCTTTTTGAAGGATTTTTTCCACGTCATCGCGGAAGCCCATATCCAGCATCCGGTCAGCTTCATCTAATACCAGGGTCTTGATCGTTGAGAGATCAATTGTGGACTGTTCTATATGGTCAAGCAGTCGCCCAGGAGTGGCGATAATAACTTGTGCACCACCGCGTATATCGCGCAATTGGTCTCGATACGAAGCACCGCCGAAAATTATCGCTGTCTTCAGTTTTTTCTTATATTTCCCAAATTTATGGACTTCGTTTCCAACCTGCTTTGCAAGCTCGCGGGTCGGAGTCAGAATGAGCGCCTGGGGTTTTCTTTGTTTCGTACTAATTTTTTCTACGATAGGGATGCAGAACGCAGCAGTCTTACCAGAGCCAGTTTGAGATTGTCCAACGACGTCAAAGCCTTCTTGGATAACAGGAATGGCTTCTTTTTGAATCGGAGAAGGTAGATCAAAGCCAAGACAACGCACCGACGCCTGCATTTCTTCAGACAAATCGAGATCCCCAAATCCTCCCGAACAGGGGTGAGGTGTGGGGATTCCTGAGACTGCCTGATTATTTTCTGTCATGTGCGTACCATCGTTGTATGAATAAACCCAGAGATGCTTCCGGGGTGATAACGAAAGGGGTAGACAAACCCGCCGGAGAATGAAGGCGGGCGGTGCAGCTTCATCTATTGAAAAACTGCCAAAAAGAAGACTTCATCTCAAACCATCGTCTTTCACAGTACATCAAGCTAGAAGGAAACACAAACGGGACGCTGTTTTGTTAAACAAATTTTCTGTGTTTACGACGGTTACCCCCGGTACAATCGGAAGACTTGACCAGCAAATTGGTTGAGATTCAACAGAGAACTGCGTCGCGTTCGTGAAAAATGCGGTTCTCCACTATATTTAGCAGAAAAAAAGGAAAAATGTAACAACTGTCTGTTTTGAGTATTCTTTCAATTGGGTTTCAATTTTTTAGGGGGATGACAGCATTCAGGGAAACCAGCATCGATGGTGCCAGGGCTACAACTCTCGATCGAAACCACGCCTATATATTTTTGGGTAGCATCGAAAACAGGCGGTCTTTTCAATCAGAACGTAATAAACTCGGAAAGAGGATCCCATGTCCACAAACAGGCGAACATTTATTAACAGCCTGACAACAATAGGTGCCACTGCATACGCGCAACGAATCATTGAAGCCGCAGATATCACGAGCGCCTCCACGCCGACTGGCCCAAGTCAAAACGCAAAATCACCTGCATTGAATCGTGAGATTCTTTTTTCGTGTAAATATGGAATGATCAAGGGTCAGAACCTCGAAAAGCGACTCGAAATTTCGAGGGAGGCTGGTTTTGATGGTGTTGATTTCGATGATGCAGCGAGTGTGACACCTGACGAATTACGACGCGCGGTTGAGTCAACGGGTATATTCGTTCACAACGTCATTAATCATGCACACTGGAAACAACGTCTAAGCAGTGCAGAAGCCGCGGAGCGTAAAACTGCGTCTTCGAATCTGCGGCATTGCATGGAAGTCTCGCATGCAGCTGGTGGCAGTGCTGTCCTTATTGTCTTAGGACGTGCTACTGATGGCCCTGATGCTGAAAAACGTGCTCGTGATGAGATTCAACAATTACTGCCTCTGGCCGCAAAATTGGGCCAACGAATACTTATTGAGAACGTGTGGAATGGTATGTTCTACGATCCAGACGGACCACGTAATCAATCAGCTGAGCCTTTTGCTGAATATATAGATAGTTTTTGTAGCCCTTGGGTAGGTGCCTATTTCGACCTTGGAAATCATGCTCGCTATGGTGATGTTGCCACGTGGGTTCGCCAGCTTGGACCACGAATTGTCAAACTTGATATAAAAGGCTATTCCAATGAAAGGGCCGACCAGAATGGAGCGAGGAAAGGATTTGCAGATATCACCGACGGAGACATTGATTGGGAGTCAGTCCGTGAAGCCTTACAGGAAATCCAGTTTACCGGTTGGGTCGCCGCGGAGGTAGGTGGTGGAGACCTTACTCGCCTTCAGGTTGTTCTCAAGCAAATGAAGCAGGCACTTCTAGGGTAAGCCGGTCAACAGCCTCAGCAGAAAGCATTTGTCATGACAAAGTTAGATAACCAAAAACACAATCGCCGTGGTTTTATTTCGACAACAGCAGCTGCATCTCTTGCAGCTTCGACGATGGTGCATTCTGCCTCCGCGGCAAAATCATCATCACAACCGCTACGGGTGGGAGTGATTGGTTGTGGGGGACGCGGCACTGGCGCTGTTAATGACTCCCTCACCATTAACACTGATGTAACGCTTGTTGCAGCAGCTGATCTCCAACTTGCAAATTGTGAGAGACTATTCAAAGCAATGGTAAAAGAACATCCTGAAAAGGTGGATGCACAAAGTACAAAACTTTACTCAGGTCTTGATGGATACAAACAAATACTGAACGACCCTGATGTTGATATTGTCCTTCTCACAACATCTCCAGGCTTTCGCCCAAGAATGTTGCAGGAAGCGGTACTCGCAGGCAAACATGTTTTTGCAGAAAAGCCAGTCTGTATCGATGCAGTTGGATACCAGTTGTGCCAGGAGGCACATGCCCTGGCCACAAAAAATAAAACGGCTATTGTCACTGGCACACAATATCGGCGGCAGGTGAACTACATCGCGGCGGTTGAGCAGATTCGAAATGGCGCTATTGGAGAAATAATCAATATCACGGCACGTTACTGTACCAGCGGGATCTGGTATCGCCCGCGAAAAAAAAATATGAGTGACACTGAATACCAACTCACCAATTGGATGCATTTTATCTGGCTGAGCGGTGATCAGATCTGTGAGCAGGCGGTTCACAACATAGACACCTTTAATTGGGTGATGGGCGAAAACCCAATTTCTGCATATGCGTCAGGGGGCCGGTTTACTCGGCCGTCAGATAGCGAAATGTGGGACAGCATGTCAGTGGCTTATGAATACCCTGAAGGGCGTACAGTTTCATTTATGTGCCGACAAATCCCAGGATCACAGGGTCTGAATACCAATGTCATTTATGGCACAAAAGGAACCTGTGAGATTGGTGCAGCAAATTCAGGATCACGGATTTTTGACAACAAAGGTAAACAAGTCTGGGAGAAGAGCGGTAAGATAAAGGACGCGTACCGGGAAGAACATCGAGCCCTTGTTGAATCAATTCGAAATGAGAAGCCCATTGTTGAGCTTAAGCAGACCGCAGATAGTTCGATGGTCGGCGTACTTGGACGTGTTTCTGCATACACAGGTAAAAAAGTCACCTGGGATTTCATGACAAAACAAAGCGAACTTGACCTTTTCCCGAAATCACTGGTTTGGGACGGGGATCTGCCATCGAATGGTTATGCGATTCCGGGAAAGACAAAGCTTATCTAGCAGCTAGCTATTAAAATTCTTGGCGGTGTGGCCATTTTGCATTGCCATACTCGTAAATACGGGTGCAGTGATTTTAGCCTCTGACAACAAGATATAGTCGCTTGAAATCTGTTGGATTCTATTTGCGAGGTCATAATTGAAACATCGCAGGACCACTCTTAAATAGCGAGCCCTTTTTTCATCAGCAGTTGTCTGAGCAGTGAGGCCGATCTCCAGATTAAGCGCGTCATGCGAGGTACATATAACTATTGCTCGTGCATTCTCGATTCCGGCTCTCCGAAGTATCTGCGGTTTTGTTGTATCTCCAGCGACAAGAGGGCACTGAAGATTGAGTTCGCGGTGATCCTCATCAGTTGCGGCTGGATCTACTGCAACCACAGGAACACCTTGTTGAAGTAGGTCGCGTGTTATGGCTACTCCCACCTGGCCGAGACCACACACAATGACATGGTCACGCTTCTGTAGCGCCATAAACTCATTTCGCAATTCCATGGCTCCCCCAGAAGTAATAAAAGCGTGAGGAGTGAGGCTATAATCCCCATCAACATAATGCCAGCGAACATAAGGGTTATTCCATACAGCTTTAGCCATGTAGGTGCATGCTCGAGGTTGAAATCACCAAAGCCAACTGTTGTCACAATTGACGTGGTGAAATAGGCGGCATCAATCCAGGATAATTTGAGTGTCGTACGAAACACGATTACTGCAGATATGTAAATTAGTGAAAGGATCAAAGGAATAGCTCAAAATTCGTAACGGACTCGTCTGCGTGGTGTCCGCATCACCTTTGTTGGCGGGTTTGCAGCTTTGGCGATTGGCAGCATCGCTGCATCGACAAAGTAACCAGCAGCAAGCACTGCAGGTGAAAGTACGGCTGTGATACCAAAATCTTTTTCTAATCGTTTTGCAAGTTTTTGTTCCGCAAACCGCATAACAACGATAATTTCAGGATGGTCTCCTCGTACTTCAAGGGCAACTTCAAGATTTGTCTCACTATGACTTGTCGTCAATAACACAGCCGCGGCACTGGAAAAGCCTGCTTTATCCCGTATCGACCCAATACGAAAATCGCCATGTACAACCCGTGCACCCAGTTTTTCAACCTGAATACAGCGGTCCGGTGGACACTCGTCTGTTGTATTACCACAACAGATTTTCCTGCATTGCTAAGTAATTCAACAATGCTCAACCCAAATCTACCAAGCCCACATACAATGAAGTGATTTTGTTCCATTTGGTGACGCTAGGGGCAGCCTGTCTATACTCAAAGACATATTGTCCCGGTGGCCTAGACAAGCTCTGGTACTGCGAATCCTTTTCGGTATGACCGTTTAAAGAACGTATTGGCTTGAACAGCATCGGCACCCTGGAACTTTCCAGTATTCGAATTTATTTCGAGCACTTCGCTCGAATGCATTCCGTCAGAATGCAATTGAAGATCATAGGGGGCGAGGATTGCACTCAGGCGGTCAGCCTGTGTTTGCATCGATGGCAATCCGTTTTTCACCAACTCTTCGTTATATTTCCTACTCGCGCGAAACGCACTGTTGGCAAGGTTGCACCAGGCCGTCGAATCATTTCCGACGATTATATCTGCATTTAAAATTTTTCTGTCTCGACTACGCACAGCATCAATAAAGTTCTGTTGATGGGACAGGTTACCGCTATCACCTTTAAATGATCGTATTTCTTTACCATCCTCCCCAAAGGCAACCCCGCTACCGCGTCGCCCTTCATAATGTCCTCCCGTGCACTGCACGATATACCCACTCCCTGGGCCTCTGTGCTTTGGGCTTTTCTTGCCTCCATTTTCTGCAGCGATATTTACTAAATGTATTTGGACCGGAATTGAACCTGTTTCCATCGCAACCATCTGAACATTTGGAGTTGCACCAGCGTCATCCCAAACTACACGACCACCGATACTCTGAATCCGTGATGGAACTTTCACCGTATCTTGAAAAACAACATTCCGGACGTCATCGAGGATGTGAATGCCCCAGTTTCCCATCTCACCGGAGCCCGTATTCCAATTCCAGTGCCAATCGTACTGTAATTTATCCCGATAGATTGGCTCATTGACAGCTGGACCAAGCCAAAGATCGTAGTCGACATCTTGTGGTATGGGCAAAGGTGTCGAACGCTTGCCAATTGATGCTCGCACCCCAATACGATTGACCTGCACCGACACAATATCACCGAGTTCTTTTTTATCGTGGAGAAACTCCTTGATATCCGTCTGCATCGGATCTGAACGCTGCTGCGTACCAAGCTGACAAATTTTCTTGTACTTTTCTGCCGCTGCTACGGTTTGCTCGCCTTCCCATTGACTATGAGAGAGTGGTTTTTCGACATAAACATCCTTGCCTGCTTCCATTGCCCAGATAGCCGCTAAACAGTGCCAATGATTGCATGTTGCAATCACGACCGCATCGATGGACGAGTCGTCGATCAGCCCGCGTAGGTCAGACCATGTTTTTGCTTTTGGGAACCGCTTCTTTGCTTGTTCAAGTCGTTCGGCATCGGGATCACATACGCCACCAATGGTGACACCAGACACTTTTGAAAAAGCTGTCATCAGTATGTTTCCACGGCCACCACACCCGATGAACCCAAGATTGATTTCATTATTGGCGTTCGCTGACCACACCGGTTGAGCAGCCGTAGCGAGAGTGATACCGCCAGCGACACTGGTCTGAATGAATTGACGTCGTGTTGAATTGACCATGAATGGACCCTTTATCATGTAATTACAATTTTCTCGTTTGGACAGTCTATGCGAAAGCAAATTTGTTTCCCCAAAAAATCTGAACTTCTGTTCAACTACATTAATTTACGCCATGCCAGTTGAAAACCATAGCCTTTTCCATGAGTATTTTGTAGCAATCGACCGTAACTGGAAGTGTCGAGACTAGCAGTTGCCACCAGGCAAGAAGTAACTGCAGTTTTGACAACACAAATTCCTTGCATTGCAACAGATTTGGAAGCAATCGCAGAAACCAGATATTCGGCATACAACAGACGAAAGGCTTGCCACCTCTTCAGCGCTGTTTAGATTTACTTGCCTTCTAGCGACGATCCCACTCCACCAGTGCCTCGGCCACTTCATCAAGCCATTTTGTCTCAGGTTGATAGTTAGGCGAATCGCCCATTGTCGGGCAGATGCCGCCCCCACCAGAGTGTTCGTTCCATGAGTACATGATCACTGCCTGCGCATCGCATTCTTGAGGGTGAGCTGACACAAAGTTAAAAATAGCCTTCAATCTGGCCGCAAGGTCACCTTCCTTAGGCCATTGGCAGTGATAGAGTTCATCGATCGGTCGCCCTTTCCTGTCGAAGGCGTGGGGCCAACGATAATGCATGCTTGGACAGGGGGGCAAAAACGGCAGTTCGCTGTTGAGATACTCTTGCTCGCATGTATTGAGAATCTCTTCTGTGGCCGCCTCGTAGGTACCGGCTTCATCTCTCTTGGCTACTGCTCCCCCATAAGCGCCCTCGTAGTCCATAAATGCATCGTAGCCTTCCACCTTCAGTATTTGCGCATATATGAAACTGTCTCTCGGCTCCATGCAACCAACGATGTAAGGATTCTTCAGGCCTACGGCCTTTACTCGCATCCTCACGTAGCCAACAAATTCGTCCCCTGTCATACTCTCATGTCCATCTGCGTCTTGAAGAGCTGCCCGGAATCTTTCTGGATGGTAGACGATTATCAAAGGTCTCCCATTCTTAACTGTCTGCCAGCTCGGCAATTTGATGTATTGAATTGTCTCATCCATCATGGTGGCCACTTTGCTTCGTGTGTAGTGAATCGCTCTGTGCCCATACAAAGCCCAGGTAAGCTTTACGTTTTTTGCTTCCGGTATCTCACTAGTAATGTGGCAGTCAAAATTATTTCTAAGTTCCCAGCCATTGGGGTACAGTTTCCGTGCAGGTCCGTGATAGACAAAGAAATCAATGCCTGCATCACTGGCAAAACGTAGTTCCTGATCCATACTCTCCTGAAGTAATTGCTGGCTGAAGGGATGGTTGAACCACAGAGGACCGGCATTAGCAGGATGCTGAACCCAATCGACATCCTCTGTTCGTCGACAGAAAAAAGGTGAACGGTTATGCCACTGGGAATCTCTTAAAAACCCAGGGCCACCTGGTAAATAACCAAGCTCCTTCTGTTGCGTGGCGCCTTTACCAGAGAACATATCCCAACGCTGCACGCCGAGAAGTGGTCTACTACGGGACTTTTGAACGGCGGCAGACTCCTCAGCCATCGTCTCCTGAGTTGGTACCAAACAAAATCCAGCGGAGAATACCGGAAACATCAACATGACTGCCCTGCGTATGAGCAGTTGTGCTGTTTTCATGAGTATCATTTCTTTTGATGATCAACTATCAGATCTATCATTAAACAGGCATACGAGTTGAAATTTTTGTACGGTTAGGTGTTAGCTGATTCAATAGAATTGCAACCAAAAATCAACGCCTGAACAAGGAAGGCCAGGAATCACTTAGCGGGACTTGGTGTAGGTAACAACTCGATTGGTTCATGGGTAACCACCGGTGTGTCCTGTGGTGCTGATTCTTCTTGCATTCCAGGAAACCGTGGCCCTTCATTTAGTTTCGTCGAGACGGGTTCCTCAGCGTTAACTAGAACACTTCGTGATTCTTTTCCACCACGGCCAGTAGCCTGCTGTGGCGAACCAGTGTCGGCAGCCATTCCGCTAACAGGTAGCTCGGAAGGCATGTCCATTCTTTTCAAATTTAGAGCAGATTGTGTACTGGTATCCGACCGTATTTTGGCTTGGTAGCCATTTTGATTGATCGGGTAAGCAGTGCCTCGTCCGCCTGCAACTTGCTCTGCTTTTCCTGCGGCCGTGAACGAATTTAATTCTTCAACTGAGATCCCACGACGCGAGAGTCGTCGAACAACCCCAGGTCGCAATGTGTTCTCTGGAACGATAACCGCTATCGCATTGGCACGGTCTCCCGCACCGTAAGTCGCATCTGCCTGCTTTTGATTATTACGCAAGTCTGTTCGTTCTGAACGAGCTGTTCGCCTCGCTATCGCTCGATCAGCCCAAGGTCCTGCCATACTGGATGCACTTCCAGCGAGCGCGATGATGATCATAAGCCAGCTCGTACAAATCCACTTATGCAAATCGATACGGATACTCTTATTGATTCGCTTTACCATTTCGGAATCTCCACGCTCGATCTCTATTCTGTCTGACTTAGAATCAGCATACTGCAAAAAAGCTTCACCCGAAAAGTGAAAGCGTCTCAGGCACGAATTCACGCTGATTTCTCATACAAAATGCAAATGGAGGCCCGCGGAGTTATCCTGACCGCGGCCCGCGTTTACCATTCGCTTATTCTTTCTTTGCTTTGTATGCTATTCACACTGCCGTTTCCAAAATTTTAATAAAGGTTTTCTGATGAGCGAAACACTCAGTGAATTCGAAGGGTGTACTCACCTTACACGTCTTTTCCGTCGCCGCGGTTATGTCATCGAGCGAAACGTTATGTTTCGAGAATATGGTGTCGAATTTCATATTGATGGTTGGGACAAAAAGGCCAGGGTCGGCTTCGAGTTTTTAACCAGTGAAGATGACGACCATGATGACCTTGACCTCGAAGAATACAAAGCACTAAGCGATGCCCAACAACGGGGCGAGCTTGCTGTATTTATAATCGATGAAGTTGAACCAGTGTCCACGCAGGCGCTCATAGAAGAGGCTAATGAATTCTTGGATGAGGTGGAGCAAAACCAACCGCTTCGAAAGTTAAAAAAGACCACATCGAAGAAGAAAAGTGTAACTAAGAAGAGGAAGCCTGCGAAAAAATCAAAAAAGAAGGCCACCAAGAAAAAGACGAATACTGTTGCAAAGAAGAAAACGGCTAAAAAGAAAACAGTGAAGAAGACAAAGAAAAAGTCAGTCAGAAAAAAGGCCGTTAAGAAGAAGCAAAGTTCTGCAAAAAAAACTAAGAAGAAAGCGTCGAGTGTAGCCAAAAAAAAGAAGACTGCTCGGAAGAAGAAACGTTGAGTGGTCGCAGGTAGATATTGACAGATTGAATTACGTTCGTGATCTCCCTAGTGCACGTCACCAAAGCAAATGTATTTAAGCTCCTGATATTCGTCCAAGCCATACCGGCCGCCCTCGCGGCCAACTCCAGAGCTTTTTACACCGCCGAATGG
This sequence comes from Pirellulales bacterium, assembly GCA_028066355.1. Taxonomy (GTDB): domain Bacteria; phylum Planctomycetota; class Planctomycetia; order Pirellulales; family UBA1268; genus UBA1268. The sequence goes on from JALCBP010000016.1 coordinate 35,030, forward strand.
TGCAACGACCGTCGATAGCATACCAGTGTTGATCCCCACCATTCCGCATTCAATAGATTCGGCCACTCGAAAACATCGATTGACGTCTTGGCTATAAAAGTAGGAAGCGAGCCCAAAGTCTGTTTGATTGGCTAGCCGGAGGACCTGTTCTTCAGTTTCGAATTTAAAAATGGGAGCAACCGGACCAAAAATTTCTTCACTCCCAAGGCGCATTTCTGGAGTTACTTTTGTCAGCACTGTTGGCGGGAAAAATCCTCCATCCATCGAGTTGCAATTTCCACCAACTGCCACCTCTGCTCCACGGGCCACTGCATCGGACACAATATCCTGGACTTTCTGGTGTGCCCGGTTGTCTATTAGCGGTCCAACAGAAACATCTGGATCAATCCCAGGACCAACTCGTAATTTTGAAACAGCAGCGGAAAACCCATCAACAAATTTTTCGTAAACCTTACTCTGTACAAAAAACCGGTTCGCACAAACGCATGTTTGCCCACTGTTACGAAATTTGGCTGCAAGGGCACCCTGCACAGCTCGATCAATATCTGCATCATCGAACACAATAAACGATGCATTTCCACCGAGTTCAAGAGAGATTTTCTTGACTGTCGAGGCTGCTTGCTGAGCGAGGCTGATACCGGCTGCAGTAGAGCCGGTAAATGAAAGGGCGCGAACGGTATGGCTCTGACAAATTGCAGCTCCTATCTCACGGCTAGACTCGATACTGCCGGTTATCGTGTTTAAAACTCCCGGGGGCAGTCCCGAGCGCTCTGCGAGTACATGAAGGGCCAAGGCCGTTAACGGCGTCTGCGGGGCTGGCTTAACCACCATTGTACACCCTGCAGCGAGAGCTGCTGCTACCTTCCGAAGAATCATCGCTGCTGGAAAGTTCCAAGGCGTGATTGCTGCAGCGACACCAATAGGTTGCCTCATGACAAGCAATCGCTTGTCTTCCTGGTGCGGTGGAATGACGTCTCCATAAGCGCGCCTGGCTTCCTCGGCATACCATTTTAGAAAAGAGGCTGCGTACTCTACTTCACCTCTACTCTCTGCAATCGGCTTCCCGGATTCAGCAGTAATGAGCCGTGCGATGTCTTCTTTGGATTCTATAACATGCGTGTGCCATGCCTGCAGACATTCACTACGACTGGCGGCTGTTGTGGTTTTCCAGACATCCAAAGCAACATCGGCTGCAAGAATTGCCTGCCGCGTATCATCACCATTCATTTCTGGAACAGAGCCAATCACCTCCGCGTTTGCGGGGTCAATGACGTCGACGCAAGATCCAGTCACGCTTTCGCACACCTCGCCACCAATGTGTGCTCCGGACTGAACCAATGACATGTCAGCGAGCTCTAAAACCATAATTGGAAACTCTTCATGGACCGAGGGAAACAAACCATCTCAGAAATATAGTAGCAAAACAATTCACGATAACCGCCTGCCCGTGAGTATACTAGTTCATACGAGCAGCAGGGGTGATGAGAAGGTATGACAGCTTTATTTGACTCAACGTGGCGACTATGGCTCGAGATATGGCCGCACATCGTTGCTACTACACTTCTTGCTTTGAATAGTACTGCTTCACTGCACGCTCTTCTCACAAAACGTGACACGCGAAGTACGATGGCATGGGTAGGGCTAATCTGGCTTTCCCCAGGATTCGGTGCAGCTGCATATGCCTTGTTTGGCGTAAACCGAATTCGAAGAAAGGCGACACGACTGAGAGCTGGCCTTCGCGAGGTGATCCATAGGGTAGAGGCTGCGATGCCATCCGCAGAACGTCTTAAAGACGCGATTGGACCAACGAACGCGCCGCTTCGCTCACTTTCGACGCTCGTGGGTGAAGTTACAAAACGACCATTACTTGACGGGAATACCATTGAGCCATTGTATGGCGGTGATGCGGCCTACCCAAAGATGCTTGAAGCGATTGACTCAGCCAATAGAAGTGTCGGACTGGCTTCCTATATTTTTGATAATGATCCTACCGGAAAACTATTTATCGATGCCCTATGCCGCGCGGTAGACAGAGGCGTCGCCGTCCGGGTATTGATCGATGGAATTGGTTCACGTTATAGCTTTCCTACAAGCGTGGGGCTCCTCCGTCAGAAAGGGGTGCCGGTATCACGATTCATGCCTACAACAGTTCCGCTGTATTTACCCTATGCAAATTTGAGGAACCACAGAAAAATTCTCGTTGTTGATGGCGAACGTGGCTTTACAGGTGGCCTGAATATTCGCAATGGGTGCTGGCTCTCAAAGCACCCTGAACATGCGGTTCAGGATATGCATTTTTCGTTGACGGGACCGGTAGTCACTCAGCTGCTAGAAGTTTTCATTGAAGACTGGGCATTTGCATCTGGTGAACTGCTAGGGAGTCTGCGAGACAGCGTGCCAGATCCTGCGTGGAAACCACGCCTTGACTTTTCTGGTACAAGCCTGGCAAGAGGTGTTCGCTACGGTCCGGACGACAAGGAAATTGGTCGAATCAAGTTGATCCTGATAGCAGCTCTGAGTTCAGCTAGGCGCTCAGTGAAGATCATGACGCCGTATTTTCTACCCGATGATGCAATCTGTCAGGCACTTGGTGTTGCGGCACTTCGTGGAGTCACAGTCGATATTGTCCTCCCACAGCAAAATAACCTGGCAATGGTTGGCTGGGCATCAGATGCGCTCTTATGGCAAGTGTTGAGTCGAGGTTGCACCATCTGGATGTCACCGCCACCGTTTGATCATACGAAACTGATGGTCGTCGACTCGTCATGGTGTCTGTTCGGAAGTGGAAACTGGGACGAACGGAGCATGCGATTGAATTTTGAATTCAACGTAGAAAGCTACGATGAATCACTCTGTCAGCATATGGATAAACATGTCGCCCAAATCATCAGCAAATCAACGAGGCGTACGCTTGCGGACGTTGATGGCAGGTCCTTACCTATACGTGTTCGTGATGGGATCGCACGGCTATTTGCACCCTATCTCTAACACCTAGTTCATGATTTCAGTTTTCGGCAGCTAGTGTGTGCAGTTTGCTGACAGGAAAGACTGCAGACTCGTATTCTGAAGATTTTCAGCGTGAGCTAATCGAAGACTTTCAACCTACTTTTTCCCCCATTTGCAAGATTTGCTCGAAGGGAGAGTTCGTGAAGAGCTTTACGCCCGACCGAACCGAGATCGACAGTCCAGTCATTCACATATAGCTTCACATGTTGCATCAGCACCGAGTCGTCCAATTCCTGTGCGTAGACTCGCATTGTGGACAAAGGAGCCGCTGGGTTGGCCAGTCCATAGAGAAGTGAGTCCCGAATTACATGTTGAACCTGGCTGATCACATCAGCACCCAAAGAAGATTGAGCGATAATACCACCAAGAGGAAGTGGACACTGAGTTTCGTTTTCCCAACGAGCGCCTAAATCTTCCACTAGAAACAGATCAGAATCCTCCCAGGTGAAACGACCCTCATGGATACAGACACCAAAGTCGGCCTCATTCCGTTGCAGTTGCGGCATGATGTCGGAGAATACAACGTGTTCTACCCGAGTGGTACGTGGATAAAACATGTCGTAAAGAAGTGTGGCCGTTGTCTGGGCTCCAGGACATAAGGTTAGTTGCTTGCTGTTCGCGGGTAAGGTTCCATTCGTACTCGAAAGTAGAAGTGGGCCAACACCAAAACCTAACGCTGAGCCACTAGGAAGCACGACATACTTGTCGGCCAACAAGGTTGCCGCATAAAAGCTTGCTTTCGCAACATCAAAATACTGATTGACAATACGATTATTTAATTCCTGAATGTCAAGTAATTCAATTTTGAAATCGAGGCCCCGCCAGTCGACACGGCGATCCATGAGTCCATGAAAAGCAAATGTGTCGTTTGGGCAAGTAGAAATGCCAATACGTATTGTCTGCATCATTGCTTGAGTGCCAGGAGTCGGCCTACATATTTCGAGGTGTTTTTTAGTGCCTTTTCAATTTGCCAGTTGCAGTGGGCCCGATCTCCGGCATGATTCGAAATTCCTCGAACAATGATCCAGCGTACATTGTTCATAATGCATGCGGCCGCAACTGCAAAACCTTCCATGTCCTCTGCAACGGCTTCTGGGCAAGATTTTTGTTTTAGTTTTACGTCGGCCTCTGACGATGAAGCTGCGCAAACGGAAAGCAATTCTTTGGTTATTACTGAGTGGCTATCCAGCTCACTTGACTCGTCTGACCCTCGAATAACATCTCCAATAGTTTGGGGAATATCATCACCATTCTCTTGTAGATGCTTCCACCCTATCTGTTCGGCAGACTGAAACAGCTGTCCATCGCCTACACCGACACCATAGCTTCGCACACAATGAAATCGATACGCATCACCAACTATGCATTGCGGATCAAGACTTCCGGCAATGCCTGCAAGAAGAACGACCTCTGGCTGATGGCGTGCAATCAACAGCGACGTTCGTGCCGCTGCAGCAATTGGGCCGAACCCGCATACGTTCGTCGATGTACCCTCAAGAACCCCTTTCCCGAGGTGTGAGAGAATTCCTGTGAGTTCCGCTTGAGTAGGAGACAACAATAGGCACGGCGTATTCGACATTATGAAATCTTTGATCACTCGAGCAAGAACACAGCAAAGCCTGCTTAATTATCAGTTTAACTGTATCCGGGTGCAATCATTAACGCGAATAATGCTGCAGAGTGTCGCTAGGTGTTCTGGTGGGCTTCCATTTGCTCGCAAAGAACGCGATCAACCTGCTGCCGGAAGGAAACTTGAGAAGGAATACGGGCGAGAATCGCAATGAGGAGGAACCCAACGACAACAAGATGGACGACATCTTTGGTGGCACCAAAAGCATTAATATTGATATATGCCGCGAAAGATAGAAAAACACAGGCGGCAAGCACAGTTAGTTGCAGTATCTTTGTCACACGGATTGCTTGCTGCTCATCAGCGTTCGTTTGTTTTTGAAACAATTTGGTAAGAAGGAATCGCTGGGAAATCGGCGTTACCACTGTTGCTAAAAAAAAAGCAACACCGGCAAAAAATAAGCTACCTTGGTTCGGCTGTTTGTTCGTGAGCATTGGGCCCTGAAAATCTGAAAACACAAATCCCAAGAATATGAGTGCTGCTATGGCGAGAAACGGTAGAACAAGTTGTATCACTCGACACGATTCAACCACTTTACGAGACACATCATCAGAAAGATTCATAACCGAATAACTCCGTCTGGTATGGCAATAACCTGGCCCTGCAAGCAGTACTGTCTCAAACATATCACGTTCTTGAGATGTTCGTCATGTTAAGACGTTTCTGGTACGTACAGCATGCCTTTTTATGAAAACAAACCCCATCTAGAGTCTGTTTCAAACTCAGTAAGTGTTGCCGCTAATCCAGATCTGTCATATCTGCTGACTCTTCATACAGCCCTCTGTCGCGATAGTGCACATCTGGATTGTCATGCAACACCTGCCTGGCTTCTTCAGTTACATCTTCAATGCCGCCTAAATATAAAGGGCCACGGTGTTTCGCAAGTTTGGTCGCTACCTGGACTGGCAAACTAGTTAACCCGTTCAAAAAGATCACGCCACGATAGCGGGCAAGAATACCAGCTACGGTTGGAGTGATACTCCTGAGCCCATCGAGTTGAAGAACTCCCCGATGATGCTTTACAAGATTTATGGCCTGTTCAACTCGTAAGACCTTTATGCTGTTCGTATTCCGAGGCAAGCCAGTGTTCGCACCACCCCGTCCGAACAAGGACTGCCAGAGACTCATTCCATCCGTCGCCATGGTTACACCCCCGGATACGAGTCGCACAAGAAAATGTGCAAAGAACGTCAATTCTTCCGCAGTTCGTATGAGATTCCGTTCTCCCCGTTAAGCTATCCCCCGCTCCTAACGTAATCCTAACAAATAAAGTCCTGTTGAAATGCTAATTTTTCCAATTTTTTCCGATTATCAATGCATTTTCAGTGATTTGGGTGACGGTCATTTATGGGAAATGGTCGATAAGCAGCGGTTTTTTAGCTTCACTCGAGTCTACGCCACGGAGAGTCATTCCATGCTGCATTTCAGACACCTCTTTGGATGCAGAGGCAGTTTCTTAGGGCGCCGAAGCACACTGCTTGCGATCCGACCTTTCGATCCCATAAGTTTTCGGCATGAACGAATTAGAGTCAGTTCAGAATTTCAGCGAGGCTGTTTCATCGGGGGATCTACGGGCCGCTTTGTGTGCTGTTGGACGTGAGTTTCATTGCCGTCGGTGGTCACTAGGCACAAGTAGCAACTATTCGGTCGTCACGACGCGAAATCCACTTGAACTACTGATTACTGCCAGTGGCAAAGATAAATCAGCCCTTACGAATGAAGACTTTGTCGCAGTCGATTCAACTGGTCAACTCCTCGAGAATCAACAAGCAGAGGGGCGGAAATCTTCAGCCGAAACACTGCTTCATTGTCTTATAGCTCGATTATTTCCAGATGTAGGCGCGATCCTGCATACACACTCCGTCTGGGCTACCGTCTTATCTAGAGAGTCAATAAAAACCGAAAAAAATCAGGGTAGCATACGGATTGAGGGGTACGAAATGCTGAAAGGGCTGGAGGGAATCACAACCCATGACACGGTAATCGATGTGCCTGTATTTCGGAACAGCCAAGACATGGTTGAGCTATCGCACCATATTGAAGAACACTTCAGTCACTCAGCCTTGGTACCGTCACAAGCTAAACAACCACATGGATTTCTCCTGTCAGGACACGGGCTTTACACCTGGGGGCGAACCTTGGCAGAGGCACGAAGACATATCGAGATTTTCGAGTTCCTGTTTGAAGTTACTGCACAACAGAAGATGCTCGCGCGTTCTCACTAGTAGTTCAAATTAATGTACAAATAAACAGAAGTCCGGAGGAGATAAGCAATGGCCATTGTGACAATTCCAGCCGAAATGCGACAAATCAAGGAAGCAACTGAGATAAAACAATTCCTCGCTGACTACAACATCGATTACGACATCTGGCCGTTGGAAGACCGTGTGAATCCCGCTGCCCCTGCAGACGACATTCTGGCTGCCTACAAACCTGAAATCGATATTCTCAAGGACAAAGGCGGCTTCGTTACTGCAGACGTCATCGATGTCTATCCAGACACGCCTAACCTGGATGCAATGCTCGATAAATTTAACAAGGAGCATACTCATACAGAGGACGAGGTACGTTTCATCCTGCAGGGAAGCGGCGTCTTTCATATCAATCCAGGTGACAAACCGGTCTTTGGGATCGAAGTATGGAGTGGAGACATGATCAGCGTACCCCTTGGCACCCGCCATTGGTTTGACCTCTGCAAGGAACGGCGGATTCGTGCGATACGATTATTTCAAGACCAGTCCGGCTGGACCCCACACTACCTCACTGACGCCGTACACGAAGGGTATGAGCCACTCTGTCTTGGGCCGACATACCTTGATGCTACCAACGGAGCATCCTCGTGATTGTTTTTGCTGGTGAGGTAATACTGCTTGATGTTGAGGGCACCACCTCATCAATCGACTTTGTCTACGATGTTCTGTTTGCCTATGCAAAAGAGCATATTGCCGCTTTCCTGCAAACCCATTCACAAGATGACGAAATCTTGGAGATCTCACAGGCGCTTGCGAAGGAGGCAGGCGTCGTTGCTGACATTCGGAATGGTAGCGGATGTACGCAGATAGTTCTCGCTGCGTTAGAACTTATGAATAAAGATGTCAAGTCGACGCCACTGAAAGCTCTTCAGGGACGAATCTGGAAAGCGGGATTTAACTCCGGGCAATTAGTCGCGCACGTCTTCGACGATGTTCCTTCGTCTTTGGCGAACTGGGCTGCCTCTGGGATTGACATCCGTATCTACTCGTCTGGATCAATTGAAGCTCAGAAGCTCTTTTTTCGCCATACTGCGGCCGGTGATCTCACACCACACCTGCGTGGGCACTATGACACAACAACCGGGCCAAAACGTGAACAAGAGAGCTACCGGAAAATTTCGGAGAATATTGGGGTAAGACCCGAACAAATTCTTTTCTTAAGCGACGTCGGTGCTGAACTCGATGCCGCACGTTCGGTTGGGATGGCTACGGGGGCCACAATGCGACCTGGAAACCGACCATTTGAAAGTCACTACAACCACGAACAGATACAAACTTTTACGGACATCACCTTGTGAAGGATTACGCACTGAACTCATGGCAGCAACTTCCTCAACTACAAACACCCACACCGGACAATCAATACGCTGCTCTGCCGCAGCATCAACTGCTTCGAGTCTCCACGAAGCGATAATAACTGCGTATCAAGAAGCACTCACGAAACTTGGCAGCAGCTCGCCCGATCTTGTTGTTATTTTTATTTCGGCGGCATATGGCGAAGAGATTCGCCCTGCAATGGAAACACTCGATGAAATTGCGCCTTCGCGTTATCTGCTTGGTACAACGGCTGAGGCTGTACTTGCCAACGATAACGAGTACGAGTCAGAGCCTGCCGTTGCGATCTGGATGGCCGCACTGCCGAATGCCGAAATCACACCTTTCACCCTTGAGTACTCCCAAACTGCTGATGGTGGTACTTTTCTGGGATGGCCAGACGACCTCGAGTGGCCGGATCATCCAACAATGTTGCTCCTGGCAGACCCATTTTCGTTCCCAGTTGATGGACTCATCGCTCGTCTGGAGGAAGACCGCCCAGGCCTACCAATCATCGGGGGTATGGCGAGCGGTGGCACGCAGCCGGGCACAAACACGCTGGTGATCAATGGCGAGACATACGAGAGTGGCGCTGTTGGCATTATCCTCGGCGGCGGCGTTCGGGTGCGACCGGTTGTATCTCAAGGGTGTCGGCCCATTGGTATACCACTTGTCGTTACAAAGGCAGAAGATAACATGCTCGTCGAGTTAGGTGGGCGTCCAGCGTTCATCCAACTACGCGCCATTTATGAAACACTCGATGACCACGATAAGCAACTTGTAAAGAATTCGTTACATGTTGGCCGGGTAGCAAGTGAGTATCAGGATCATTTTGAGCCAGGAGATTTTCTGGTTCGCAATGTGGTTGGTGCTGATCCTGAAACTGGTGTGGTAGCGGTCGGTGACTTGATACGCACTGGGCAAACAGTGCAGTTTCATGTTCGTGACGCGCACACGGCCCATGAAGATCTTCAGGCTCTGCTTGCACTTCAAACAAAACAACACCCCGCGGGAGCGCTCATCTTCACCTGCAACGGCCGCGGACGTCGTCTTTTCTCAACGCCTAGCCACGATGCATCTTGCCTTCAACAACTCCTTGGCCCGCTTCCTGTAGCGGGATTTTTTGCCCAGGGCGAAATAGGGCCAATCGGAAGTACAAACTGCCTTCACGGTTTTACGGCAAGTATCGCCCTATTTGAGACCGTCGAATAACTAATTCTGAAGCATGAGAATGGCCTTGATTTGAGTTAGCCAGCGGTCTATTTTCCGCGTAAGGGTGGGCAACCCAAGGATGCTGTCATGCTATTACGACACTACAAAGCCTGTTGCCTTTTGCTGTGCCTTACCACCCTGACAACTTCAGTTGGGTGTTGTTGGAATCGTCGCAATGCCTATGCGTATGCTCCTCCATATGCCCCACCGGTGTATCCACAACCCGGTCTTCCTAGCCAACCTGTTCCAGCACAACCGGTTGCGTACCCACCTGCACCAGTTCAAGCACCGGTCGCGCCCGGGACTATTGTTCCTGCGACCCCAGTCGGGGCAGTAGCGGCACCGACCACAATTACCCCAACCTCAGCAAACGTGGCATGCCCACCGACCTGTGATCCCTGTATGACGACAAACGGTGTAACCCCTGTTGTTTACGAAGGTACGGTTCAAACCACACCGTGCGTACCCGTACAATAAGATGTACACCGCCCTATCATAGGTGCATCTACGTCTTTCTTGCTCGGATAGAAACAGCAGTATGTTTGAATTGCCACCGTTGACTCAACGGCCCACAGAGTTAATGGATGATCCATCGCTCGAGGCATACCAACATCAAGAAGCGTTGCGGGCGCTTGCCCGCATTCATTTTTTTTCTGGAACTGTGACACATATCGTCCGGAATATTGTGTCTCTTTTGCGTGATAGGAAAGATACCTCTGACGAGTCTATTCGGATTCTAGACATCGCCTGTGGTGGAGGTGAACTGACCACGGCGGTTGCGAGACTACTGGCCGCCAAAACCTCATGTCGCGTTGAGGTAATCGGCCTCGACATCAGCGAACGGGCAATACACTGGGCGACACGCAAACATGCCACAACGACGAAGAATCTTGTTATTTCTTTCCGCGCGTGCAATGTACTTACCGACGAACTTCCGTCATGCACGCTTGCGTTTCACTCTTTATTCCTGCACCACCTCGATAATGCTCAGGCTGTCGCACAACTTCGATCCATGGCTTCAGCTACCGATATCGGATTTGTTTTTTCGGATCTACTACGGACTCGCATTGGATTGCTCCTCGCGCAACTTGGCACCCGTCTCCTGAGCCGATCAACTGTTGCACAAATTGATGGGCCATTATCCGTGAGAGCCGCTCGTACAGTCGAGGAATATCATGATCTTTTCCATGCCGCACATCTGCCTGAGCCCATACTACAGCGTGTGTGGCCAGAGCGGGTCTGCATCACTTGGAGACACAAATGATTTCATCTAGTTCCTTAATGACGACTACCAAGGTAGAAGGTGTAACAAGCGTCAAAGCTTCCCTGTGGGATGTCGTCGTTGTTGGTGCAGGTCCTGCTGGTGCAGCAGCTGCCGCAAAGCTGGGAAAAAATGGTCTACGCGTGCTTTTGCTCGATCGTGAAGATTTTCCTCGGCCAAAAGTCTGTGGGTGCTGTTTGTCTCCGCTAGCTCTCAATGAGCTAAACATTCTTTCTCATCAGAGCCCGTCACCACTCAATCTGCAGATTCAGCCACTCAGCTGGTTAACTGTTGCATCAAAAGGGCACTCGACCTGTCTGCCTTATACGACTGGTGGTTTCCTTTCTAGGCTCAGCTTAGATACTCAACTTGCTACACATGCAGTCGCATCGGGCACCACCTGGCTCCCAAACACCCGGGCACTCAACTGGCATTCGGACGATAAGCGGATCCTCCTCACTATTGAAACAGACGGGGTAACACCGTACACAATTCAAACGCAACGACTGCTACTCGCGACTGGTCTTCATAATACAGTCCGCTGCAATAACAGAACCGAACACCTAAAGCCAACTCGACCAAAGCGACCGCCAAACAACCGTATAGGTATTGGCGCGACATTGCCTGCCAACGCCGGTCGGTTGAGTCTCAAACATCTTATTATGGCGATTGGCGATGGTGGTTACTGTGGGCTCATCCGACTAGAGGACAACACCATTGATGTTGCCGCGGCCGTTCATCCATCGAAACTAAGAATAGCGGGATCACCCGCCAAAGCTCTCACTCTCATGCTATCGCAAGCATTCTACGACAACACGTGCCCTATCGATCTTGCGAAACTACAAAAGGCTCCTATCCGAGCTACTCCACAACTCACCCACCACACAGGCACAACGGATTTAGCATGTGATAGAGTTTTCCGTATTGGAGACGCTGTTGGCTATATAGAACCATTTACTGGTGAGGGAATAGGCTGGTCGCT
>JALCBP010000001.1:0-195654 GCA_028066355.1 Pirellulales bacterium
AACCTTGGGCAAATATCAACACAACAGCCACATTCGTTCTATAACATCCATACCCAAACCATACCAAAGTTGCCGGCCCAGAAATGGCCCAGAGAGAGAACAATCGATTGCTTTTAATCCATTGATCTTTAACGTCCTCTTTTTTTCTTCTCTACTTTTAGTCTTTCCATTTCTTTCTTCGTGTGCATATCAGTTCTCAGTTCCGGTGTTTTGATGCTACGACGACTGGCTTTTTTACACACATCGGCCTTGTGGAAGAGCTGCTGTATTGCCGTTATGACCTGATCCATAGTCACATCAACAACTGCATTGGAACGATTGGTGGGTTGCACCAGAACTGATTGTGTCTTCCATGGCCTCCACTGACGTTGATCTGTTTGCCCACAAATCTTTACGATGGGCACGCCAAATGATGCTGCAACGTGTGGCAATCCTGTGTCCACACCGATACAACAATCCATTTGCGAGAGGAGTGCTGACGCCTCACCAAGCGAATACTTTTGGCTTAAGTCATGAACATGTGAAGCGACGTTCGAGTCAAGGATCTGCTGGAGTTGCTGATGCATATCAAGGTCGGCTAACGAACCGCATAGAAACACTTCACATCCAAATTCTTCAATAAGCCAACGCAGGACTTCAGCCATGTAAGGCGTCCGCCAGTTCCTCACTGAGTCACTTGACTTTGGCGACATGAAAACTCTTGGTTTTTCTGGGGGTATCGATTCCAGAAGTTGATCAACTTTTCGACCAGATGATTCAGACACCCAATTCTCGTTGTGACCATCGTCAACCGTGATGCCCTCAGCTCTAAGCAGGTCTAAGGACAGTTCGACTTCGTGCCTTCCTTTCTGCAAAGGAACTTTATGAGTCAGGAACATTCCTCGTCCATCCCGTACTGCACCAACCCGATGCGGGATTCCAGCTAACCATGCCAACAGGCCAGTTGAAAGTGAACGGTTCAGAATAAAGGCTTGGTTATATCGACGTCGTCGAATCCAACGTGCCATCGATATAATGCTTACAAAAGAATTTAGAACAGCACCATTAATGCATTTTGGGCGATTCCATACGAGCAGTTCATTCTTGTATGGACAATCTTCAAGAATTTGGCCCGCACCATGCTCAACAACTACATCAATAATAGCATCCGGGTACTTCCTTCTTAGATTTCTGAGAAAAGGAATAGCAAGTACGGTATCACCGATATGTCGGTTTCGTATAACCAGTATTCGTTTTTCCAGATTTTGTTGCTTAGATTTCATCCGTGTAATCTTTTGCCAGCACCCTAACAATTCATAAATAGATCAATTCCCATCTTGCTCAACTCTCAGTGGGTTCTTCCCAAAGCCTGATTGGTACATCTACCCCCACTTCAAAAGTGTTTAGGTTCACTGAATTACACAGCGATAGCCCGGAATTGGGCCAATATTCATAAAACCCCTTGCTTGAATGCATGGTTGGCTAATACCCCCAAGGGGAGTCGAACCCCTGTTTTCGGACTGAGAACCCGATGTCCTAGGCCACTAGACGATGGGGGCGTGGCAGACCCGGTTGACGGTACCGGCCCAACTAGTCCATTTCAAGCCTTCGTCCCAAAAACTCCCGAAACGTCACTCCGAATTCGGCCGGGGACGAATAGGTGGCCTTCGAATGGATGGAATCTGACGTCGCCTTCCGAGAAAAAAACCGACTCCAAAACCAAAGGCTGCAAGTGCACCAGTCACTGCCCACACTCGCCGTGAAACAATCTTGTCAATTTCTTCCCGATCGATCGATGCTTTCAGCATCGCTGTAGCCGACGCAACTGTACTTGCCTGTTGGTTTGTGCCTGCATGCGTCCTTAACACTGAAAAGGATGACTTCGCGAGATAGTCTTTTGAAAACCGTTTGCCAAAAGCTGCCTCAGGATCCCAGCGAAGGGGTAACTCAGCCGTACGAGACGGAGGCGCTCTTTGCGTAACTAATGGCTCCACCACATCAAGCAGATCACTCGGACTCTGAAAACGTTTCCCTTGATCTTTTTCAAGCAATCGCTCAATTACATCGGCAATAGCCTCAGGAAAATCTGGACGTATTTTTACTAGTGGTGCTAATGGTTCTTTTGCATGCGCCAATGCAACAGCGACACCGGTTGTTCCACGAAAAGGTGGCTGACCAGCGACAAGATGGTAGGCCGTTGCACCGAGGGAATAGAGATCACTGCGAACATCAACTTCACCACCGTGCGATTGCTCGGGGCTCATATAAAGTGGTGTACCGAGCGCCATACCGGTCTGTGTCAGTTCCAGATCATCATGCAAGACTCTTGCTAAGCCGAAGTCAGCCACTTTGACTTCTCCTCGTGGCGTTAACAGCAGGTTTTCTGGTTTGATATCTCTGTGAACAACACCACCACCTTCCGCACAGGCCAACGCTGCGGCCACCTGCATCAAGACGCTAAGCACTGCATCAGGACCCAAAGGCCCACTCTCTTTAAGCCATGCCCGAAGTGACGGACCTGATACAAACTCTTCAGCAAGAAAATGAATACCCTCGATACAGCCGACTTCATGAATCTGCACAATATTGCCATGCACAAGCGCTGCAGCTGCACGCGCTTCTTGAGAAAAACGCTCAACTGCCTCCGGATGCAACAGCGTCGCAGGACGTAGCGCTTTCACCGCAACACGACGATTGAGTGACGTTTGTTCCGCAAGGTACACGTCTGCCATGCCACCACTTCCAAGTTTATGGAGTAGCCGATATCCTCCAAGGATGCGACCTGAAAGATCACTGCCAAGTGATGTAGTATCCGATTGGTTCTGCATAGACTTTGTTCTACTGCCTGTTCTGCGGAAACGCTCCAGTAATAGTAGCATAAAACCCAATACCTTTAGGATCTCGAGAAGGAGAACAAATGGCAAAGCCCTCTGCCAGTGAATTGCAAAAAGCCGCCGAAGCAGTTGATCTTGATGGCTTCGACTATGAAGTCACTATTGAAACATCCGCTGGCCCGATTTCACTCATGCTCGACGCCGCGAATGCCCCTGGCCATGTCCGCAATCTGGTTGCCCTCGCCGAAAGTGGATTTTACAACAACGGATGCTTCCATCGCATCATCCCTGGATTCATGATTCAGGGCGGCTGCCCAGAAGGAAGTGGGAGAGGTGGACCGGGCTATGAAATCGATGCAGAATTCAACGACACCCCACACGAGCCAGGTGTCCTCTCAATGGCAAGAACAAGTGACCCAAACTCAGCAGGTAGTCAGTTTTTTATCTGCTTAGAAAAAGTCCCCCATCTCGACGGTCAGTACACCGCATTCGGTCGCACAGCAGATGATGCCAGCCTGCAGGTCGTCAAGGCAATCGGCAGTGTTCCGACCGGTGCTGGTGATCGCCCCCAGCAAGAGGTTGCAATTACCAAAGCGACGGTTACAAAGAAACCAAAGCCCTAATCAATCTTAGGCGGAGAAGGCGGCTTGAGCTGGGCATGAGGCCTCGCTCAGGCCTGCCTGTCTTTTACAACTTTCATGAGATCGTTTGTCGACTTCGCCAGATGAGTCGCAATCCAAAAAGCAAAAGTGAAAAGCCGCCAACTGCAGTTAGCAATGCCTCTGTATTGGTGAATATATTAAAGTGCGCCCACACTTCGTCTGATATATGGAAATCACCCAATAAAGACCACGGAGCGGAGGGCCGCTGACTCATTGGCTGATAGGGACTCGTAACCGTCTGCGGCATCGGGCGTACTGGCGATGCTACGACCGTTGGATACATGCGAGGTTTTTGCTGGGGTAGATGTTTTAGCTGGGGAGCCTGAACAACGGTCATCGCCTGCTCAGTTGGACGGAGCGGCTGGTTTTGATTACGGTTCGTTGTGTTTGCTGCAACTTGATACGGCACTTCCTCAAATCCATCAGAACCAACACTGGCAAGAAAAATTCGAAGACGGCTGGCACAACTGCCCACTGTTCGTCCGTTCCCCTCACCAAAAAGAACACCCGCCAACCTGCCATTGGCATTCAGAATCGGCCCACCAGAGTCGCCCTGTCGCGCTGGTGCCTGCAATTCAACAAGTTCCTTCGGGTACCCTGATCCCGGTGAGAGATACTCTGTGCAACGGCCTCGCTGTTCACGGTAGGCACCCCGCCCATACCCCGCGATTGATAGCGGCTCTCCCGGAAGTGGGTTTCGTTCTGCAAGTGGCACCGGTATCGCCTTCGGCTTCCAAATCGATATGGCTGCCAGATCCCAAGCTTCATCGAATCGAATGACTGTTCCAGCAGACTGAAAGCCATCGTCAAACTGGACAAGCACTGCTGAGCGACTGTCTCGAATCACATGCCAGTTGGTGAGCACCAAGCCTTGGGACTCATTGATATCTACAAGCACACCAGATCCCAATGAGACACCTGACGATTCAGGAGCAATGATTCTTGCCACCGCAGGATGTGGCGTTTGATCACTCAGCAAGTAGTCAGCAAACAGTTCGGGGTCGAATGGCTGCACATGACGGCTGCCACTCCAGCCACCTGTGCTGAATCGTTGTTGCCCATATGCAAGGTGACCAATACCGAGCAGATTTGTCACGACTGCAAGAAAGAGTATCGCGACAAGCCCTGTGGATCGGCTCATTCTCTCAGCTACCCGGCCGGATGGTTGCATCATTTTCTCCAGCCAAATTGAGGCACACAATCACTGCGACATTTTTCTCAAAAGCTGTCGCTCTCGTTCTCGGACAACAATTTTCCGTAACAGTTCTTCCCGTAATCGTTTGTGTTCCTGCACAGGCAACCCGCGTTCACTCTTTGAACTTTGCTTGGCATAAACTGCCGTATCATTTTTCACCAGGCTTGCTGCATGGCCCATACCCGCCTCCATAGAGCGTAGTGGCGACCGGCCTCGCCACGTCAATTGAGAGAAATCGGCTCTCTAGAGCTCTTTTGATGAAAGAGATAGACATCGCCGTCAAAGTTGACACGATCGACACAGTCACCGATCAACGAAGCAGGCGATCGACAGAGCAGGCGATCAACGAGATCCCGTAGCAGAAATGACTTCAAAATCAGCTTCACGAAGCCGCTCATGAAGAGCCTCTATATGATCTTGGTCCGCTGTTTCCACGGTAACTTCGACTGTTGTAGAAAAGACTTCCGGACCAGAGAACGCTCGATCATGATTGATTTCCAGAACACTTGCGCCAGCGTCAGCAATGACCTGAGTCAGTTTTGCCATACCTCCAGGTCGATCACTAACAGTTGCAGTAAATCGCCATAACCTGCCGTCAACAGCAAGCCCGTGATCAATTACGCGATGCAAAACTGCAGGGTCAATATTCCCACCGCATAACAGCAGGACTACCTTACGTCCTCTCAACTCCTGCCCTGCTTCTCCCATGAGTGCCGCCAACGCTGCTGCACCAGCTCCCTCGCATGACGTTTTCTCGAGTTCAAGCAAGCGTAACACTGCCAGAGAAAGTGCTCGCTCATCAACTGTCACCACACGGTCCACACGTGGCGCTGCCAGCGCGAATGCCCTATCTCCTACTCTTCCCACGGCGAGGCCATCAGCAAGTGTTGGCCGGACAGGTGCATTCACAGGTTTTCCGGCTGCGATTGAGGCAGTAAAACTCGCCGCTGCCGCAGCTTCAACAGCAATGATCTTGATATCCGGACGTTGTGCTTTTGCTGCAATGGCAACACCAGCCAGAAGGCCTGCACCACCGGTTGGCACAACAATAGCATCCGCATCGGGGACGTCTTCCAAAATTTCAACTGCCGCTGTTCCCTGCCCCGCAATGATCTCTGCATCGTCGAATCCATGAATGAGTGGCAGGTCATCACACGATGAAATTTCAATTGACCGTTGCCGGGCCTCCTCAAAAGTTTCACCGTAAAGCACTACGCTTGCGCCAAGTCGCCGACAGGTTGCAACCTTTACCAACGGTGCAAATCGTGGCATTACAACAGTCACCGGAATCTTCAGCAACTTGCCGTGATAAGCCAACCCAAGTGCATGGTTCCCTGCTGAAGCCGCTACGACACCACGCTTTTTTTGTGATTCATCAAGAAGCAGAAGTGCGTTCCGTGCCCCACGCTCCTTGAATGAACCGGTTCGCTGTAACAGATCCAATTTGCAGTAAACATCACAGCCTGTGAGTTCCGTAAGTGGAATACTCGGTGGACAGGGAGAACGATAAATACCACCCGCTATTCGCTCAGCTGCATCAAAAATATCCTGTGAGGTCACTGACTCACTTAATGGCAATAAGTTTTTGTTGTCATGACTCGGCATCACTGTACAGCTCCGGTGTCGGCCTGAGAGTTGCCTTCTGTTAGTCGCTGCGGCTGATGAAACGACCGTACATCAATCCAACTCATCCCAGCTTGACGAGCCGCTTCGATCCCAAGGTCACTATCCTCCCAGACAAGGCAACCTTCTGGGGCAACACCAAGGCGGCGAGCTGCCTCAAGAAACGGGTCTGGGTGCGGCTTGTGACGGTTTGTATCTTCGCTGGCAACAATGCAATCAAAGAATTCACGAATACCTATCTGAAGAAGAATCTTTTCACAGACGTCACGATATCCTCCTGTTACGACCGCCACAGGAACATGCCCATGGGCACGACGAAGCGCAGCAATCACGGGGTCAATTGCCTTTACATGCTTCACCTGCTCAAGAAATGCCGATTCTTTCATTTCTGAAGCATGGTCAAGATCGATTTCGATGGAAGCCTCATTGGCAAGCGTTGCAAGAATATCTCGTGTCGGCCGACCACCGAGGGCATAAAAACGGTCTTCATCAAACAGAATTCCGTGGTGTTTTGTTACATGAAGCCACGCTCGGTAGTGGGCAGGCATCGTATCGGCGAGCGTACCATCACAATCAAAGAGTATTGCTGTGTAATCCTGGAGCCGCCAGTCAGCCATCGTGCCTTTTTGTTGCGTTGTATTCATGTGATTCATTTCGGTGCAAAGACCACTTACCCCTCAGAGGTTTTGAAATACTACTGTGAAACACGGGCTATGCTCACCCGCTGATGCAGACTTTAACGATTGTGCAGGTCAGAAAACCAACAGCCTGCCTGTTTTTTCTTCCTGACCGGAACAGTTTTACAAGGTAGCCTATTCTATAGAGGAGTTGGGCTCTCGTTTTTTGCTCTTTGTCTCACCTGCTGTTTTTCAGCCAGCCAGATCCACACAACATGAAAATACCAAATCTTGGCATTCGTCACCGTATGTTACTGCTCGGGATTCTGCCTGCGGTAATTATCTTCACCGTGATCCACATCACAAACTCACAGAGTGTTGAAAATGCGCTTTTGGAACTGGCTGAAGAAATTCTCCGTGAGCGAACAGCTGTAATTGCTACAGAGATCGATCGTGGCACGCTTCAAGCAGTTACAGCTTCTCGCACAATGGCAATGGCCGCCGAACACGGGCTTTTTGGAGAGCGGGAAGATTCGATGGCACTCGCCAAATCAGTTCTTGAGGGAAATCCACAATTTACGGCTGCCTATTTTGGGTACGAACCAGATGCAGATGGACAGGATGCACAAGCCATTGACTCACTACCAAAAGAAGCGTTGGGTGAAGGTGGGAGATTTCTTCCTTACTACTTTCGTGAACTATCAGATGACACCAAGATAAGCCTTGAACCTCTTGTTGGTCTTGAAAAACTCTATTACGAAGGCTGCAAAAAGCGGGCTGAAAATCCAGCAGAGACAAACAAGGCAATGGTAACTGAGCCCTACGACTATGAGGGCAAGTTTATGGTTGAGCAGACCTTTCCTATCATGATCGATGGCAAATTTGCTGGTGTTGCTGGCGTCGACCGTGCACTTGACCAACTGACAGAAGACCTTGAAGCAATAAAGACTCGGCAGAAGGAAGCCGGCTGGAATATTGACATCATATTGGTCAGCCGTCTCGGTTCGGTCATTGCCTCGACTGTTGATGGCGCTGACATGAAAACAAAAAAAATTGGTGCCACTGAGTACGCGAGTATTTTGGAGAAGTTTCATGACGGCAGCACTGGGCCATCTATCACGAAAAATCTCTTAAGTGACACCGACCCGTTGTCGAAAGAAACATGTTTCTACGCCGCGAAAGAAGTCCCGACTGGTTCGTGGACCGTCGTTATGCAACTCCCGCGAAAAGATGTTGTTGCCAAGATCAGCGGCCCGCTCCTTTTCACTCTTGCGGTAGCTATTGTCGGTTTTTCAACCATTCTTGGCCTCATTTACTGGTTAACCGCGAGCCTGACGCGCCGTATCGAGCAGTCGGCAAAAGCTGCCCAACGTGTTGCTGAGGGTGACCTTACCGGTTCAGTTCTTGAACAGACTACGATCTCGAGCACCGATGAAGCTGGTCAATTGCTTCACGATATTGACGCAATGACAGGGAGTCTTCGTGAGATCGTTTCTCAGGTGAAGCGGTCGGGCGTTGAATTAACTTCAACAGCCAAACAACTCTCAACGGCATCTAGCCAACAAGAGTCTGTTGTTCAGGCATTTGAAAAAAGCACTGGCGAAGCTGCTGTGGCCAGCCGTGAAATCTCAGTGACCGGTAAAGAACTTGGCGAGACCATGGCTGACGTTGCTGAAGTTGCCACCGACACTGCCGAAGTTGCTTCAGCTGGCCGGGAAGGTCTCACAGGCGTTGGTCAGACGATGTCGCATCTTGAATCGGCTACAGGTGAATTTTCAGAACGGTTAGCAATTATTCGTGAGCGAGCAGAAGATATTAATGTTGTTATCACAACAATCACAAAAGTGGCTGACCAGACGAACCTACTCTCTATCAATGCTGCTATAGAAGCAGAAAAAGCTGGTGAGTATGGACACGGCTTTCTAGTGGTGGCCCGTGAAATTCGCCGACTTGCCGACCAGACTGCAGTTGCCACGCTTGACATCGAACGACTCGTTGAGCAGATGCAACAAGCTGTTGCCGCTGGTGTCATGCAGATGGACCGCTTCTCTGCAGAGGTTAAAACAGGTGTTGAAAAAGTAAGTGGCATCAGTGAGCAGTTCTCAACTGTGATCGATAAGGTGCAGGGTCTGAATCAACGCTTTGATCAGGTGAACGAGGGCATGCAGGCCCAGACTTCCGGTGCTACCCAGATTGCCGAAAATCTTGTCTCTCTCTCAGACAACTCAAAAGCTGCCAGTGAAACCATTGCTGAATTCCGGAAGGCATCTGCTCATATGGAAGAGGCGATTGAGGGCATGACAAACACCGTGAGTCGATTTCGTATTGTGGATGCTTAAACCCAATCATCGCTCCTCGCCTGCTACAAATGTTTAGCCTGGTAAACACGGCAGACTGGGTGGGCTGATCCCTGGTGATTGCCGAAAGCCGGTGAAACCGCATTGGTTTCACTCGGCTTTTTTATAAATATGAGTTGGAGCAGGAGGCTTTGGCAAAGCTGGCAATCTTCAAAGCCAATACCGATCCCGAACCTTTTGCCGAAAATTCTCATGCTGCGGGTCGGCTAGAGACGATCACTAGTGACGATCGTAATGGTTTTTCTATGCGAGAGTCTCTCGTACTAGGCAGCCATAGGTGAAAAGGACCCGGAGCGATGATGCGACACGCCCCCGTTCAAAGCAGTACGAAAATGACTTTACAAGCAACGAAAAAACGTCAGCGGACGCTTCCTCATCGATCCGCTGTGCGACTTCGGGCACTGAAGCAACGTGCAATTGCTTGGGGGAACTTTTCTCGACGAGTTGTGGCAATGGGCCTGATCTGTGCTTTATGCATGCAAACACCAATGCAATCATTTGCGCAAGTCGGTCAAACGGCGATGTCTCAGCCTGTCGGTGTTGCTAACGGTGTTGTCAATCGTGGACTCGGCGCACTTGGCAATCTGAATGACGCTGGCCCTGGGTTCTTCTATTACGGCGTGAATGGAGCTGGACGAGGTCTTGGCTATTTCGGAAGCTACATGACACTCGGTGGTTTCATACCCTACGCGCAGGACGATCTCGGTGGCTTCTGGGCTGCTGACCTTCGAACACACCTTTCAACCAATGGTGGATTTTTCTCAAACGTCGGTATTGTTCGAAAGCAACTTACTAATCGTGGATCACTTCTTGGATTTGGTCTGTACTGGGATTATGACGGTGACATGAACCAGTATGCCGGGACCGGCAACACCCAGTTTGGTCAGTTTGGTCATGTCTATCAGCAGATTGGTGTATCCGGAGAATATGTCACCGACAGGGGAGCTATCCGGACGAACGGATACATGCCCGTCGGTACGACTGCTTACAATGCTGGAGCACCTGGAACACCTTGGTTCACCAATATGATCATGTGCGCCTACGGCCTCGATGCTGCTCTTGGTGGAGCAGATCTTGAAGTGGGTGCATGGATTCCAAAGATGGAAGCCTTTGGTGGCATGATCTCTGTTGGTGGCTACACCTACGGAAACGCAAATGAATGGAGCCAGGGCACCGAAGTAGGCGACCGAATGGTTCCATTTTTTGGCGGTGTCTATACCCGATTTGACATGACTGTCGCAAACAATTGGGACATTAATCTGCAATACAACAACGACCCATTCTTTGACTCAACAGGGTTTGCACGACTTACCTACCGAATGGGTGGCAGCCGACGCCGTAACGTTCCTGATCGACTTGAACAACCGATGATGCGTAATGAGCACATTGTGCGTGCTCACCAGACTCCAGAGTACCTCACGAACACACAAAACAACGGGACACCATGGAACGTCATTCATGTGGATAACACGGCTGCTGCTGGTGGTGATGGAACAGCAGAAGCACCGTTCACAAACCTTGCCGATGCAGATACCGCAGCAACACGACCGTGGGACATTGTCTACGTTCACGAAGGAAACAGCCGTGTTGCTCCGAATTTCTATGATGATTCATTTTCCTTCAATCAAGACAATCAGTTTCTTGTCGGCAGCGGCGGACCACTCACCCTCGCTGTTGGCTCGAGTTGCGGAACGTTTAACCCGGCAAGTAACGCGTTCCTTTATACGATTGCAGCACAGAGCACAAATAATCCATTGTTGAGTAATCCTGGTGCACCGAGCATCGACACCAATGGCCAGGGTGGTCTGACGATTGCCAATCTTGATATTGTTGGCTCACAAGAAGCCCTACTTGTTCAGGGTGGTGATCTCAATGGAACCGCTCAGCCTTTTGGAACAACAGCCAACCCGTATAACTCAGCCATATCCTTGGCCGGTGGTACTTCCGTTCGCAATGTCAACATTGGCGGCGATGGTACAGCTGCAATCCAGCGTGGCGTTCGAATAACAAGTTCAGCCGGTGGCGTAAGCTCAACCGGTGGCATTGGGTTCACAGACACAACCATCGCCAATATGACACGAGCTGGTCTTATCATCGACCGAAATGCTGGCCCGTTGAATGTTCACTATGACGGACGCATTGTGAGTGATACTGCGAATACCGGTGGAATAACGAGTCCGCTTGTGGTAATCGACAGTAATACCGGCACCAGCACCTTCGAAATCGCCTTTGGCAACCCACCGGCAGGTTCCCTCATCACAACAAACGAACTTTCAGACACTGGTGGCGAAGGCATTATTATCTCAAACAACGCTGACACCGTTACGAATAGACTCGGAAATATTTCACTTACCGATACAGTTCTTCGAGGCATCTATGTCTTCGATGACGCTAGTACGACAAGGATTTCATCGGACGGAGGCCTTGGTATCGTCAGAACGACCGCCGCCGGAGCTGCTATTGAGGTCAACGATGCTGGTCTTGGGCCAATAACGGCAGCGCCTGTGTTCACGTACTTTGGAACAATTGACAACACTGCAGCCTCCAGCTATCTGCTCTTAGCCACGGGATCTAATGAAGACGCGGGCCGTGGAAGTATCACATTAAGTGGACCAACAGGGACACCATTCACAGACACTGGACTGGGAATTCTCTTACAAAATGTTGACGCGAGTGTCTCGGTAACCGGGGCGTCACTCGCCAGCACAGGACAAAACGGCATTTTAATTACAGGCGGCAGCGGCGCCTTCGCGTTTAATGATATTTCGGTCACCGGTGGAACAACAGCTGGTATCCTCATAACAGATCGTGCCGCAGCCGGTGACACAACGACCTTTAGCAACCTTGTGATTAACAATCCAAACTTGTTAGCCCATGGGATTTCAGCTGCAAATGGCGGAACGATTACTATCGGTGGTGTGAGTTCAATCGAGACAGCTTCAACAACCTTGTCAGCCATTCACACCTTTGACAACCTAAACGGTGACACCACCCTCGCCTTGACACTTCAGACCGTTACATCCGCTAATCCAAATGTTGCCGCAACTTGGACACCCGGCCCACCGCCAATTTTCGGTGCTATTTCCCTTGACGCTTCGTCAGGTTTCATTGACATTCAAAGTGCATTTGAAGTCGATGGAGCAGCAGGCACAGGGCTCAATGTCGAGAATAATTCGACCGTTACCGTAGATGTCAACGGATTACAGATTTCACCATAAGGCAAACCAACACGGTTTCATTCCCATTCGACTGTGTTATGTAATCACCGTAAGGAGGATTACCAGGTGTCCGGATCTGGTGGCGGTGGCGGTGGCGGAGTCGGTGGAACTGTGGAACCACCGTCAACAAAGTCAGCGTTCTCATTCCCCTCTGAATCAACATCACCACCCTCGGTTACAGGTGTAATCAAAGCACTAAAGAGTGCGTCAGTTGAAATGTAAGCAGGTGGTGTTGGTGTGTTAGTCGTCGAGTCATAGCCGAGACTTGCAAAAGCGTACTGCAACGGATTGGCAGGATTACCTTCCCAGAAATACGAACCTTGAGTATTCCCAACAAATGCACTTCCGACAGCACTGCCAATGTAATTCCCTTGGATAGTTATATCTGTTGCACCCGTACTCGACAGAACGTTCTCCGCAAAACGGATACCATTGCGGCCATTACTGAATATCGCATTGCTATTTGTACCTGCCGTGGTACTGAAACCTATTACTGCAGTTAAATTCGGTGGAGTGCCGTCGAGGAGCCCAATGAAAATACCGTCGTAGATATTATCGGCGATATCTGAATTGACAATTCGTGTCGCACCAGATTCGAGCATTACACCCCAGAAGTTATTCTCCACGGAGGTTCGCGAGGGTGTCCCAAGCGTGATCGTTGCAGCTACATTTGTCAGGACAGCTGCTTGGTTGAGCGTCACCTGCCTGGTCAACTTATCGACAGCAACAACAACCGTTCCGGCCAGGAATTCACTTCCTGTCACCGACTGACCGACAAAGACATCATCGATATCGATTGCATTGCCTTGACTATCGTTTCCTGGAATAGTCAGAGTGAACAGATTCAATATTGTCGAGGCGACAAAGTCGCCGATCTCTGTTGCTCCGACCGAATTAAAGGTGGATGCACCCGCAACGGCTGGCAAATTGCTGCTTCGAGCGAGCACGCCTACCAAGTTAGCAGCACTCGAACTACCAATATTCGTGCCTACAACCTGCACATTCTGCGCGGCATCATCGAGCAAAACTCCTGCACCGTCAAGGAAGTTCGTGACCGGGGCAGGCGATGTTGGTGACGCAGCAAGCGCACTGTTTGTTGGAATGTTCGCTGAAGTAATTGAGCCTCCAACAATCGACACCGGACCGTCCACACCGCTTGTTCCTGTTACACGAACACCGTAACGCACTGCCTGCGAGGAATCATTTGAATTCTGTCCAATTGTGAGATTATCCAGAAGTATATTACTTGCACCATCCACGACTACGGCAGCCCCCTGCTCGAAACCACCGAAACGTAGCGAACTGACTGTACTCGCTAATGGTCGGAAAGGATCAGTCACATCGGCGGAGGCTTGTTCAGCAAGAACAAGGCCGTTCACTTCAGTACCCCGGGTAACAAATGTACTTTCCGACGATGTTGTGATTCGTGAACCGTCAATTACCAGCACCTGACTTGTTGCCGAGTCATCAAGCGTATATCGCTGTGACGCATCAATCACAATCGGATTCTCGATAAGTGGCAGTTCCTGCTGCAGGACAATGGTGCCTGTATTTCCAGTTACGCTTCCCAGTACGTTGCCGAAACGCAATTCCTGAAGGATATTCTGGCCAACAAGATCTTCAGCTTCATTGGCCTGAGCCAACGTCAGCATCTTGCCAAGGGAGCCTGCAGCACCGTTTGTTGCACCAGCCGTACTTACGACCAATGTGGTCGTGTCACGAGGATCATACGAGCCAATCGCACTTGCAATGTTTGCAGTGTCGTCTGCAATCGTGAGATCAACAAGCCCAAGCCCGTCGTACACCACATCAAATGTTCGACCAGACCTTGAAGTTCGATAGAACCCTTCCATAACCACGACGGTTGCCTCTTCAACAATACCAGCCGGTGCTGCTGGAGGCTCTGGATTGTCATAGCGGTCCAATCTCCATGCCGCTCCACCTAGCCCCAGCTGATACACACCATTGGCAACCGAACTTGGTTCTGTATTGTTTCCGGCCCCATCTTCAGCTGCACCATATTGCACAAGAATCAGGTCGCCTACTTCTACCAACTCTCCATTCACAGTAAGCGGATCAGGCCCAGTTCCAAAAATCCGACCTGTGGCATTATCGAACGCACCAAAGAGGATCTCCTCTGTTGCAAATCGCACAGCAATTTCATTTGCTGACCGTGCAGTTCCGGCTGTGACACGAAGTGGTGTGAAGTTGATGACATTGGCATACTCATTTACCCGATATGTGTCCCCTCGTTCATCACCATCTGTGATATAGACACGAGTTCCAACGGGCAGTTCGCTCGTTGTCTCTGCAAGTCCATATCTACGTAACTGCCATGGTGTTGATTCATTCCCAAGACTGAACACTTGATAAACACCATTTTCTTCCGCATTCGTCTGATTAGCCAGCAAAACAAGATCACGGAACCGCAATGGATTAGTCGTTCCATCCAGGCCACCAAACGAGGCCAACGGCACAGCACCGTTGATACTGCCATTGGCAGCAGCCGTGATCGTCGAGGGT
Organism: Pirellulales bacterium; assembly: GCA_028066355.1. Classification (GTDB taxonomy): domain Bacteria; phylum Planctomycetota; class Planctomycetia; order Pirellulales; family UBA1268; genus UBA1268. The sequence continues at coordinate 15,009 of JALCBP010000001.1, forward strand.
GTAATACCTGGAGTATTTTGTGAATATGTGCCAGCCAAATTGCCAGTAGCTGCGGCTCGAACCTGCAGCTGGCCACGACCTGCCACCGCAGCATCAAGAACCGTTACGGGAGACTGCGTTGTTCTGATTTCTACACTGCCAGCCGCCTGCATGTTTGTGGCATTTCCTTGCAGGAGATCAGCGGCAACGCCCATCACCAACTCGTCGCTCGTGACGGCAATAACATCAATGCTTCCCTGCGGCGCTGTTGCTGATAGAACTGCCGTTTCTCTCAGCTCAAGTGAAAGTGCTGCAATGTCATCAGTTGTGTCACCAGGCGTTCCATTATCGTTGTCAACACCTAGCGCAGACACATTCGCGGTGCCTCCGGCTGTACTGATACGGAACCGACTGTCTCGATCGGAATCAACCGTGACCGTTCTTGCAGTATTAGCCGCACCATTTAACGTTGAAGCAACAGACACATCAACAAACGAAGCTGACGTATCGATATCGACGTCACCTTCAGAGAACACCTGAACGTCATAGGCTGACACAATTCCATTACTCTGAACTGAACCTGTCGTGCTCTGTTGATCAATGACGATTTTATTCACCGCACGAACACCCTGCCCTAATGACACACTTCCATTGCTTGCGGTGATGGAAACATCCGTACTGAAGCCGTCGAATGGTACGTTGAGGACCTGAGTGAGACCACTGATATTGATATCCGTTGCCGACAAATCAATTGATCCATCAGCTGTTGTCAGCCAGGCTGTACCCGTCATCGTGCCTGCGGAAGTGAATGATAGATCACTCTGTGACTGGATCGTTGCTGTGAGTGCCAAATCACCCTCTACCGTGAAGTCGACTGGCCCACCAGAACTGATTTGAGCATCAAGCGATAGTGCATCAGCCTCCCGTACAGTAACTGCAAATGGGAAGGGCCCGATTGGCTCATCATCAACATACGGTGGATTCAGCTGTTCATCGTAACCGGCTGAAAGCCGAAGACTTGTGACCGCTGTATCAATATCAACAACCTGGACTACGGAGTTTGCCGGATCTGCTTCAGTTGTATTCGAAAGCATGACCGCCATTGTTGTCGCATTAATCGACCCAGAAGGCTGCCCCGAACTATTTTTTGTTGTGAATGTATACGGCGTCTCTGCAACAGTGGTCTCAAAGAAATATGACTGCGTTGTCGCAGAAACCTGACCCTCAAAAACAATATCTGCCATCGATGTATTCACAGCCAAAAGCGAAGCGTTCCCACCACCGACATTCGTAAGACTGCTACTACTGGCGATATAAAGCCGCCCACGATCACGCACATCAGAGCTAATATCATTGGCGATTTCGAAGACAAAATCATTGGATTGTATGGCAGCGGTTGCTGCAAAATTCTCGACTGTCGTGGGATCAAGACCCGGGTTGAAAAACTCCAGTGCCGTTATCCCTGCAGGAAGCGCAACTGACTGCGTTAAATCAATCCGTCCCGTAATCGTATCAACTGCTGCAACAAATGTATTCGGGGGCACCAGGCCAGTTGCCGTGTCGAGCACGACGGCACCTGGCTGAATATCAAAATTCCCCGGAATTGCTAATGGATCGAGAGTAAACGAAGAACTTTCAGTCGCTACAGCAAGCGTCACGTCCGCAGACTGACTGGAACTAGGGTTGTAGAAGAACAAGTTGCGAAATTGTGATACTGATACTGAATTGGATAAAGTCAGTTCGGTATTCAGACCAACTACGTTCACTGCGATAACATTCGTACCGGGTGGAATCACCTCGTCGCTCGGCGTCAGTACTTGCGCGCCAACTTCGACTGGAGTCGCCGGAGTAACGATTGTCACAACATTGGATGTCACCACATCGCTAACAGGTGAGGCTTCTACCGAAGCCTCATTAAGAAATCGTGATTGAAGAACACGAAACCCTTGGTCGGCTGCCATTGGTGCATTAACGAGCACATTGGTCGCTCGAAGGTCAACAAGCCCTATATCACCAGCGTCACGTGTTGGAATAGCTACCGGGCTATTAATGGCGATTGTTGAATCGACTGATGGAAGATCAACAATGAGACCTGCATCGAGTGTAAATCCAGATGCAAGTGTAAAGGTACTCGGCTCAGCAGCTATGACTGGCGAGCCGTAGTCGAAGAAAAAGCTTGTGCTGTATGGTGCGTCAGCAGGAGGGCTTGTACTTGGAGACAAGTCTAAGCTCACTCGCCCTGTAAAGAGATTCACTTCCCCCGTAACAGTCACGTCCTCATCAGCACCGAAACCAAGCGTGATTGATGTTGTCCCCGAACTTCCTGCCGTTTGACTGAAGACCAATGGTATGTCACCGTTTACCGTCAGATCTTGTTCATCAAGAAGATTGAGGGTCGCTACCGACATGCCTTCAGTAGCACCACTACCATTCGTTATGGTAATAAAACTGCCACCAAAGTCGTTGTTGCCTTGCAGCGTTCCCGGCAGAATATGAAATGCTTCGTCAGCTGTCAGTCCTGTAGGCAGCGTTCTCGCGACACCGTCAAAGAAATTTGCATCAGGTAGAACAGTGGTTGGACTGAGGCCGCCTACAGCTAAGTCATTGTGTACATTGGCCACACCTTGGCCAACGAATACATCCTGATACTCACTCAACGCTCGTGTCACACTATTCGTTGAAAAATTCTGCGATTGGGACAATGAGAATTCAGGATTATCTGCGTATTGAAGCCTTGCAATGGGGTCAAAACCCACGCTGAAGTCATCGATTGTCTGTCTTAAATAAAGATCATCACCAGACTCATCAAGCATGATGGTGACATAGCCTGGGCTGTCGCCCGTGTTGTTGGTGGTGTACACATTGGCAGTTAGCGCAATTCGCTGCTCAAGTGTTTCGATATTCGAAAGTGACTCTGACCGGGGGCAAGATCGTTTACTCCGCCTTCGATGAATGTTTTCATCGATATTACGAAACAGATTGTGCATCAATCCCATAGCAATGTCCTTCTAAACACTTTGCTCAGACAAGCCCCTGCAGCTTTACTACCCAATGACGAGAAGGTCGGTGTTGTGTTACACACAATGTTGTGAGTTCTCGTTTGTTGCCGGATCAAAGCTGATTTAATGAGCAAAAGCGGTGTATATATAGACTCCTCAGAATAGTACGGACGTGCAAGGAATTGGTTCGCTGAAAAACGCAACTTCGTAAAAATCCGCATATTTCCCCATCAAAAAAGTCGCGTTCAGGCGCAACCATCGCCACCTATTCAGAAAATCGGCGTTCAGCGTGTGAGCAAAAGACACTTGCTCGAAATGGTATCGCAACCCGTTTGCGTGGTGTTTTCGCCATAACACCACACAAAGTCGTAGGTCATTTTTTTTTACCAATCGGCAAACTTTATTAGTCGTTGCTAAGTGTTGAGTAGAGAACTGCCCCTTCTTTCAAATCCAAAGATATTCACACCTTTTCTACTTCGCAAAAACATGCGATCAGTTGAAATGGGGAGTTTGGCTTATCTGTTCTCAGACAAAGGAATTTGTGCGGAATAGACCACTCCCATCAACCGATCCAACCAAGGATTTATCTGTGAAAGCAAGATCAGCCTCTTATTTCAGATGTGCCTTTTTTTCTCCGATCGGGAACTGCTTACATGTCACGTCGTCGAAACCATGTGTACTCCCTCGAAACACTTGAACGCCGGGACTGCCCGGCAGGCTTCACTCTTACACCGCTCAATCAGATCGTATCAGAGGGAAACTCCGCAGACTTTGAACTGACGCTTGACGCCGTTTCTGCGGTCCCCGAGTCTGTCATTGTCACGAGCAAATCGGGCACTGCAATTATCGGTAGTGACTTCATGCAACGGACTCAGCGAATCACATTTTTCCCAGGTGAGACAACTAAGAATTTTTCAGTCCAAACGCTCCGCGACCCTGTGGAATCAATTGAAGGAGCAGAAAATTTCACTGTTATTGTAAAACCTATTGGAGGCACGCCATCTGAAATAACTTCATTAGTTGTTATAAATGACTATGTTCCCCCACTTAACTTTCAGATCGACTTTACGTTTAGCGATGGTGTACCAGAAAGCCTCGTCACCGCTGCAGGACTTGCCGCGAACCTATGGCAGTCAGTAATTACTGAGAATCTCCCTGAGGTCAACAGTCCGATCTTTGGAACCATTGATGACATTCAGATCAATGTGCAACTCGGTCTTCTATCTGGCGACTCTGATGGAGATGGGAACACCCTTGCACAGGGCCAACCCCTTCTCTTTCGAACTGATGCCACTGGACTTCCCTATCTTGCTCAGGTTGGCGTAGACGAAGCGGATCTCTCGAACCCAGCGCTTTCAACCATCATGGCTCATGAAATTGGTCATTGTCTGGGATTTCCAGACTCGAATGGATGGCGTGCGAATGTTATTCCGGACACCACCTCACCTACTCATTTTACTGGCCCTAATGCTGTTGAGCAATACAACCTTCTGTTTGGCACTGCAGCTGATGCCGCAGGAGTACCCATTGAACAAGATGGTGGCCCAGGAACAGAATTTGCGCATTGGGATGATGCCACTTTTGGCAATGAACTCATGACAGGCATACTTGATTTCACTTCCACAAATCCACTTAGCGTAATCACTGTCGGTGCCTTTGACGACATGGGATATGGTGTTGATTACAATGCAGCGCAACCTTATTCGCCACCAGCCACGACTGTCACGACCATCGGGGCAGGCATATCAAATGCAATCGGATCAGGTATTTCAAATGCGGTAGTCACTTCGTCATCGACAATTACATCACCAGTAACACCACCGCCAGCGGCTTCCCCACGAGCACGAGTACTACCAGCCCGAATCACTTTTCCAAACAAGCCAGCGATGATACTTTCTGAGGATGATGCCTCACGACAAATGGTTCGGTCTGCGTTACAAATTAACGTTGGCATAAATCACCAAAGCACACCATTTAGCCTGCACCATCTCTCGACAAATCAGCGGGTAATTCTTGCTGCATGGGCTTCTATTGGTCAGGAAACAAGCATGTCGCTACATTCAAACTTTATGTCTGTTCATTCTGGACCAAAGCCAAACCTCTTTGCGAATGAAATCTTTGACTTTGGTACGCACAGAAACGCAGCTTAAGGAGTCTTACGCAGCTTCAATTCGTCACCGATGGCGAGCCGGCCACCGGCATGCGAATGCGAGACTGAAGTGTTGAGCCCAAGTCGATAGTAGTCCTGCCAATCTCTTGCATCAACATCCTGCCGAAGCCCCCGAAATCGACGGGCTTCAAAAACATCCCGAAACAGTGTGAACTGCTTGCCTGTACGTGTATCTCTACTCGGCACAACGCAACGTCGACAAGCACCAGCAGGTCGGAATTCAATACTGCCAATTACAAAAGCATTGGGCTCAGCAACCGGAAGATAGCCGAGTGGGTCGTCTCCTTCATCCGGCACAGATACTGAATCCATCTTTTGCAATGGATAGGCCAAACTATCTTCCCAGAATGCATCACTAAAAAAGCGTGTGCTTTGACTTTCACCTGAAAACAGCGGATCTGAATCAACTGTAAGCTCAAGGTTCATTCGAAACCGACGTCTTGCTTCTGCATCGTCCCAACCAAACCAGCGTGCAACCTCACTAAGCGTCTCAGTCGAAATCACTGTAGGACCTGCTGCATCACGATCATCAGGAAATCCACCTTCCACCCGTTCCTCCATAAAAACATTTTCTCTTAAGGCGTCAGACAGCCATTCGCATGGACCCTCTGACCCTGGAACCATAGGAAACACTTCAGCAGACTGCGAACCGTTAGATACTCCACCCAACCCATCGTCTGTCCAGAGCGTCACAAAATGTTTCGATGAGGGTTGGGGTCCCTTATTGTCTTGATCCATACCATCAAATTGTGCCCGTATCGAATGGAAGCGGGCCGTCCTCTTGGCGTTTAATACTCTGCCTTCAGCATCAATAAGACGCCATCGGCGATCGTTTAGGATTGCGCCACTTGGCAATATTGTTGCTTCAGAGAGCCTCAGACCGTCAAGGCTTTTCACGGGATAGATCGTGATGCCGGAAAGATATGGCATCAGAAACAGTCCTTCCAGAAATTGATGACATTTGAATTACATACGGAAATTAAAGGTCTGCCAGAAGAGACGCAGCAGCCACTGACCAACTGTGCGGTTGCCGACCTCGACTCTAGCGTTTCCCCGCATTCCCGGAGTAAAGACGTTTTCAGCGTCGTCGACCTGCATGAGCACTTCATAACTCGTTGAGATAGGAACTTCACGGCCCATCTCATCGGTCGTCGTTGGGACAGAGCCACCTGCTTTTACACTGAGCCTTTCAGAGCCAACTTCGATATGTGTCTCTGCAATTTCATTGACCGCACCCCGAAAAGTTTCAAATGGAAAAGCATCGAGCTTCAGATCAACTCGCTGGCCGATTTGCACAAACTCTACTTCGCTCTGGTCAACAATCATCACTGCCTCAAAATGATCCGGATCACCAACCATGCACAGCACGGTACCCTCCGCAAAAGTTGCACCAATATTTTTCTTGGCGAGTGCACTACCTGACCAACCGGGCAGACGCCCGCTGGGGTCTGGCTTTTCATCAACTGTTTCTGATGGCAGCACCAGCCCTGACCGTGGTGCTTTCAAGACAAGTTCACTCTGATACTGACGTTTCTTTACAAGCTGCTCTTCAACACTCTTGAGGGACTCTTCGACTGTTCGGATTTCCATGCCGGCCGCTGAATCCGTGAACCTTTCTCGCTCAAGACTGGCAAGCCTCGCACGGTACCCTGACTCTTGTCCTTCCAGTTCTGCGATTTGAAGTTCCAAATCTACATTTGAAAATCTTGCGAGTTCGTCGCCTTCGGCCACACGATCGTTTGCCTCGACAAGGATTTCTTCCAGACGTCCGTCAACAGTGACGTAAACAGTCTCTTCGCCGCGAGGCCGGAGTTCCGCTGGACACCAAACTCGCTGAGGCAACGGTATGAAACAGATTGCTGCTGCAATTACAGCAACCACACCGGCTGTAACTGTGATATTGAGACTCTTCACCTCGTCTCTCCTCCCAGGAACCTTCAGAAATTTATAGATGCCAGTAATCGGACGAACAATCAAACCGTAAATGCCAAAAAGTGCCAGCATGCGACCAATAGCCTCCATGCGGTACGGCTTCATCGCATTCCAAACAAACATGAAGATCGAGATCATCAGGACCCACATATAGATTGTCGATGCAACACTATAAAGCGCGAACAGGCCCTGATGCCTTTTTGGCAGAAATGGATCATCCTGTAACTTCACCCCGAGACACCACTTCTTTGCAAGCCGACTCAGGCTTGTGCTTGATTTAGTCCGCAGGTTCGGGATCTCCAGCATATCGGAGAGAATGTAGTACCCATCAAAGCGCATAAGTGGATTGGCATTAAAAAGAAGCGTCGACACACTCGACACAAACATGACGTTGAGGCACATCTGATTAAAAAGGCCTTCATGTGAGTTCCACCAGAGAAATGTGGCAGTCGATGCAATAATTAGCTCGATATACATCCCCCCTGCACCGATCATCATTCGTTTCCACTTACTTGGTAGCATCCAACTGTCTGACACGTCACAGTACAGACAGGGTGTGAAGACCAATAGCATGAATCCCATCTCATGGCACTCACCGCCATAATACTTACAGGAGAGCCCGTGGCCAAATTCATGAATTACTTTGGTGATGCCAAGTGCTGCAGCCAAATAGAACCAGTTGCCACTTGCAAAAAACTGATGGAATTCCGGAAGCTTCGAACGAAAGGTTTCAAAGTTCACAAGTACTAGCATGAGTGCTGTGAATATGTACACAACAGCAACCATGAGTGCCGGTGGTGAATACAGCCAGCCAAACCAAGGATTGAGCTTGTTGAGAATCCAGTCTGGGTCAATACCACGAAACCGCAGACACATGATGCTCCGGAGCCAGTTTTTCCATTCCGACCACACGCGTTGCCGTCGACGTTCATTGAGTTGAGGCCCCTGGCCTGGGCGATCACCAATCACAAGCCCACTACGATGGAGCGTTGAAACAAAACGAGACACTTCATCCACGGTAATTCGACGAGGAGGGAACCGGGCCTCAAAATTATCTTTGAGATCTTCAAGGCTCGCCTCGCCATCAAGCATTTCGAGGAGGGCATACTCTTCTGGCCGAAATCGATAGTAGGACAAGCCAATAGGGTCCTTGACCACATACCATGCCTGCCCCTGATACACCTGACGATTGGTTACCAAATCACCACGATACCGCAGGCCCACTGGCCGCGATGTACTCGAGCGGAAGGCTTCAGCCATCGCCATGGTTCACCTCACTCTGCATCAGCCGTTGTGACTGTTCGATGGACGGGAGGTAATGGTGGTTGAGTGGAATGAATAGTCATTGTTGCTGTCTGACCAGCTCGCAAGAGCCATTCGACTGATTCTTTCGCCTGCCTGTTTTCCACCTCAGCCCAAACTCGAAAGTCACCACCTGGCTCCACGAGTGGACTCACAAAAACAATTCTGCCCTTGAACGATTCTTCCCGCTCGTCGGCAAACATCACTGAGACTGTCACTGGGCGGTTATGCACCGTGCTTGGTTCATACTTTGATGAATCGACGTACCCTTCGACCCGCAGTTTGTCGGTCCGAACAACTCTTGCCAATGGATCTCCTGGTTGCATCCACTCACCAAGATGCGGGTAGACCTGAACAATCATGCCATCAATTGGTGACGCAATCTGCCGCCTCTGAATACGGTTTTCAGCTGCAAGAACTTCGACTTCTTTTGATTGCGCATCAAGCGCTGAAAGCTGCCTTTCAAGCTGCGCCTGTTCGATTTGTAGCTCACTCTTCTTTTGGTTGAGCTTAAGCCTTGCTAGCTCTACCTGCGTCACACTTCCTGGGATTCTTCGATTTGACGCCACTGCTTTTTCGACCTCGGCCTCTGCCACTTGTTCTGCGGCGACAGAATATCGGACATCAACATCGCTTTTTGCTCTCGCAATTGCCTGATCATGTTCGGCGGATGCTTTTTGTTTTTCAAAACGAGGCTGGGAATCATCAATACGAGCGATTGAACCACCTCGACTAACCACGTCCCCTTCTTTTACCGACAACTCAACGAGGACACCAGCTTCACGAGCAGGCACTCGAGCTTCTTCCACAATGGAAACAAGACAACGGCGAAGTACCGGCTCATCTGCTGTTTCTGCCAAAAGAGAACTTCCCACCAACAAGGCAACGCCGCAGATAAATCCTGAAATAATTCTCATGATGCCCACCTGATGCTGTCTGTTGCTCTATCCACTAAATCCTGACCACTAAATCCTGAAAATCACCAAAGCCTGAAAAAGATTTGTGTCTGAAAGAATGCCATCACATCCATGAACCAAACATACCCCAAAGCATGTTTCCCACAGTTCACCCTTGCTGTCACTGTGGCTCCTGCACCGAGCTCTTCTTTTTCATGCCTTGTAGGATCGATGGTAATTCGAACAAGCACTGTATTGCCCTGCTCTCCTCGAACTTCTGCCTGCTCATGAATTTCTTCAACAATGCCATAATGCCGAGTGCCTGGATCGGTTGCCAGAATATAGTCGACTTCGAGCTTCCGGCCCTCTTGCCCTGCCCTCGAAAGTGCCTTGTTGATATGCCCGAGCCTGTCGTCGGCCATGTGAATTTCGAGTTCCCATTCACCAGTCTTGTCAGCAATGCTCATCAGCACCTGCCCACGTTCAACCGGGCGAAAGAGCAAACGATCTCTGACTTGCCACGTCACTATCACGCCATCAATGGGGCTGCGAACTTCCAGGTCTGTTTTTTTGTGCTCGTACAACCTTTGTTGTTGTTCAAGGCTTTCGATTTCACGCCTCAATTGCGCAGCACGGCCAGCCATGCGATTTTTTTCATCACTCGAGAGCCCTTTGTCTTCGAGTAATGACCGCCGGGTTGCAACAAGTTGCTCTTCACTTGACGCTTTCCTGCCCAGCACATCCGTCATAGCTACTTCAAGGTCTGTATTTCGAAGTTGTGCAAGAAGTTCTCCCTCTTTCACCTCTGATCCATGCTTCAAACTCGGTTCTAGCTGCTCAACAACGCCTTCAATGTCAGCAAAGACATCTCTCCGATGCACAGGTTCCAAGGTGCCTTTCCCTTCAAGTCGCAGATCGACTCGAATAAGTGCCAAAGCCGCAATGAAAGCAATAAAGCCCACAAGAGCAAGAACAGTCTTGGGAAGATTTCGTGCCGTTGTAAGAACTTTCGACTTATTGAGAAGACTCGTCAGCCAGTGAAGTGGCATTGTTGTATGGTCAATTGCGTTCGCCAGTGCGACTCGCCCATGCTCAGCAACAAGTTCCACTCGGGCTCTTTTTCCACCTTCAAATGTTGTGGATGAAAACCACTCCACGACCAAAACGCCGATCGGGTCCGGCGCTTCCTTCGGCGGCGACTCGGCTTTGGCAACAGCAACAGCATCAACTCCACCGGGTTTTACAATCGGTGTTGGCCGCGGTTTTTCTAACGGCAGAATAGCCATGGCCGTTGAATGCGATTCATCAATATAGTTTTCGAGTTCTTCCTCTATCTGGGGCGGTAATTCTCTTTCTGCATCAGGGTGCCACAATGGATCTCGGGCTTTGGCCACAACCCGGGCAAGTGACTCAATTGCCCGTACCGCAGAAGCCCGACGTTCAATCGACTCCTGCCCACTCACTGCCTCAAGACGAAGTTTCCGTCCCTTTTTCACAAGCACACTCACGCGATCACAGCCAATGATGCGTCGGGATTCATTTGCCAACACAAATGCTGTTGCAATTGGGTCGAGCGATTCATGAAGTGCTCGGCTAAACCGATCAACCTGCTCCAATGCTGATTGCTGAGTATCAAGTGTCTTGATCTGCTTTCGCTCAAGATAAGCACCTGCGACAACTGCGACTTGTTGTAAAAACTTCAGGTAGCCACGTTCAACATCAGACTGATTAGGCTGATGGAATATCTCGATAAGCCCCTGACGATCTTCGCCTCGATTAATCGGTGCACCAACCACCAGAAGACTTGAAGGATTCGCACCACTTGGCTTGCCGTCAGGAGACGTAATCGCAGCCTGCGGTGGCACAAGAAGGCCAGAAGGTGAGCTCATCAATGCGTGCACCATACCGCTATGCGCAGTCTGAACTTCCTCATTATCAGAAAGTCCAGTGTCTTGCATTTTCAGATGCGCAATTGGTTCAACACGGCCCTCTTTGCCGGTCAACCAGACAAGACCAGCAACCGCACCCATGGCCTCAATGACCCGTTCGAGCAGACCTCGAAAAAAATCAGCCTCAGCCGCATCTGTTTTGGAGAGTTCCTCGATCTCACTAATGAGCGCACGGATTTGCTGCCGGGCCTCTTCAACCGACCGGGGATCGACAGTGCTCATGGGGCTGAAACTTTCTCGGGGCCACGACCAACCATTACACCGATGCCCTGCGTTTAAAACAGAACATCGGTGCCATTTGGTTGATTAAGTCACCGCTGACAACTTTTTTTAGGCCTTTGTCGGTGGTGTAACAACACGTTTTTGAACATCCGTTTCAAGAACACCAAAAGCCTGCTCGTGACGCTGAACAGCCATCATGAGTGCAGCTGCAAGGCGTTTGGCAGTAAAAAAGTTAACGATGATTCGCTGGTTCAACTGGATTGTATCTGGGGCATTCCCAACAACCTGCTTATTCAAACCGAAGTCAACAATCAGTTCTTCTGGAGTACCAGTAACTCGACAGAAATTGGCATATGTAGCCGCAATACTTGTCTCATCAACTGGAACAGGTTCTGGTGCAGGGTTAGCTGCTTGCTTGGTTTCTTCGGCCATCAAAGTAACTCCATCTTCATTGTGGGTGGATTGCAACTGGTATTAGCAGCCGCTGGGAAACAATACCGTGTCGGAACGACATGATTCAGTACGCTCCCGACCGACAAAAAGTTTACTCCCCTTCTGTTTTGGGGGCTACTCGCACGAATGAATAGGGGTTTCTAGGGTATTTCTCATCAGTTCAAACAGAAAAACGTTCCCAACCATGCCTCTTTAGCCAAGATGATGAGACAAATCTCTTCATCAGGGCCTCCATCGCTCGACCCGTATCAGCCTGCCACCTCGAATCTTCGGGTTCTTCTTGTATCCGCATTCCCTGAAATGTAAGCCGAACCGGCCAAGCTCGCCGGGTCGCTAATAAATCAAAACGCTCAGCTAGCCGAAGTGCCCAGGCCGCACCGAGCGTTTCACGAAGAGCGAAAAAACACGTGTTCATGCGGGATACAAAAACTTCGTTGCCTGGCAACATCTGGACACCACTAACAGATACTCGGGGCCGTTTGAAGCTCGCTTGAACAGCCTGAACAATCGCGATAAAGCCCCCCGCAGTTATGGAAGAAATTGACATCAGGTCGCGAGTTGTCTGCGGTAAGGCGGCTTCAAACTCCACCCCCGGCAAAAGCGGCCAAATCAGCCCCAGGTGCCCCGCGGCAATGAGTGTCGCGGCGACCGCCCTACGCGTCCCTACAAAGTTCATCCAGCCAACGATAACCAGCACGGGTAGAAAACAACGTCCAAGAATGTGAAGGTTCGGAAGAGCTCCCGGGTGAATAAGAACCGCGGATACAGCCGGCAGCGCAAGTACAGCCGCAAGCGAACCAACAATAAACTGCCATACGCCATACTGTGGCCGTTTTGCACCCAAAAGAGACATCACCGGACAAACCGATAAGGCAGCAAAGACAACTCGATAAATTCCCATTGTTGCAACATCAAGTTCTACTGTCGCTTGCTGCAGGATTGTCATTGCAAACGCAGTTGAAGCTGCAGCGCTCCATAATGCAGCAGGAACAGCTGTTGACCCTCGCACAAACCAGGCACCGCAACATGAGAGAACAACAAAGATAAGTGCCATTCCGCTCGTTCCCACGACACGAACCTGCGCGTTATCGAGAGAATAATCAAACTGTAAAAATGAAGAAAAGAACTCAATAAACATGAAGTGAATTGGTTGACCTTTCTGGTCGAGCCGATTGTTATGATTCTACCGAACAGATTTTAATTAGTTTTTGAAACACAGAGGGAGTAGGGCGTCATAATAATAGAGTGCGTCGTGCACGAACACCCGCCCCCCTCGACGAGACAAAGCATGCGACAATCCACACTTTCGCCAAATGTTTTCTCATCTCATATGGACTTTTTCACAGCCACCGTTTTCAAATGCCAGATGATTCTGGTCTTTGCTGTCATTACAGTTGCAATGAGCTTACGCCCTGCAAACGCCATTGAGATGTTTACTTTTTTTGGTGATGGAAGTCGGGTACCGCTCCCGAGCCTTGAAACGCCAATTGAAGCCTATCCAGGCATTCCTCTTCGGAGCGACCGGCTGAGAGCCCGTCGTCAGGCGCGATATCAAGTCCCACAGCCAACGGGCATGCCCGTTGGAAATGGTCGGATCACGATACAGGCAATGCCTAATTCGGGAACTTCACCTAATTTGGACGACGGCATGAGTTCCGCACCGGCCCCCGAAGCGATTCGAACGCCTCCCCCAACACAGACTCGCCGTATTCGGTGGCGACGACGCTGACAGAAAAGACTTCTGCCTGAGCCGCCTCATTTCAACAGAGAATAGTGGGGCTACGTAGGAAGAATTACTCGAAATTTCCTGTCGGGGCATCATCTGATAGATTCTTGAGAGTCCGAATGACTCAAACAAAGGAATCGTACGAATGCTGCTCGGTGCTGTTTTTGAGCGAGAGGTACGTTTTGCGCCGAAGTCAAAAGGGCTTTTTATTGGTCGTGCTATCTACGCCGGGAGCCTTCTGGCGATCATTGCTACCTGCTGGCTCGTTCTGACAGGCACGCAAGCCATCACATCAGCGGGCGACACAGCCAGATTTGGCGCAACGCTGCTTAGAACCCTCGCACCACTCCAACTTAGCCTCGCTGTTTTAGCTGCTGCCATGACAGCGGCTGTTGCAGTCAGTGTTGAGAAAGACCGTCGCACACTTGAACTTTTGCTCCTTAGCAGCCTCACCGAACGGGAACTTGTACTCGGGAAGCTCGCTGCGAGTCTCCTTCGCGTTATGTTGATGCTTATCTCAGCGATTCCTGTCTTTGGAATTGCTGCACTTTTTGGCGGGGTAACAGGCACTCAACTTGGACGGCTCTTTGTTGTCACAGCTGCTGCCGCTCTATCTGCTGCAAGCATTGCGACAACAGTAGCATTCTGGAAAGACACGACATTTCAAGCGGTAGCTATAACCGCATTCGCGCTGGTTGCTTGGATTGTTACTGGCGAGGCTGTTGCAACGTGGTTTGGACCATCTGTTGGAGAACAAATCTCGCCAGCCCGGGCGATGTTTGCCGCACTTTCTCCTGCCGGTGGAAATCTCAGTTCTTTCCTTGGGCTCTGTGGACTTATTATCGTAGGGACGAACCTTATCGCCATTCGACAGGTAAGAAATTGGAACATGGCCAGAGACGCCCGACGAGCAGCACAGGCTCGAGGAACCGGCGAATCGACCAGACTCTATCGCAAAAGAAATATCTGGCGAAACCCTATCCTCTGGCGAGAAATATGTACGAATGCATACGGCCGAACAATTGTAATCGTACGACTCGCTTGGCTGCTTCTGTTCGCAGCAGCTGTAGCCGGCATCATGTCTGAGGCTCGTGCTGAAAGCCCAGATCGTTTTGCTGTTGCCGTCGCTGTTATCCCAATGGCATTGGCCAGCCTTCTTGCTGTAACGGCACTTGCAGTTACCAGTATTACGACGGAACGAGACCGCGGCTCACTCGACCTGTTGCTTGTGAGTGACCTTGAGCCCAAAGAATTTATCTGGGGAAAACTGTTTGGAGCACTTGCAGTTGCACGAGAAGTTGTTGTTCTTCCTCTTTTGCTCTGTATCGCGCTAATCGCAAGCGGGATAGCCTCAGTTGAAAATGGATGCTACCTCCTACTTGGCACTGCAATCCTTTTATTTTTTTCTGCTGTTTTGGGAATTCACATCGGCCTCTCCTACCCCTCATCTCGCCGAGCAATTGCCATAGGACTTGGAACCATCGCCTTTCTTTTTATTGGAGTCGCCACTGCAATGCGGATTATGGTTGCATTTGGCTCGAGCTTTGAATTGCAACTCGCTCCGTTTCTTGCTGTCATTGTCGGCGGTGGCATCGGGCTCTACGCAGCCCTGTCAGCACGCAATCCATCACCCGCAATTGGCTGGGCATCCGCCATTCTGCCAGCGCTGACTTTTGTTGGTATCACCGGTTTCCTCCAAGGCAACACACTCCAGGTTCTCCTCGTTGCCACTGCTGCTTACGGATTTACAACAATAGCACTGCTCGTTCCAGCTATCGGCGCGTTCGATCTCCTTACCGGCCGAAGCTCAACTGGTGACATCTGATTTTTCAAGACGACGGACACTCTCCTTGCTGTGGCGAATTTCCTCAGCGTAGAGAAGTAGCTGACTCTTCTGATTCCAGAGCAGCCAGTCGATCGAGAGTCTCTCGTGAGGCACCACCTTTAGATATCGCAGCTCGATAACTTTCAACAGCATCGACCCGACGCCCTAGCGATTCTTGTGCTAAGCCTTCCAGTGCAAGTACATCGGCTGGCACCTGATTTGGGCCATATGTTTCCTCCAAAACAGCAAGTGTCGCAAGCGCCCTTTTGGGACGACCAAGCTGACGATAAACCTCCGCAGTTTCACGAAGAACGTCTCTATTGTCTGGCTGAAATGACAAAGAGTGCTGAAAATCAGCAAGTGCATCTATCGGCTTTCCACGAGCCAGATTCACCTGCCCCTGAAGATGCCACGCTTGAAAAGATCGTGGAGCCGAAGCAACCGCTTCTTTCGCTAATCGTTCTGCATCATCAAGAAGACCGAGCTGAAGGTACATCTTTCCTCCATCAAGGCACAAATCAATATCTCCAGGTGAAAGAGAAAGTGCTTTTCCGATTTGATTTACCGCTTCCATTTTTTCACCACGTTCCCAGAGAACGCCGGCGTAATGTTTCCGAGAATCGACGTCAGTTGGGCAGTGGTCAACAGCTTCCTCAAGGAGTCCCTCGGCTCTCAAAAGATCACCAGCATCACTTGCCGAAAGTCCGAGATTGCTGAGCCGCCTCGCTTCGGCAACTTGCTCTGGAGTTGGTCCATTTCTCGGCACGAGCCGACAGCCGATAGCAGGCATCACTACAACCATCGCAACTGCTGCAAACCATTTTTTCTTGTGATCCGTTGACACGATTGCCTCAACAACGATGCAAAATACGAATTTGAATCAACCTGCAGATGTCGATACCAGCGCTCAAATCTGCCACTAACTAGCCTGTCAGACTTTAGAAGGTTCCCTTGCGCAGACACAACGCCGCTCCTTCTGCTGACGCAACCAAGCGTCTTATGGAGCCTTGGCAAGAAGGAGGGTTTGGGGTGGTCGTCCGCTCTAGGCACAAGCCAACAAACAGATGCTTCTTGCTGTGCCGAAGGGATACAGAGATGAGTATCGTAAAAACCCTATTTCTCCCTGCGCTAAAGCAGTTTAGCTACCGTTCTGGACCGACCACATGGCTCTGATTTACAACCGCAGCCTCAGCCATCTTGCGATAGTCACGTTTCTCATTGCAGGCTGTGACGTTCGCGATGAAATCATTCATACAACACAACGAACGAATAACCGGTGGCCAGAACCGGTGACAGATCGCATTGACCAGAGTGAATCGCAACCTGGCTATCAAAACTCAGCAAAAATCTCGTTTATTGAGAATTGTGATGCTGGACTACGTTTAGCTGACTTTGCAAACAAGCCTCTTCTCATTGTATTCCGAGCTACTTGGTGCCGGTGGTCAGTGGCTCTTACTCAACAGACGCTCAGCGATCCATCAATTGTGTCCCTCACTAACAACTTTATATGTGTACAGGTTGACGCTGACAGACATGCCGAAACATGCCAGCAGTACAACGTCACACAATTCCCAACGATTCTTGTTGTAGACACAGATGGTAACGAAATCATCAGACAAAGCGGGCTTACAATGGTGGCTGACCTTACGCCTCTTCTGCAGCACGCTCTTTCTTCAAACCAATTCGCTGCTGGTCACCTTAGCCAAAAACAAGATACTGAGACGATAACCACACTAGAACCAGACAGACCCGCGGCAACCACAGACACTCTCCACACAGCGAAGAGCACAAAACAAAAAAATGCACGATAATTAAATCCCGGTTCTAACCCTGCGACAATTCATGCACCCAGCTTTTCAACCTCACCTGTAGCGAACCCCCACCGATGAATTCACCAGTAAAGAAAAAATCAGCAGGTAACGATTTCCACAACTACCCATGGTGGAGTCCACGTTTCTGGCACGGCATGCCAATGCGGGTGTGGTTTGATCTTGTCCGTGAGAATCATTGGAAAATAGCACCAAGCCGCCTTGGGCTGCTTGGTACAATCTCGCTGGCAGCATGCTTCAATTCAGCTGCTGAGTCAGTCTGCAAAGCCCGTTTTAAAAGGCAGTTGAAATCCCCTCCCGAGACCGATCCGCCTGTCTTCATCATTGGACACTGGCGAAGTGGAACAACCCTCTTGCATGAGATCCTCATGTTGGATGATCGTTTTTGCTGCCCATCAACATACCAGTGTTTTGCCCCTGGTCACTTCTTACTCACAGAGACCGTCCTGACAACGATGCTTGCGTGGATCATGCCTTCGAAGCGACCGATGGATAATGTTGCCGCCGGATGGCATCGGCCGCAAGAAGACGAATTCGCGCTGGTCAACATGGGAGCAGCATCTCCGTATCGACGAATGGCTTTCCCCAACACAATGCCGGCCGAACCAACAGCCCTCGACCTGGAAACACTCACAGCTGATGAGATCGACCAATGGAAATCTACACTTCACCGCTTCATCAGCGCACTTGCTATTCGAGATGATCGTCGTCCAGTTTTAAAAAGCCCCACCCATACAGCACGCATGGCAACCCTTTCGAATATGTTTCCTGGCGCCCGATTCATTCATATTGTCCGTGACCCATTCATCGTATTCCCTTCCACAAAGCGGCTCTGGCATTCGCTACATCACGTCCAGGCAATGCAAATAGACTCTGAAAAGAATACCGAGGAATATGTATTCAAATGCTTCGACACGATGTATTCCGCTTTCGAACGTGATCGAGTCAAACTAAAAGAAGGACAACTGCATGAAATACATTACGAAGAACTTGTCGCTGATCCCGTGGCGAGCATGAAAATTGCCTATGAAAAACTCGCCCTTGGAGGTTTTGAAAAAGTGCGCCCGGCATTTGAAAGACAGGCTGAGTCAATGAAAGGGTATACGACAAACACATACCAACACGACTCAAGAATCGTTTCAGAAATATCAAAACGGTGGCAACCGTTCATCCAACGATACGGCTACGAACAGCCGACTATCGATTGAGCCAGACTGACAAACACAACCCCTCAAGTTGAACAACTATTCAGCCAACACCACCCAAAATAAAAAGAAAAGAAGGCCTGAGGAAAGGAGAAACCAACTCGCCCCGAGAAGAACTACACGCGATCCTGATGACGTGACGTACCTCGTTTGCTGCGACAATCAAAACAAATTCCAGACACAATGAACCGATGGCCCTGCGCTCGAAACTGATGCGTCTCTGCTACAGCATTTCGAAGTTTGGTTAGCTCTTCACTCGAAAACTCAATCAGCTTTTGGCAACTCGTGCAGTAAAGGTGATCGTGCTGTGGATATCCATAGTCATGCTCGTAAACAGCCCGTCCATCCAACTCCATCTTCTTCAGAATACCCGCCTCGACCATTTCATTGAGCGTTCGATAGATTGTTGGCCGACTTGCCTGTGCCCCAGCAGTCGTCTTTTTCAACTCTACAAGCAACTGCTCAGCATCAAAATGCTCATGGCGAGTCGTTATGTGATCAACAATAACTTGCCGCTGACGCGTAATTCGCTTTCCACGCGTCTGCATAAATTCCTGAAACCGCTCTTGTGGTGTCAGCGCGGTATTTACACTGCCGAGAGAAAAATTGGCATCTACTGACATAGCTGCAAAAAATTGTGGGTTGACTGGGCACGTGCCTCAAAAACTAAACCGACTCTTGTCATCAACTGGGATCCCGCAATGAAAATAATAGCATAGACAGGAATTTAGTTGATAGCTTTGGAGCAAGAAACGTAAAAGCTCCCCCGGCCGCAACGTGGACAGAGGAGCTTTTACTACGTATTTCGCGAAAAAACCTCAGAACGCCTAGGACAAACGATCAAGCAGACGATCAATTGCAACATCAAGCTTTTCCGGAGTCTCATAACTGCCGTCAGCAATGGCAGCACGAATCGAATTCACTCTATCCAAACGCACATCGCTAACAGTCTCAGCTGCCTGGACGGCTTCTACTGAAAGGGAGACGTTGTCCTGCACTTCGACAAGACCTTCAGCTTGTGTTTTTGAAGTCGACTCTGTGGCTTCAACACCCTGAACACTATTCACAGATGCCGAACCGTGCGTTGAACTTACACCTGAAACATTCATTATTGCACTCCTTGCAGTTTGTGATTCGATCTCCGCTCCCCAAAGAACAATGTTTTACGTATCCAACACTTCCATGGTTCACTGAAATCTATCGAGCCTGCCCTTTTCCACTCTTTTAGGTATCCGGAACTGACTGACATCCCTGGCAATCCAGATCCAGAAGGCTAATAACTCTCTCCACACCCAGTTTATTCGTATCGTCAAAAGGGGAAACAAAACTTAAAAATTTTTTTCATTTTCATGAAACTGCTGACCTAGACTGCCTAACCCTCCCTAAGCCGCAAACTCCCTGCGTCTCGGGACCAACTGATGCTGTAGTCGCTCAACTATTGCAGAATGCATCTGGCTCACACGACTTTCGGAAAGATCGAGAGTGAGACCAATTTCTTTCATTGTTAGTTCTTCGTAATAGTAAAGGATGATGATAAGCCGCTCGTTTCGGTTTAGACCCTTGGTCACAAGCCTCATAAGATCACCCTTCTGAATTCGGCGAGTGGGGTCTTCGCCCTTCTTGTCCTCGAGGATGTCGATTTCACGAACATCTTTCGAACTGTCGGTCTCACACCATTTCTTATTCAGACTCACAAGGCTTACAGCATTGGCTTCAACAAGAAGTTTTTCGAACTCTTCTGCGGACAACTCCATGTGAGCTGCAACCTCGGCATCTGCTGGTGCTCTCCCAAGACGTGCCTGAAGTGTCTTAATAGCTTCGTTGAGTTTACTTGCCTTACTTCGCACAAGACGAGGGACCCAATCCATTGTCCGAAGTTCATCCAACATGGCTCCACGAATTCGTGGCACGCAATATGTTTCAAATTTCACACCACGGGAGAGATCATAGGCGTCAATCGCATCCATGAGTCCGAATGTTCCTGACGAGATCAGGTCATCAAGCTCAACACCATCAGGCAGCCTCGCCCAGATCCGTTCAGCATTGTATTTCACCAACGGATGGAAGATTTCAATGAGACGATTTCTCAGAGACTGATCAGACTGATCTCGCTTGAATGTTTTCCAGAGTTCAAGCATCTCTTCCGGTGGTGGTTGGCTGAAATCCTTCGCCACAACATTGCTCCTTAATCGTCTTTCGAGCGGCCCGAACTTCCATGATCAAACCGCTGGCCAGTCTCCTGACCAGTTGGGAGGATATGCCTGAACCCGTCCCCAGCACAACTTCATTTCATCGGCTTCCTTCCAGGAACTTCACCAAAAGCTACACCCTCGCTAACCGCAATCCCCTAGAGCCCCAAGCTTTCCAGGAAGTGCTTTCAGAGAATGCGTCAGGCCGCTTGACTGACACCCGAAAGTGAGTTCCCCGATGCATCAATGGTTGTAAAGATTTCGAGATTGGTCTGTCCCTGCAACTCTGTATCGGCAACAACTGCCATCAAAATACCCGCTGCTCGAAGGTATTCGGCAAAAGCACCACGATTCTTTGACGGAACTGAAATTGCGCACCGTCGACCGCGCTCCTGCAGAGGACGGAGTGCTCGTTGCAACTCGGCTAAAAGTCGCTTTTGTTCCAATCGCAATGCCACCTCGGGTTCTGATGCGATGAGTAAATCGACTGCTCGTGGAGTCACTTCAATAATCGTAAGCCGTCCTTCGTCATCACGAAGACGACGAATGATTGTACGATCAATATGCGACCGTAATCTCTCGGCAAGTTGCTCTGGCGGATACCCTTTCGGTGCATAATCTGCAATGGCTTCAAGAAGAATTGCTAGCGGCTTGATGGGTACACCTTCTCTCAACAAACATTGCAATGTCCGCTGTACGGTTGCCACATTGACAACATCAGGAACCGTCTGCTCGACAGTCGCAGGCTCAGTAGCCCGTAATGACTCGAGCATTCTAGCCATTTGATCACGAGACAAGAGTCGGTCAGCACATCGGCGAAGATTAGCTTCAAACACATAAGCAATTGCATCTGCGTTAATAAAAGCAAGCCCTCCACGACTCAAAACCTCTTCGGCTTCTGCAGGACTCCCCCAATGCGCTGACTGGCCTGGCAAAATATCACCTATCGCAGCCCGTTTATCCCGCCAGCGTCGACGAGTCACATCGTCAGATGAATTAGGAACCAGAAGCCACTGACCAGGTGGCATGACTGGGGCATCCATTGGATCACCATCCAACTCCAAAACCCATTGCCCTTTAACAAGAGTTGAGTCGTCTCGAAAAAGTACCGCCGGGACAATGACACCAAGATCTGCAGCTATTCGCTGGCGTACACCCTCCACAGCAGTGGGTAGTGCTGATTGTTCTCCAGTGATGAGGCCAACAAGGTCTTTACTCACCCGCAAGACTAAACGACTTTGACCAAGAATTGTGTCGATTGGTGTTTCGACTTTCTGCGCGGGCTTCTGTCCACCGCCTGAGGACTGTTTCGATATTGATTTCAGAACATTTGAGCTAAATAGCCACGCAGCCGTTGCCGTTCCTACCGCCATGACTGCCAACGGAACAGTCGGCAAGTCCGACAACGACAAGAGACCGAGAAAAACAGCTGTCACTACCAGCAACGCCGGTCGTGCAAATAACTGTCTCCCAAGCTCACGAGGCAGATTCTGTTGCGTTGTTGATCGAGAAAGAAGCAAGCCGGTTGCGACAGAGACAAGGAGTGACGGAACCGCACTGGCGAGGCCATCACCAATAGTAAGTCGGGCATATAAGCCGGCAGCTTCAGTAGCAGGCAGACCAAGTTGACCGACGCCGATTGCAAAACCACCAACGAGATTAACCATGACAATCACGACACTCGCAACAGCTTCACCTCGTACAAACCGGCTGGCACCGTCCATACTCGCGTAGAACTCAGCTTGCTGCTGCAATTCCCCGCGAAGCTGCCGAGCCTCATTTCGTGATAAACCACCCGAAGTAACCTCCGCATCAATCGCAGCCTGCCTTCCCGGAAGTGCATCGAGAGTAAATCGCGCAGCGACCTCACTTGTTCGGGTGGCCCCAGCGGTGAGCACAACAAACTGAATGACTGCAATGATGGCAAAGACCACAATGCCAACAACAAGATTGTCGGCTGCAACAAAACTACTAAAAGCCTCTACGACATCACCAGCAGCACCGGAACCAACGGCACCCGCCTGAGAGAGAATTAGACGCGTCGTCGCAATATTAAGGACCAGCCGAACGAGAGTCGCTGTAAGCAGAAAACTTGGAAACACAGCCATTTCGAGCGGAGTGCGGGCAACAAGTGCACCCAGGAGCGCGAGAACTGCAACCGTGAGATTTGCAGACAACAGTAGATCAACGACCGATGAAGGTACTGGCGCGAGAACAACAAGAACTGCCAACAGCACGACTACAGGGATAGCAAGATCCGCCACATGGCCAGCAGCAATGCGAGAGAATGCCGTCGGGGTACCTGGAGAACGAGCCATAAGAGCAAGTCAGCGAATCAACCGCCGCGTGTGGTAAAATATACGAATCGAGACGATAGCGTGGCATGTCCCCGGACGTCCATACCGCTACACATCGTGTTTTTTCCGCTTTTTCCTGGAAATACGCATGGAATTTAACCGCAACGGCATTCGCTTTGAGTACCCCGAGAACTGGATTATTGAGGAAGACAGATCCCCGGATGGCGTCATCAGCGTTACTGCATCAGCCCCAGATGGTGCCTTCTGGTCACTCAGCCAACAGCCAGCTAACGTCGATTTCAGGCAGCTCACCGACGCGACAACAAAACAATTGCGGGAAGAATACCCCGATCTTGAAGCATATCCCGCGTCGGATGAAATCTCGGGAAGCAGCCTTTCTGGTGCCGATTTTAACTTCTCTTATCTCGATTTGACCAACACAGCAGAAGTCCGCTGTCTTGCCACCGCCGCCGCCTGTTACGTAGTTTTTTGCCAGGCAGAAGATCGTGACTGGAGTCGCCTGCATCACGTTTTCAGGGCTATGACGACAAGTTTCGTTCGAGAGACCATCGGAAATGGCCCCTCATCAGATTAGGTGCCGTCTGATAGGATTCGGATGCCAACCTGCATTCTTTTTTTCCTTAGTAAATCATAAAGGATCGTACACCAACGTGGTCGCCGCACTTTCCGTCGCTCTGGCAGAACACACTTGGCTTGGACTTCACGCACTCCTAGCGATTGCCGAGTCACCTACGGCAAGTGCCGTTACTGATAGTCCGATTCAAATGACTCACTGGGTAGCCTTTGCTGTTTTTGTTTCGGTTCTGCTGGTATTGGACCTCACCGTCTTCCATAAGCACTCCCGCGAGCCTTCTCTATCAGAGAGTGCGTTCTGGACATGTGTCTGGTCTACGCTCGCCCTTTCATTTAATGGATTGGTCTGGTGGTGGCTAGGGAATGCGGCTGCAGTTGAATTCCTGACGGGGTACCTCGTCGAATGGTCGCTCTCGATGGATAATGTCTTTGTATTCGCGGTGGTCTTCGGCTATTTCGGCGTACCACTGAAGTATCAATACCGAGTCCTCTTTTGGGGCATTCTCGGCGCTGTTTTAATGCGACTGACCTTCGTTCTTGTAGGCGCTGAACTGGTCGAACGGTTTCAGGGCATTCTCTGGCTCTTTGGCGGATTCCTTGTTTACACAGGTTTGAAACTTGCTTTCTCAAGTGAAGATGTACATCCGGAAGATAATTTCCTTTTGAAGTTTTCCAAAAAGTTTCTTCCTGTCACCACCAAGCCTGCGGGGGACCGCTTCTTTGTTGAAGAAGCTGGAAGATGGGTTGCGACACCACTTTTCCTCGTCCTCATTGTTGTTGAGAGCACTGACGTCCTCTTTGCAGTTGATAGCGTGCCAGCAATCTTCGGAGTTGTTGACCAGAATGCCCACTATTTTCGGTTTGTTGTCTTCACATCAAATGTTTTTGCCATTCTTGGGCTCCGCGCACTGTACTTCCTCTTGGCAGGAGTCATGGACCTTTTCCGCTTTCTTAACTACGGGCTCTCGGCAGTCTTGGTCTTTGTTGGTGGCAAGATGATTGCTGAAGCCGCCCACCACACTGAATGGTTAGCAGAAATTGGTGGTTGGGACGCACATGCTCAAGGACATCTTGTACCGCCATGGGCGTCTCTTATCGTCATCATCAGCCTTATTGGGACCAGTGTCGCTGCATCTCTCTTATTCCCCGGAACCAAAAAAACTGAAAGCGAGGAGCACTCCAATGCCTCCTCACCGGACACATAAATTTTTGAACGGCAGCCCCACGGACACACCCAAAGAGCATCACACACAACCCACGACTCTCGCCAGCAGCTGGCCTTTCAAAATGTCCAACTATCGTCGTACGGTTTCATAGAGAGACTCATGCGATATTGCCATATGATGCGACTGGTATAGTTTCCCTGCACGCGAGTGCCCGGCCATGCCGCAGGTCACAGCACGCGATTCGTCACGAAGCATCCCTTCTAAACAACGCGCGAGATCATTTACATCTCCCGGCAGATGCACTTCACCAGCAGGGGATGTCTCATGTATACCAAGGAGTTCAGGAAATGCTCCTGAGGCCGATGCAACAACGGGCACACCTGCTGCCATTGCTTCGATAACTGGAATTCCTTTTGCCTCAGGAACAGGTGTAGGCATTGCGAACACATCGATTTCCTCTAATAGCTTGATCTTCTCGCTACGATCAACCTGTCCTCTCCAGAAAAACCGATCAGCAATTCCTAGCTCGTGGGCCAGCGCATGGCACCCTGACAAGTATTCTTCTTCAGCCGGAATGGTTGCCCCTGCTGCAACTAATTCAACATCCATCCCGTTCTGCACAAGACGTGCTATTGCCTGAATGACCTGGTCAAGGCCTTTTTCCTGACACGCCCGTGCGAGATAACCGATAACTCGACGCTCCGCTCGTGAGGCCCTCCGAGCAACCAGGTCTGGCGGCTCGACCGGAAAGCCCTCAGGATCAATGCCATGAGGAATCACTGAAATACGATCGCTTTCACAACCGAGCATCTTCTGCATTCGGTCGGCGTAGGGTTGATTGAGTGCAATAAACCTATCTACGTCCCCTGCTCTTTCTACAAGTAACGCCCTCACCTGGTCTTGGTATGGCTCGGGTAATTGGGAAATAAAAAGATCTTCACCAGAAAGCGTCACCACAAGAGAGGCACCTGTCATCTGCCGTATCGTTTTTGCTAACCCAAGCAACAGAACATTTGAGAGGTGGACAACATCTGGCTTTACGTCACGAGCTAACCATTCCGCCAAGCGATACACTTCTTTCCGCTGACACCCCTGCTCGCCTTGCAGTGTAGAAACAGTCAACGGGCCAAGGTCAGAGGGACGAGTATTTCCAGTCCAACGGGACAGTGCTCGCAGAAGCACCGGGCGATCAAAAAACCAATCAATCCAACGAGGTGTACGCCGAAACAGGGATGATTTTTGTTGCAGAAAGACGTTAACACCACCCATTACAATAATTGGTTCAGCAACATTCTCCTCATCAGACGTTGTTGGAACAAAGGCAGGGACCAACATAGCGTCTCTCCCGCGCTGACGAAGAGCACGTACAAGCGCATTGTCGTGGAGACATGACCCACAGATTCGACCTCCTGCGCCAGCTGTGATCTGAACAATCTTCACAAGTCGCTGCTCCCTTTCATGCACGGCCCGGCTGATTGAGGTGCAACAGAATGAGGGCAAGGTCAGACGGAGTAATACCACTCACGCGGCCGGCCTGACCCAATGTGCGCGGTCTGATTTGTTCGAGTTTCTCGCGTGCCTCGGCTCGAAGATGCCTGACTCTGTCATAGTCAAATCCCTCTGGGATTGGCTTTTCTCCATGTTGTTTCCGTCGTTCAATCCGCTGCTGCTCGACACGAAGATACCCTGCATACCGGATATCGTTTTCAATCTGTAATGCCACTTCATTAGAAACCGAAGCAAGAGACGGAAGCATACCGAGGCAGTCTTTCCATGTGAATTCCGGACGTTTTAGAAGATCAGCAAGCGTGACTCCATCAACACGATGACTCGTCAACGTAGTCATTACAGCTTCGATTTCTACCAGCTTCCGACTTAGGCGATCGACCCGCTCAGGTTCAGCGAGACCATACTTTTCAGCTACTGGAGTCAGCCGCCTATCAGCATTGTCATGCCGTAGCGCAAGCCGATGCTCGGCCCGACTTGTGAACATGCGGTAGGGTTCATCAACACCGCATGTCACGAGGTCATCGATTAATACGCCAATGTACGACTCTTCTCGTGACAGAATCATTGGTTCTGTTTTCCTGAGAGACAGCGCCGCGTTGGTGCCGGCAACGAGGCCTTGGGCTGCTGCCTCTTCATACCCTGTCGTACCGTTTATTTGTCCGGCGAGAAAAAGCCCAGAAACAGGCTTGCTTTCAAGGCTAGGAGTAAGCTGATCTGGCGGAGCGTAATCGTATTCAACAGCATAGCCATATCGCATTATTTCCGCTTTTTCGAGACCGGGAACCATTCGAATAATAATGTCCTGAACATCTCGCGGCAGGCTTGTTGAGATACCGTTGACATACACCTCGTGCGTCCGCTGACCCTCCGGCTCAAGGAAAAGTTGATGGCTCTCCTTATCCGCGAAACGAATAACTTTGTCTTCGATACTGGGACAGTAACGTGGACCACGTGAATTAATCTGGCCACTGTACATTGGCGCACGATGAAGGTTCTGGCGAATCACTTCATGAATTTCAGAGGTCGTTCTTGTGATCCAACATGAAAGCTGCTCTCGTTTTATTGAGTCTGTCAGAAAAGAAAACTGCTGCGGATTTTTATCTCCGGGCTGTTCCTGCAACTGTTTCGTGTCGATAGTCGAACCATGGAGCCGACAAGGCGTGCCTGTTTTGAATCGATCAAGTCGGAAGCCTATCTCTTGAAGAGCGTGACTCACACCGGCAGTTGTTCCCTCCCCTGCTCGACCACCAGGTGTCTGAGCTTCCCCGGTGTGCATGACAGCCTGTAAAAATGTACCCGTAGTGAGTACGACTGCCTCGGCGTGGTACTCGATTCCACCTCGAGCAACAACACCCGTTATCCGTTTTTGTGGACGACTCCCAGCAGCATTTCTCTGCGTATCAAACCGAAGCCCTTCTATCATTTCTTGCCGGAGTACAAGATTCGGCGTCGACTCAATGAGATGCTTGACTTCCATCTGATAGTGACGCTTATCAGCCTGCGCCCGAGGCCCATGCATTGCCGGCCCTTTTGAACGATTTAGAACACGGTACTGAATTCCACTGGCATCAATGGCACGTCCCATGAGACCGCCTAGTGCGTCGACTTCTCGTACCAACTGCCCTTTCCCAACGCCACCAATTGCAGGGTTGCAGCTCATCTGGCCAACAGTATCGCAGTTGGCTGTGAGTAAAGCTGTTCGAGATCCAAGCCTTGCTGCTGCCGCTGCTGCCTCGACCCCAGCATGACCTCCACCAATAACAACCACATCGAAGTTATACGTAGCAGACATCAAAACACTTTCTCTGGAGAGACAGAACGACGCGTCTCATGATAATTGATTGTCTCGGTGGAAGATATCGCCCGGACAACACTTTTGGAGCGGTAGCCTTCCACCAACCCAGCATAAGCATGCGAAGAACACAGCAAACCGCGGTCTCAAACCAGAGACCGCTAGGCAGCTCGCCGACATACGTGGTCTGGCGGCTTGAGACCAAACAATGAAAAAATCTCTTCGGCTGACATACTTGCAGCAGGCTCTGGTTCTGCCTCAGACAGAATGATATCCGAAAGATTCCGTTTCCTTGCTAACACTTCATCAATTCGTTCCTCAATGGTGCCGACAGTTAGAAATTTTGTAACCGTCACCGCACCAGCGGCTCCAATCCGATGAGCACGATTGATAGCCTGATCTTCTATGGCTGGATTCCACCATCTGTCGAAAAGAAAAACATATTGTGAGAATTGAAGATTGAGTCCAACTGCACCAGCTCCATATGAAAGCAACAGAACCGAATGCTGGCTTTTATTCCGAAATGATTCGATGGCATCATCACGAGCCGCCGTAGACATTCCTCCGTGATATTCAAGCGGCCCAAAACGTTTCAGTCTCTCACGAAGACGAGAGAGTGTCTGAACCCATTGACTAAAGACAATAGCCTTCCGGCCACTAGCCTGCACCTCTTCAAGCTCTGCCGCAAGACAATCTGTCTTCGCGCTCGCACGTGTTGCCGTATCAAAGTTACAGATTTGCTTTAGGCGTAACACAAGTTCGAATACGTGCTGAATGGTTGCTTCCTGGCCCATTCCAGAAAGCCTCAGAACACCTTCCTCCTCGGCCCGCCTGTACGTCTCTCGCTGTTCACTCGAAAGTTCAATGTATCGATCTGTATCAAGTCGAGGAGGCATGTCTGTCAAGACTTTGTCTTTTGTTCGCCGGAGGCAATGGCCTTTGGCCGCAGCACCAAGCACGCGAGGAGACATGCCATCATGAACCTGCCCGGGCGCAACAAAATCAAAGATACCCACAAGATCTTCAGATCGATTTTCAACTGGCGTCCCTGTCAATGCCCATGAGCGTTTCCGAGAAATCGAACAAACTGCTTTGCTTGTCTGGCTTGCTCGATTTTTGATTCGTTGCGCTTCATCGAGGATGACAAGATCAAACTCCGCACCTATTTCATCAAGAATTGAACGGTCTCGGATAACGGCTTCATAGTGAGCCACCTTGACGGGCACGTCTTGCAGTGACCACTGCCACCGACGCCGATCCGGATCGCCGGCAATTACCCCAACAACAAGTTCAGGAGCCCATACAGATAATTCTCGTGCCCAATTTGAAACGAGACCTTTTGGACAAATCACAAGCACACTACGAGCCTGCCCTGAGTGGACCAGAAGCCGAAGCGACGAAATTGCCTGCATTGATTTCCCGAGGCCCATTTCATCGGCCAAGATACCTCCGAAGCGAGGCATGAGAAACGCCATGCCGTCTAATTGAAAAGGAAATGGTTCATGAGGGAAAGACAAACTACAACCAGCTAAGAGCGTCTCAAGGTCTGGCTGCAAGAGATAAAAAAGCCGCTCTGACAATTTGACAACATCGTGAGGTGGCTGGATGCGAGTACGCTTCCTTGCCTTCGCAGCGCGGGGTGTACCACCAACCTCGCGGTCGGGAATCGTAGGCTGCGACGACCAACCGTTTACAAAGTAATGACTATGAACACTGACTTGTTGAGTTAATAACGGCACATCATGGACTTCTATCTGAGTTACCTGAAAAGGCACCTGAAGCGTTCGGCTTGCAGGCAAGACAAAAGATTGCATGGTTGTGACAGATGAAGACATTGGGCCACATTCACTTGACTCAATGTCAACAGATCTTTCCAGTCGCTTAGATTCATTTGCTGACATAGGTTGCTAAGCAAAATTCGTAAAGAGTTTTCGTCTAATCAATGATTCTGGGCTTCATCGATTGCAGCACGAATCCGATCAAACGGCTCCGCCAGTTCAATGCTTGAACTGAGGCTTTCGAAATGCGGACGTAGCTGATCAATTTTTGACATGTCTTTCTCGTGTGGACGCAGCTGAAAAGTTCCCAGACTCATAAACTCTTCTTCCTTGTCCTGACTATCCGTTTCTTGAATTGCTACAACAGGACTTGCTCCGTGGGAGCGTGCATGCAGCAATAATTCTCGATCCGTTAAGACCGCAACCGGAGTCAACTTCGTTGCTTTCAGCAGAGGCCCACCTATCTGCTCTCCATGCAGATACCTCTGGAGCGTTGCGCCGTACAATATCTCTTGTGCTCGCGTTACCCGTAGCGGAGCTGTGCAGTGAAACTCAAGTGGTCGACCCGTAATATCAACCAGCAGGTATCCGCCAAACATTCCGACATTGGCGGTGGTGCAAACTGTCAGAAAGCCGAAAGTCATATCGTGCGATGACACCACA
Source organism: Pirellulales bacterium (assembly GCA_028066355.1). Lineage (GTDB taxonomy): Bacteria > Planctomycetota > Planctomycetia > Pirellulales > UBA1268 > UBA1268. The sequence continues at coordinate 45,484 of JALCBP010000001.1, forward strand.
CTTGAAACCATTCAGCAGACTCCAAAGGAAGTTGACGAGGTATTTACCACATTGGCTAAAAACAACCCCAGGCGGTTTCGTCAATTTCTTTGCCCGCCGACACAATCCATCGGGAGAACGTCAAAGATGTCTTGAATAACCGATGTCACAAAGCACTTGATTGACACGATTCGAACAGTCTGTAGCGATTACAACGGTAGTATTGGCCCCGCCATTTGGCTCAAATCGAAAGAATGGATACCATCAAAAGCTGAACGAACATGCATAACACGTAACGTTGACTGTGTTCGAAAAGCCGCCCATGGATACTCAAAAATGCCGAATCTTCCATCTCACTGCACGCAAATTGACATAACGTCAACGAACGAATCCTCTGACACAACGGTCCCACAGCAGAAAAACAACAGCCCCCAATCAGAAGTGGTAGCTGTCCTCAAAGAAATACTGGTGACCCAGAAAAAATCTTGTGATCTCCTTGGTGATGTGCTGAAACATGTTTCTTTTCAGCAACGTCAACGCACTGCTGAACTACAAACGTGGCGAGAAAACAACCCGTATGTTGCACAAGCGTGCCGAAAAGCAGCAAAAGGCTTGGCACACGTTCATACTGATTTCCTCACGACACTTGCGGAAGAGGCAGCAGAAAGCGCTGAAGACTTTACGGACAGTGAGTACGCCCTTGGCGAATTTATAGATCGATACGGCCCTCGCCTGGCCCACTTTAACGGGGTAATGCAACTGCTGAGCCAACTTGCAATGCCCGAGGATGAAAACCAAAACTAAATACAAGTAACGCAAAGATATAAGCACTGAACAGTCGCCACATCGCATGTAACCGACTACAACAAGAAAAGTGTGATATTCCTAACTGTTTGCCTCAGCTAGAGATGTCTAACCTCGTATAACCAACTTGCTAGCCAACACCTTTAATACCTAGAAGAATTACTTCAATGTCTACAGACACGACTGAAACACCTCCCGTATTCAAAGTTGCCGATGATAAAAGTATTGCCCAGAGCAGAGAAAAACTTGACGCTCACACAGCCGAGATAGTTGCCTGGCATTTCCACCCGTCAACAGGATCACCATTCTGGCTCGAATATGCAGAGAAACTGAATTTCGATCCTCTTAAAGAAGTGAACTGCTTCGACGACTTGAAAAAGTTTCCAGCATTTGAAGACGAATGGCTAAGAGGTGGACCGGTAACTCGTTGGATCCCAAAAGGATTTGCTGGCCAACCCGCCTACGTCTTTGAGACAGGCGGCACCACTGGCACGCCGAAATCACGCGTGAATCTTCGGGACTTCCGAACCGACTACGAAGAATTCAGTGAAACGCTCCCTGAGGAGTATTTTCCTAAAGGTGCAAACTGGCTAATGCTTGGCCCATCGGGTCCACGGAGGCTTCGACTGTCTATCGAACATCTTGCACAGTATCGAGGCGGCATCTGCTTCTGTATTGACCTTGACCCACGCTGGGTTATCAAGTTGATCAAAAAAGGATGGATGGAACATCTGGAAGCCTACAAGGATCACTGTATCGAACAGGCAATTACGGTGCTTGAATCAGGCCATGACATCCGCTGCATGTTTACAACACCAAAACTTCTTGAGGCCTTAGCAATCGCCCTCGAAAAGAAAGGAACCACCATTCGAGAAGCTGGCATCACAGGAATTTTTTCAGGTGGAACCGAGTTTACCCCGCAATGGACACGATTCGCAGTCGAGGAACTCCTTGACGGCGCGTTTATGACCCCAACGTACGGGAATACATTGATGGGGCTTGCCGCCTCTCGTCCGGTAATCCCAGAAGATGGCTACACTATTGCATACTATTCCCCACAACCGCGGGCTGTAATTGAGGTCGTTGATTTCGATGACACGAATTCGGTAGTACCATACGGGGGAACGGGGCGAGTTAAGCTTACAACACTTACCAAAGAAACGTTTGTTCCTGGTTTTCTTGAACGTGATGAAGGTGAGCGAGAACGACCATATGCGCTCTATCCATGGGACGGCATAAGTGGCGTGCGACCTTTTAGCAAACTGGCTACAGCTACCACGGTCGGGGTTTATTAATCACCACCGCAGAAGTAGTACCGTTTTGACCGTGTCTTTAGGAAAAGACACGCTTTGTATTGATTCATAAGATTCAGCAGTAGAAGACCTCTCTCATACAGGAGAAAAAACTATGCACCTCGCCGCGTATCGGTTCGGTAAACCATACGAATCACTCGAAAGAAATAAATTAGTGCACTTCATGACTGGGGAGCCAGTCGCAGAAGTCAGTCAAGTCGGCGGTGCCATTGTAAGTCGTGATCTTCGAAAAGCCGATAATGCCAGGAAGGCAATTCTCCGTATTGATCCTGAAGAAATTGTGGAGCGACTCCAAACAGCAGGGAACCTTTACGCCTTGGGAACTGTCGAGGTCGGTGGCGTCAAACAGTCTCCCGACGACTTCGCCCGTCAGCAGTCGGCAACAACCGGTCTCCCGGAGAGCCTCTGCCACGCCAACATGAAAAAGAATTTATTTGTTCTGTCCAATATGGATCGTATGCTCGATGCACTCTCTCGAGGCCTTTCGCCTGAAATCCTGTGGCGGGGATATGGTACAGAGCATCGAGGTGTTGTAGTGAGTTACCAGCACCAGTCTTCAGTGCTTGGGCTTGTTCTTCCAAGCAATTCACCCGGAGTCCACACGCTCTGGCTTCCTGTCATAGCACTAGGCGTTGGCCTGCTGCTCAAGCCAGGCGGCCAGGAACCATGGACCCCGTATCGAATGGCCTCAGCCATGATTGAAGCAGGTATTCCAGAGGAGGCTATTGGGCTTTATCCCGGAGCCACAGACGTAGGGGCTGCGATCCTCGCTGACTGTGGTCGAAGCATGATTTTCGGATCAGCCAAAACTGTTGAGCAATACCGAGGAAACCCTGCTGTTCAGGTGCATGGTCCGGGATTCTCAAAAATATTATTAGGGGATGACTGTGTTGATGACTGGCGGGACTATCTTGATGTTATGGCTGATAGTATCGCTGCTAACAGTGGTCGGGGATGCATAAATTGCTCGGCAGTGTATGCCAGTCGTCATACAGAAGATATCGCTGATGCACTTGCTGAACGACTGGGGACACAGGACGTTCGTCCACCGGATGACCCGGAGGCAACACTTGCTGCTTTCACTATACCGGGAGCTGCAAAAGCCATCTGGCAACAGATCGAGAGCCTGCTTGACAAACCTGGTGTTCGTCATGCTACCGCATCACAAGGACAGAGATTCGTAGAGGGAGAGCGTTGTGGATGGCTGCGGCCAACAATTGTTGAGTGCGAATCTCCTGATGCTGAAATTGCGCACTCGGAATATATGTTTCCGTTCTGTAGTGTTGTTAAGTGTCCACAAGAGAACATGCTGGAAAGAATTGGTCCTACTCTTGTTGCGACAGCTATCACAAATGAGACCAACTTTCAGCAGCAATTAATTAACGCGAACAATATTGACCGTTTGAATCTCGGTCCGATTCCAACAATAAAGCTCGATTGGTTGCAGCCTCATGAAGGGAACATCATCGACTTCCTTTACCGCTCGAGAGCACTTCAACTAGCTGAAACATCAGAGTTGGTCTCTACCGCAACCGCTGCTCCGGCTCAATCAGGCAGATAGACCCATGACAGACGAGTCGGATAAACCGGCTATGCAGCCGTACTTATTTACATTCCGTGCGAGAACACGGATTGTCGCTGGCAAAGGTAGCATTGCCGAATTGGGTGAGGTGGCTCGCGAACTTGGAGGCAAACGAGCGCTGATAGTTAGTGACTCGGGTGTTCTCGCAGCAGGCCACACGGACACTGGCCTGGCATCCCTCACGGCTTCCGGCTTCGAGACGGCAATTTTTAGCGAGTTTACAGAGAACCCTACGACACTCCAGGTAGAAGCCGGCACGGCGTTCGCCAAATCCTTCGATCCAGACGTCATTGTCGGTCTCGGTGGCGGCAGTTCCATGGACTGCGCGAAGGGAATTAATTTCCTGTTTTGTTGTGGGGGGAAAATGGAGGACTATCGAGGCCGTGGCACGACCGGCCGGCCGCTCCTCCCATCAGTTGGCTGTCCAACCACAGCAGGCACTGGTAGTGAAACACAGTCTTTTGCACTTATAAGTGACTCACAAACAGGAGAGAAACTCGCCTGCGGTGACCCAAACGCCGCCTTTCGAGTAGCAATCTTGGATCCATGCTTAACCATGACCCAGCCAGCACGCGTCACGGCGCTCACTGGCATAGACGCACTCTCGCATGCCCTTGAAAGCCATGTCAGCACTGAGGCGACACCTGCATCGCGTATTTTTTCCCGAGAGGCATGGAAATTACTGACCAAGAACCTTCCTGATGTTTTCTGCAACCCAACAGATATTGATGCCAGAGCGGCTGTTCAACTCGGGGCCGCTTGGGCTGGACTTGCTATTGAAAACGCAATGCTAGGAGCAGCCCACGGGGCAGCGAATCCACTTACGGCACATTATAAAGTTACTCATGGCCAGGCTGTTGGGCTCATGCTGCCCCACATCATTCGGTTTAATGGAAAAGTCGTACAATCGCAGTACTCGGAACTAGCTGCCGTTGCTGGCCTCAGCACGGATGCTCCTGAATGTTCACTCGCCGATTGGATAAGCACGTTGCTGAAACAGACGGGCCTATACCAACCACTTCGAGACTTGATAGGAACCCATCCAGAAACGAATGCTATCGAGCATCTGGCTCAAGAAGCATCGACGCAGTGGACGAGCAGTTTCAACCCACGCCCCTGTACATCGGCCGATTTTCTTGAGCTCTACCAGCGTGCATCAGCCGAAGCATAATGCCCCTTTCCAACGTCACACTATGATTAACTTTCTCAAGTCACTAATTGCTACAGCCCTCCTTTCGTTTGGCCCACTGCTTGCGGTTGAAAATGCTGCAGGCCCTGAGGCGTGGCCAATGTTTCGGGGCACACCGAGTGGGGCGGGCCGATCAACAGTTGTTCTACAACTTCCTCTCTCGGAGCGGTGGAGTCGACGATTCGAAAATGGTGCCTTCACTGCCACACCGGTAATTTCTAATGATACGATCTTCATCGGCGACCTCGACGGGCACTTCATCGCGTTAGCACTTGATACCGGCAAGACACTTTGGCAGTTCAATTCATCGGACTCAGGCTTTCCATCTGCAGCCGCTGTTTCGACTGAACAAGAGTATCCATTTGTAGTGGTTGGTGACGATTGTGGTGTCATCCGATGCATGAATACGAATAGTGGCGAAGTTGTCTGGGATCTTTCAATGGGTGGGGAGATTTCTGGTGGACCAACAATTCTGCACTCGTCCGAGATACCTGTTGTGCTTGTCGGGTCCCAGGACGCAACACTTGTTTGTGTGAAGATTACTGACGGGGAAATTCTCTGGCGACATGAAATAGCGGATCAGATTCGTTGTTCACCAACCGTGGGTATTGGGGAGGACGGTTACAAGGTATTCGTTGCCGGCTGCGACAGCACGCTGCATATTCTCGATGCAACGAGTGGAGAAACAGCTGCTGAGATTCCGCTTGGAGGCCCAACTGGAACGACCCCTTCGATCAGCGGCTCTGATGCTTTTTTTGGGACCGAAGGTGGAATGTTCTTTGCAGTCAATTTCCTTCAGGAGAAAATCCGATGGAAAACCGAAGGAGACTCGCAAAGACCGGCATATCGTTCAAGTGCTACCGTAGATGACGATCTTGTTTTTGTTGGTTCTCGCGGCCGCGCGGTCGAAGCGTTCAACAAGACTGATGGTAGCCTCTGCTGGCGACATCCTATGCGTAGCCGTGTCGATGCATCGCCAGTAGCCGTACGTGTCATTGAAGACGGTACGTTTGCAGAGCCTCCTGGCGGAAGTGTTCTTGTTGCCGATGCAGCAGGTGATATAAAAATTCTGCGAGACCACGACGGAAAACCGTACTGGGAATTTGACGCTGGTGGCGGTTTCTCTGGATCACCAGCCGTTGTTCGTAACAGAGTTGTCCTTGCTAGTGATGATGGTGTTGTCTGGTGCTTTGCGCACGAGTGACCCTCAACGAAACTCAAGACTGTTTCAATCTTGTTGCGTTTCTTTAACATTCTTTTTAAGGCGTAAATCATGGCATGGCAACAATGCATAGTCAGGCTCACACCTCGCAGCCGTGGATTCCATCTAATCACTCATGAAATTGAGCAGGCCCTTGGGGATATGAAGAAACCGAAGATCGGGCTGCTGCACCTTTTTCTTCAACACACATCCGCAAGTTTATCGATTAATGAAAATGCAGATCCAGACGTTCCACGTGATCTTGAAATGGCATTTAGAAAGGTAGCACCAGAAGACCTGCCTTATCGACACACCTGTGAAGGCCCGGATGACATGCCGGCCCATATCAAGACCTCAATATTGGGATGCTCTCTCACGATCCCCATCAGTTCAGGAAATCTATGTCTCGGCACGTGGCAGGGCGTCTATTTGTGTGAACACAGGATTAATGGCGGATCACGCAAGTTAGTCCTGACTCTCCACGGTGAAATAGGAAGACTAGCCGATCGGTAGCACACAAATTTTGTGCACACCAGTCCCCAATTCAAAAAGTCGATAACTCTCGTTAAATGGGTGGAGGTGCGAAAAAGGCCAAAAAAGAGCAGCCCAGGCAGGCGGGGCAATTTTTTTGAACTTTTCCAGAACCAAGACCTACATTGCTTCGTATCATTTGAGTAGCCACGATACGAATGTGGGTCTACCAAGTGACAACTTGGCGGAAGGAAGGAATGACACCATGGCACGAAAAGAAGCACTTTCAAGCCTTCGAGCAATCCTTATCAGACGACGAGATGCCCTTCGAAGCGCACTGAATGGTGACCTGACTCTGTTAAAAGAATTGCGAAGTGAGTCGCCGGGAGACGTTATTGATGCAGCTGTAGATACGGCACAAGACGAAATAAGTTCCCAGCTTGCTGAGGTAGAGGCACGTGAACTTGGATCAATAGAGAATGCCTTGGAACGAATGAACGCTGGCACGTACGGCTCATGCGAAGTCTGTGGTGGAAAAATACCCTTAGCACGTCTGCAAGCATTACCATACGCCACAATGTGTATTCTTTGTCAGAGAGAAACTGAACAGTCTGATGGACACTGGATGGTAGAGCAACGAGCAGAGGCCTAATAAGTTTGCACCTAAATGCAGGCGACTTTCATACATTGACACTTTCACGATGTATACTTGACAGTAGATATGTGTACAACGTGGAGACAGAGCATGATGGCGGCCCATTTCTCAACCCTTCGATTACATCTTATGGTAGCTGCATGTCTGGCGTACCTTATCAGCGGAACTGCCCCTGCTGACGAACAGGCGGTAACACCGTCAGGGACAATCCAGCCAACAACAACGGGCATCGCAGACCGAGTTGACCCATCTATCAGCCGTCGCCTCAGCCTCACCGAACGAGAACGTCTTTACGACAAAGTTGTTCGCGACGCACGGCAATTGGAAATGCAAGGCACGCAACTCCGTAGACTTTCAGTTCTTCTTCGCCCAGCCGTCGTACACATTGATGCGATCAAATCCAGTAGTCGTGGTCGCCCAACACGCGATGATGAACAAGAAGCTGGTTCAGGAGTGATTGCAAACCTTGCTGATAAAGTTGTTGTGATAACAAACCGGCATGTCATTCATGGAGCTGACATGGATGACATTACGATTCGACTCGATGACGGACGTGAGATACAACCGTCGCGTGTCTGGACAGACTCTGACACCGACATCGGAGTCATGCTCATTAATGAGTCACATCTGCCAACTGCTCATCTTGCAGAAGGCGATGGCGTCCAGATTGGTGATACGGTTCTTGCAATTGGTAGCCCCTTCGGACTCGCACACTCAGTCACGCTTGGTATTGTTTCTGCAAAAGGCAGGAGAGACCTTGAGTTGGGCGAGGGTGGTATTCGATTTCAAAATTTCATCCAAACCGATGCGGCGATCAACCCAGGAAATAGCGGCGGACCACTTGTTAATCTTCGAGGCGAAGTCGTTGGACTCAACACCTGCATAGCCAGTAACTCGGGTGGCTTTGAAGGTATCGGCTTTGCTATTCCTATCTCAATGGTGATGTTTGTCGCGAGACAACTGGTAGAAACAGGAACTGTTTCTCGGGCTTACCTCGGAGTTGCTCTCGACAAAACCTTCTCCCTTGCCACAGCTCATAAGCTTGGTATGACTCGTCCAGTAGGAGCTCGTGTCACCGGCATCACACCCGGGTCTCCTGCTGAAGAAATTGGTCTCATGCCAAATGACATCATTTTGGAATTCGCTGGCAACCCGATTGAAGATGACGACCATCTCGTCAGTGTCGTGAGCATGACACCGACGAATCAGGAAGTACGGCTCCGCATCTTCAGAAATGGCCAGCCTCTAACACTTGAAGTGACCGTAGCTTCCCGCAAAGCGTTCGAATCGCCTTGATAATGCCGCTGGCAACCTGAAAGCTGCAGCATTAGTGCCTATTCACCTGCTGGGAAATCCTCACAAGGCTGTCTAATGTCTCTGCTGCTTTCTTTGAATCAATTGCTTCTTCTGCGAGCATCCTCGCCTCCGGCAGACTGGCTGCCCGACGTGCCGCCCACAAGACCGCCGCGGCATTCAAGAGAACCACGTCGCGAGCTGGACTCACTTCACCAGCCAAGACGCGTCGAATACAAGCAGCACTTTCTGTAGCATTCGCCACCAATAGTTCCTCTCTTTTGGATTCAGGAGCTGTTTTTATGCCAAAGTCTTCAGGAGTCCACAACATTTCTTTCCGTTCATCACCCGAAACATCAATCACATGCGTCGGCGCAAATAGCCCAACTTCATCAACACCGTCTTCTGAAGAAACAATCAACGCTCTTTTCAGACCAGCAAGTTGAGCTGCCTCTGCTACAGCCGGCTCTGCACCAGGCCTCCCAACGCCAATGACTTGTACCGTGACATCGGCCGGGTTACACAATGGACCGACAAGGTTGAACACCGTTGGCTTTCCAATCCGACGACGCACGGCACCCACTTTTGCCATAGCAGGGTGATGAGCCGGTGCGTAACAAAAGCAAATGCCTGCTTGCACCAGACAATCTGCGACCAGGTGCAAGGGAATGTCCAAACGGACACCAAAATGCTCAAACACGTCGGCCGAACCTGTTTTGCTTGAAACCGCACGATTACCGTGCTTTGCGACAGGAAGACCAGTCGCTGCAACAACGATTGCGGTTGCTGTCGAGATATTAAACGTGCCTGAACCATCGCCCCCAGTTCCACAAGTATCAACTATTAGTGAAGGAACAGAGGCATGCAACGGAATCATCCGCCGTCTTAACGCATCAACAACGCCTGCAACCTCTTGGGCAGTTGGCATTCGACACGCCGAGACAGCCAACCAGTCTTCAAAATCAGCGAGTGGCATTTGATTGTCAAGCACCGCATCAAGAAGATCTGTGATTGTATCGCGGTCAAGTGGCTCTTTATTCCGACAAGCATCACCTACCTGCTGCCGTAGTTGCATTACAGAATTTTCATCCATTTTTCATACCACGATAAAACAAGAGGACCTGAAGCTGAACAAGCAGCACCTAACTTCCGACCATATATCTTGGCGGATATTTCTACAAACTACTACACAGCATGACGATAATGTCATGTTTCCGTACTCGCCCTGGAACGGTACGATGCCGGTATGGCAAAAAAAGTAATTATTGACGTGGACCCGGGAATTGATGACGCAATCGCCCTCGCCATTGCATTATTCGACCCCGGTCTTGATGTACTTGCTGTAACAGCAACTGGGGGTAATGTCTCCCCTGAACAGGCAACAACTAATCTTCAGGCGATTGTTACTTATCTCGACCCGCCGCGAACTCCACGTATCGGAATCGCTACCGAAAACGCACACATGCCAGAACGAGCCTTAAGCATGCATGGACCTGATGGCCTTGGGGGCCTCAACCTCCCTGCAGTTCCGTTACACGGCTCGCACGCAGCTGAAAAAGTAATGTGGGAAACAATTAAAGCGCACCCTCGAGAGGTCACCCTCCTCTGCCTCGGGCCACCGACAAACCTTTCCCGCTTGATTCGTCGTGACCCCAGTATTGTCGAACTAGTTAGTGATACTATTCTCTGTGGAGGCACATTGCATGCTAATGGTGGGGCAAGTCCAGTTGCAGACTTTAATTTCTACTGCGATCCTTTTGCTGCTCGCCACGTAATCAGTGAACCCTTTAGGAAGTCGTTGGTTCCGCTGGAGACGACATCACAGATCGCATTTGGTTTAGAAATGCTTGAACAACTTCCTGATACTTTTACATCTGCCGGAAAAATTTTCCGCCGCATGTTAAGTCACGCATTCCGAGCACATCGACAACTTCTTGGAAGCGAAGGCATTCACTTGCACGATGTGGTTGCTCTCGTCGCGGTGACGAACCCCGAACTCTTTCGTCAAGAAACAGTGGCCGCAGATGTTGAAACCGCTGGTGAAATCACTGCAGGCATGCTTGTTATTGACCGCCGTCATGCGCGTAGATGGAAGCCAAATCTCGATATTTTCACTCATTGCGACTCAGCCGCCGTAAAAGACTGCATTCTTCGTGGACTTAGGACAGCAGCAGAAACTGCCACTTAGCAAACTCGTGTGAACCAAAAAAGCCGCCACTGACTAATCGAACTGTCTCTGGTGTGAAACTTGATCGAATTCTTCGACATTCCGGCATGCTGCTAATCGTCAGGATAACGGCAGGGCCAGCCCGTCATACGCCAACCTCATGCTGGCGGGCAACAACGATGACACCGAGTTATGGTCAATCTCATGCGACATATGAACAAAATATGTTTCGCGGGCAGCGATTCGTTGAGCCACATCGACGGCTTCATCAATCGAGAAGTGTGTGGGATGATGTGCAGGTCGCAAACAATCTAAAACAAGAACATCAAGACCTTTGAGCAAGGGCCACGTCTGCTCTGGTATTTCATTTGTGTCGGTGCAGTAGGCCACATTTCCAATTCTGAAGCCAAGCACTTCAAAGGCTCCATGATGCAAACGCAGGGGAACAATGGTAGCTCCAAGCAAGTCAAAGGCATCAAGTCCTATTTGATGAAGCGTCATCTTCGGAAGGCCGCCACCTGCAACAACAGGCGCCTCAAACGCATAGTCAAACGCTCGACGAATGCGCCGTTCCACTCGAGGCTCGCAATAAACCGGTAACGGACCGCCTTTGCGAAAACATAACGGACGAATGTCATCGAGGCCATACACATGATCAACATGATCGTGAGTATAAACGATCGCATCAATTGTGCTGATATCTTCTCTCAAAAGCTGCGAGCGAAGATCCGGAGTTGTATCGATAAGAAGCGTACCGCCAGGCAACCCGAAGACTACGCTTGTTCGCGTTCGCTTGTTTTTTGCATTATCACTTTTACAGACATCGCAACCACACCCAACAACAGGCACACCGACACTTGTACCAGTACCAAGAAAAACAAATTGACCTTGAAGGTTTCGGCTCGATGACACTTTCAAATGCGTCGGAGACATAGATAGAAAACTCGCTGCTCACAAACCTAATTTCCGGATTACAACCATGAATCCGAAAAGGTAACAGATCCTACACCTCCTGTTGGAGAGAACACTCCGGATACAACGCATTTCCCAACCCGCCAAGCATGCAGCGACGCAAAAGAACTCCTTTGAAAAACCTCGAACAACGTGAGTGGCTCGCAACAACCCGAAAGTGCTGCTGCCACAAAAATAGCACAACAAAACCGTCCTTGATGCACCTGCAAAACACCGCCGAGAACGAAACCAAGAACTCATAGGCCCATTTGATAAATCGCAAAAAAAGGCGATCTACCCCCAAAGAACCCCCGCGAACTTCGGCATTTCGACCCAAATTTCACCATTTGCGAAACTACTTGACCACTAGAAGAACCAAAAACAACCGGTCTCGAGGCTCATTTCTTTTGAAAATAAAAAATGTGAGTAACCTTGACCCCCTACCACCTTCGCTGTGAGAATTACCTCGTTGACACCAAAACGAGCACCTACTCATTTGTTCCCAGGAATGACCTGAAGTCAACGTGCGTTCGATAAGCGGTTAGGCTGAAGACCGCGTACCACGATTATTGGCTATTTTCTCTTCCCCTTATATCACCATCATGGAACAACTGGAACGCATCTGGGACTTCGTTAGTAATTTTGCATCCGCCACGGGTTCATGGGTCGAGCGATCCATTACCGGTCTATTTGGTTCGTCGAATGCTCGTTACCTAAAGAGATTAGAAACCAAGATCGAGGCAATTAACTCGCTCGAGCCACGATACAAAGTAATGACCGATGCCGAATTGCGTGCACAGACAGATGAATTCAAACATCGGCTCTCGGCAGGGGAAACTCTTGACGACCTGCTTATAGAATCTTTTGCTGTGTGCCGCGAAGCGGGACGAAGGTTCCTCGGCATGAGGCATTATGATGTACAACTTATTGGCGGCATGGTCCTGCACTCCGGCGCGATTGCCGAAATGATCACCGGAGAAGGAAAGACACTTGTCGCCACGCTCCCGGCTTATCTTAATGCACTCGAGGGCAAGGGCGTGCATGTCATTACGGTAAATGACTATCTAGCACGTCGTGACATGGAATGGATGGGGCCTCTTTACATGGGGCTCGGCCTTACGGTTGGTGCAATCCAATCTGGCATGGAGTCTGACGAACGCCAAAAATCATATGCCTGTGATATCACCTATGGAACAAACAACGAGTTCGGATTCGACTATCTAAGAGACAACATGCGGATGGCCGCGCGAGGTGACGATCGCTTCCCACTTCAAATGCAACAGTCACAGGGCAGGCTCAACTTTGCAATAGTTGATGAGGTTGACAACATTCTTATCGATGAAGCGAGAACACCTCTCATTATTTCAGGGCCCGCTCATGATGACGTCACGAAATACGCAAGAGCCGACAAGGTGGCCCGTCAACTGAAAGCAGATAGCCATTTCGAGGTTCAGGAAAAAGAACACACGGTAAGCCTCACTGAATCTGGTGTTAGACAGGCTGAAAAACTTGCTGGTGTTGAAAGCTTCTATACGGCGGGCAACATGGAGTGGCCTCACCTGATCGATAACGCCTTGAAAGCTCACTATCTGTACAAACTGGACGTGAACTATGTTGTACAGCAAGGCGACGTTGTTATTGTTGACGAGTTCACCGGTCGCCTTATGCCTGGACGCCAATGGTCTGACGGCCTTCATCAAGCTGTCGAAGCAAAAGAAGGAGTGCGCGTAAAAGAGGAATCACAGACCCTCGCAACGGTCACATTGCAGAACTTCTTTAAGCTATACAACAAACTTGGTGGTATGACCGGGACCGCAATGACTGAAGCAAATGAGTTCTGGAAGATCTACAAACTCGACGTTATCGCTATCCCGCCAAACCGTGACCTTCAACGAATCAATCACTCGGACATCATCTTTCGCACTGAACGCGAAAAATGGATTGCTGTTGCTGATGAAATTGAGCGAATAAATCGCTGGGACTCCATCAACCTTGCAGACAAAACGACTAAAATCGGAACCATTACGAATGAGTCGGACGAGGGCATCCAATTTCAGGCAAAAGGAACGAAGAAAATTGAGTCCATTGCGGCAGATCAGATTCAAAGCATTCAGCGTAGGGGACTGCCAGTTCTTGTCGGTACTGTGTCGATTGAAAAAAGCGAACGGCTTGCATCCCTTCTCGATAAGCGAGGCGTCGATCATCAGGTACTCAACGCGAAACAGCACCAGCGCGAAGCAGATATAGTCGCACAGGCTGGTCGACTTGGCGCCGTGACAATCGCGACAAATATGGCTGGACGCGGCACCGACATCATACTCGGCGGCAACGCAGAAACCATGGCGTGGGCTCAATTACAGAACACCTATGACACCCGCTTAGATGTCCCAAAAGATGAGTGGACCACCCTCGTCAGCAGCATTTCCGAACGCGAAAACATGAAGACCGAAGGCAGCAAGGTTCGTGAGATGGGTGGGCTGCAGATTGTTGGAACAGAGCGGCACGAATCGAGACGAATTGACCTTCAACTCCGTGGGCGATGCGGTCGTCAAGGAGACCCCGGGAGCAGCCGGTTCTACCTTTCGCTTGAGGATGACCTCATGCGAATTTTTGCTGGCGAGTGGGTAAAAAACATACTTACCCGATTAGGCATGCAAGACGGCGAAGCGATTGAGAGCAAAATGGTAACTCGTCGTGTTGAAGCCGCCCAGAAAAAAGTGGAGGAGAGGAATTTTGAAATCCGGAAAAATCTTCTCGAATACGATGAAGTAATGGACGAGCAGCGGAAAAGGGTCTACGGATTCAGGCAACGGATCCTCGAAGGACGTGCTGTAGCAGATGACAATGAGACTCTTTCCGACCGTGATGGTGAATGCCGTGAGCTCATTCTGGAAATGGTTGACCGCCAAATAGATCAACACGTCGACACATTTCTCGACAGAGACTATGGAGCACAAACATTTGCTGGGTGGGCTTCATCGCAACTTTCATGCGAGCTTGATAGCGCTGACTTCCGTGGATTAAGCGCAGCGGAAGCTATTCGCATTGCCCACGAACAGGCGACTCGACAAGCCGAGGCACAAATTTTTGAAGCCGTTGAGGAAAACCTTCCCCAAGGTGAGGACGAACGCGACTGGAACTGGTCAGCTCTTGCCAGCTTTGCCAACGCACGCTGGAAGCTGTCAGTAAACGACCGCGACCTGAAACGCATAGGACGAAATGACGTTGCCGAATGGCTCCAGCAACGAGCAAGTGAAGTAGTCGTGAAAGCTGATCTGAGCGAGGGTGAGCGGTTCTTGGCGCCAGAGTTTGGTGTTCTTTCGGCCCGAACCTGGACCGACTGGAGATTTGCTATTGAACTAGCTGATTCAGACCTGGCTGAGATTTCGGGGAATGACCCAGACCCGGAAGCATTTAAAGAGATCGTACGAGAAAAGGCTAGAGAAGCGTATCAACAACGAGAAATTGAATACCCTGTACTCGTAGGACTGGCCCATTTCACAGGACGGCAGGATGACGGGTCACGACGAGTAGATCGCGAAGGGCTGGTCGCGTGGGCGAAAGAACGTTTCGACGCCTCCCTTGACGAAACTTCTCTCGCACCCACCCACCTGAATGAGTTGAAGCAGACGCTCTGTGACGCAAGCGCTCGTCGTCATCAGCAATCAGATTCACCTCGGACTGAAATGCAGAGAATGGAGCGTGCCGTTCTGCTCCAGATACTGGACAATGCCTGGAAAGATCATCTTCTCGCCATGGACCACCTTAGAAGCAGCGTTGGGCTACGTGGATATGCTCAGGTTGATCCAAAGGTTGAATATAAACGTGAAGGCATGCGCACATTTGATCTTATGTGGAGCGGCATTGATGAGCGTGTGATAGACATCGTATACAGAATAGAACAAGTTGAAGAAGATGCTCTCCGAAGCACATGGCGTGAAACTGCTGCTATTCATGAAGACACACCCTCTGCCTCACAATTCGAGGAGCCTGAGCGACAAATGGCAGATGGCAGCGAATCTGCTCCGATTCAGCCAATCCGTAATACTGGCCAAAAAGTCGGAAGAAATGATCCGTGCCCCTGCGGTAGTGGTAAGAAGTACAAAAACTGCTGTGCACGCTCTGCAAGCGCGTCTGCTGGCTGACTAGGCGAGGTATCGTGATAGCCATAAACCTGCTCTATCTGATGGCGGGTATCGCTGCCTTGCCTTGGATTCTATGGCGAAGGTTTTCAAACAAACGACCGGTTGCCGCAATTCGAGAGCGGTTTACGGGACAGGTTCATGTGGCCGATTGCCCGAAGAGCCACCGTCGGATCTGGCTGCATGGCGTAAGCGTTGGAGAAGTGCAACTTATTCGCACGCTTGTAAACGAGCTTAAGAATCAAGTTGACCAAAATAATCAACTTATTGATTGTGTCATCTCAAGTTCGACAACAACTGGTCTTGAGGTTGCTGCTAAACATCACGAGCAAGGCCATGTTTTTCCGTGCCCGCTAGACTTCAGTTGGGCAATCAAAAACACCTTCAAACGAGTACAGCCCGATATACTTATCCTCGCTGAATTAGAAATCTGGCCCAACCTGTTACGAATTGCAAAAGACTACAAAATACCAGTTGTTGTTGTGAATGGCCGCATGAGTGAACGGAGTTACCTAGGCTATAAACGGCTGGGCTGCATCGCAACATCGATGATCCACCGAATCTCACTGGTTCTAGCTCGTTCCCAAGAGGACTCCGAACGCTTCACCGACCTAGGGGCTCCACTTGTGGAAACTATTGGCTCATTGAAGTTTGATGGCATCCATAAGAATGAACACGATGCAGAAATTAAACACCTCAGAAAGATTACTGGCATCGAAAGAGATGACCTTGTTTTTATTGCAGGCAGCACACAGGACCCAGAGGAATCACTAGCCGTTGAAACATTCCTCGAGCAACAGAAAACTCACCCGTGCCTTAAACTAATTCTTGTGCCTAGACACGTTGAACGAACAGGCGACATTGCCAACTGGTTAAACGTTCGTTTGCAGCAGCCTGATGCCAGCCATGTAGTCTGGCATACTCGCAGCACTCTCAAAAGTGACACCAATCAGTTGTCAGACAAGTCATTTATCCTACTTGTAGATGTGACTGGTGAACTCGCAGCTTGGTGGGGCCTTGCAACAGTGGCTTTTGTCGGTGGCAGCCTTGATGGGCTAAGGGGCGGCCAAAACATGCTCGAACCTGCTGCATATGGGGCTGCTGTTTGTTTCGGCCCTTACACAAGGAACTTCCGCACCGAAGCATCCGAACTACTCAAAGCAGAAGCTGCTGTTGTTGTTCATGACGGAACAGAACTTATGGAGTTTGTCGCTCAGTGCCTGAATGATCCAGCGCACGCCAGAAAGATTGGTGCAGACGCTCAGAAGCTCATTGAAAAAAAACAAGGTGGCACCACACTGACTGCTCTGCGGATTTTAGACTTCCTTCCCGCAATTTGATCTTTACGGTTGTCTGTTTGGCCCAAAACCCTGATACTACGCATCATTGATTATGAGACTCGGCGAAACCATTTCGCCCTTCCTTTAACTGCAAGAGGCATCCAAAGTGGCTAGCGGCAAGTATCTCTTCACGAGTGAATCGGTCAGCATGGGACATCCGGACAAACTTTCGGACCAGATTTCGGACGGGGTCCTCGACGCCTTTCTGGCTCAAGACCCAAACAGTCGTGTTGCCTGCGAAACACTTGTAACAACTGGCCTGGCAGTTATTGCTGGTGAAATCACATCTCGAGGCACGATTGACTACCAACAGGTTGTTCGTGATGTCATCCGAGAAGTTGGTTACACCGATGACGAAATGGGCATTGCTGCAGACACCTGCTCAGTTCTCGTTGCAGTTGGCAAACAGAGTGGTGATATTGCTATGGGGGTCAACGAAGACACCGATAAAGGCAAGGATATCGGTGCTGGTGATCAGGGGCTAATGTTTGGTTATGCCTGCAACGACACACCCGAATTAATGCCACTACCGATCGCTTTGTCACATCGCATATTGAATCGTTTAGCAGACGCACGCCTTCAAGCAGATGTCGATTGGCTCCGGCCTGACTCGAAAAGCCAGGTGACCGTTGAGTACGACGGTGATAAACCAATCCGAATCGATACTATCGTTGTCTCCACGCAACACGCGCCCCATGTATCCAATGAAGAAATTCAAACATACATCATTGAGAAGATCATTAAACCCGAACTTCCTGATGACCTAGACACCAGTGATATCACATACCATATCAACCCGACTGGACGATTTGTTGTTGGTGGCCCACACGGGGACGCTGGCTTAACGGGTCGAAAAATCATTGTTGATACCTACGGTGGTTGGGGACGCCATGGCGGCGGAGCTTTTTCCGGAAAAGACCCCACGAAAGTTGACCGCAGCGCAGCTTACATGGCCCGTTACGTTGCAAAAAATATTGTTGCAGCAGGACTTGCAGACCGATGCGAAGTGCAACTTGCATACGCAATCGGCGTGACAGAACCTGTCAGCGTTCACATTGATACCGCCGGAAGTGGAAAAGTTGACGACGAGCGACTATGTTCACTCGTTCGGGAACATTTCCCACTTACACCTCGTGGCATTATTGAACACCTCGACCTCCGAAGACCGATCTTTCGTCGAACTGCTGCCGGCGGACATTTCGGACGAGACGAATTCCCGTGGGAAAAAACTGACAAAGCAAATGCCTTGGCAGAAGCTGCGTCTACAACAGCTGTTGCAAACTAAGCGGGTGACCTCGCTAGAAAATAGTGATCACGATTACAAACAACATGAATCGTTTTTTCGAAATGAATGCCCTTAACATTTAATACCAGCACTACTGTTTAGTGCGTGGTGGATAACTAAAGGAAAGACTTTCATATATTGTTCGGAAGAACTGAGACGCATTCATGCTTCCTGCCTCACAGAACGCACAACGGAATAGATTTCTTACGGGCGAAAATTCACGCCCCGACTTCCAACAAATTGCAACAGATGCGGCCAGCTATCTCGCTGCCGGCACATCATTTTTCATTGCCGTTATCATCTTTTCTCGCCGCCTAGCCGGCGGAATCACATCGCAACCATCTAGCTCTTTACTACTTCTCTTAGCGATCATTGGGGGTGGCCTCATAGCCGCTGCAAACGGCGCCTGGTCAGAACGCCCCCCTAGTTCCCTTTGGATGATGACAATAACTCGTTGCAGCGTTCTCATCACACTTATATCGATTGGAATTTGGCTGCCCCTTTTTTCGGCCTTCTCGTTTGCAACAACAACCCTAGCAGTCGCGATTGCTTTCCTGCCAGCTCGTCACCCACGTAATAGAAAACTTCCTCACAACTCAAACTTTCCATACTGGACTGCTGCAACAGAATTGCAACAAGCTTTTCGTAAGAAGACACTCAATTTTTTGCGAATCGGGCAAACCAAACCAAAGCCATCCATAGAAAAAACAACACCCCCCTTTTCATTGTGGGAAACTCTCAGAAATAAAAAACAAGATGCCAAGCAATTAGTCCCACTGAAACAACTATTGGATGAGCAGGTAATTGTTCGGCCAACAGAAAAGCATCATTCGGGAGCCGAGGACACATTGCTCCAATGGCAAGAGCGTTACGAATTGCCAGACGGAACCGAATACCTATGTGGTCAACTCATGATTGCTTTCTCTCCCGGAAGCCGCGTTACGACAGGTCACGTTGGATTCTGTCCGGCTTTCCAGAAGACGCCAATCGTTGAGGTCACCACCAACTACGATGCCCTGGAAGTCTCGGTTACAGTAGCGGAAATACTACCATGGGGCATCCGCATTGAATGCCGAGTTGAAGAACCAATCGACGAGTGCACCGCTATCCCCGTGTCTCTAAGCGTGAACAAACCGCTAGGATCAAATACGTCATTTACACCTCACAAATAAGGTATGCACTGAACATGGCACGCTGGCCCGAGCACATGTGGACTACACTTTTCACATATGGTCTCATTTTCATTCTTTTCCCCCTGCTCTGCTTCCTACTATGGAATTGGGTTCGTGGTTTTTAATCCTCTTTCGATTTCATTAGTACAACACCACTCATGCCACCACCAGCTGCACTTCTCAATCTATTACAACAACACAGCGAAGAACATCTACTTGCCCACTGGGATCAACTCTCCAAAAGAGAATGTAATCAGCTGCAATCCCAACTGTTGGCAATTAATTGGCATGAGATTGCTGCTTGCAAGAAACTGGTCGAAGCACATCAGCAAAGAAGAAATAAACAAAACCATGAGGATTTAAAGAACGCGGTGACGCCGCATTGTCATAAAATTGGTGAGCACACAGCAACACCATCAGACGCTCTTAATCGTGGGCATCAATGCCTACGCACCGCCCAGGTAGGTGCGATATTGATGGCAGGGGGTCAGGGTACGCGTCTTGGATTCAGTGAACCAAAAGGAACTTTTCCTATTGCACCAATATCAAAGGCGACCCTTTTCGATGTGCTCCTTGGACAACTGAATGCAATCAAAAAGCGATTTGGAAGCCGTATTCCCCTTGCAATTATGACAAGCGCTGCCACAGATACGGCCACACGTAGATTCATGGCCGAAATGAACTCTTGTGGCCTTGATCCTGATCAAATCTTTTTTTTCTGCCAAGGTAATCTACCTACAATTGATGCAATGAATGGTCACCTTCTACTTGATGCACGTGATCATGTTGCAGTTGCACCAGATGGACATGGTGGAATGCTACAAGCACTTACGGAAAGTGGTGGTCTTGATTGGTTTCGCCAGCAGGATTGCCACACGCTTGTAAGCTTCCAGGTAGATAACCCGCTCGCGAAACCACTTGATCCAGAATTTCTGGGCTACCATTTACTCTCCGGATCATCACTTTCAACACAAGTTATTGAGAAAATTGATCCTAGCGAGCGAGTTGGTGTTGTTGCTGAATCAGGAGGTGCAACAAAAATTATTGAATACAGCGATCTGCCTGAAGCCATTGCTGCAGAGCGGCTACCGGACGGGAGGCTACGATTCTTTGCCGGTAGTATAGGAATTCATGCATTTCAAAGAAATTTCCTTGAAAACGTTGCTTCTTCCCAGGCAAGCCTTCCGCTACACATCGCACATAAAAAAGTCCCTTTTATCGATGGACACGGTTGCCAGGTGCAACCATCGACACCGAACGCTTTCAAATTTGAGCGTTTTATATTTGACTTGATGCCTCTGGCCGATAGCGTGACTGTTATTGAGATTGATCCAGCAGAAGGTTTTGCCCCACTGAAAAATCCATCTGGTGCGGCCAAAGACTCTCCCGAAACGGTACAGCAGGCAATCAATGCTTATGCCACCAGGCATCTCGCACGAGCTGGTATCACGGTGTCGCCAGATACGCATGTAGAACTAGATACTGCGTCAATTTTTGACGACGAAGATCTACGACTAATTGCAAAGTCTGCAACTTTTCCAAACAACCATATTGACTGCCCACAAATTGTTCGGGCAATCTGAAGATATTTAGAGACCATACTTTGGAGAAAAATTTCCATGCTTCATGCAACCATTATGGCAGGTGGATCAGGAACCCGCTTCTGGCCATCAAGTCGTGCAAAACTACCAAAACAACTATTACCGCTTGCAGGCTCAGAAACACTTCTGCAAGACACAGTTCGGCGACTCCGAGGGCTTATTCCCCCAGAGCGCACCCTTATTGTCACCAACAATCAACTAACAGATGCCGTTGAGAAACAGCTACCAGAACTCCCATCAACTGCATTTGTTGGCGAGCCCTGTAAGCGGGACACCGCTCCCTGCATAGGACTAGCTGCGTTGCTCATACTTCAACAAGATTCCGACGCAACGATGGCAGTCATGCCCAGTGATCATGTAATCGATCCAACTAAATCATTCCAGAGAGCTTTGCTTCAGGCAAAAGACCTTGTTGATAAAAACCCGGATCGACTTGTCACATTTGGGATTCGCCCATCAACCCCGTCATCTAGCTATGGATACATTCAACAGGCAGAGCCCCTGGCCCACAAAGAGAATGATGCACCGGTTCACCGAGTCGCTCAATTCCGAGAGAAGCCACCTGTTGATGTAGCAAAAGAATATCTCGCTGCTGGCAACTTTCTCTGGAATGCAGGAATCTTCGTCTGGCGAGCAAAGACAATTATTGAGGCACTTGAAAAACATCAACCAGAGTGTTTACTGCACCTAAAACGTATTGCAGAAAACTGGAACACCCCCCAGCGCGATGAGATTTTTTCAAAGGAATTTGCAGCGATAAAAGGGGTTTCTATCGACTACGCTGTGCTTGAGCACGCTGCAGAAGTCGCTGTAATTGAGGCACCCTTCACATGGGATGACCTTGGTGGTTGGTCGGCTGTCGCCCGTCAAAGGGGACAAGATGACAATGGAAATACTGTTGTTGGACGTCACTTAGGCATTGAATCGAGGAATGTCCTTGTGCATACAAGCGATGACCACCTCGTTGTCACTTTGGGTCTGGATAATATTCTTTTAGTACACACTGAGGACGCCACCTTAGTTGCTGACAGATCGCATGAGGAACACATTCGCAAAGTAGTCACCGAGCTGGAAAGTAAAGCATGGCACAAATTTCTCTAAGGAAAACTGTTCATCTAAAGCTATTCTCCTTACTACATCGTACTGGTGCCTCAGCCTGCCTTCTTTTTGCATTAATTCAGCATGTTACCGGCGCCGAGCCTCTAGCCCCAGAGGACACTAAAACACATTGGGTCAGTCAATTTTTTGATACGTTCACTGCCGCTACTGATGCCCTACAGTGGTCAGATGTGCGAGTCGTCAGTAATTGGCGAATACAACAGCATGCCCAGTCCAAAACGTATCGGCTCTTGGATTTATCTGACCATACTGTCATCGAAGGAAGCCTCCGAGACTGCTCAACTGAACTTTGTTCCAATATTGAAAAAGGAAGCGTTGCTCCAGTCAAAAAAGAGGTTGTCGTCGTTCTTCATGGCCTTGGTGAGAGCCGAGGCGCCATGCAGCCTCTTGTTTCATTTCTCGAAGAGAACATGACTGCCAGTATCCTGACCTTCGGTTATGCTAGCCCTCAAGCACCGCTTGCATCACATGCCCATTCACTAGGCAGGGTACTTGCGGGACTTCCACCAACTACCAACATCAATTTCGTAGGTCATAGCATGGGGAATTTGGTTGTACGGCGGTGGCTACAAGATGCACAACCAAAAATTATTCATCGTATCAATCGTATGGTAATGCTCGGTCCACCCAATCAAGGATCGGATCTGGCTCAAATGGCCGCAAGTAATCCATTCCTTAGAAACCTCGCATCTGGTGCAGCTCGGGAACTTGTACTGCATTGGGACAGGCTTAGTCGTGAACTTCAGACACCCCCATTTCAATTCGGGATCATAGCCGGTGGGAAAAATGACAACGAAGGATATTCACCGCTACTCAAGGGTGACGATGATGCGATTGTCCGCGTATCAGAAACACAACTTGATGGTTCAGGCGGTTTTCTGGTCATACCTGTTCGTCACTCACGCATGATGTACAACAAGGATGTGCAGGAGGAAACACTTCGTTTCCTTTTGAAAGGGCGATTCACTCAGCAATCTTCTCCTACAAGTCCTCCTGAAAAATGAACTCTCCCAAACTTCCCTCAGGCCGACTCGCCGGTGTTGACTATGGTCGACGCAGGATCGGTATATCAATTTGTGATACCGAAAGAATGATTGCGAGCCCACACCTAATTCACACAACAACCGGAGACCGAAAGTCTGATGCCGAGTTTTTTTTAAATCTCGTTGAGCATGAAGAAATTGTTGGCTTTGTTGTTGGACTTCCTATCCACTCCGATGGAAGAAACAGTGAAATGTCTACTGAAGTGGAAAAGTTTGCGAACTGGTTATCGGATACGACTAAGCGGCCAATCGTTTTCCAAGACGAGCGGCACACGTCTCAGGAAGCGTCTGGACTACTGAGGCCTGCGCGACTTACTCGGGGCCGAAAAAAAAAGCGGCATGATGCCGTTGCAGCCCAAGTCATACTCAGCAATTGGTTAGAGAAACAGGTCACAACAGAAAGTAATTTGCACCCAGCAGAACAACAAAATCGGGATGAATAGTAACAAACAAAACAGTCGATCTCGCTTAATTGTTGGGTGCGGCTATCTTGGCCAAAGGGTTGCAGACCGCTGGCTTCAGTCTGGATCCAACGTTTTTGCTATTACCCGCAGTTCAACGAATGCCAAAAATCTTTCTGCAGGAGGCATCCATCCAATCATCGGTGATGTGACTACTGCTGATGGATTACCAGAGGCTATTCGAGACTTGCCAGAGGTGGACACTGTTCTATGGGCAGTTGGGTTTGATCGAAGTGCACATGCGAGCTACCGCGATGTTCACGTCAACGGGCTCCTCCGCACACTTCAACAAATCCCAAACAAACCGCGTGTCGTATTCATCAGTTCGACCGGTGTTTGGGGCGAAGAGACTAATGAGGTGGATGAATCAACTCCTGCCTCAC
This sequence comes from Pirellulales bacterium, assembly GCA_028066355.1. GTDB lineage: Bacteria > Planctomycetota > Planctomycetia > Pirellulales > UBA1268 > UBA1268. Next base: position 69,635 of record JALCBP010000001.1, read on the forward strand.
CTACACGAGAAGCAGGAGTTGTATTGCTTGAAGCGGAAACCGCTCTCAGGAGCCATCCAAAGGGGCCGGGCGTTGTTCTTCGGCTCGCTGGCATCTACGGACCTGGCCGGCTGCCGCGCCTAAGCGATATTCAAGAAAACAAGCCGATCGCTGCAGATCCCGACAGCTGGCTTAACCTGATTCATGTCGATGACGCAGCCTCGGTAATCTGCGACATCAGCGAACTTCCTGCACCAAAGAGCCTCTATATTGTCTCAGACACAACCCCAATACGACGTGAACATTGGTACTCATCTCTCGCAGAGCTTACAAATAGCCCACGTCCAAGGTGGGCCACTAATTCCCGCCTACGCGGTGGAAATAAACGAGTGAATTCAGATCACGTTTGGCGCGACACAAAGAAACAACCCAAACACCCAAATTCGATTGATGCTATGAGAACACTTCTTCAGAAATCTTCATGAATGTCCGAGTGGAATCAAGTATCTGCTCACGATAATTAGTCAATACTTTCAGGTCGCGCACCATTTTCAGTCTTTGCAACAGATGGCATCACACCAGACAAGATCGCAAGATAATCAGTGGTTACCCTCATAGCTTCATCAAAGTAGAAGTCGCGTGTAACCACCGGACGCCGTGGGCCCGCATTTTCCTCCTGCCTTTTCTCTTCTTCTTTTTCAGCGGCCTTCCCCTCATTCCACTCTCTCACAAAATCTGATTCCAAAAGTGAAATTGTTTTTTCATTTTTTCTTTCCTCATAACGAGCAATATCTGTTGCAAGCTCAAGAAATTCTTCATCAGCAGCGACACGCTCAGCCGACCGTTCCCGTAAGATCTTAACCATTGAATCAGTCACCTTGTCGGTTGACGTAAACTCAGCTGAATCGATCCTGTCGAAGGGAATTGCATGATCAAGATCCGCTTCTCCAACAGGAAGATGATTCGTTATGCTCGGCAATTCAACATCACTTTTTACGCCCTCCATCTGCGTACTGCGTCCACCAGGACGGTAAAACTGCTGCATTGTTATCTTCAACGCACCAAGCGAGGGAGCATTGGGCAACCGCTGGAAAAGCTGGCGCCCCAAATCAAGCAGGCTCTGCACAGTTCCCTTCCCATGCGTAGCCGCATCACCAATAACAAGGCCACGGCGATAATCCTGAATCGCTCCAGCGACAATCTCGCTCGCGCTCGCACTAAATTTGTTTACAAGTACAACAAGGGGTCCATCCCAAACTACGCCAGGATCCAAATCGTCATACTGCTGAACCCGTTTGTCTGCATCTTTGATCTGAACCACTGGGCCAGTGTCAATAAAAAGTCCTGTTAAAGAAATTGACTCAGGTAGAGAGCCACCCCCATTACTACGCAGGTCTAGAGCAACACAGTCAACTCCCTGTTCACGAAACCCTTCCAGAAGTTTCCGGCAGTCACGAGTACTACTCTTGTAGTCTGCCTGCCCCTGCCGTGCAGCCGCCATATCCATGTAAAAACTCGGCAAATTAATTACCCCAATGCGATAAGGACTGCCATCTGGTTTCATGCCTTCCTCGATGATTTCACCACGCGCTGCACTATCATTCAATTCAATTTTAGCTCGAACAATGTCATAAACCGTTGGCACCGTCTGACCAACTGGAATGACCTTGAGACGAACGATCGTCCCACGCTTGCCTCGAATGAGTTTCACAACGTTGTTTAAATTCATATCAACAACATCGACCATCTCCCCTTCTGCACCTTGCCCTACACCAACAATACGATCCTTCTTTTTCAGTCGACCATCTTTGTCAGCAGCACCTCCCGGAACAATTTCGGCTACCGTGGTATACCCGTCCTCGCCTTTCAGCGAAGCACCGATACCATCAAGTTGCAGCCTCATGGTAATTTCAAAATTCTCAAGCGTTCCAGGTGACATGAAACTAGTGTGTGGATCAAGTGAACTTGTAAGTGAAGAAAGGTACGTCTCCAACAATTCGTCTGCGTTCATCTGGTGCATTCGCTTTGCAAAACTGGTGTAGCGACGAAGCAACTTCTTCCTTGCCTCTTGTGGCCCAACCTTCTCCATTTTCTGAACAAGCAAGTCATACTTGATTCGCCGCCTCCACTTGTCATGAACTTCTGCTTGAGTCTTTGCCCATACAGCTGTATCACGATCAATAACAATTGACTCTTTTTGATTGAAATTGAGCTTCTGTTTTAATAGTGCCTCCACGATAGGAATTCGTTCATCAACGCGCTCGAGAAAACGATCGTAAACCTCATATGCAAAGTTCACATCACCCCTACGAACGAGATCGTCAAGACTGGTCTTTTTTTCCGCAAAGCTGTCGATATCAGATTGCAGAAAATAAATCTTGAGCGGGTCGAGCGCGGCTAAAAACGTATCAAACCAACGGGACGCAATCTCATCGTCTATCGGCTTACGAAGGAAATGCTCTCTTTCAAGATAGCTTTTCACTGCGAGAGTAATTTGTCGATCATTCGGCCCCGGTACCGGCGCCTCACGTTCATCTGCCAAAATCAGTCTGGACCCAAACAAAATGCACATAACAACTGCATAAAACAGCCTGCTCGCGGGCGATACTCTGCTGGGACGTTGTGGCTCAGGCCTGATAGTTACTGGGAGGTGGCAATCCACGCAGCAAACTCCTTCCAGGATACACGTAAGTATGTATGAGTTTTTGCGACGGGCGTTCTCACGCGAGATCTAACCACCGCACCAAATTCCATGATTCTATTGTGACGATTTTCTGCCTCTGTGACGAGATGGTTTTTGTGCAAACTTAACGTGAAATTTTGGCCAAAAATCAATTCGTCCCACAAAGAGATATTAATCCGCGGTCGACCAGTGCCTCTGCAACTTCTGGGGCAGCACCAAGCCGGGACACTTTTACCCACTCCACAGAAGGAAATCGGCTTCGCATCTTCTCCAGATGGCCCTCTACTTGATTTTCGACATGCCCATGAAAAAGAAGGTGCGGATGAATCACAACCCTTTTCACTGGTAGCCGCCCATTGGCACCAAGCATTACTTGATCAACGGCTTCGGGCATTGTAGGCCTTGCTGCTGCAACAAAACTGATAGCAAATCGATGTTTTGCGACACACACCAGAGAACTGTAAGTTGATCGCACAAAACGCCAGAGTTGATGACTAGCTGTTGCATCGCTCGAGCCTCGACCGATTACAATAAGGGCCTCACTCCCGCCATGAATGGGTGCCAGCCCCTCCATAGCCTCGTAAAAGCGTTGACGAGCAAGGTTTATGATACCCCCATGCAACCCGAGTGGATCGGCCTGCGTCACGCTTAGCCCATAACGTGCGGCTGCCTCCCGTAGCGATTGTGGAACATCTTGTTTTGCATGCCCCGCAGAAAACAAAAGTATCGGCAGTGCAACAACTCTTTTACAACCCTGAGCAGCAAGGCGTCCCAATGCCATTTCGATTGTTGGCTCAATCACTTCAAGGAAACCCAACTCCACCGGAATATTCGGCAGAATAGCATCGACTTGTGTGACAACCCTCTTGGTTTCAGCAGCCCCAACAGGATTGGCAGTCCCGTGCCCGACAACAACGACCCCCGTCTCTGGCAACGCAATGTTCTTACAGATTTCCCTGAGTGTATTCCTGCAACAAGATTGCGGTTCGTGGCAGTTCATCTAAACTTATCAAATGTAGGTCCATCGACTCATGACTCACTTCTGATATCGTACCGATATTTCAAAAATTGTCTGTGTGCTCAATTTTAGAAATGCCAGAACTCCTCATAACCAGAATTTCTCCAAAACAGTCCCTTCGCTAAATAGGAAATTGGCTGCATGTCGCGTGAATCAACCCCTAGTGCTCCAATGCCCCCAGAAGGCGTACAGGGAGATTCGACGCTTCACCTAGAAGCGACACTTGTACTTCAAATTGCGGATCGAAATGGGCCTGCCTTCCTGCTTCGCCCAAACCAAAATAATACAATTGGTCGAGCAGCAGAGGCTGACATTGTGGTGGCTGACAGACTCACGAGTCGCGGTCATGCATCAATACAACAAGATAATACCACAGGTGAGTGGCAGATTCGTGATCTCGAAAGCCGTAATGGAACCTGGGTCGATGGCCAACGCGTCACAGAAATGTGGCTTAGGCCTGAAATGTCGATTCGGATTGGTACGACTGAGTTTATCTTCCGAATTCCTTCCAGACGTTCAGCCGAAAAGCAAATTGATGAGTCTGAAAAAATCTTATGTTGTGAGCCCGTTGGTGAAATTGAGGGACATAACTTTCAGCGTGCACGTGATGGATTGGTTGACGAAGGCCGACGCACGATGCTGCTCTATCAGACCAGCATTCATCTTTTAGCATCACGGTCCATCGAAGACGTTATTGCTGCGACCGTTGAAATCGCTGCGGAACACACGGGAGCCGCCGCCGTCGGCTGGTTTGAACTTCATGAAATGGAAGCGATGGAGTCTGTCTTGGTTGTTCCGCCTTCTAGCGACCTCGCGGAGCGACTCGAAGAATCTCACTATCATGAATTTATACGTGATGGACATGCCATATGGACAAAACGAGATTGCCAAGAGAAATGTGATAGCACCCAGTCATTTGGACTAATGGTTGTTCCTGTGCTCGATGGCGAAAAACCCTGGGCCGCGCTTTGTGCGACTGCCGAGAACGACCGCCTGCAAGAAAACGATTTTAGCTTTTTTGTGTCGCTAATTAGCTTGGCTTCGGCTGCGTGTGTAGGGCACAGAGGGACTGCAAATTCAGGAAGTCTAAAACCAACTGCTTCACTTGATACCGTCGATGCCACACCCGAAGAATTACAAACAATGGCCTTTCCTGATTTTCAACAAATTTCAGAAAGTCTAAGAGGTTCACTACGATTAGATGAATGGCAGAAGATTTTGATTACAGAGGCGTTACGCAGAACGAAGGGAAAAATACCTGAGGCTGCAGAAGAACTTGGAATCAGCCGAGCTACTCTTTACCGGAAAATAGAGCAACTTGCCCTCAATCGAGACGCGTTCAGTATGTGATGATTCAAAAAGCACGAGGGGCTCCGAACTTACCAGGAAGAAATGAGCCCTGCGCACTCTAACCATTCGATTTATTAATAGATCCAGAAATCTTCACCAAAATCCCGCCCACGCAGGAAAGCGTAAGCACAGCTACAACAAAAGGTAGCGCATGCGATGAATGTACAGCGAATAAAAGAGATCCAGCAAGTGGTCCAAGAATGCGTCCAAGGGATGCAAAAGATTGGTTCACTCCCAACACCTCCCCCTGCTCAGACGAATCTGCAGATCGTGACACGAGCGCGGAAACCGAGGGGTTCACAAAAGCAAACCCCCATACCGCGAATGCCGAAGCGATATAGAAGGCAGTCTTAAGTCCACCGTCCGGATTGTCAGAAACTGTGTTCAGATCAGTGTCTATCCCCCCTTCGAAGATTAACCACGAAACCACAGCTAGCCCACCAAGGCCAGCAATCATCTGAAAAAGACCGGCAGTCATTAACGATATTTCTGAACATCGTTTAGCCAGAGGACGATAAAGTCCACCTGCCACTACCAGAACTGCACCGATTGCAGCAAATACCAGAAAGTTCTCGTCATCTGCCATTCCAAATGCAGCTCGTGTAAACCGCGCGAGCGTTGCCTCGAAATTTGCGAATGAAAAAATTGCCAAGAAGTAGATTAAAATTAGACCACCAACAGGCGAAATTTGTAGGACAGATACACTTCGACTGATACTAAAAAATTCTTTCGCAGCGTTTTTACCCGGGACCCTCGTCTCGCGAAAAAAGAAAACTGCCAAGAGGAGCGCTACGAACGAAAGGAGTGATGCGAGCGCCCCAACGCCCCAAGGGCTTTCATTAAAAACAAATAAACCGAAGTAGGCGATAAGTGGCCCCAACGTAAATCCTGCCCCAAAAGCGATTCCAATTAATGCCATACCCCGTGCTCGCCGTTCTGGCGTGGTGCAATCTGCAATGACTGCGGCTGCCGTCCCTACACTCGCGCCTGCAATGCCTGCCCCAACACGCGAAAATAACATCAGCCCCAGTGCCAGTTGTGGTTGGTCAAATGGCAACGACACCGCATAGCCATATAACGCATAGAAGACAACCGAACCCAGCAGACTCAGAATCAAGAGTGGCTTTCTTCCAAATCTGTCGGAAAGCCGCCCCCATATCGGACTGAAAACGAATTGCATGAGTGAAAAAACGGAAAACAAAACTCCTATGATTCCGCCAGCCATTATTTGCGACACACCGAGTTCATCTAAATAAGGTTCCGCCTGCCTCGGCATGACCGGTAGAACGATACCGAATCCAAGGAGATCGATGAAAACTGTCAAAAAAACGATAAGGAGAGCAAAACGAGGAGGTGGGAGCTCAGAAACTGGCTGTGATGTCATGGCGAACTCGTTACTAGTGGCTGGGTGGAGCGGCTACGCCGCTGACTGGTATGATATGCCGAATGAAGCGTAGAACAAAACGACAGCCTACAGATCTCCCTGAGGATGCCCTGAGCGTGTCTCAGGTAACCGCTCGCGTCAAGGATCATCTTGAATCACGGTTTACTGATGTATGGGTTACCGGTGAGATTACCAATTTGGTTACTGCAGGATCCGGACATATTTATTTGGGACTCAAAGACGAGACAGCACTTCTGCGCAGTGTCATCTGGAGAGGCACTCGAGGCTCACTTGCCATAGAGCCCGCCGACGGCATGGAGGTGATCTGCCATGGGCGTATTGAAGTTTACCCTCCCAGAGGGAGCTACCAACTAACGATCGATCGTTGTCACGCTTTAGGAATGGGTACACTCGAGGCGAAACTACGTGAATTACATTTACGACTTGAGGAGGAAGGTCTATTTTCTCCCTCAAGAAAGCGTAGTTTGCCACAGTTCCCTCGCCGTATTGGACTCATCACTAGTGCGTCTGGAGCTGCCATTGCAGACTTTCTCACAACCCTTGTGAATCGTTGGCCGATCGCTGATGTCGTATTTTTCCCATCCCGTGTCCAGGGGGCTGGTGCAGCAGAGGAGTTGGCCTCAGAGTTAGTGAAAGCAGAGAAGATCCATCCCGCACTTGACGTCATCGCAATTGTCCGCGGCGGCGGAAGCCTCGAGGACCTCTGGTCATTTAATGAAGAAATTTTGGTTCGTGCTGTTTCTGAATCGACAATTCCAATCATTTCTGGAATTGGCCATGAAATTGATCTCTCTCTTGTTGACCTCGTTGCAGATGTCCGTGGCTTAACCCCAACGGATGCTGCCATCCACATTGCCACAGATCGCCAACAGGTTCTTGATCGCCTGCAACTGTCTGGAAAACAGATAACTCAGCAACTGCTCCAACGAATGACATCCGCCCGCCAGCACCTGAATCGACTTGCTGCCGCCCAACCAATTGCATCACCACACAGAGAAATCACTACAATGCGCCGTCTTCTCAACGAGAAAGCTCTGCGACTACAGCATGAAGGATGCCAGAAGACACAACAAGCAAAAAATCAACTGTCTACAGCTGCGGCTCTCCTCGAAGCCAACAACCCTCTTGGTATTCTTTCCCGAGGTTACTCGGTTACAACGAATGCTAAAACACAAGAGCCCATCAACTCATGGCGTCAAGCGCCTTCAGGAACCAAGATTGTGACAAGATTAGCTGATGGTGAACTGTACAGTCGTGTTGAACGAAGTGTGAAGTCAAAACACCACGATTCGGGCGAACGCTTCGAAGGCAAATAACCGATGAGGTCGATCATGGTTAAAAAAAATTCAGAAACAACAAAAACAAAACCTTCTTTCGAGGAATCCCTCGATGAACTCGACATGATTATTCAGAAGATGGAGTCCCGAGATTTAGGCCTCACTGAATCTCTTGCCGCATACGAAAAAGGCGTCTCGTTATTGCGGCATCTGCACGAAGAGCTCAGTGATATAGAGCAGCGAGTTGTCACTCTCGTACGCGTTGATGAAAATGGGAATCCAGTTTTTGAGAACACCACCAACTCAGGTGAAAGTGAAATAGCTGCAAAAAGAAAAGCCAAAAAGGGAAAGGCGAGGAAATCTACACAAAAACGACAACGGATCCCCACTGACCACCATGAGCCTCGCCATCAACTACCCGGAATGGACGACCCCACCGCTGGAGCGTAGAACACATGTTAAATTTCGATAACACTCAGTGGTTTGGGTGCCTTTGAGTACGTTGAGATAATCTAAGTGAAACGCTGATTCTTTTTTTGAGACTTTTATGGACCTCGCTGCCAACTCCGACCAAAAGATTGTTCAAGAAACACTCACAACGGTTCAAGAGTTCATCAATCCGCTACTCGAATCTGCTCTGAACTTTTCTGATCAGGCAGCACCTCGGTTGGTTGAGTCAATGCGACATGCTCTGCTGGCCCCAGGAAAAAGGCTTCGCCCTGCACTCGCACTCGAAGCAGCGCGGACTTGTGGGGGAACCTGGGAACAAGCTGCTCCGGCTGCTCTAGCAGTTGAAATGATCCATGCATACTCCCTTGTTCATGATGATCTTCCTGCAATGGACGATGACGATTTACGACGAGGTCGCCCAACCTGTCATCGTGCTTTTGATGAAGCGACAGCAATACTTTGTGGTGACGCGCTTCAGCCACTGGCATTTCAGGTGCTTGCCAGTGGCATGCCAGTGGACGTAATTCCCGAGGCCTGCCGAGTACTCGCTGAGGCAGCAGGCGCGGAATCACTTGTTGGTGGACAGGCAGATGATCTTGCAGCAGAGCGAGGGTGGGTCCCTGATCTCTCCAACCAAACACCTGAACAACAGGTGGACTGGATGGAGCGAATTCATCGACGAAAAACTGGCCGACTATTCTTGGCTTCACTTGACCTTGGGTGCCTGGCTGCCGGCGGAAATGCTCAGTGCCGGCATGACTTAGAAGCCTACGGTGATTCTTTCGGTCTGGCGTTTCAGATAGCCGACGATCTTCTCGATGCAGAGGGCTCTGAATCGAGTATGGGTAAACGTGTAGGCAAAGATGCGGAGCGGGGCAAAATCACCTTCCCGACAGTATTAGGCAAGGAGCCCAGCCGCAAGAGAGCGTATGCCCTCGCTGAGCAGGCAACTACTGCGATCTCTGGTTACGGCGACGCCGCTGAATCACTCTGCGCACTAGCCAGATGGATTGTGAGCCGCCAAACATAGGCTTTTATGCGTCTTCCTGCCTCCGCAAAGGGCTGTCGCCAGCCTACAACTAAATGAGGTAGACTAAGGGCCATTGTCGAAGAAAATATTTGTCATTTGATGAAGACGGTATTACGTAGGAGCTTGCCGAAATAATGTCGACTATCCTTCCCACTATTGAGTCACCGCAGGATATCCAAGGACTTTCCCCTGAAGACCTTGAAGTGCTTGCTACAGAAATGCGGCAAGCCTTATGTCAAGTTGCTGCGAGTCGCACAGCACACTTTGCCTCGAATTTGGGTGTTGTTGAACTTTGCTTAGCTCTTCACCGTGTTTTTGATTTCAGCAAAGATCGGCTTATCTGGGATACCGGTCATCAAATCTATCCCCATAAACTCATTACAGGAAGATATAACCAGTTCGACTCGATTCGAACTCGCGGCGGCCTCATGGGCTTCCCAAACCCTGCTGAAAGCCCCTACGACTTATTCATGACCGGCCATGCTGGCTGCAGCGTGTCCGCTGCTCTCGGCCTCGCCAGTGGAGATTCCTTACAGGGCCACGATGATCGCCACAGTGTCGCGGTTATTGGAGACGGTGCACTTCCATCCGGGATTGTTTTTGAAGCGCTCAACAACGCTGGATTTTTGAAAAAACGTCTCATTATTATCCTCAATGACAACCGAATGTCGATCTGCCCTCGAGTAGGTGCGTTAGCGGAGTACCTTGATGTAGTTCGAACTAATCCCTGGTACCGCGGCATACGTGACAAAGCTGGAAACCTCATCAAGGGCGTGCCAATGGTCGGGGAATCCATGGAGCGAATGCTTGTAAACGTAAAAGATTCACTCAAAGCCACACTTCATGGTGGAATGTTATTTGAAGCTCTCGGAGTTAGATACTTTGGCCCTGTTGAGGGACACACCCTCCCAAACCTGATTCGTTACCTCGAACTCGTCAAAGATGAAGAAGGGCCTATTCTCCTGCATGTCCTTACAGAGAAAGGACATGGATTCAAACCTGCAGAAGACGACCCTGTTTTCTTCCACACCCCTGCTCCTTTTGAGTGCGACGATGATGATTGTATTGTCGCGGTCAAGAAATCTTCGGTAAGAGGGTATACCGATGCTGCGAGTGCAGCGATCACCGACTGCATGAAACAAGATGACCGAGTGACGGTCATGACGGCTGCGATGTGCCAAGGAAACAAACTCGAAACTGTACGAGAGGCATTTCCTGATCGCTTTTTTGATGTTGGTATTTGTGAATCACACGCAGTTGCCTTTGCCGCGGGTCAAGCTAAGGCTGGATGCCGACCGATCGTTGACATTTACAGCACTTTTCTTCAGCGGTCCTACGACCAAATCTTCCAAGAGGTCTGCTTACAGAATTTACCTGTTGTTTTTATGCTAGATCGCGCTGGACTCACTGGGCCAGACGGCCCCACTCATCACGGCGTCTTTGATTTGGGTTACATGCGACTTTTCCCAAACATGACTGTTCTCGCTCCCGCCGACGAATATGACCTCAAATCAATGGTGGCATGGGCATTGAAACAGGACGGACCTGTTGCTATTCGATACCCAAAAGCAGTTCTTGAGACAGAACTCAGTAACCGGTTCGGGGAAAATAGACTACCCATTTCCACAAGACAGTGTGAACAACTTATTGACGGGCCCGACGGCCTCATTATCGGTTGCGGCAGTCTTGTAGGATCATGCTTAGCAGCGGTTGAAGAGCTCCAAAAAGAGGGGCTTCGAGTTGGGTTAATAAATGCACGCTTTATCAAACCATTGGATAAAGAGACACTTCTGAAGCGAATAAAAATGAGCCCTTGGGTTGTCTCTGTTGAAGAGAATATGCTCCAAGCTGGATTCGGTTCAGCGATTCTTGAGGCTATCCATGACGCAGCCATTGATACTGGCCCAATACGACGCCTTGGCATTCCTGATCGTTTCATTGAGCATGGCGACCGCGGTGATCTACTTTCGAGTCTCACTCTCGATGCAAGTGGGATTGCAGAGGTGTGCAGAGAGCTTTCAGGGCACACTGCAACAACCGCCGTCGCCGCCCCACTCCAAGACTGACCACGTAATAAATTGTGGTTCCCTTCAGGCTCAATCCTTATGGCTGATGACAATAAACTTTCATCGATAGACGCCGACGCCAAAAAAACAACGAGGGGAAGCCGACTTCGTTCGGGGAATCCGGTACCTGACAGCTTGCGCGTGGCTTTAGTTGGACCTGCAGAGGTGCTAGAAACAAAAACACTTGCAAAAGAAATCCAAAAAATTCTGACTAGTCTTGGCCATCATGTTGAAACGATGCTTGCAGCCAGAACTGCATGGGAACCAACTCCAAAAGAAGGTCTTGATTCCAACATCGCTCACGATGCCGATCTAGTCATTGTCTTAGGTGGAGATGGTTCAATTCTTCGAACCGCCCGGTGGATGGGATACCATCAGACACCCGTACTTGGTGTGAATCTTGGCCGACTTGGTTTCCTTGCTGATTTTTCACCAAACGAAGTTGAACTGGCCATCAACGAACTTATTGCAGGCAGGTTCCGCCTAGTCGAACACATGATGTTTGAGACGTGTGTTATTCGAAAAAACAAAATAGTAGCCAGGGGTCTTGGCCTCAATGAAACATCGCTTCTTGCCGGCCCACCATTTTCACTTTTCGAGGTTGAACTCCACGTCGATGACGAATTGGCCACTATCTACCGAGGTGATGGCTTAATCATCAGCACCCCTGTTGGTTCCACAGCGTACAACATGTCTGCTGGAGGTCCAATTGTCAGAAAATCACTGGAGGCATTTATTTTCACTCCACTGAATCCGCACACTCTCACTCATCGCACTGTTATCGACACAGCATCTCGGCACTATAGTCTCGTGGTACCATCTCCAAACAACGAATCCTCCTGCGTGGTTGACGGCCGTCTTCTGGTCACACTGCAAGCTGGGGACAAAGTTCAAATCTCACGTGCTGAACCCAAATTTTGCCTGATTGAAACAAACCAGCACGGTTATTATTCCACCCTTCGTGACAAATTGGCGTGGGGAGGAGACATTCAGAACACCTCATCGGAAATTAGCTGCCGTGACGGTTGAAGCACCGCATTGGCACGAAGAAAAAATAATATGAAGCACTATTTCTTTATTTGCCTTATAGGACTACTCACCCCCAGCGGAATGCTTAATGCCCAAGACGAGCCTCAAGTAGACGAGCAGCCACAACTCCTCCGGTATAAATTTAGCCCAGGAGAAACGATTTCAGCAAAGGTTTCTCACCGTGCGATCACCGAAACAACAATTAATGGAACCACTCAGCACATTGAAACTGCAACTGATTCAATTAAGTCTTGGAAAATAACCGATGTTGACCAGGATGGATTGGCAACGCTGGAACATTTAGTGGACCACGTCAAGATGATGACACGAACGAGTGGAGTGGAGTCCGTACGATGGGATAGCGACAGTCAAGAAGCACCACCTGAGGGATATGAAGGTGTCCAACTTGGACTTGGAAAACCTCTCTCTGAACTCACAATTGACTCGTGTGGACGGATAATGAAACGGAAAAACTTCTTCCCAACACCTCCTTCAAATACGGGCGACCTGATGGTTGTTCCCTTACCGGACTCCCCGGTAACCACTGGGACGTCCTGGGCGGTACCGGACACCATAATCATCGAGCTCCCAGGAGGTGCTCGGAAGTCTGTTCGAACACGACTACGTTACCAGGTAACAAAACTCGAGGACGATCGTGCCAGCATTAAAGTAGACACGACAGTCCTCACACCTATCCACGACACTCAGACAGAATCACGTCTCCTTGAGAGAATCTGGTCGGGGCAAATCATATTTGATATTGATCGTGGTTGTGTAATTGAAAGGTCAGTACGTGTCGACAGACGGGTTGTCGGATTTCACGGACCAGCTTCGAGTATTCGCTACAAGGCAAGCCGAGAAGAACAACTCATTTCCAACTCTTCGCAGTTGAAATAAGTTGCAAATACCACAGATGCTTGACACCCAAAGACTATTGTCTCAACCGGCTCGCAAGACATCCTCGACACGGCGAATCGCCTGGTCGACTTCCCACGTTGCATCTGCGAGGACAATACTTGACTGGGAAGTCATCCATTTACGAACAGTTTTCTCTGCTGCAAGAACAGTAGAGTGGCTTCGCCGACCAAAATGTCGACCGATATCAGCAAGTGCGGCACCAGTATGCTTTCGAGCGAGAAACATAGCTAACATTCGAGGATGGTTGACAGCTCTGGAACGACGCGTTGACTTAAGGTCAGACTCAGAAATTCCAAATGCTGCACACACCGCTTGCTCTATGTCAGCCAAGCGAAGACTTCGGGCACTTGATCGAATAAGGTCAGCAAGAGCTTCTCTGGCTAAATCTAGGGTCACCGGAGCACCCAGCATGTGACTTGCTGCCTCCAGCCTATTGATACCACCAATTAACTCTCTAGCATGACGGGTAAGGCTGTTGGCAAGAAAATCAACAACATCTGCCGGCAGAACGATTTGCCTCTTTGCTGCCAAGCCGGAAACGATCCCCCGTCGCACCTCAAAATCAGGGGGCATGATCCCTGCAGTCATACCTCCGCGCAACCGGCCTGTTAGTTCGCTTCCAAGACCAGAGAGACTTTCAATATCGCGATCACTCGCAAATACTATTTGCTTTCCAGCTCGGTGAAGCGTATCCACTGTACTCTGTAGCTCAAGTAACGTGGCTCGCTTTCCAACAAAAAATTGCAGATCATCGATGGCCAATAAATCAACCGCTCGGCAGCTTCTCCGAAAGCCGGGCAGGCCACTTCCATGCAGTGCTTGCAGGAAATTCGTCGTAAATTGCTCTGCTGAGAACATGGCGACGGCCAAGCCCGGTCGAGATTGACGAGCATGGTTGCATATCCCTGCTAAGAGATGACTTTTCCCAACGCCACTTGGACCATGCACAAGAACTGGAGACATTTCACCGAGACGACTAGCAGCGAGCTCAACTGCTGCATAGGCCATCCGATTGCTCGAGCCAACCGAAAACTCCTCCAAACGGACTGACGGCCGCCGTAAACGAGCTTTTCTATCAGTTACGAAGGACGTTTCCTGGGCTTTTGGGAGGTCCGCTTCTTCATGAGGTGATTTCTTGAGGCTCCCGCGAGCGCCCTGAACTTTTGATCTGCTCGGTTCTGAGGAGATTCTCGCCGCATCAGCCTCTTTCATACCGTCAGTAGGTACCTTAACTTCGAAAGCAGCTTGCTCAAGAGGGCCCCATTTTACACTCACAGGCCCTTCCAAGATTCTGGTAGCACAATCAACCACATCTCCGTTGAATGTCTTTCTGAGCCAGTCTCCTGGGTAATTGGGGTCATAGAAGACTGATACCTTGAAGCATTTCTCTTTTGAAGTTGCCTCAGAGACATGAATCTCAAAGTTGCCTCCAAACCACACGGAAAAGCGCTCCTGCCCAAGCTTTGTAGAAAGTACTTCTTTGATTCTTTCACCCGTCGTACATGACGAAAGAAACGCGGAACTATTTCCGCATGATCTTGTTGGCAGCTTTGACTCACCTGGACCTAGAACTTTAGGCAGGCATACGTCACCTACAGTTTGCGGCTGCCCCGCATTCAAGCATTCTCGAGCAACTCCGGGTGCTTTTCGAAACCGTCCTGAAGGCTGGTGAGGGTTTGTTTTTCCCACGTTTTGCGACACTCCATGTCCCGGGGCAGCTCCCGGCATAAATTCCATGCAATCGATCTCGAACTCGGAACAAGGTTTCCTGCCACGTACAGCTAAGCCTAATGACAAAGAAATGCTCCCGCTCGGCGGTGAGTATAGAAGTGCTAGCACTGCTGTCAAACAACCATGAAAATACTCGCTGTTCTTCGCGTCTTGTAGTTGTGATATATCGCGAAAGTGTTGGTGGAAAAGTTGTGGGTTTTGTATCTCGAGTATTTTTTTCTGTCGAATGAATTCAGCTATTGCCTTCTTTAGGCACTAATTTCCAGATTTTTAATCGAATTTTGATCAAAAATGACATTAATTTCGATCGCTTCCTGAAAAGCTAGCTGAAGTCCATTAAACTGGTCGAGGTCCACAAAATTGTTTTTTCGTTCGTTCCTTTTGGTACTTAGTTGGTGAATAGCCATGCTCCAATCGAATTTTGATTATTGCCGTGGTATCCGGTTCGCGCACTGGCTTGTTCCATGTTTACTTTCAATTCTCCTAGGATTTCCAGCCGACATCAACCTGCGATCCCGTGCTGAGGATTTACCAGAAAAACTGGGAGCCGAGGATATTTCTATTGGAGAACCACTCCAAATCCCACTTCACTCTGATAAAGAAAGTGTTTCAGTTGAGAAAGAATTGGTTTTAAAAGATTTTGATTCCTCCTCACCCGAGGAAGTCAGTCCCCCAGAGCAAAAAACAAAAAAAAACACAGACGGAAATCAACAAACAGAAAAGCGAGCCGAACCGGCAACAGTACTATCAAACGAAAAAGGAAATAACGACAACAATTCGCAAAACAAGAATGGGTTGAAAACAAAGATTGGTCCACAAAGTTCTGGCTGGCTCGGGCTTACTGTTGATGATTCAATCATTACTGGAAGACTTGTCATAGTAAAAGTTTCTGATCCGAGCCCAGCGATGCAAGCAGGCATTCAAGCCCAAGACGTGCTCTTGGCAATAGATGGTGAGCCAGTCCAAACAGCAGATCAATTGGCAGCACTTCTCGCGGCGATTCCACCAGACAAAAAAGTGCGCGCTCTTATTGGACGCACTGAAGGCGTCAACGAAGTCACCATGACAGCCCGCATCCGACCACCCGAAAGTCGTACACCGGCACAGGTTCCGCTCCCTCAGATAGCGGATAACCACGGAGTCTCGCCCTCGGATAATACTGCCTCTCGATTTACGCAACCACCAACCAAAATGACCGATTCAAGCGTGCCCCAAACTCCTCCATTAAGTCTGCCCTCTGCCACATTTCCACAACAAATTGCCTCCACACAGCCTCAACAAGCACAGCAGAAGCTCTCTTCTCGATTTTCCAGTCCTGACAGAACACAGCCGACACCTGCTCCAAAGACAAGTCCCTCATCGACTCAGGCGTTTGAACCTCCGCCAGCAATTAAGCCTTCGGGGCGCACACAACCCGATATGTACAAGGGCCGAACTGCACTGGGAGTCCGAACACTACCTATCGATTTGGCCACTCAAACGAGATATCGACTGCCGAGCCAGACAGGCGCTTACGTTTTTGGCGTAGTGCAAAGCCTTCCTGCATCGAATGCAGGCGTACCTCCGGGAAGTGTGATTGTTGCTTTTGGAGATCGTCTCGTGCGATCCCCTGATGAACTCAATCATTTTGTTCGAAATACGGCACCAGGTACTTTGGTTTCACTTCAATACGTTTTGCCTGGTGGTCAATCAAGGCAAACAGACGTTGCTTTACAAAGCATCGATCCGGCTCTAGAGCAAGCACTCATCGGTGTGCCTGCAAATGATTCACCAACTGAAGACCAAAATATTCAGATAGTTCGACGACCCTCACCTCAGCCAACAAACTTAAAACTGTTCCAGAACAACCCAGAAACCACCACAAAACCTGTTCTCATGGAAACAGAAATTCAACTGCTCCGAGAGGAGGTTCTACGACTAAGAAGGCGGGTAGAGGTACTCGAGCAGAACGCTAACCCGAATAAGAACAGTCCGAACCGAAAAATTCTCTAACTACTTGGCTTCTCATCGTTATCTTACCCGGCAGGCTTCAAGAATTTCTACTGCATACTTGGTTTGATCTTAAGGCGTTCGAGTTCTTCGGAAAGAGAAATACCTTGAGGGCCCTCTAAAGAAGTTGACCATTTCGCAACTCGAGAAACTTCAGGCTTCACAGAGTAGTCCCCGCTTCGGCGTCCTCCTGCCACAGCCCATCCTTCAGCGTCGTTGCTCAAGCAATTTAATATTTGTTCAACCCCAATACGGTGCGCCTCAAGGCCATCTCGATCCAGTTTTGGGGGAATATGGATAGGGCGGCTAACTACGGCACGACTCCGACTACCAGGCCGAGGAATAGCGAATTTATCCCACGTACCCAACCGCCATGGCCTGTCATACCCAAACCCCATTGCGACAATTGGAATGTTCATGGTGCTGGCAAGAAACACGCAACCAACAGCCAGACGGCGACGAGGCCCGCGAGGACCATCAGGGGTAATTGTGAGGCTTTCGTTCCGCGCTCTGAGTGATAATTCTCGTAGAGCGGTGGAGCCACCCCGAAAGGTGCTCCCACGAACTACACCAAAACCCATCATCCGAGCAACTCGATCAAGAACGTTAGCGTCAGCATGGCGAGATAAAAGCATTGCTATGTTACAATGCCCTCTCAAATAAAGCGGTATCAATATATTTTCGTGCCAGAAAACATATATCTTCGGGCCACGAAAGTCCCGATGAACAGGATCTACCAGTCGATCACCATACTGCACACGAGAGCGCATCGTTCCAAGCCATTGGCGAATAACACCTGCTGCTACTAAAGAACAACTTCCTATGGCAATATGAGATTGTATTTTCATTGAAAAACTTATCGGCTTTTTGTGTACCGAATATTTTATTCGTCAACTAAAACCTGAGGCAATGAAGACGATCTACATGTCTCAGGTTACGCTAGCCCACTTGAGAACCAACTGGCTTGGGAATCAAACCCTCCCAAACCCCCCCAAAAACTTCTTCCGCAGGACCGGACATGAAAACGGAACCATGCCCATCCCAAGACAACTCGAGCTCTCCCCCTGGCAACTCTGCCCTGATTAGTTCATCGGTGCGGTGAGTTAGCCTCCCAGCAACACACACCGCTGAAGCACCGGTACCACACGCTTGGGTGATCCCGCTCCCTCGCTCCCACGTGATCATCTTTACCCGATTCTTTGATTGGCACTCGACAAAATGGACATTAACCCGTTGAGGGAAGAAACTATTGTTTTCAATGATCGGCCCAATGGTTTCAAGCGGGACTTGCTCGACATCACCGCAATAAAAGATTGCATGCGGATTTCCCATCGATACGCATGTCATGCGAGCGTCTAACTTTGCAGAGTCCCACCAGCCAGAGTGATTACCAATAACTGCTGAGCGAAGATCAATAATAGGGCCATGCACAAGAGAAGAGTTAACTGGAATATCTTCTGGATTTAGCAGCGGCTGTCCCATATCAACCCTAACTTGACTAAGAGTCGGACTTGAACGTGATACGACAAGATCGAGAATCCCTCGCCCTGTCTCAATAGCCAAGCGACCAGGTGCTGCATAGCCACGGGACACTACTATGTGCCCTACACATCTAACACCGTTTCCACACATCTCGGACTCACTACCATCGGCATTAAACATTCGCATTCTTGCCACCGCGCGATGTGATGGCTCGACAAGTATCAGGCCATCTCCACCAATACCACGGTGCCTATCAGCAAGCAGGCATGCGAGAGCGGCTGGATCAAATGACGCTGATTCAGTGAACCGATCGATATAAACATAGTCGTTGCCGAGGCCATGCATTTTTATAAACGAAAGACCTTGACCGGCGATGCTGTCATCCTGAGTCACTTCATCCCGCTCCTTTAAGAAATTTTACTTACAGTACAATTGTCCAATAGGAGATACTACTACTTCTATTCAATCCTATCGAGCACCCAGTCACGGACACGCACAATGATTGTGACATACCCAACGGCGATCTATATCATCCCAGCTACAAGTCACTTCCACTGCCTACTTTGGACTGGACTGGCCAACTAGCCGTCCGTCGAGGCCTCGCTTTTTCTTGTCGCTGCGACTGCAACTTTTGTATTGCTGCAGCAAGTGTAGGGAATGCTTCGGTCGAAAGCTCGGGCGAGCTTAAAGAGCCATCAACGTGCAAAAGGAGAAACTGACCGCTGGCACCGCCGAGCATGCGTTTCATTGCTGGAAGTTGCTCTTCGGCGTCTCCCATTATCGACCGGAAAGTCATCTGAACGTTGCCGTCAAAACCAACCTCTCCATTCCCAACCAGACTAATCGCATCTCCTGCTAATTCAATTTCATCAAGGTATGCATGAGGGCCTGCAATACGAAACTGAATGAAACTCGAACCAAAAGCATTCAGGTCCGGTGATTTCACTCGGAGCATCTTAAGCATTGCTACTACAAGGGGAAGTTCATAAACATCTGCATCCCGAATCCGCAGTTGACCATGACCGCGGAACGAGTGTGTTCCGGCACGCGTACCACTCATCTCAACCGAACCAAAAACCCTCCCTTTCGAACGATGTGGACTTCCGTGGGAATCACACACAAGTCGCTCAAGATCTGCATCAGTGAGGGTGGCTGCGACCGTAAACCCCCCGAGTCCAGAAGAGCTCGCCATTCCATCAACTTCTATTTTTCCTCCAGCTACCTTTGCGGAAAGTCGACGAGGCGTCATGCCGTCGGACACTGTCATCGCCCCAAATCGAACTCCGGACTGATCCATTAGAATTGGACCTCTAACCTGAGTAAGCTGGACACCTTGCCATATCGCGCTGTCTAAATCTATTTCCCCAACAGCAGACCATCTCTGCCCATCAGTATTGCCTTGCAGATTCAGGCCACCATGGACATTATTCAGTGCCACGCCGACGTCAAAGCACCCCTGCTCTACATCAAGGTGACAATTCCAAGAAGCCGCGCAACGACGCTTTGTTTGATCGCTTTCTTGCGGCAAATTTGTGGAGTAAACATCGAGACTACCGTCAATTGAAAGCAATCCGGTCTGGCCTACGGTTGCTAATGCTTTCTGCAAACCGCTAGGTAAAGCACGCAACAATTCATGATCAGCCCGAAATCGGTCAGCTGACAGATGGGAAAGCGACACATGCCAACTTCCGTCTGACAAAAATCGACAGTTTCCTTCGGTAGTGACAGTCGTACGAGCATGAACACCTCGCCATTTGGAGAGTTGAAGAAGACCGTCATTCCAGCTAAGCCTGCCTTGCAGTTGCTCTAATCGGTACGGAAACCATGCTGGCTCGATCGACACAGTATCGGCGTGTGGAGTTGCATCAAGGATGACCTCTGTCTTTTTTTGCCCGACGGGATGTCTTACCGTTGCAATAAAATCTGCTTTTCCTCTTGGCGCAAGGTCGTCCCAAAATCGACCGATACCGGCGGGTAGCGCATCTCGCAATTCCTGATCCAACACAACCTCACTACCAGCTAATTCCAGCGTGAGCACACCTTGTTCCCCTGCACTTCGATCAAGATAGCCAGAGCAATGAACTATTCCGGTATCATTCCGGCCTGTTATTTCCGTAAGAGACCAGTTTTCTCCCGCCATCTGCACAGCCCCCTGAACATTCGTCAGAGGGTACGGAAAACTGACATCCTTGATAGTGCAGTCCCTAAGCCTGATGTCAAGTGAATTAAAGTGACCTTTTGGAAACTTGGGGGAACGATCTTGGCGAAAGACGAAGTCGAACGCTCCATCGGCATGCAGTCGCTCTAAGATATCTGCCCCTCGTGCGGGCATTGCTGTCAACAATCTCTCGTCGATCGGTATATCTCTACCGCGAACCTCAACGTGCCCTACCGAACCAGCTTCTGTCAATTGAACCACACCATTCACGTGAACAGGATTTCCTCCCGCCTGCCCTGTCAGGTGCATAGTAAGTTCTTTGTCTTTAAGAATCACAGTACCAACGGTTCTATCCAGCCGGTACGGAAATCGATAATGAGTCAATGCAATGTTGCGGCATCGAATCGACACATGAGGTGTCATATAACCATTCTTCCGATTTACCTCGGCACGAACATCAACCTCACCCTGGGGGAGTAGTTTTTGCCAGTGCCCCAACCAATCAGATGGTAGAAATGGTTGCCATTGCCTACCTACGGCAAGCCGCTCGGCTTCTAGCAGACATTCGAAATCAGCTTGCTCCGACCATCCCGCAATCTTTGCAGACCCCTGGAAATGAGTGCCTCCTGACTGGGCAACAATGGATTGTATTTCAAATCCATTCTGATTCGCCGTAAACGTTGCTGAGATATCAGACAATGGAAACGGCAACCGTTGGTGCTCAAAGCGTCCATCAGTCATGTGACCGTGTACATCAAATATCGTTTCAGCGAGAGCATCCATCGACCCAGCAGCAGACAGTGACAGTGACAGTCGCATGCTCAGGCTATCGATCGCTTTTCTCCACCAAGTATCTTCAACGAACTGCACTGGTATCAAAGAAAAAAGCCCTGACTGAAAATCAAATTCCTGAAGACCTGCCTCTACCTTAAACCGCTTTGCAGAAAGAGACACCGCGCCAGAAACGGCAAACTGTTCAATAGTCTGTCCGTTAAGACTCATCTTCATCTTTGACCACGTTATCCCCTCGCTGTCAGTTAAACCTGTTTCTAGTTCAAGCCTCCCCTGCTGAAATGTTTCTTGAAAAGAGGTCGCGATATCCTCGTAAAGTATTGTGGCCGCTTCAACAGAAACTGGAACGACAATATTTCCACCTGAACTGCCAAGAAGTTTTTGAATATTCCATGTGCCATCATGAAAATGAACTGCATGCAATGTTGGCCGAACCACTCTGATAGCTTTGATATCTGGCTGACTGATCGCAAGGCTTGCTAAGGTGGCATCACATGCGAGGTGCACTTCATCGACTCGTAAAACCTGTTGCCAATCATCAGGCAAGTTCCTGTCGATAAATGACAGCCCACGAACTACTATTCCTTTTCCTTTACTGAGACTGGCCTGCTGCACATTTACCTGCAGACCGGGAAACCGTTCAGCAAGCACGTCCTGGACGCGTGCACAAATCTCGTCATTGATACGGCTTGTCCCTACAGCGACTGCCGCTACAACTCCTGCAAATGTAAGAGGGATTGCCCAACGGACAAGCGACCACAGCAAGTCTGAGAGACTGTTCACGTGCAACCCTAGAAAATTTGTATGCCTGCTAGACTAAGATGAAGGTAGGGGACGATAGAAGTGACGACTCTTGGCGGTCAAGACACCAATACGAGCACACCCTCCCCTCGCCCCCCCCAAGCTCCTGCTGTTGCCCATCTTTCGCAGGCCACCAACGCAAGTCATCCCAATATGGAATTCCTTTATTTTTGAGAGACCCTGCTTCAGTGGGAGGCATTTCGCATGGTGTCTCTAAGTGTGTGCTAGCCATGCCCCTGAATCGAAAGACCGTTTCTCATAAGGCGGGCATGAATCCCACCGGGCAGATCGACTGCCTGTGGAGCAGTATTTTTTCTCAAACTGCCAAAAAAAATCATTGCTGTTAACAGCTTCAGATGTCGGCTTGAGAGCTCTTGCCGTGGCCAACCTTTTCTTCTCCAAATTTCAATCAACGCCTCGGGCATAATATCCGTATCATCCCCCACCCGTTTTTGATGAATGATAATTCCACCATCGGGCCTCTGCTCAACACTCTTTTCTATGAGTTCCTCGACTAGCCTTGAACGAGACGATACCGCCACACTCGCTTGCTCTCCAAATCGAACCAGAGACTCTACTACAGCCGGATAAGGCCCCAATTCAGCCTCTGCCAAGACATGATGGCGAAGAAAATTTCTGGCAAAACACAGCTGATTATTGGACCCATCCTCTTGCCATTCTTGCCCAATGGACTCGAGGAATTTCCGTGGCATCTGCCTCCTTATTTTTAATAACGGACGCACTAAACTCACACCTTCGCAGAGCTCTCGTGCTCCTGCCATACCCGCCACCCCACCGAGGCCAGTTCCACGCAAAAGACGATGCAATATTGTTTCTGCCTGATCATCACGGGTATGACCAACGGCAACATGTCTTGCACCAACCTCAAGGGCTACCTTAGTAAAAAAATCATAGCGGAGCTGCCTGGCCACTGCCTCAGTACCAAGGCCGGGCTGTTTCTTGGCTGCTTCCCGAACACAAACTTTTATCCAATAACAAGGAAAGCCAAGCCCCCTAGCATGACGAACAACAAACTCCCGATCGCGTGTAGCCTCAGGGCGAAGGTCATATTCAACATGAGCAACGGCTACCGATGGATTTTCCTCTTGCCTGGAAAGCTCCGCCAAGCTGAATAAGAGCGCCATACTATCGGCCCCACCAGAAACGCCAATAATGACTGGCTGCTGCCAATCCCAGCTCGATGGCAACCCACAAGAAACGTCAGTTGAAAATTCTGAGAGTCCGTCGTTAATGCTCATTGCTCAATACACATTGTCAATAATTAACAGATTTGAGCCTCTGCCATTTAGTTACCACTCGCGGGCAGGCCTCCTCTCTTCTCCAGCCTACCACGCCGACCAAAACCATTGGTATTAGCGAACTCTAAAAGGGCAGATCAGATCTTCATGAAATGAACTGCCGTTGAGATCGAACGGACTTTCCCGCTAACCTCCCCACATTAAACAGTTCTAGTTCCACGTCACTGAGGAAACATAATGAATCTACTATCCGGACGTACCGTTAATCAGTCTGTCTGGATCTGCCTCCTAAGTTGCTGGCTCATTTTAACCGCAAGTGGATGTTCGACTGTACTAACTGTTGCCTACTTATTCCACCCAGAAGATGTTGCAGCTGAATATAGTGGGCTTCGGGG
Source organism: Pirellulales bacterium (assembly GCA_028066355.1). Classification (GTDB taxonomy): domain Bacteria; phylum Planctomycetota; class Planctomycetia; order Pirellulales; family UBA1268; genus UBA1268. Next base: position 93,447 of record JALCBP010000001.1, read on the forward strand.
AAAGCATGTGGTGGTTGTATGCAAACCAATTGTTGAACTCGAGTTTACAGATGCTGGGACTGCCCGTGAACTTGCTGAACGCATTGGTGCAAACATTCGTGAAAATGTTCGTGGTGTAAAAATAATCAGTCAGCAAGAAGTATCACGATGGCTTGATGAAAATGCTTGGGTCGACTACTCAACCCTTGGGAAATCCGTTGATGCCGATCTTGTGGTTGGAATCGACCTTAACCACTTTTCATTGCACGAAGGATCGACGCTTTACCGAGGAAGAACAACTGTTCACATGCAGGTCCATGACATCAAAGATGACCTGATTGTATTTGACAAGAGAATGGAAGATTTTACATTCCCAGCAGACAGCGCCATACCAACGTCCGATCAGTCAGAGCAACAGTTTCGTGGACTGTTCTTACGAATCTTAGCAAGCCGTCTTTCGCGATGTTTTCATGCCTATGAAAGTCGAGCTCATTTTGCTGAAGAAAATCTCATCTATTAAAATAGTTCGTGACTTCATGAAATCTGATTCATGCACGAGCTAGTGGCCGAACAAGAGCCATGTACCTTAATCTCTAAAAAATACTGCCGGCCAGCGATCGTTAGCGAAGCCGAAACGACAATACGGTGTCGTGATCAGCAAGGCTGATTATAAGAATTACGTACACACCACCTATATGCGTTTCAGATTCCGCTTCGGCATTGGTGGACCAAGCGATCGCGGCTTGTCGTCACGTGGCATCGGCCTGTTGTTATTGCCAGGCGGCCGCGGCTTGGGAGGATCGTTTATACCTGTGTGAATTTCACCCCACGCGTACCCTAGAGGTCGACCGATCTCACGCTTCGCGAGGAATGCCCAAGGAGTCCCAGGATGATCCTCTATCACACGTTCCAGATACTCACGAGCTTGATTTGCAAATTTTTCCGTGCGTGAACCAACATCTACAACGTCGCTAGGACGCAACACCCACGTGTCACTTGTAGGTTGCTGAAATTGCATGCCAGATTTTGCTCGAGCAAGCATAAGATTGTATGCATCTGTACGAACCTTCATTGCCAAAATTCGGCCCATCGCAAGATCGAAACCAGCCTTCCAACGCTCCTCTTCAATGCTCTCTCTGTCCGGAATCCCACGTAACAACTGTCCGTAGATTGCATCTATTCTTGGCTGCAAAACAGCGGCGCTTCTTTGAGCCAACGAAAGAAGGTTGGCCAGTTCGCCTTCACTTTTTTTGGGGAATACTGTCTCAGGAGAAACCATCGGTTTTAGATTCGTCGCTGCTGCTGCTGACACCAGTGCTTGCTTTGCCGCATTAGACGCCACTTTCTGTTTTAACTTTGCGGCTGATATATAGTCTGGCTGATAATCACGAAGTAACACCGGATCAAAAAAATAACGAATACGTGAGGCCATTGGTGCCGTCGCCTGATCAGGCACACGGCCACGAAGGTTGCGATTTGCATGAACTGCGATATAGACACCACCCGTTTGGTAACAAAGCTTTGACAAACTAAATGGGCCAAACCCTGAATCAATTGCTTCATTCGAAAGTGAATTATCACTTATTTGAATTGCTTCGGGAAACAGAGTTTCTGGCCCTTGCTCAACAACGGCCCAATCTTCAACCGATGCATATGTTGGATCAAATTCAACGTACTTCATTTCAATAAACCGCTGACCAAAAGGTGCCGGCACGCCAACTACGCACACAGAAACACCCAATCGCCTACAAATTGTCGCAACCTGATCTGCAAGAGACTGATCGTCACCAACCTCATCTGTAAAAACAACAATCATCGCATTCGAACGACCAACCTGACGGGCAGCCTTTAAACGCTCTGCGGCCGCACGAATTGCAGTAAATGTTTTTTCGACACCACTATTATCTATCTCAATTCCTTGAATCGCTTCGACTACTTCACCAGAATTGCGTGTTGGCTTCTTCACCACAAATTGAAAACGCTGACCATACGCCAAAACAAGATTTGTCAATCCAGCCGGTGTATCACCCTCACCACCATGACTCAACTCACGAAACACCCTGTTTAAACGACTCGCAATCTCTTGACGCTGACCTGCAAGGCTCACGGACTGGTCAAACACCCAACACACGGTTGTTGGAGCATCTTCGAGCGAACGGGCAATTTCAAGACTGAGGCGATCAATCGCACCACTTGCTCCAGTTGTTGCCACACCAACATTCACACCAACTACTGTCTCAATAAGTTGATCTACCTCATTCGGCCCCATAGACTCGAATGTTATTGGTTCAATACGAACGTCATTCGAAGCAAGCATATTTTGCGGTGGAGGAATGAATGGAATATCTGCTTTGTTCGAAGACAATGCTTCTGCAACTGTCACTCCTCGTTCACTCAAGGCACCAAGTTCTTGCAGGTCGACATCAGAAACTTCCAACTCTTCTGGCTCGAACACAAATTCTGGCTCTGGATCAGCGATTGATTGCTCAATCTGTATGACCGGAGCAGAGATAATTTGTGGATCGATCGTAATGCCAGCCAAACAAAGCAGGACAACCGTATGCAGTCCAAGACTTACGAACCACCCCGAGCGTCTATCCTGGCGTCTAGATTGATTCTTTTTGATACCCCCTGGCACTTGAGGTGGAGGGACGTCCTTAGAAGCAGAAACTGATCGGAGCGAGGAATGAGGTACCGGCAACCGACTGTTGGATGATGAGAAATTAGTTGATTTCATTACAAGCAGCCTGTCACAAGAAAGCTCTACAATTCAGACGTATTTTGATAAATTATACCTTTTTGCCAGCAAAATTTTCTTCCGGATGACTCCATATGATCTGTCTCGTCCAAAAAATTAATGATTTCCACTGTTATTTTCAGAACAAGCGAACAAAAAAGCCTACTACAGGCAGGTATTGTTTCATTCAAGAAGCATATTGGCATCCAATACAGACATCTGGGGAAATACTTTCCAAGCATATTATTGACAAAAAGATAATGCTCTTCTGCTTTATTGCATGCACGTGCTGGGCGTTAACGGCACGAAGCGCTGATGAAAAATCAAGGACGAACACCTCCGCAGCTGAGCACGTCAGCGGCCTCATGACCTCTGATGGGGTTCCTCTTCAAGTTGTGTACTACCCATCACAAGGTAAAGCCACCGCAACAGTTATTCTTGTACACGATATTGGTGGCTCTGAAAAAACAGTACGAAAGCTAGCTTCTGGCCTTCAGCAAGCAGGATGCGCCGTTGTAGTTCCTGACCTCCGTGGGCACGGAGCAAGCAAAAGACCAGATCTCGACGCCTCAAAGAAAAACCTTCCGGCAAATCAACTGCGTATGATTCCCGCGAGTGGAGGTGGCAGAATTCGAAAAAGTGCCAATCTCCGGGGTGACCTCGAAACTGTTCGAAATTGGCTTCTAGAAAAAGAAGAAACCGGCGATGTCGATCTCGATCGACTTTGCATTATTGGATCCGGACTTGGTGGAACACTCGCCGCAACATGGGCCGCAGCCGACTGGAACTGGCTTCCAAACACTCAAGGCCCACAAGGGCAGCAAGTTCAGTCTGTCATCCTGATCAGCCCTGTCTGGGCTAATCAGGGAATATCCATTACGAGTGCCCTTGGAGCCCGAACAGCATTAGGTCAGCGTGAAGTAAAACCATTGCTGGAACATCTTCCAATTATGATTATCGCTGGAAGTGACGATCGGCAGGCCAGTCAACTTTTCCAGCGGTTAAAAGGGGCACGTCCGACAAGCTGGTTTAAAGAGTCCGCGAACGGAACTAAGCAGCAAAGCAAGAGAACACTCTCACCAAACCAAAACAAAACTGGCCCACTTGTCTTTGAAGAAATACGGTCAAGTCTTCGTGCGGACAAACTTGCATCACTTCCCTCGGGAAAACGCACTCCGCTACAATTGTGTGTCTGGTTTATAAGTGAAACATTAGCAGGTAGCAATTAGTGAATCATTCTGATTCTATCGAGTTCATGACCACACTTAGAACAACTACGTTATGAATTCTGTTTTACTTTCACGGAAGTCGTAACTCTGTGCCGGGTACAAGTAATGCTGGACTTCGCAAGCGGTCTCGATTGACATCAAAAATCGCGTCTGCCATATTTGCGTTTCCGTAGACGCGTTGAGCGAGTGAAGCTAGTGTCTCACCAGGTGCGACGCGAATAGTGCCGCGACTAGTTTGACTGACTAGATCCTGGGGCCCAATTACCTGCAATTCGGGTGGACTTCCGAGCCATGGTCCACTTGTGCTTTTGGAGCTGTTATCTCTTTTGTTGGCTGACTCCTTTTGCATTGACGCAGCATGAACCTTGCCGTTGGCACCGTTCACATTTGACGGTTCAATGCAACGACCATCTTCGCATGCCAACTCTTTACCAAAGACATGCCATGCAGGTGGCACGATCATCTCAAAACCAATCGGCAGTACTTCAGGACTCGATAATCGATCCGCATTCACCTGCCACAGTGCCGCTGCAGCTTGTGGATGTCCGTATAGTCTTGTTGCAATCCCCGTCAAATCATCGCCATCCTGCACACGGTACCGCTGGGGAATCGAGTTTGGTATTTTTCGATACGGGCCTACATTTTCTTTTCTCGTTAGTTGAGGCCGACGCGTTGATGCAGAAGATGATCCATCCAAAAGTGGTGGTGGTGGCATTTCAACAGTCGTGCGATATGCACCATACATGCCCGGCAGTGCGTTACCTAACAGACGCTCCGGCATTCTCTCCGGCATGATGGGTTGAGATTGCAAAGATACTGATATGTCCTCTTGCTGACTTGATACCGACTCTAGCGGGTAATTATCCTGACTAATAACGCGAGGCTCTTCTGATTTCATTGCGGGAACCGTGAAGGAATTCGGTGTCGATCGCAAGGTTCCAGTTCGATTAACCGTATCGTTTTGCTTAAGGAAACCTCGCGACAAGTTTTCACGTGACGCGGTACTCACAACCGATGAAACAAACGGTGATACAACAAAGCCACCCGCAACAACGAGTCCTAAACCAACAAGAAACCGAAAAATTTGAACAAGGCTTGTCATGGTTTCACCGCAAAAGAGGCAGGGGGGGAACGAATTGAGCAGACACAGAACGGACCACTCAACTGCTGCATCCTTGCAATTGAAAACGCCTAGCATCGTTGACTACGAATACGTCGAAGTATCCATCATTTATTAACGACACGCGTTCTAAAAAAGAAATTCTTCAATAAAAAGATCGCCCAAAAACTTCTTCCACGCCTGCACAATCAGCATGAGCGGCAAGGATTCCCAAGACGGTCATGACAGCGGCTCTGCTATTGCCGGACGCTGCACGGATGCTGCGTTTCCTGCACTCCCCTGCAACCAGAGCACTATGGGTGACGCAATCACAATCGTGCTGTACGTACCGCTAATAATTCCTATGAGAATTGCAAAAGCAAAAGCATGAATGCCCTGACCGCCCAGACAGTAGAGAATGATGGCCGCCAGCAGGGCCGTACCTGAGGTGAGTATTGTTCGGCTCAGGGTCTGATTAATGGCTCGATCAACCATCTCAGCAGAAACTGCAGAACTCTTACCTCGTATTTCCCTCATTCTGTCAAAAATAACAATCGTGTCGTTGATCGAAAAACCGACAATGGTGAGCAATGCTGCCACGACATCAAGACTGATCTTGAAATCATCCACAAGCGCCCAGCCCAGATATGGGGCTACATAAACACTAAGTGCAATGCAAGCTATTGTGACAAGAACATCATGTAGCAATGCCACAACCGCCGCTAATCCGAATGCGACATTTTGAAACCGAAGCCAGACGTATGCAACGATCATTACAAGGCTTGCCAAGAGAGCGTAAACAGCCGTAACCTTTGTATTTCCAGCGACTTTTCCTCCTATTGAATTTGCAGAAAGATAAATCGGCGTACTTGCTAACTGGCCAGCAACCTGCTCCAGCACCTTACGAGTATCTTCTGGCGGAAGCGCAGTAGACAACGACCATGTACGATACGGCTTCTTTCGCGTCTGCATTCCGGCTGACGTCAACTCAAAAGCCACCCCCTCGTGACCTGCTTGCTTAAAAGCCTGCTCGATCGTCTCCTGCAAAGTTACTTGATTTATCTTCTGTGGAAAATCGAGCTCAACAGCTGTGCTTAATGACTCAATAGACTGGCTATTATTTTCTTCACTCGTTTCCAGATCACTCTGGTCTTCGCTTGACTCAGTATCCTTTGAATCACCAGAGGACTTGTCAGCAGTTGACACGATTTCACCAAAGCCCATCGAATATGTAGCCAACCTACCCGGAAAGGAAGATCGAAGCATCTCCTCAACTGCATCACCACTTCGCTCTGAGGTATCAATCTTATACCGGAGATTTGCCGGGACATCACCAACTGTTACTGAACTTACCGCAACATCAGGTAAAGTTGAGACCGCTTCTCGCACAGATGAAATATCAAGCCCTTGGCCTTCCTTAAACGCCACCTGCACACTTGTACCACCGGTAAAATCAATATCAAAGATGCCTTGCCCCCGCTGCCAGGCAGCAACAAGACCAATCGTAATAAAAACCAGCGATAGGATGACGGCAGGCCGCACCCATCGCACAAACTCATATTTTGTTTTCCCGAACAAGCGAGCCATTGAAAGCGTTTTGAGGAGCCGCTTCTGTTCAGCAAGATCAAAAATAACTCGTGAACAAAACACTGCTGTGAACAAATTGAGGGACAGGCCAAGAATCAGAGTTACCGCAAAACCCTTAAGTTGATCCGTACCGATTGAAAACAGCACAATACCTGTAATGAGCGTTGTCAAATTAGAATCAACAATCGTTGAAAATGCTCGCTGGAAACCATTCCGAATAGCCATGCGAACAGACGCACCACGATCAAGTTCTTCTCGCATCCGCTCATAAATGAGTACATTCGCATCAACAGCCATGCCAACAGAGAGCACAAGGCCAGCCAGGCCGGCTAGCGTAAAGGCAGCTTTGATAGAAATCATCAACGCGACAACAAGAACGATATTCAACAATACGGCTAAATCAGCAACAACCCCCGAGAACCGGTAATACATTAGCATGAATGTCAGGACAACAATTGTTGCCAACAACATAGCCCTCGCCCCAGAGCGTATTGTGTCAGCCCCCAGTTGTGGACTTATTTTCTGTTCACTAATTGGCTCACTGTACAAGGCTGCCGGCAGACTTCCTGCATTCAATACACCAACGAGAAACTCAACGTCAGCTTGCTGAAAACTACCCGTAATCTGGCCGTCGCTTGAAATCGTACTTCTAATAGTTGGGGCTGAAAGCAGCACACCGTCGAGCACGATCCCAAGCCGACTAAGCAAACGGTTGGCGGGATCCGGCAGGTTCTGACTTGTCAATGTTCCAAAAAGTGCAGCCCCCTGGGAATTAAACGAAAAGTTTACACAAGGCTGTAAATTCTGGTCATATCCACCCGAAGCCCGAGACAGAAAATCCCCTGTAACATCAAATCGATCAAGAGCTACAAGAACTTCTGGAGTCCCGTCGCCAGTCTGACGCATCACTAAAGATGAATCACCGGTTGGATTTATCTTCTGCGTATCAATCTGTATCCATCTCCCAATTGATCGATCCCCGGAAGTTACGAGACTTCCTGATGAGCCATTTGCCTTTTCTATAAGCTCCTTGTGACGAGGATCTTGCGGGTTAGCGACTATCCGAAACTCCAATACACCGGCACTCGAGACAATTCGTTTGATGAATTCAACCTCGGCTTGATCAACCTCAGGAACGATAACTTCCAGTTGGTTTGTTCCATACTGCCGGACTGTTACCTCTTTCTGCCCACCCGGATTAACCCTGCGACTTACAGCAGCAACAAGCTTATCCATACTTACGCCACCGTCAGGCTGCTTCGCAGAGTCGATTTCGTAAACGAGTATGACCCCTCCCTTAAGATCAATGCCCATCCGAGGAGGCCACCCCATCGCGGTCACTACAATGCCTGCTGCAAGAGCTATAAGGACAACCGACAGCCTTCCCCAAAGACCACTTGATCTAAGTTGCCGGGTGACGAGCCAGGCGCAGAATGTCGGTACGAAAATAATGGCAAGCGTTAGCACCCAGACCGCCCACGACTCATTCCACCATCCCGCAGAGGCGTTCTCGGTCACCTGAGCAAGTAATCCCAACCAGCCATCCATGCCATTCATCTCAATCTTCTTTCATCTAAGGTTTATCCAACAACGTGCAGCGATCGGGCGTCATGCCCCAACACCAACAGACCTTTCATTATCTGAATCAGTAAGCACGCGGTTCACACTTGCTAATGTAAACGTAATCTTTGCATTCGAATTTTCATCTACCTTGAGCACCACTCGATCTAGATCCCGATCTACACTCGATACAGTACCAACTATTCCTGATGCGGTAATAACACGATCATTTTTCTTGACATTACTCAGAAGTTCTCGTTGCTTCCGCATACGCTCTCTCTCTGGCCGATACAAGAGAAACCATGCAGCAACCACAATGAGGACCATCGGGAAATAAGTGATCAATAACTCCAAAGGCCCAGCAGGCGGCTTAGGGTCGGCAGCAAATGCCAGTTGTCCCTGAATTACTGATTGATCAATGACTTGCATGAAAAGCACCTGAACTTATAGGAGAGTAAAACCACCCTGCCGAAAACAGCAAATGTAGTTTCCCACGGTTCCACCGGACAAGTCCGAATGCCGACAACCGGGACACAAGGCAACTCCGCACCCTAGTTGGCACACTAGCCTCAAATTATACGGGCCAGAATATCCGCCTGAACTGATTGAAATTGGCCGGCAACAATCGCCTCTCGAAGCCTCCTCACAAGTCGTTGATAGAAGGTAAGATTATGAATAGAGGCTAAAACAGGCCCAAGCATTTCCCCGGCTAAAAAAAGATGCCGCATATACGCCCGGGTATGGCCACAAGCCACACATGGACAGTCACTTTCAATTGGTCGTTTATCCGACAGATATTTAGCATTTCGCAAACGCAGAGGTCCGTCGAATGTGTACAGCAATGCATTACGACCACAACGTGTAGGCAAAACACAATCAAACATATCGATCCCCGCTGCAACAGCACGAATGATATCCTCTGGCTTTCCAACCCCCATAAGATATCGTGGCTTGTCTTTCGGCAAATACGGGGTTGTGACCTGAAGAGTTGAAACCATCGCCTCCGGCCCCTCTCCAACAGACAAGCCACCGACGGCAAAGCCTTCAAAAGGCAGTGATCGAAGGTGTTTGGCACTGATTGCTCGCAATTCAGGGTCAAGCCCACCTTGCACAATTCCGAACATTGCTTGATCTGATTTACGACGAGCAGCCAGACAACGCTCTCCCCAAGCAAGAGATCTTTCCATTGCTTCAGCGACTTCATTTCGTTTAGCAGGAAGACCAATCACGTGATCAAGCTGCATCGCGACATCAGCCCCGAGCGACTCTTGAATAGCAACCGCCTTCTCTGGAGTGAGGTCCACCTGAGACCCATCAAGGTGGGACTGAAATGTTGCTCCGTGATCGGTTACTTTAACTTGCTTCGCAAGGCTAAAGACTTGATAGCCGCCACTGTCGGTGAGAGTCGGACCGGACCATCCCATAAAATTTCCAACACCGCCCGAGCGAGCCACCAATTCTTCACCTGGCCTGAGGTGCAGATGATACGTGTTCGCCAATAGCATCCTGGCACCAGTCTCGGTTACACGAGCTATGTCCACACCCTTCACTGACGCCAGTGTCGCTACAGGCATAAAGAGTGGGGTCTGCACCCGTCCGTGCGGAGTCGTAAGCACACCCGCCCGCGGCCCAGAAGAATGAGCTACTTCAACATGAAAACCAAAGCCGTCACTCAAAAGATACCGAGCGCCTCAAGACTATACCTGACCACCAGTCCCGCTACTACGACACTGACCATGCTCATCAGTTTCACAAGAATATTAAGGCTTGGCCCACTTGTGTCCTTGAAAGGATCACCGACCGTGTCACCCACGATAGCTGCTTTATGAGCTTCGGTACCCTTGCCCCCATGCACTCCACTCTCGATGTGCTTCTTCGCATTATCCCACGCCCCGCCAGCATTTGCCATAAACACAGCGACACAGAAGCCAGTGGTGAGAGCACCAACAAGCAGGCCCATAACACCACCGACACCAAGAAGTAAGCCAGTGGCAACTGGCGCAGATAATGCAAGAAGAGAAGGCAACACCATCTCTCGTTGGGCTGCCTTTGTGCTGATCGCAACAGGCGCTGCGTAATCTGGTTTTTCAGTTCCTTCCATAATTCCGGGCTTTTCCCGAAATTGCCTACGAACTTCCTCAACCATTCCCTTTGCAGCACGGCCTACCGCTTTCATCGTTAGAGCACAAAATACAAACGTACTCATCGCACCAAGAAACATTCCTACCAGCACCTTTGGATTCATCAGAGTCACGTCATAAAAACGCATAAAGTCTGCCATTCTTGCTGCTCGGACCTCAACAAGATCATGCGATGCTTGTAGCGGCTTGGTTTCGGGCATCTTCTGCATAACAGAGCCACTTGGCAACTTTTCAAAATCAGGAATAGCTTTGACCAATTCTCGATCATCAACAAGAAGCCATGTTTGATTCTCTACTGGTGTTGCACCAGCCTTCACAAGTACGTTCTTGGAAACTTTGACCCATGAACCTGTCTGAGCTGCACCACTCTCTGTCACCGTAACAGCTGATTCACCCCAACGTTCAAAACCGATTCGTACTTCCTCGACATAAGCTGCGAGTAATGCCAACGCGGTCAGAGCGGCCGAGCCAATTGCAAACCCTTTTCCTGTTGCCGCTGTTGTGTTCCCAAGCGCATCGAGAGCATCAGTCCGCTCACGAACAATCTCCGGCATTTCAGCCATCTGGGCATTCCCCCCTGCGTTATCGGCAATGGGGCCATAGGCATCAGTAGCAAGCGTAATACCAAGCGTAGAAAGCATCCCAACAGCTGCAATCCCAACACCGTAGAGCCCAAGAGCAAACGCATTGGGATCAGCAAAGCTAAAGCCGTTGGCAAAACCAAAGGCTAACAGCGTCGCCACCCCCGTAATCATAACTGGCGCCCAAACAGAGAGCATTCCCTCCGCAACACCACCAATAATTATGGTGGCAGGCCCCGTGAGAGCCTGGTCAGCAAGTTCTTTTGTTGGTGCAAACTCATTACTTGTTGAATACTCCGTCCACTTTCCGATAAGCCAACCCGCAACCAGTCCTACAATTACGCTGACTGATACGCCAATGTGTGCCCATCCGAGCAGAACGAAAGTCAATACAACAGCCGCTCCGACGATAGCAAGTGTCGAAAGATTAATCCCTCGAGCCAATGCCGCTAAAAGTGACCGCTGGGATGCGTCTTCTTGAGTCTTGACTTGCCAGATTCCCCATACGGAAAGACCTATGCCCGATGCAGCAATCAGGATTGGTAAAAAGAGGGCACTCAACTGCATAAAGTAATCTTTATCCGAAACGCCCGAAAAAGCCGCAACGCCCAGTGCAGCAGTTGCAAGAATACTACCGCAGTAGCTCTCGTATAAATCTGCACCCATCCCAGCAACGTCACCTACATTGTCGCCAACGTTGTCTGCTATCGTTGCCGGATTACGGGCATCATCCTCTGGAATGTTTTGCTCTACTTTACCGACAAGGTCGGCCCCAACATCAGCTGCTTTCGTAAAAATACCTCCACCAACTCGTGCAAAGAGTGCCTGTGAACTCGCTCCCATCCCGAAACAAAGCATCGTGACCGTAATCTCTTCGAGCGACAACGGGGACGAGAACAACGGTACAAGCCAGTAAAGAATAAAAAACCACACTACGATATCGAGCAGACCTAGCCCAACCACTGTGAGCCCCATCACTGCACCTGAACGAAACGCTACTTGAAGACCATCGTTCAAACTCTTCTCTGCACCAGCTGCGGTTCGATTACTTGCGAGTGTCGCCGTCTTCATGCCAAACCAACCAGCCAGACCTGAAAACAGACCACCCGAAAGAAATGCGAATGGAACCCACGCGCTTTGCACATTGATACCAAAGGCCATGAAGAGAAGGAGGGCAAAGATAACAGCAAAAAATCCGGCAACCACTTTGTACTGCTGCTTTAGATAGGCATCGGCACCTGTACGAACATATCCTGCAATCTCAATATTCTTTTCCGAACCACCCGACTGACTCTCCATCCACTGATAGAATTGCCACGCTTGCCAAAGCGCGTAACCAGAGCCAACGATCCCTGCAATCCAAAAAAGACCATAGAGACCAAAAAAACTTGCTGATGGAGACACTCTAGCCCCATCAGAAGCTTGAACAAAAGAGGGGACAAGTACCAGCGTTGCAGCAGTTGCAGAAATAAGTTTCACGGACATTCAACTCCGAAGAAGATAATAAGGCTGGGGGAACGGTTGGTTATGAAAATTTCATCATACCCTTTTTAGGCATACGGAATCTAACCGCTGTAAAAAAAATATGTCAAACGAACTCGATACGTTTATTCGATTTCCTCAACAAAAGATCACCACAACGATCGACGCAATGCAGGCAAAGGCCTGATAGCAATCAGTCAGAACTGGCCGCTTTGGGCCGACCATCAACGACGGGCCGGCCTATTGAATAGTACAGAAACCCGTTGAAAAGCATTTCTTCGCTATCGAATAAATTACGACCGTCAAAAATCACATGACTTGCCATTGCCGCTTTGAGGGCCTTGAAGTCTGGACGACGGAAGTCGCCCCACTCGGTCACAATCGCCAAGGCATCGGCATTCCTAACGGCATCCAGCGGACTGGATGCATACTCCAGCGCATTGCCATATTTATCTTGAATATTACCCATCGCTTCAGGATCAAATACTCGAAGTTTCACTCGAGCTGCCAGAAGTGAATCAATCAGTTCAAGCGATGGGGCATCCCTGATGTCATCTGTTCGGGGCTTGAAAGCGAGCCCCCAGATCGCTATTCGACGGCCTGCAAGATCACCACCAAAATAATCAGCTATTTTCTTTCCAAGCACTTGCTTCTGTGCAAGATTGGCGCCATGCACTGCCTGCAAAATTGTTAAGTCACTCAATCGCTCACTCGCCATAAAAGACAACGCTTGAACGTCCTTTGGAAAACAACTTCCTCCATAACCGGCACCTGGAAACAAGAATGAAAACCCAATCCGACTATCGTGCCCGATGCCTCGCCTTACATCATCAATATTCGCTTCCATTCGCTCACAAAGATTTGCCACTTCATTGATAAAACTAATTTTGGTCGCTAGCAGTGAATTCGCGACGTACTTTGTCATCTCGGCACTCTCTGGCGACATGACGAGAAACGGTCGCTCCGTTCGTAAAAACGACGCGTAGAGTCTTCGGAGTTTTTCGGCAACCTCAGGGGCTCGCACACCCACAACTACCCGGTCAGGACGTTGAAAATCCTCGATCGCGGCTCCTTCTTTAAGAAATTCTGGGTTGCTTGCAACACAACACTCGCGACCTGTGGCTTCTAGCAACTTTTGTTCAATCATGGCGGCGGTACCTACAGGCACAGTGCTCTTTGTTACCACGATAACGTCTTTGGCAAGATGAGGTGCTATCGATGACACCACGCTCCAGAGAGCTGTCAAATCAGCTGCTCCACTCTCAGTTGGTGGTGTCCCAACTGCGAGAAAAACTATCTCAGCTGAAGCAATGGCCTTTTTCGTATCAGTAGTAAACCGCAGCCGCCCAACCCGTGCATTCCGCTCAACGAGTTCCTCTAGACCGGGCTCATAGATTGGAATCCTACCCTCTTTGAGGGAAGAAATCTTCTTGCGGTCAATGTCAAGACACGTGACATCGCTACCACTGTCCGCAAGACATGTGCCCGTTACTAACCCAACATACCCAGTACCAACGACTGCGATTTTCATTCTGGCTGTTTCCTATTCGAGACTGAAAGGCTACTCGCCCTCGGGCACAGTCTCCGCATCTTCCTTCTCGCCAGGTGGCACAGGAACAACTGCAGCTAAAGAATCAGCATCGTCTAGCCTCATGATCCGAACTCCCTGCGTATTTCGGCCGATAGCCTTAATCTCACCAACATTCACTCGCTGTAGTTTCCCACGAGCAGTCATCATCAAGACTTGATCCTCATCTCGTACCGAAACAATGGAGACAACCTTGCCATTTCGGGTGGTCGTTTTAATGTCGCGAACTCCCTTACCACCACGACGCTGCGTCCGGTAGCGCATTCCACTCGACTCTGTTTCAGAGTCGTCAGAACTTGCCCCTGCCGGAAGTTCCCCTTCAGCAAGCGGAGTACCTGCGCCAAACGGCGTACGTTTCCCATAACCTTTTTCACACACGGTAAGGAGGGTCGCAGAGGGATCCGCAACAACCAGACCAACCAAGCTATCACCTTTACCGAGTTTGATGCCCCGAACACCACTGGTATCACGACCCATGGGTCGTGCGTCTGATTCAGGGAAGCGAATAGCCATCCCAGAAGCCGTTGCCAGTACAAGTTCGTCACCCGGTTGCGTAACGACTGCCCCTACAAGTTCGTCACCTTCCTTGAGTTTCACCGCTATCAAACCTTTTGTCCGCCGTCGGCGATACTGTTCAAGGGGCGTCTTTTTCACGGTGCCGCTTCGAGCGGCCAGCAATAAACACTGATCTGGGTCATCAAAACCGGAAACGGCGCGACACTCTGCAACCCGCTCACCTTCTTCAAATTCCAGCAGATTTACAAGCGCTCTGCCTTTTGCGTCACGCGCGAGTTCTGGCAACTCAAAAACTCGCATCGAAAAGACCTTGCCGCGCGTAGTAAAGACCAGCAACCAATCATGAGTGCTTGCAACGAAAAAGTGCTCCACAGGATCAGATTCATCGACACGAGCCCCTGTTAATCCCTTTCCACCTCGTCGTTGTGCTCGGTATGTATCAGCCGCAGTCCGCTTGACGTACCCGGAGCGGGTAATTGTGACAACCATCGTTGCTTCAGTAATCAACTCTGCCATGTCACGGATATCAGCAACTTCACCACTGATCTCAGTTCGTCGTGGCTCGGCAAACTTGGACTCAATGGCGAGCAAATCAGCCCTTATTAGTTCACGAATATTTGATTCACTCGACAGAATCCGAAGGAATTCACGAATCTTGATGAGTAACTCTCGATGCTCACCACCGAGCTTTTCTTGCTCAAGATTCACGAGTTGACCAAGCGTGAGACGCAAAACAGCATCAGCCTGAACAGGTGACAAACCATACGACTCTGCCTTCCCACGCTCTTCCTGAAGAATCCCAAATCCTTCATCACCGAGTGCCCGCTGTAGCAGAGATGCCGGTGTCTCAATCTGCATTAAGCGTTGCTTTGCCTCCGCTTGAGACTTAGAACTACGGATAATTTTGATTACTTCATCAATATTCGCCAACGCAACAAGAAGGCCTTCGAGCGTATGCTTACGATTCCTCGCTCGCGCAAGAAGATGCTGCGTCCTTCGACGAATAACCGTGGTTCGGTGCCGAAGAAACTCTTCAAGCATGTTTTTGAACGAAAGCATCCTCGGCTTGCCATCAACTAGCGCAAGAAAGATGAGTGAAAAACTCGTTTGGAGCGGTGAGTATTGATAAAGTTGGTTGAGTACAACGTCCGGATCAGCATCACGCTTCAACTCTAAAATAAGCCGTACCGGCTCTTTCAGGTCGCTTTCGTTACGAATCGCAGAAATTCCTTTTATACGGTCGTTACTAACCTGATCTGCGATTTTTTCCTCAATGGAATCTCGTGTCTGCTGGTAAGGAATCTCTGTAATAACAATACGATTCCGATTTTTCCCAAATTCTTCGACATGAGCCCGAGCGCGAAGCGTAATTGTACTTCTGCCAGTCAAATACCCTCGAAGTAAAGACTCCCTTCCCATGACAATTCCACCAGTTGGGAAGTCTGGACCCGGGACAATTTCAAGCAACTCTGCCATTGATACATCTGGATTATCAATCAATTGAATAAGCCCGCGACACACTTCACCGAGGTTATGCGGAGGAATACTAGTTGCCATACCGACAGCAATACCACCGGCTCCATTTACTACCAGGTTGGGGAAACGACTCGGTAGCACAACGGGTTCCGTATTTCGCTCATCATAAGTTGGAACAAAATCAACCGTATCAAGATTGATGTCATCGAGCATCTGTGCCGCAATAGGCGATAGACGTGCTTCGGTATACCGCATAGCTGCGGCAGGCAATCCGGCTATCGACCCAAAGTTGCCCTGCTTGTCAACGAGCACGTGACGCATGTTCCATGATTGGGCCATACGGACGAGTGTCGGATAAATTACACTTTCACCATGTGGATGATAATTACCACTCGTGTCACCTGAAATCTTCGCGCACTTTACCCGAGAAGAACCGGGCGACAAATTCAGGTCATTCATAGCAACCAAGATCCGCCGCTGCGACGGCTTGAGACCATCACGAACATCAGGAAGTGCACGACTGACAATCACGCTCATCGCGTACGTTAGATAACTCTCTTTGAGTTCTTGCTCAATTGGCAAATCGATCAGCCTGCCACCATCCTCTGGCTGGTTGCTGCCTATTTCGTTCGCTTGAGCGTCATCGGGAGGTCCACTGCCGTTGTTATCTGAGGGCGACTTATTTGAAGCATCGTCAGATGGGGTGTTTTCGTCAGCCAAGGGGTGAGTTCTCCCGGGAATAGACCGTTTGGAAAGGCGGTTGATTGAACTTGAAGATACCCGCCCCCAGCAGGCGGTCAACCGGCCTTAATATACCTAAAAAACACGATTTTGTACGGCTTGACCGGCATCGCTGGTGCTTCTACCCTCCTGCTCCGTTCCTTTTATCCTCTTTGGGCAACGCTGGTGATATTCAGAAGCCCCTTTATCGCAATCCTAACTATTGTTATTTCGTCTGCTGCCGCCCTCCTACCGGGGCTTGGCACCGCCCCGCTCTGGGATGATGACGAGCCTAAAAATGCCGCCTGCACAATGACAATGCTCGATTCGGGTGACTGGATTGTGCCTACTTACAACGGGACTCTTCGTGTTGAAAAGCCGCCGCTTGTCAATTGGATACAAATCCTCGGAGTGTCACTTTTCGGCCGCAACGAGTTTGGCGTTCGCATCGGTTCAACTTTCCTGACGGTTGGCACGTGCATCCTGACATGGTGGACGGGACGACTTCTTGCTGGGCCACTAGTTGGACTTCTCTCAGGCCTTGTCATGTCAACATGCATTTGGACAGGGGTCGGTGGCCGAGCCGCAACCCCTGATGCCTCGCTTGTTTTTTGCACCACGTTGGCTGCAACTATTTATGCCCACGCGATTCAACGAGGAGCCCTCTCAATGATCACCAAGTGGCATGCTATTGGCATCGGCCTGGCCTGTGGGTTTGCAGTCTTGGCTAAAGGTCCCGTTGGTATCGTCCTTCCAGTGCTCGCATTCTTCTTCACGTCTTTAGCCCTGCGACAAAACTCTGATTCAATTGATTGGCGATCCTGGCTGTTTACAACTGCCAACTCTTTACGGCTGCTCACTATTTTTTCTTTCGCTGCAATAGTCGCACTTCCGTGGTATCTGATGGTTGGCCTGAGAACCAACGGACAGTGGATTACTGATTTCCTTTTTATTCATAACGCCGGAAGATTTGCTTCACCTATGGAAGGGCACTCTGGATCAATCTTGTACTATCCAATGATACTTGCCATTGGCATGTTCCCGTGGTCGATCATTCTGCTCGCTATTCCAACTCACGCCCTATTTCTCTATCGCACAAAACGTCTGACGAGTTGGCACTTCCGTGCTGTTGCTTTTGCGGGATGCTGGGTCCTCGTCTGGGTTGGTGCTTTCTCACTCGCTGGAACGAAACTCCCTGGCTATATCTGGCCAGCATACCCGGCTATTTCGATTGCTACCGCTCTTTACCTGTCGGATTGGATTTCTGGACACACTGGCTGGGAGAAACTCGTATTCAGAAATATGACTTCAGACAAAGCTGCGTCAGCAGTCATGCAGATTGGTTGGTTCAGCCTTGCAGTCGTTGGTGGTGGTTTTATCTGTGGACTTCCAATGATTTCCCATCAATTCGCTCCTGGAAACGAATGGCTCGGGCTTCTTGGATTCCTTCCTATTATGACGGCTCTTGCGTGCTTCATTTTACATTCGTGCGGAAAGCGTGGACTTGCAGTTAGTACACTTATTTGCTCATCGGTCTTATTCCTAGCTCTCCTCGGTGGTGTTGCCGCAGTCCGTCTTGCCCACCATCAAGGCGCTGCAAACCTTCTTGCTGATTTATCGCCTGAACAACGAACTGGCGTCTGGGCCAGTATCAAAACTCCGCGGCCTAGTCTTGTTTTTTACACAGGCGGCCCAGTCAAGAAACTTTCCAATATAGACGCCGGTATTCAGCATCTTCGTGATACGTCTTTCGCCCGGCTCGTTGTCCGATCAGAAGACCTCCCTGCGATCTTACCGCTGCTTCCTCCTGAGTTTGAAATCCTCAATGAAAAGCCCCGTTCCTTTGATTCCGGACTCGCGGTCATTGCAAAAACCCACACTGAAACCCCACGTTCACTCGCTCAAAATTTCCTCCCGCACTGACTAGAACAATATTTCTGCCTGGAGCTATGTTCATGAATCGGTTCATTTCTTTTATGACACGCCACTCTCTGCTGTTTGTTACTGCCGTGGCAATCGTTGTACTTACCTCAGGTTTTGTTGGGGTTCCTTTTTGGGATGAAGATGAACCTCGTTTTGCTGCTATTGCTCAGACCATGGTTGAAACAGGCAACTGGACGGTTCCACTATTCAATGGTGAACTTGCAGTCGATAAGCCTGTACTTATGCATTGGTGTATGGCGGCATGCTTTTCAATTTTCGGGATGAATGAAATTGCTGCCCGTCTACCCGCAGCACTTGCAGCTTTGTTGACCTCCCTTGCACTCCTTCGGCTGGGGACTCGCTGCTTCAGTGTGGCAACAGGAGTTGTTGCAGCTTTGGCCTATCTCGGCTGCTTACTCGTCGCAATCGAATCTCACGCTGCGACTCCAGACTCGATTCTTGTTGCTCTATCGACATGGGCAACAATCCTTCTCATTGAACCTTTTCTCCTTGATCGACAACAGCCAACAAGCAACATAAGGCAGCCTGCTCAATCACGTAACGATTCCTTCGTCAGTGTGTGGCACGCCGTCCTAGCGGGCAGTTTGCTTGGCCTCGGAGTTCTTTGCAAAGGACCAATCGGGTATGTCGGTCCCCTCGTCGTCGTCGTGGGATGGGTCTGGCTCTTTCAATGTCTCTCTGGTGAGAAAGAGCAACCTGCTGGCATTCGCCTGAGAGAGCAGGTGCTCTCAACGCTTCGTCATGTCCTGTCCAGTGGCATTCCGTCCGCTCTTCACACGATCAAACATACTCGACTTCTTGTTGTCACTATCGCTGCCGTATTTGTGGCTGCACCCTGGTACGTAAGCGTTGGCGTCCAAACTGATTGGGAATGGACGAAAGGATTTTTCTTTGTTCATAACGTTGGCCGATTCGTAGCCCCCATGGAAAAGCATTCGGGCGGCCTGTTATTCCATCCGCTTACAATGCTTGTCGGCTTTTATCCTTGGAGCTGCTTCTTGCCACTTGCCGTTTTTGCATCCACACGACAACTGTGGAAAACGTGGAGACAGGGGCAACGTCCACGAATTCAAGAATCACACGCTCCTGCGTTAAGCCTTCTTTTATTTTGGATGAGTGTCTGGATCGGTGGGTTTTCACTCGCGGCCACCAAACTTCCCAACTATATCATGCCTGCTTATCCGGCCGCTGCTCTCTTGGTTTCCGCGCTGGCTATCGAAGCAGTAAAACGCTCGGCGTGGCTTTATCCACGGTGGATGGGAATTGGTATTGGTGGAATCGCCTTCGGAGGAATTGCTACAAGTGTCACGATTCTGGTTGGATCGTTCTACGGGTTGAATGGTAGTGAGCCAGCAGCACTTATCGGACTGATTCCCTTAGCTGGTGTATTTTGGCTTGTGTGGTGTTCACGACAACAGCCGGCCTACGCTGTCACCACTATGGTTTGCCTGGGACTTCTTTATTCTTCCTTGGCAGTTGGCCCAACTGCCGCATGGATTAGCCGCGCAAACACACTGCCAGCCTTAATTCGTGAAGCCCACGCACACGCCGGCGGACACGCACGGATAGGGGCATATTCTCAGATCACTCCGAATCTTGTGTATTACGCACATGGCATTGTCAAACGTTGGGCACCTGATTCTACACGAGCCCAAAAAGCATCTAATTTCCTAGCGACGGGACCAGACGCAGTTCTCGTGATTCCTGAAAATCAATTTCATGAATTATCCTCTTTCCTGCCAGAGACCGCTGGAGTTGTCGGCCGTGCCCGACCTTTATTCAAAACCCAGGACTTTCTTCTGGTTGGCAATACGAAAAAGGCAGAGCGAACAGACCTGAAGCGTAGTGCCTTGCGTCGGAGCATGAAGAAATGAACCAGCCGACAAGGCATACACCAACAGTAGACGCCCAACTGATAGAGCGGCCACAACCTGGACTCCTGTCGATTGTCGTCCCTTGTTACAACGAAGAATCAATCATTGAGGCAACCCATGCCCGCATCTGCAGTATTGCGCCTCAGTTAGACATGAATGTGGAAGTTCTTTACATCGATGACGGAAGCCACGATAGCACCCTGAAGAAACTAAAGAACCTTGCATCTGAGGACTCGCGTATCGCAGTAATTGAGTTTTCTCGGAACTTCGGCCAACAGGCCGCCATGTCAGCCGGTCTCGAAATGGCTCAGGGAGACGCTGTTGTCATTATTGACGCCGATCTCCAAGACCCACCAGAAGTTATTATTGAAATGGTTGCCAAATGGCGAACTGGTGTTGACGTTGCATACGGACGTCGCAAGTCACGTGACGGCGAGAGCACCTTCAAACTTATAACAGCAAGTCTTTTTTATAGGTTTTTTGCTAGGATGATGCCGTATCCTGTGCCTGTTGATACAGGTGATTTCAAGCTGTGTGATCGGGCGGTTGTCAATGCTGTCTGTGCACTTCCTGAGAAGCGCCGGTACCTTCGAAACCTCATCCCGTGGGCTGGCTTTACTCACGCTCCTGTCGACTATGACCGGGACGCAAGAACTGCCGGAGAAACAAAATACTCTGCCTCGCGCCTGTTCTCCCTCGCAGCTGATGCAGTTCTTCTTTCTTCAGATAAACCCATTCGATACATCTGGTATCTTGCTGCCCTCTTTGCTTCGGTCGGGATCTGTGGACTCATTACAGAGGCTACGTTCTCCACAAAAGAAAATCTTTCTCTTTCAACCCTTCTTGCTCTTCTCGGTTTCATATCAGCAGCACAAACTGCAGCTATTGCCATCGTTGGGGAATATGTTGTTCGTTGTTACCGAGAAGCCCAAGCCCGACCCGCATTTGTTATTCGGGAAAAACTTGTTGCTGGAAACAAAGCAGGACCAATGCTTCGAGACGAGGACAACACGAACAACAAACGTAGTTAGTTAACAAAAAATGCCCGCTGTAGCTTGCACTTGTTTAAACAACACGACTCCTTTGCTCAAAGTGCCGCCTCAATTGCTTGAACTAACTCTGGATCTTCCGGCGAAACGCCTGATTTGAACCGCCCCACAACTGCCCCGTTACGGTCTATAAGAAACTTCTCAAAATTCCAGCCAACATCGCCCGACGGATTGGCAGATTCCGTCAGTGTCTTATAGAGGGCTGCTTGGCCGGCACCTTTCACTGTTATTTTTGAAAACATGTCAAACGTAACGCCGTAATTTTTTGAGCAGAACGAGGCGATCTCACTATCACTTCCGGGCTCCTGTGCGCCGAAGTCGTTTGCTGGAAATCCAAGAATAACAAAACCTTTATCCTTGAAGGTGTCATACAATTTTTGCAAGCCAGCATACTGTGATGTGTAGCCACATTGGCTTGCTACATTCACCACGAGCACAACCTTGCCACTGTAATCACTTAGGTCCTTGTCGGTGCCGTCAATCCTCTTCATTGAGCCAACAAGCGGGGACGCAGCATTACTTGCTGCCGACATCGAAACCATCCCAACAATTAACAGCAACCCAATAGCAAGTCTCATCACGGACACAGAAATCATATTCAACTCCTTACAAATTGGTTCCACCTTACTATGGAACACGAAACGTCAATGAAGTCAGAATGTTCTACTCGAACCAACCGTTATTTACATAATAACTGAAACTGAGCTGGTGGCTGCCTGAAAATCCATTTATTTGCCTGGCCCAGCTCGCAACACCTCCTTATCAACTTCTTTTTCGAACAGAACAAAATTCTTTCGGAACTTCTCAGCAAGAGATCGGGCTGCCTCTTCCCATTCCGTCGCATCTGACCAGGCATTCCACGGCACAAGGAGACGCTCTGAAACGCCTGGCACCCGACACACCGCCTCGAGTCCGAAGACAGGATCACGCTGAGTCAGCTGGCCAGTTAGCAAACCACCATGAATCGCGTCGATAATACAACGAGTGCTCGACAGATCAATTCTTCGGCCGACTCCTAGTCCTCCTCCGGTCCAACCGGTATTCACCAACCAAGCCTGAGCACCGTGAGATCGAATTTTCTCAGACAATAAACGCGCGTAGACGACCGGGTGACGTACAAGAAATGCGGCGCTATAACATGGTGAGAAAGTAAGTTGAGGCTGAAAAACCCCCATTTCTGTTCCGGCAACACGAGCTGTATAACCCGACAGAAACTGATACATCGCTTGCTCAGGCGAGAGCCTGCTCACCGGAGGCAGCACTCCAGAGGCGTCGCACGTTAAAAAAATTACATGGCGAGGATGACCGGCAAGAGATGGCGACTGGGCATTCTCGATGAATTCAAGAGGATACGCCGCTCTGGTATTTTCTGTTATCGCATTCGAATCGTAATCCACCTCACGCGTGATTTGATCGTAAACAACATTTTCTAAAACTGTTCCGAAACGAATGGCTCGATAAATCTCCGGCTCTTTTTCCAAAGCAAGACTGATACACTTTGCATAACAACCTCCTTCGATATTGAAAATACCGTCGTCACTCCACCCGTGTTCATCATCACCAAGAAGCCTCCGACTTGGATCGGCTGATAGCGTTGTTTTCCCAGTCCCTGATAAACCAAAAAAGAGTGACACCTCGCCCGACTGCCCCTGATTTGCCGCACAATGCATGGAAAGAACACCTTTGGGCGGTAGTAGCCAATGCATGAGTGTAAACACCCCTTTTTTCATCTCTCCGGCGTACTCGGTACCAAGAATGACCTGCTCTTTACGTTCAAGTGAAATATCTACACTGGTGCGACTTGTCATCTGGGCCGTGAAAGAATTTGCAGGAAATTGGCCCGCGTTGTAGATGACACAATCAGGAGACCCAAAGTTTTCCAACTCTTCTCGGGTGGGACGAATGAGCATGTTATGCATGAAGAGAGCATGATAGGCCCTTGCACAGATCACTCGTACTTTGATCCGGTGATTTGGGTCCCAGCCTGCAAACCCATCAAAAACATAGATCTGATCTCTGGTATTGAGATAGTCAATTGCCCGCTGGCGATTTAGAAAAAATGTATGCTCATCAATCGGATGGTTTGTACTTCCCCACCATACATCCTTGTCCGAGTCTTTGTGCCGAACAACATGTTTATCTTTTGGACTTCTTCCAGTTTTTGTACCAGAACGAATGGCAATTGCACCACTTGAGACAACGCCTGCTTGCTCTCGAGTGAGGGCATCTTCATACAGTCGCGCGGGCGATGCATTTCGCACTACAACCGGTACCGTTATTTCTTGTGGAATTAAATCAACGTGATTTGACACGCTTCACTCCAGTGACGGTTCATTAATTTTAGGAAAAACGTGTGCTTCCGCTTGGTACTCCAAGCCGGCTAGTGTCTACGGTTACACAATACCACTAGCCAAAAGAAAAGCCACCAAAAGGATGAAGCATCCTACTGCAAGCATGACCATTCCTACTGGGCTCGGCTGCACTCGTAAACGCCGCGAAACTCTTCTCAAACGACGGCTTAGATCAGTCCACGCTTCACCCGCCTCGCCTGATTGGAGCACCACTACACTAACGGTACGCAATGGGCCGTTTCCCTCTACATGGGCCTGTAGCCCAAGCGTTGGCAAGGCAACACTCTCTCCCGCCCAACGTACGGCTGGGTCCACAGCAGCGGCATTCTGTGCGACAAGAGGTCGAACCTGCTCAATTGTCGCGTTGTAAATAAGTAAACGCGGCCTAGCAAACAGAATACAAACTGCAACAACCAATGCATACACAAGGAGCAAGATAACCTCTCCCCAAGGTGAACCACCTAACAGCGGTTGAATGGCAGCAAGCGGGCCTACGGCCACCAGACCCGAAAGAGCAATTCCGAGCAGTGCACTATCCCACGCTGCAGACACAATAAGGGGCCGATGACGAAGCTGCAGTCCACCCATTATGCAACAGTAAACGCCCAGAGGTACTAACGCGATCCAGAAGGGAAGACTATCAAGCCAAAAATTCATGACGCGTTCTCATTGAAAGCAGGAAGTGGCAATTCTTAAAATACTAAAAAAAAGCCATACCACACATGACAAGCAACCACACCATCTCAATAACGGCCATCGAAACGAAGAAGGCATACTTTCGCTGAGCTGGGAGGACCATTTTCTTCACTCTCTCATCAAAGTGAATCCGGCAAAGCAAAGACAATATCCCTAACAAAGGCGTCCTGAAAGCTATACACATCATGAAAATCTTCGCGACAGTCGTCACTCGTTTTTCTCATCTGCCCCATGTCAATCATGTTGAAGACAATTTCACCAAAATCCGCTGTAGCATGAATACCCCAAGAAGACAGCACTTTCTTTGCTAAATACCCATATTGCTGCTGGGCATATTGCCGAGCAGCTTCACACAGATCTTGACCACTCACATGCTTTTCGCTTTCCTTCTTTTCACAACCTGACAGTGAGTCATTTGATTTCTCCCGCTCGCCCATACCGAGCGACTCTTGAGCAAAAGAAAGGGCTTCAAGAACAAATAAGTATGCATCCAGAGGATATCTCTGATCTCGTTCTAACAGGTCTGCCAACGGATGATTTGGATCAATAAGGGGCATGTTTTTCTCACACTGTCGTTGCTGCTGGTACAAGTATAACACATAGACCACAAGCTTACTCTGACGGCGCAATTCGGTAACAATTAAGTACCGGGCGCCTGCTCCTCGATGAACGTATATCCCAGTGGTGTGAGAGGCCTGGAAAAATCACGAATCAGGTCTAATCCTCGGTCGATGAGGCTCGTTCGCGGATCAAACTGATAAACATCTCGGTCTTGTCCGCCAGGCTTAAATACCTGAATCGCAAAGGGCATCAGATCTGCAGCCCTTAGAATGAGTTCGACTTTCGAAAAATTGGCGGCATCGACTTGAAATTTTGGTAGCGCTTCAAGCCATATTTGATCGGTTACCGATGGAGGCGTAATAATTCGCATAGAGTACCGCTTCTTTAGGGTGTCCGCCTTTGCGCCAAAAACAAATGGAAGTGGACCTTCACTAATTGCTCGCCCCCTCATTTCAGGAGGTAGTTTTGTTTCACGGAGTTGGCGTTCACTATGCCGAAACTCATAGATACTTGTACCGTTGCAGACCCAATGCTCACCAGAATTTGAAGGCCTAGCATCGTATTTTCTTTTTTCTGCATTCCACTGCTTTGATGATTTCACCCGAAACAGGCCTTTATCGGGAGCAGCATATTTAATTTCTCCTGTACTCTCAGAAAAAGCCAATCGCTCCCCTGAAGCATCCGCAGGGCTCCAGGCGTTGTACTCCCATTTGTAAAAAGTACACGACCAAGTTGTCACCTTTGCATTTCGAGATTCCCACCCTATCAACAATCGATCAAGCGCCGCTTGTTGGTCGGGACTAAGTGTCACCGCCTGATTCTGACTCAAAGACTGAGCACTTTGTTGCTGTGAAAAAACTTCTGACTGGCCAAAGACTGAGAATATTACTGCGAACACCCATCGACATAGTGGGCCGAACAGCACACTACGGGGGGTATAAAATCGTCTACCAATTTGGCCAGCCCTGAGTTCACGCACATCACACTCCTCAATGATTTCGAGAATAGTAGCAATCTATGCAGGGAGTCGCGAGGCCTTTTTCGCTGCACATTTTGTCCCAATCATGGAATTTCACCAATGAATTTCTTGGGCTGATGCAGCCTTCCGCAGTTCCCGAATCTCGCGGGAAAAACCGCCAGAAAGAATTGGAAATCGACACCATGATTTCGGATCGAGGCTTTCGTCATCAAGATGAAAAGACGGTGCTAATCGCTCACGTTTCCATTGATTTCGCGACCACAACTGAAAGAAAAGTTCCGTCCAGCGACCCAAGTCCTCAGCATGGTGCTGAGGAAATTCGTTCACCAGCTGCTCCCAAATCACAACCGGAGTCTGTTGATCACGAATTGCGAATCTCTCAATTCGATCGAGTACATCATAAGGCATTAGATCGGACTCATCAGTCTGCCCATTATGAGTGGGCCTCAATTCAGCAGTTGGTTGCTGTATGTTAATTACTTCCATCGCATTGAGTGGACCAATCCCCTGAGGACCCTCACGTTCAATCCATACAAGCCAGTCTCGCAGAAACGCTTTGTCTATACCTGCGATTGGCGCAATTCCCCCAGCGGTGTCTCCGTCCATGGTTGCGTAACCAACTGCAGCTTCTGATCGATTACTTGTTGCAACGAGCATCGCATTATATAGATTTGCTATCAACCAAACTCCGGGCGCTCGCACCCGTGCCTGAATATTTTGGCGTGCAATATCATCGCTTTCCCAACTAAGCTCTCTACCAATGACTGCTTCTGCAAATTCTTCATATTTCTGAACGAGTGGTTCAACATCGAATTCATGGAAATTTGCACCAACAGCGCCTGCGATCTTGCAAGCCGCTTCTCGTGTTGTTGCACTTGAATGTATTGTTGATTGATAAACACAAGTGAGCACTTCGGCAACAATCGCCCGCACACTCGGATCTGAGTAGCTATTTTTAGATAAATCTCGAGGACTACAACGAGAGATGTCCCGAAGGCCAAGCCTATTCCTAGTATCGGAATCATGTTCACTGACAACCATTGCGATACCTATCGCAATAAGACAAATAACTGCTGAGGAATCTGCACCGCCACTCGCGCTTACAACGAACCCACGGCTCTTACTCTTTCTCAAACTATCCATGAGTCCAAGTGAGACCGCCCGAGTAAATTCTTCTTTCTTACGAACTACCTGCTCCTGGCTGTGTTCCCATTTATCTCGACTGTCTCTGCCATGCGATGAGTCACGATGCAGAGCAGACGGAAACGTAAAGTCGTGCTTTATCACATCGCAATTCTCTTGACCATCTGCATGGGCAATACTTCTTGTTTGAATAAGGCGTATGGCATCAATATCAACATCACCACTGGCAACAGAAACATCAGCAAAGGAGAACCGGCGGCCACGAGCCACAAGACCTGAGGGGTCAGCTATCAACGTGCTACCATCGTAGACAATCCTTCCAGACTCATTCCCAAGCAGATTGGCTAGTACATAGGCAGAGGCGAAGGCGCGAGCTCCTTCTAAAACGAATCGTTCGCGGATCTCATCCTTATCAAAGGCAAAATGGCTGGCAGATGGATTCAAAATGACATCGACACCACGGGCAGCAAGTTGCGCACCAGGCCGATCTGCAACCCACGCATCCTCGCATATCTCAAAACCGATTCGCACTCCACCACAGCTAAAGCGAAGATCACCAAAAGGAATTTGACAGCCAGCCACAGTGACCACATCTTGCCGCCCTGATGGCCAACGACGAAACCAACGAGGCTCATAATGTAGGCCGTCACCAGCCAAGTGCTGCTTAGCAGAAATTCCGAGAAGGTTACCGTCGGCAAACAGAGCAACACCATCATAGACACCACTAGCCCAACGCACTGGCAAACCAACCGCCAGCACAAGCCCGCGGCTGACTGGACCAATTTCGAGCAACATATCCATCGCCGTTGCAAGAACACCAGATGAATGAAATGCATCTTCGCAGCCATATCCAGTGATGCAAAGCTCTGGACAACAAAGGATCGCAATCTGGCGACGACGAGCCTCTTCACACGCTAACGTGATCCGAGCCACATTGCCATCCCAGTCCAATGGTGTTTGATTAAGGGCAGCTGCCCCAAGACGAATAAGTTGCACGTTTTACTCAACTGCTCTCTGATACAGTTGACTCCTCCAGATAGGTATAGCCACCTAGGCCATCTTCATAAAATCGAATAAAACGACCTGCCTGCCCATCACTTATTAATCCGTTACCAATAGCCTCTTCAATTGAACATCGAAGATTTTTTGCCAGTTCATCAGGATTAAATTCAACGTACTGGAGCACCTGGCTGACAGTATCTCCCTTCACTACTGTATCCACAACGACTCTGCCATGTTCATCTGAGCTTATATGAACAGCATGGGTATCTCCGAAGAGGTTGTGAAGGTCACCGAGGATCTCTTGGTACGCACCAACAAGAAATGCACCAAGATAATAGGGCTCATTTTTGAGTGAGTGCAAAGGAAGAGACCTCTTCACATCACGACGATCAATAAACTGTTCAATTTTGCCATCAGAATCACACGTCACATCTCCAAGTACAGCCGAACAGTCGGGGCGTTCATCTAATCGATGAATCGGCATCAGTGGAAAAAGTTGCTTTATTGCCCACGAATCAGGAATCGACTGGAATAACGAGAAATTGCAAAAATACGTATCACAAAGGCCCGGTGAGATCGCTTCGATTTCTTCTGGAACGTATTCGAGTTGTTTCGCTAGTTTGCTAATCCTCTGACATATTGACCAATACACCTGCTCTATAATTGCTCGCTGATCAAGTGGCAAATAGCCGCTCGCAAACAGATTCATTGCAGTATCAAGTGATTGCTGGGCATCATGGTACGACTCGAGTAAATTCCTGACGTTGAGACCTTCAAGCGTCTCAAATAAATCCTGAACAGGCTGCTGGACATTATGCGACGGCTGGTTGATGGGTTCATGACTGGCTTGCTCTGAGACACCCAGAACACTGAATACCAGCATGCTGTGGTACGCAACCACAGCCCGACCACTCTCTGACATTATGGTTGGATGGTCAACACCCGCGTCATCACAAACACTTTGAACATGATAGACAACATCGTTCGCATACTCTTGAAGACTATAGTTCACACTCGATTCAAAGTTAGTCTGCGAACCATCATAATCAACGCCTAACCCACCACCAACATCAAGAAACTTCAGTCCTGCACCTTGCTTCACAAGTTCAACATACACACGAGCTGCCTCATTCAGCGCTGCCTTGATATGTCGAATATTTGTTATCTGACTACCCTGATGAAAATGCAACAACTGAAAACAGTCACCCATATCTTGACTGGCTAAGAGGTCGACTCCTTTCATGAGTTCGGAGACAGTTAATCCAAATTTACTTCGAAACCCTGCCGACGCATGCCAACGACCACTCCCTTTGGTCGCCAATTTCATCCGCATCCCGATATTCGGTCGAACACCAATTTTTTTGGCACATTCCAGGAGCTGAGCGAGCTCAGAAAATCTCTCCACTACCGGAATGATGTTCCGGCCAATTTTCTGTGCAAGCATGACCATCTCTATGAACTCTGCGTCTTTGAAGCCATTACAAATGATCGGTGTCTCGTTGTCCGCCAACGCGATAACCGCAAGCAACTCCGGCTTACTTCCTGCCTCGAGCCCAAACTGATACGGACGACCAAACCGCAAGACCTCTTCAACAACCTGCCGCTGCTGATTCACTTTAATTGGATAGATACAGCAGTAGTCACCCCGGTAGCTACTCTCTTCCATTGAAGTGGAAAAGGCTTGATGGATTTCTTGAAGCCTATGCTGCAGAATTTCACCAAACCGCAGAAGGATTGGGAGGTCAATACCCCTCACCTGCAGTCGATCAATGAGCTGCTTTAAATCGACGTGACGCTTAGGACTTCGATCTGGATGAACATAGAGATTACCGTTTTCACCAATCGAAAAATAACCATTCCCCCAACGTGTAACCTCGTAGAGTTCTGTGGAATCAGCGACCGACCAATTCTCAGGATCGAGATCAACAGCCATAGCGTCCTCACAGTGTTCCAGAAAAAAAGTCCGGAGCGACAAGTGTAGCCTGCTTGGGATATTGAACCACCCTGCCTAGGATCTTGAGCCACTCAGGGCCACCTTGAGGGACGTTTTTCACTTTTTTAGCTGAAGAGCCCCGGAATGACCTGGCCACCATTCGCAATTTTCATTGGCCGACCGTTCTTTGCACGAAATGTTGTCTCGAGTGAAATATCGAGTGATTTCAGAACGCTTGTCATCAGGTCTTGGGATGAATACGGTTCACTCGCAACCTCCCGCCCATCGGCACTTGTTTCTCCAACTACCACACCGCGAGTAAAGCCCGCGCCACCAACAACAGCACTCCAACTTCGAGCCCAATGGTCACGGCCACCATTCCCATTAATTGTTGGAGTTCTCCCGAATTCACCCATCCAAATTACGGCCGTCGTATCTAAAATACCGCGATCAGCAAGGTCAGCAATTAGCGCACTCATGGCTCTATCAAGATTTGGCAATCTCTGGTCAGCAAGTGTTCCAAAAATATTGCTGTGATTGTCCCAGCCTCCAAGGTTGACTTCAACAAAAGGCACACCAACTTCCACCAAACGACGCGCCATCAAGCAACCCCGCCCGAAATTCGTCTCTCCGTATCTCTCCCGCACGGATGCAGGTTCTTCTGATACTTTGAAGGCAGCAAGCTGACTACTTGACATGAGTTGGACCGACTTACCAACAATTTCACGATGATCTAACGGCAAGTTGCCTCTTCGTTCCTTTATGAATCGATTCTCAATAGCAGCGAGCATCTGAAGCCTACTGGCAAGACGCTCTTTGGACACTTCTGACTCGAGATTCTTGACATCTCCTTGTGGGCTGACAACAAACGGGGCCCAGGTTGTACCGAGAAAGCCAGGGCCGACACTACCTCCGCCAACTGAAACAAAAGGTGGTATTTCTAGGGATGGAACTGCCGTTGCCAATTCATGTGCTATCAGGGAGCCGTAACTAGGATGCTCTACATTTGGATTTGGAACAAACCCAGTATGCATATAGTAACGCCCTCGTTGATGATCAGCCTCACGAGTACTCATCGAACGAACGATTGCAAGATGATGCATTTGCTTTGCTGTCATAGGCATGTGTTCACTGATCGCTATGCCGTCAACAGATGTCGCAATCTGCTTAAAGGGACCTCCTGTTGCTTGACCTGGCTTGAGGTCCCAGATATCCATTGTGCTTGGACCTCCGCCCATCCACAGGAGAATCGCAGATTTATGCTGCTTTCTGAGCTCCTCAGCATTCGCACGTAACGAATTGGTAAACGATGCAAAGGGAGTCGATAACGCCGCTAATCCACCAAGATGTGAAAGGAAATGCCTCCGACTTCTTCGCCAATATGCTAGAGACTGATAACTTTCCCTATCCATAGACCACCGTCCCTCACTAGTGATTTAAAATAAACTCGTTTGAGTTGAGCAGGGCCCACCATACATCCTGCAACGCCTCTCTGACTTCGCCCTTACGAGCAAGCAACAAGTGATTTGCATATCGTAATTCACTCATCGATGGCCACCTAGCAAGAGCTGCCAGATAAAGGGCGTTTATCTTATCTCGATTCGTTCTGTTCGCAGCCACTATTTGGTCAAGAAATCCATCTTGATCAAGTGACGTAGCTGCCTCGATCAGATCACCATTAAATAGCATGAGTATCTGAGGAATCGTCCCATTAAACGTCGTGCTTGAATCACCCTCATCTGTACCAAAGGCAATTATGAACTGCGACAACCAGCGATCTTGACGTTCTGCAGACCCGCTACGGTCTGCTTTAGTCGCTACCAACAATGAATTATAGAGTTGCTCTGGCTGCATTTGTCTGACATAAAAGCGACTAAAGTGTGGCTGTTCACCAGAATCTGGCGCATCCTTTGTGCTTTCTGCCTTCATACGACTGGTCAGACCATATGGTTTAGACAAGACGATCCAACGCATTAGTGACTTCAGGTCATAACTATAGTCTGCAAACCGTTGAGCAAGTCCATCAAGCAACGCTGGATGCGTTGGCAGATTATGGGACCCAAAATCATCTATTGGCGTAGTGAACCCATAGCCCAAAAAATAGGCCCACAGACGATTCACCACTGCCTTGGGAAACAATGGGTTTGATTGAATTAAAGAAGCCAATTCCCTACGACGATTCACGCCATATGTCGTTCCATCATCAAGCACCCCGGGCAAAAGCCCACTGCGTGGGATCTCCGTCCCATCGACAAAAACAGGATAGGCAACTTTGACTAAACCGTTTCTCAGTTCATAAAAAATCTCTGCTTCGTCTGGATCACCTCCCTGACCAGCAAAGTCCTCATCAACTAGTTCAATCCAAGCAACTTGGCGTCCTCCGTCGAATCTCCGCAGAGCTCGGGCCTGCCTGAAAAATGCATTCAATTCCCAAAACTGATTCTGCTTCACTCCACTATTAAATGGATGGTTATGGCATTGAGTACATTGCACTTGCATCCCCAAGAAGATCTGTGCGGTTTTTGCCGTTGCCTGCAAGCCGCCATCTGCAAGTTTTCCACTAAGGAAATTTGTAGCCCCGTTAAATGAAGTCGCTCCTTCCCTCGTAGCATTTTCTCCAGTTGCAGTAAGCAACTCTTCAACAAATTGATCATAAGGAATGTTTGCTTCCCACGAGGCCTGCAAATATTTCCGCAAACCATCTCGGTCAACCATCCGATTATCAGTGTCTCGGCCAACAAGTATTGTCGTCCACACATTTGCCCAATGCTTCGCATATTCCTTTGCGTATCCTTCACCCAGAAGACGATCGACGAGCACTGATCTCTTGTTGCGGCTGCTGGCATTTTTGTACTCCAACACCTCATCAACAGTTGGAATTCTCCCAACGAGGTCCAGATAAACCCGTCTGCACCATTCGAGATCCACGGCTTCCTCCGCGGGCTGAATATTCGCGTCTGCCCAAGCTGACTCAATCTGGCTGTCAATAAACGCAACCTGAGGAATAACTGAGACGTTCTCAGCATAGAGAAACGCATCGCGGCGTAAAAATAAACACAGAGCCATTGAAACCAGAGCGAGCCTCACCATAACCCAACTCCTGAAGGCAAGATATTTCCCTGGGTAATTCCGCATTATTTCCCGGAACCTTCGCGGCCATACTAAACAATCGCCCAACAGAATAGTGTATATTCTCCCCCCAGCATCCAGGAGTCAAGTAAATCGACCACGTAGGAAACTGGGTAACTGCTTGCAGCAGTTACCTATCCGAGCGCAAGTCTGTTACGAATTAGCTGGTTCCAGTTCTGGAGCAACTGGTGCAGCCGAGACAGATTCGGTCACAAACTCAAGTATTGCCCGGGGGCCCGCGTCACCAAGGCGAGGCATCGCCAGTTTGAGAATTCGGGTATACCCACCCGGACGATTTGCAAAGCGGGGCGCTACCTCACTAAAAAGAATTCGAGTTGCTTGTTTATCACCAAGAAGTCTTAATACCCGACGTCGAGCAGTGACCGCTGGCGCCATAGCCTGAGCCCACTTTTGCCATTGCTCGCTCTGCCGCCACTTCTTCCATTCCGACGTATCTCTTTCAGAAGACGATGCAAATGCGTCCGCTGCTTGCTCCGCCAGCAACCCTCGCTTTGCAATCGTGATGCATCGTTCGACCAACGGACGGACTTCCTTCGCTTTTGCGACAGTTGTCACGATCCGTCCGGGCACTTTTGGCGCACCTGGCTCTCCTGGCTCAAACTCTCGTTCTGTAAGAACAAGGGATGCAGCCAGATTTCGAAGCATAGCCCGCTGGTGAGACGGACTTCTACCAAGCACTCTACCCTTGCGACGATGACGCATTGTTCAACCTTTTCTTCTATTCGATCTCTTAAATATGCCTAAACAAAATTCAGGAATGCATTCCTGCCGATTGTTGGCTAAACGACAGCCCTTTCCTTCCCAAGGCTTTTTCCATCTCATCAATGGTGCCATCGCCTGCAAAATGGGAACTTGCAAGTTTTTCCTTTGAAGAGGCCGCCAACTCGCCTACCGTAGTAATCCCTAACTCATCACAGCAATTCTTTGCCCTCGTGCTCAGATCCAAAACACTTATTGGTTCATCGACACTGGTTGGCTCAAGCTTTTCAAGGTCAAGAACGCCTTCACTCGATGAGGAAGTGTCCCCTGCAGCTGCATGTATCGAAGCACCTGGAGAGGTGTACCCAACAAACGGATTAAGATGCTTGCGAAGGATTTTAGCCGCCTCAACAATCGCCATTTCAGGGGTGATTGTGCCATCAGTCCAAACTTCAAGCGTCAACTTGTCGTAATTCGTTTTTTGGCCAACGCGTGTCTCCTCAACTTCATATCGCACACGAGTCACCGGACTAAAGACTGCATCGACAGGAATAATACCAATTTCATGACCGTCTGGACTGTGCTCACTACTCGGTACATACCCACGGCCATTTTCAATCACCATTTCCAGCTCAAATGGGACGTCGTCTGTGAGAGTTGCAAGTACAAGATCCTTGTTTACTACTTCGACGGACTCGTCAGTCTGAACATCAGCAGCCGTGATCGGGCCCTTGAGGCTTTTTTCAACATGAACAACCCTTGTTGAATCACTGTGATTCTTCACAACCATACTTTTTACAGCGAGAACAATGTCTGTAACATCCTCCTGAACGCCCTTTATAGTCGTAAACTCATGCTGAGCTCCCCCAAGTTTGATCTGGGTTACAGCACTGCCTTCAAGGCTCGACAGCAGAATACGTCGAAGACTATTTCCAACGGTCGTTCCAAAACCTCTCTCGAATGGTTCGGCCGTAAACTTGCCATAAGTATTCGTCAGCGTCGCGGTATCGGCGACAACAGAGCCTGGTAATTCGAGGCCTCGCCAGCGGATATGCATGTAGTTCTCCTTGGTACCTTTTGTTCTCAAATCATATTGTCAGGAACTCAACAGTTGAAAATGACACCAGCATCAACGTCGGATCCACGTCTAAACACGCCGTTTCTTTGGTGGGCGGCACCCGTTGTGGGGCAATGGGGTTATGTCTTCAATACTTTTGACGTTCATACCAGCAGCTTGAAGAGCCGTAATCGCACTTTCGCGACCACTGCCAGGGCCTTTCACGCGGACTTCCAAGTCCTTTACGCCAAACTTTGATGCTTTTTCAGCCGCCTGCTGTGCTGCCATTTGTCCAGCAAATGGGGTGCCCTTTCGGCTTCCTTTAAAACCGCACGTGCCGCCACTCGCCCAACAGAGCGTATCGCCACGCTGGTCTGTAATGGTAACTGTCGTGTTATTAAACGTTGCGTCGATAAACGCAATTCCCGACGACACACTCTTCTTTTTTGTTTTCGCTGTCTTGGCCATTATTCAGTCAGCCTGATTTACTTGATCGGGCCTACAACTTCCCTTCTTATCGATTTTCGTATTTTCTATTATTCGCTTTTGTTTCGTTCCTGACTTGTACTACTAAGCAGTTGTATTTCAATTACTTCAGGTCCTTTACACCCTTCTTGCCAGCAACCGTTTTCTTCGGCCCCTTACGAGTTCTTGCATTTGTTCGAGTACGCTGACCACGAACTGGCAAGCCGCGTCTATGACGAAGCCCACGGTAGCAGCCGATATCTTTTAAGCGAGAAACTCCCTGAGCGACTTGCCTTCGCAACTGCCCCTCAACAACATAATCCTTGTCGAGAAGAGAAGCGATACGAGCCAACTCATCCTCATGTAGTTCTCTTGCCTGAGCTTCGGGACTCACACCTGCTTTGCGACAGAGTTCTCTCGCCACACGGGGTCCAACACCGTAAAGGTATTGGAGCGAGTAGACAGTCTTTTTGTCCGAAGGGATGTCAACACCGAGCAAACGTGGCATAGGAAAGCTTTCAGGAACGAGCCAAATATCTTATGTTTAAACCTTGAGTAAAACATTTGGAGTTAGTATGTGGCTTTGGGTCAGTCACCTGCCTCACGCACTTCAATATTTAACTCAATCACTCGATTCGCCAGACAAGGGCAAACCCTCAACCGTCATACTAGCCCTGCCGCTGTTTATGCCGCGGATTTTCGCATAAAACGAAGACTACACCGCGACGGCGGACAATCTTGCATTTATCGCAAATCCGTTTAACGCTGGCACGCACTTTCATTGAAATCATGACGCGGGAACGCCATACCTCACAGCAATAGTAAGACTGTTAATCTGGACAAATCGAAGCCTCGAAGTATGCCACGACAAACGGGGGTTCACAAGTAGGCACACGAATTTTCGGCTATCGAGCCAATTCCGAGCAGACATGACCGACTTGCGCAGCTATCAGTTACCCCTCCGTGGTAGTTGCCACACCAGTCACTTCCTTTTCTTCTCCAGGCTGGGGGTCCGCCGTAAGAGCCCAGGGCCCATCCTCAGTCATTGCAATTGTGTGCTCAAAATGGGCACTGTACTTCCCATCAGCCGTTGATTGAGTCCAGAAATCTGGCATTGCTCGTACTTTTTTGGTCCCCATGTTCACCATGGGTTCAACTGCTATCACGAGCCCCGGTTCCAGCTCAAAATCATGCTTACGGCGAAATGATGATGAGCAAAAGTTTGGTACCTGAGGATCTTCGTGCATGTTCTTGCCTATGCCATGACCGACGAAATTCTCGACAACAGCAAACCCATAATCTCTAACGAAGGTCGCCATCTCAGATGCAACATCAGCCCAACGACTTCGTGAGCCCATCAGTTTGATCGCCAACTGCAGAACACCAGATGTACAGTCCAAGAGTTTTTGAACGTCGTCGTCTACCTTACCAACGGCATGAGTAAAGGCGGAATCACCGCACCAGCCCTTGAGCTTGCATCCAGTATCAATGCTGATGATATCACCCTCCACCAACTTCCTGGAACCGGGAATTCCATGTACGACTTCATCATTAACCGATATGCAACACACAGCCGGAAAAGGAACTCGTCCCGGAACACCCTTGAACAGCGGCACTACATTTTGCTCCTCAAAGAACGTTTCTACTGCCTGATCAATTTCTCCAGTCGTTATACCTGGACGAACAAGACGTTTCGCGATTTGATGGGCTTCCCAAACGACAAGGCCAGCCTTTCGCATGGCTTCTATCTCTCGACTCGATTTTAGCTTCAGCACGTCAGTTCTTCCTCTTCACCAAGACCTGTTGGAGGCAGTAACAATTCTGTCAAAACCTCTTCTCAACAATACGGGGTACATCTGAATCATTTCAATTTGCCACATGAACGTCTAAATGTTCTAACGTTTTGCTCGTCGAAATGCACGAATTGACTGCCGAACCCGTTCAAAGATCTCATCGGCAGAACCCAACCCGTTCACACTCTTTAATTTCCCTTGTAATTTATAGTATTCGAGTAACGGGGCTGTCTGTCTCTCGAAACTTTCGATACGGCGAGCGAATACCTCGGGGCTGTCGTCCTCACGTTTTCGGGCCAACATGCGACGAACCAGTTCTTCTTGAGGAACTGCCAACTCAATAACACCGTCAACGCTCATTGCCTGCCGCTCAAGTAGATCATCAAGCATTTCGGCCTGATTTATTGTTCTCGGGAATCCGTCGAGGAGGCAGCCTCCTCGACAATCCTGTTCCTTCAGCCGGCGGGTCACTAGTCCAAGTACGAGTTGATCAGGAACCAATTGGCCGGCCTGCATGTATGAGGAAGCTTCTTTCCCCTCCGCTGTTTTCTGTGCAATGGCGGCCCGTAACATCTCTCCTGTTGAAAGGTGAGGCACTCGAAGAAAGTCGATAAGTCTCTCGCATTGCGTGCCCTTCCCTGCCCCCGGTGGTCCAATCAGGATTATCCGCATAGGACTACAAGACCATGGAATGAAACTGGAGGGTTATGGAGCCAACATGAACGGCTCAAACGGCAAAAAGACGCTATTAAAACTATACAGGGGTCAGACAAATCAGGTTATGACTTCTCGAGCAGACCACTATAGTTCCGCATCACAAGATGACTGTCAATTTTTTGAACAAGATCGAATGCCACGCTCACCGCAATAAGCAAACCGGTGCCCCCATAAAAACTGGCAATCTGAGCGGGGATACCAAGTGCTCCACTCACGATCGTAGGAATGACTGCAACGAGCGCCAGAAATCCCGCTCCAACGTAGGTGATTCGCTCCATCACTCGCTCGAGGTAGTCGGCAGTTCTCTTCCCCGGTCGGTAGCCAGGAATAAATGAACCAAAGTTTTTCAGGTTGTCTGCCATTTCTTTGGGATTAAATGTGATCGCTGTCCAGAAATAACAAAAGAAGTAGATGAGCGCGATATAACAAATATTGTAAAGGTACGACTGGCCTCTCGTAAACGAATCATGAAGTGCCGCCAGCACTGTATTACCCGGGTACGCACTGCTCAAATATTGAAAAAACATTTGTGGAAACAGCAGTAATGAACTTGCGAAGATAATCGGCATGACTCCTGCTTGATTAACACGGAGCGGGAGATATTGACGTGTGCCGCCATACACTCTCCTCCCACGAACATGCTTTGCACTCTGAGTCGGGATTCGCCGTTGCCCCTGAGTCATAAAGACCACGCCAGCAACAACGCCAACAAAAAGAGCAGCCAAAACGAGTATTGTCTCGATGCCCATCTTCCCACCGCCCCCGCCAAGTTCCCAACTTGTGTCTCCGGCGAGTGACACTAGTGCACTTGGCATAGCAGCAAGAATGCCAGCCATAATCAGTAGACTTATTCCATTCCCAATACCAAATTCATCTATTTGCTCACCAAGCCACATAAGGAACACGGTGCCTGCCGTCATTGTCAGAACTGCAACCAACTGCCACGAAAATGGCAAACTTCCATCCACGAGGAAACTTGACTGGATGAGAGATGCTTCACCGATACGAGTATTTGAGAGAAATGCAACATATGCCCAACTCTGCAGCAGACAAATGCCAACAGTCGCATAGCGCGTATACTCATTGATTTTCTTCCGTCCAGACTCACCCTCCTTTTGAAGCCTCTCCAGAGGAGGCCAGACTGTACCCAATAATTGAAAAATGATTGATGCAGAGATGTAAGGCATTATGCCCAACCCAAAAATTGTGGCCTGAGAAAGTTGGCTCGCTGAAAAAACCGCAACCGTCTTGAGCAGATCACTGATTCCACCTGACTCTTCCGCAAACGCGCGCATCGCGGCTGGATCGACAATTGGCAAAGGGACTTGCCACCCAACACGATAGATCGCAAGCAAGCCGAGAGTAAGTAGGATCTTTTGACGTAACTCTGGAATCGTAAAAATGATTCTTATTTTCTCGAACACGTCAGCGACTCCCTGTCTTTGTTCCGAAAAACTTTGGCTGTTCCTTCAGCATTTCGAATGCATTTAAAAATGAGTAACTGGCTTCCAAGATGCAAAAAGCATATGAGGAAACCAAACATCGGTAGGTACAGCCACGCACTGCATTGGAATCCATAATCTACTCTGAAACACCGGTCTGTGGCGATGCTGATTGTTCGGCGTTTCGAGACTTCTTTTGCCCCTTCACGAGAGCCGCTGGCCCCGGCAACTCACTCACACTCCCTCCAGCCGCCAAGATTTTCTCACGTGCCTGCTTACTGAACCGATGTGCTAATACAGACAATGACTTAGACAGTTTTCCGTCCCCTAAAATCTTCAACTCGTGCCAAATACCTTTCACAACACCAGAGGCACGCAGGAGTTCTGGCGTAACGTTTGTCCCCGCCTCAAATGCCGACTCTAGATCGGAAACATTAATACTCTTGACTATTCTGCCGTGACGATTGTTGAAGCCTCGTTTTGGAATCCGTCGAATAATCGGACTCCGCCCACCTTCGAAAATCGAAGGAGCGCTCCACCCAGCTAACTGGCCCTGGCCTTTATGCCCACGGCCTGATGTCTTGCCATGGCCAGACCCCGGACCACGACCTACACGGGAACGTTTACGATTTTTATGAATGCTTTTATTTACGTCATTGAGTCTCATGAAGATACCTACTTAATCAAATCTTTTTAATGAACGTTATCTCATATGCCTTATGAATTCTCGGATAGGGCGACTCCTCGGAGCCGTTCTACGTCTTCCAACGTTCGCAGTTGCTTTAGACCATTGATTGTGGCTTTTACAAGGTTTAGGGGATTCACCGAACCGTGAGATTTTGTCAGCACATCCTTAATGCCGGCTGATTCACAGACAGCTCGGACTGCAGCGCCTGCAATAATTCCTGTACCAGGGCTCGCGGGCAACAAAATAATTTTTGACGTTCCGCTCCATCCCTCAACACGGTGTGGAATTGTTCCAGACACTAAAGGAACCTCAACAAGGTTCTTCATACCATCTTTAATGCCCTTCTCGACTGCAGGAGGCACTTCGTTTGCCTTTCCGTACCCGCAGCCAACTTTTCCCTTCCCATTCCCAACAACAACAAGACCCGCGAAGCTAAATCGCCGACCGCCTTTAACAACAGTCGCACACCGGCGAACCTTCACCACTGTTTCAGTGAATTCGCCACCTGCTCGGGATTCTCGTCCACCTGATGCGTTTCCTGCCACGCTTAATCTCCTGAAATATTTTGCTTAGAATTCTAATCCTGCTTCACGTGCAGCCTCAGCCAAGGCTGCAACACGACCGTGATACCGACACGAACCACGATCAAAACAGACTCGTGATACCCCTGCTGCTTTCGCCCGTTCGGCAACAGCCTTACCGATGGCAATAGCGGCGTCGCGATTACCACCAAAATCTACGCCTGACTTGATTTGCGGCTCGACGGTAGCAGCTGCAACGACCGTCTTCCCCGATGCGTCATCAATGACTTGTGCATAAATATGTTTGTGACTACGGCGCACCGATAACCGTGGCCGCTCAGATGTCCCTCGAAGCGGTTTGCGAACACGATGGCGACGACGAGTTCGCTGTCGCAGTACTGATTTCGCATGATCCATTTCAATTTCTCCTCGTTAGCACGCCAGCAGCCACATTTGGCACCTTGCGTTATTTTGTGACTGCCTTACCCGCTTTTCGACGAACTTGTTCGTTTTCGTAACGAATCCCTTTACCTTTATAGGGTTCAGGCTTCCGCAGCGAACGAACCTCGGCAGCAAACTGTCCGACCAACTGTTTGTCGATACCTTTGATATTAATGTGGGTCTGATCGGGACAGGTGACATTCAAACCTTTCGGAACCGGCACATGAAGTTCATTTGCAAAACCAACTCGTAGTTGCAGCACATCTTTTTGCAAGCTTGCAAGATACCCGACACCAACAATTTCTAAACGTTTTTCGTAACCTTTCGTGACACCCTCGACCATA
This sequence comes from Pirellulales bacterium, assembly GCA_028066355.1. Classification (GTDB taxonomy): domain Bacteria; phylum Planctomycetota; class Planctomycetia; order Pirellulales; family UBA1268; genus UBA1268. The sequence continues at coordinate 134,991 of JALCBP010000001.1, forward strand.
TTATTGACAAGCGCTCGAGTTAATCCATGTAGTGATCTCGACAGCCTTGCGTCGTCATCTCTTGAAACGCGAACAAGTGCAGCAGAATCATCAATATCAACACGGACCGCAGGGTGATGTTCATGCTCCAACTTGCCGAGTGGACCTTCGACCGATACTAAACGGTTGTCGACCTTCACATTGACACCTTGAGGGATGGCAACGGGGGCTTTACCGATTCGTGACATGCTGGAAACCTTTCTCTCGACTCAAGCTCGGCCTAGTGGCCGAATACATCGATTCCTTAACCTTGAATTGCTTTCTCAAAACTCACCACAGTTCACACAAAACTTCACCACCGAGCTTTCGCTGCCTGGCTTCTCTGTCACTGACAACACCACTTGAGGTGGACAGGATTGAGATACCGAGCCCACCTAGAACAGGACGCAAACGGGCCGACCGGCTGTAGACGCGCCTGCCTGGCGTACTAATCCTTTTGATATGACGGATTAAACGCTCCCCATTAGGTCCATACTTCAATTCAAGTTGGAGCACAGGAGCTGGCGAAGATTCGACTTCTCGCCAATCCCAAATGAATCCTTCTTTTTTTAATACATCAGCCAGGCCACGCTTCACCTTTGAAAAGGGCACGTCTACCGTTGGCCGTTCAACACGAACAGCGTTTCGGATACGAGTGAGCATGTCGGCTATCGGGTCGGTCATCATATGATTTCGTTCCTACCAACTGGCCTTACGAACACCCGGAATGTTGCCTTGGTCAGCCAACTTCCGGAAACAAATGCGACAGATTCCAAACTTGCGGTAAACCGCTCGAGGCCTGCCACACAGCATGCAACGACGAATAGTTCGGGTCGAAAATTTTGGTGGCCGCTCTGCAGCGGCAATTTTGGATTTACTTGCCATAATTTTTTCAACCGTCAGCAATAAATACTGACGGCTTTGAGTTATTTACAGAACTGCTACGCCGCAGTTCCTCCTTCCTCCTCAGTTTTCTTCATGGGGAGTCCCATTGCACGCAACAGGACTCGGGCATCATCATCACTATCTGCTGTCGTCACCACGGTAATATTCATTCCCTGTGGGCGAGTGAATTTATCCGGATTAATTTCTGGAAAAACCATCTGTTCAGAGAGGCCGAGGCTGTAGTTACCGCAACCATCGAACGCCTTAGCCGAAAGGCCACGAAAGTCCCTGACTCGTGGAAGTGCTAACGCAATGAGGCGATCGAGAAACTCGTACATCCTTCGCCCTCTCAGCGTCACCTTGCATCCGATTGGCAAGTCTTCCCTCAACTTGAACCCAGAAACTGCTTTGCGCGACAATGTTGCTACTGGCTTCTGGCCTGCTATTTGACTGAGCGCTGCCATGGCCTCTTCGAGATGTTTTTTCTCGGTAACTGCTGTTCCGACACCCATGTTAATTACGATCTTTTCAATCTGTGGAATCGCGTGGGGATTCTTTCTGGAAAGCTTTTCTGCAAGTGCTGGACGGACTGTCGTGTTATACAGTTCCTGCAGCCGCGGTGTTCCCGCTGCTGATTCGCTCCCAGAACCTTGTGCAGACTTTGACTTTTTTGCCATTTCCGTTTCCCTTAATTCAACCGTATCCGAAACTCTCTTTTTGCCTGTTTTTGTAGGCCCCAACACCATCTGTCCCTAAACACAACTTTGTCTGGTTTCAGCCAGCTCTCGACCGCCCTATCTCGCCTTGTTCACTACCACACTTCCGGCAGACTCGTTTCTTTGATCCATCGGCCAAAGAAACACCAAGCCGTGATGCCTTCCCGCAGTCCGCACAGAAGAACAAAACATTTGACGCATCAATCGGCATCTCTTTACTGAGTCGCCCGCCCTGAGGATTCTTCTGACTTCTTTTAATGTGCCGATAGACTCGGTTTACTCCTTCGACGACGAGTTTGCCGTTGGCAGAATCCACAGAGAGAACACGTGCACGCGTCCCTCGTGAGTTACCCGATCGAACTTCAACTGTGTCACCTGTACGAATCAACATCAAATCACCTCACTCGCAAGACTTACAATTTTCATGAAATTGCGGTCTCGCAACTCACGGGCTACTGCACCAAAGATTCGAGTGCCCCTTGGATTTTTATCACTATCAACAATCACGCACGCATTGGAGTCAAACCGGACGTAGCTTCCATCACTTCGGCGAGTCGGGCTCTTGACGCGAACAATAACCGCTTTCACAACTGCCTTCTTTTTGACATCACTTCCAGGAATCACACTTTTCACGCTACAAACAATCACGTCACCAAGTCCAGCGGTTCGCTTCTTGCTACCACCGAGAACCTTGAAGCACATAACTTCTTTTGCACCTGTGTTATCAGCGACTGTGAGCCGCGACTGCATTTGAATCATCCGTCAACTCCCTCTTCATCACCTGAACCGCCCGCAGTCGCCTCAATAGACTGGCCTGTTGCCTTTGCTTCTTCATCACGAACTGAAGCTTCACGCATCTCGGTGGCTCTTGCTCCGGACCGCAGGGCTGCCAAGTCGACGGCAGTGCTTTTTGCAACAACTCGTACTAATTCCCAACGTTTTGTCCTGCTGCGCGGAGGGCACTCAATGATCTCAACAAGATCACCGGGCGCTGACTCTTCCGTCTCGTCGTGTACATGACAGACAGTTCGGCTGTGCAAAATACGTCCATACTTCGGATGGCGAACTATCCGTGGAATCTCAACGCGTCGGGTTTTACTTGATGCAGCACTTGTTACCGTGCCGGTTTCAATTTTTTTTGGCATACCTGTTTGTCCTGGCGGCTTTGTTCCGCTGATTACGTTTCTGTTCTTATTGAATTAGTCGCTGACGTGCTCTGCTACCTTTTCTCTACTTACTACTAAATTTGAGAAGTTGACTCACCTTCTCCAGTCACTTTGTCACCGGAAACGCCAGCTTCCCGACTTCGTTCTCCTAAAACTGTCTGGCAACGAGCAATAAGCTTCCTCTGTTTTCGCATTTCAGACGGTGCTGCGAGTTTCTCTGTTTGAGACTGAATACGCAGACGAAATAGCGATTCAGCCGCGTCTTTCCAGACAAGCCGAATCTGCTCGTCACTCATTTCTCGTAATTCTGTTGCCTTTGTCATCGATTCATTTCTTTTCTGTGCATGAAACCGTGTCGGTTCCTGGAACGCCTGTACTCGGATTCTCCTGAACTACATTGTCCTCTTTTTAACCATTCGTACTCGTACCGGCATCTTGTGCGCAAGACGTGCAAAGCACACCTTTGCAACATCTTCCGTCACGCCACCAACCTCAAACAGGACCGTTCCCGGGCGTATCACTGCAGCCCAGAAATCAGGTTCACCTTTACCTTTACCCATACGGGTTTCCAATGGGATAGAGGTAATTGACTTGTGTGGAAACACGCGTATATACAGTCGCCCACCGCCCCGCAGGTATTGCTGGGCAGCAATTCGGCCGGCCTCGATCGTGGCAGCAGGAAGCCAACCCGGCTGTTCGGCTTGGAGTCCGAACTCACCGAAGATGACCCTATTACCACGAGTCGCCTCACCTTTTATACGACCTCTTTGGCTTTTTCGGTGTTTGACCCTCTTGGGCATCAGCGGCATCGCCGTTCTCCTCGTACATCCCTTGGTTCACCCACACCTGGACACCGATATGTCCCTGAGCTGTGGCTGCTTCACAAAATCCATAATCAATCTTTGCTCGTAAAGTAGACAGAGGCATCGACCCCGCAATGCTTTTCTCACATCGCGACATTTCAGCTCCCCCTAGTCTGCCAGCCAGCTGAATTTTGACGCCTTTCGCGCCAGCATCCATGGTGGACTCAATTGTTCGTTTCAATGTCCTTCGAAAGGCTGCCCGTTTCATCAACTGGTCTGCAATATCTTCCGCAACAAGTTGGGCCTGAATTTCAGGCCGCGTAATTTCTTCAACCTTGAGATTTACTCTTCGGCCGAGCAGTTCCTGCAATTCGTCTTGTAAGCGATCGACTTCTTGACCCTTTCGGCCAATAATTACACCCGGGCGAGCGGAATGCAGAATGACCTTAACCTCATCACGCGTTCGCTCGATTTCAACCTTTGCGATAGCCGCCGACCGATACTTCTTCTTCATGAAGCGACGAACCTTGAAGTCTTCAAGAAGCAAGCCTCGAAACTCTTTTTTGGGCGCATACCAACGGCTCTTCCACGGCTCGGTAATGCCGGTGCGGAATCCAGTTGGATTTACTTTTTGACCCATTTTCTTTTCCCTTTTGTGTTTTCCGAGTAATCAGTCAACGACCGTGGCTATTCCTCAGTTCCTGCCTCACCAGAAGTTTGGCTGCCGTCAGAACTTGCCACGGCGACCGTATCCAGTGAAACCTTAATGTGTGACATCCTTTTCTTTATTTCGTAGGCCATGCCACGCGCTCTCGGCTGATACCGCTTAAACATCGGCCCGCCGTCAATTCGTGCATCGACCACGACAAGATCATCGACACCAGGAGCCTGCTGATGTTCAGCATTCCCAAGTGCACTTTTAATAACTTTCTCCAACATCCGAGCACCACGGTGAGGCTGGAAACGCAGGATATCCAATGCCTCGTCTGCAAACTTGCCGCGAACAAGGCTGGCAAGATGCCGTACCTTACGGGCACTGATCCGGGCGTATTTGTGCGTTGCTGTATAGGCCATGAATACCTCGTTACTTTCCCTTCCCGCCATGACCTCGAAAGGTACGGCTGGGTGAAAACTCTCCAAGTTTGTGACCAACCATGTCCTCTGTCACAAACACCTTCAGGTGCTGCTTACCATTATGAACCATGAAGGTCAGCCCAATAAATTCGGGCACAATCGTACAAGCACGTGACCATGTCTTGATTGGGTCACGATCACCACCAGACAGTTGCTTCTCAACTTTTTCATAAAGCCGAGGATCAACGAATGGTCCTTTTTTTGAACTGCGTCCCATGATCTACCTTCCAGTTGCCTTATTCACACCTACGTGTCGCTTTTTTGCCTATTCTTCAAATTTGTTTTTACTTCACCCGAATCTGCCCGTACCGCTTACTCTTTCGGCGCCGGATAATTGATGCACCTGATGGTTTCCGAGGCTTTCTCGTTCCGCCACCTTTCGCACTTTTACCTGTCGGGCTGACAGGATGACGACCACCTTTTGTTCTCCCCTCACCACCACCATGCGGATGATCAATCGGGTTCATTGCTGTGCCACGGACATGAGGTCTCCTACCGAGCCAACGGCTTCGACCAGCTTTTCCAAGCCGAACATTCATATGCTCTGAGTTTCCGATAGCTCCAATAGTTGCACGGCAGGCTGCCGGAACACGACGAATTTCACCGGAAGGTAACGATATTTGTGCCCAGCCTGCTTCGCGGGCCATGAGTGTTGCTGAGGTTCCAGCCGACCTACACATCCGACCACCTCGGCCTGGCTGAAGCTCAATATTGTGAACTGTGGTACTTAAAGGAATTGCTGATAACGGCAATGAGTTGCCGACTTCCGGACTTGCATCAGCACCGCTAACCACCGTGCCGCCTACTTTGAGCCCGTCCGGAGACAAAATAAACCGCTTCTCACCATCGGCATAATGAATGAGAGCGATGCGGCACGTTCGGTTTGGATCATATTGAATGGAGTCAACCTTGCCGGGAATACCATCTTTGTTGCGGCGGAAATCAATCAGGCGGTAATGCTGCATATGGCCACCACCACGATGGCGAGCTGTAATCTTGCCTTGATTATTACGGCCACCATTTTTCTTTTTCCGTACTCGCAAGTTCTTCGGAACGCTTGCACCGGGGGTCAATTCAGCAAAATCCGACACACTCGCGGTGCGGCGTCCGGCACTTGTCGGCTTGTAAATTCGAATTCCCATTAATCAGTACTTCCCGTCAATACGTTCTTCTTAACAACCTGTAAACAAAATTACTGAAACTAAAAGAGCGTGATCTTATCCTCTGCATTGAGTGTCACAATTGCCTTTTTCCACGGCTTCGTGCTCCCTCGACGCATGCGACTACGACGCATCTTGCCAAGCCTGTTTTGCACTGCGACCTTGCTGACTCGCACCTGAAACAGTTCTTCAATCGCATGGCGAATGTCTGCTTTACTTGCAGCCGTTGCAACTTCAAACGCATATGCATTGTTACGATTGGCACGATGCATGCCCTTCTCTGTCACCAACGGCCGAACAATCACCTGGTGCGGTGCTAGATTAGGATTCAGTTTTGGTGCTGGGGGGATAGGAACCGCCATGAGCTACGCTTCTCCTTCTTGCTTGCCTTGAGATGCCGCGCGACTACGCGCAGAAGCTTTCGCACTCTTGCGGCCACCCTGCTTGCGAGCTGACCTGGTTCGGCTGCTCTCACGAAGTCGTTTGGTCTCTTCCCGAAACGCATCTATCGCCGCAGTAGTCATCACGATCGCTCTCGGCTGGAGGATTGACAGGGCGTTCAGTTCAGCAACCGGCGAGACAGTGACGCCCTGAATGTTTCGTGCGCTCTTCCAAAGATTACCGTTATGGGCGTCCGAAGAAACCAAGACGGTTTTCCCGGCCATACCCAGCGAATTTAGCGTCGCCACCATTGCACTTGTCTTGGGAGACTCGAAATCAAGACTCTCGACAAGTGTTACTTCTTCATCGGCGAGACGTGCTGCTAACGCCATTCGAGTTGCCGACTGAAGCGCTTTACGCGGCATCCTCCAACTAAAGTCTCGCGGGCGTTTTGCAAATATATGCCCGCCGCCACGACGGACGCCACTTCTTTTCGAACCTGCCCGAGCATTTCCAGTACCCTTTTGGCGATACATTTTTTTTGTCGTGCCAGAAACTTCTCCACGGCTCTTTGTACGAAATGTACCTTGTCGCAAGTTTGCCTGATACATAACGACGGCGTCATGCAACAATTGCTTATTGATCTTGGGAGACAACTCTGATGGGTCAATCTCGTACTCCCCAACTTGTTTTCCAGCTGCGTTATAGACAGTGAGGTTCATTTCGCACCCTTCTTCTTCGAAGTCGACGTTCCAACTCCACCCGAACGCTTAACTTTGTTGGTTTGCCGCACAACGACGTAACCGCCATTCGGCCCAGGCACTGCCCCACGCACTACCAGAAGATTTCTATCGTTATCAATATTTACAAGACGAAGATTTCTCATCGTGGATCGCTCATTCCCAAAGCGTCCAGCCATCTTCTTTCCTTTGAAGAGGCGACCAGGGAACTGACACATTCCAGTACCACCCTGGTGCCGATGCACTTTTTTCACACCGTGACTTGCCCGCTGACCACTAAAGCCATGACGCTTCATGACACCGGCGGTCCCACGCCCTTTCGAAACGCCAATCACATCAACTGCATCACATCCCTCGAATACTGCAACTGTGATTTTCTGTCCTACACGCGCTTTCGTTTCACCCCGAAATTCTTTCACAAAACGCTGCGGCTCACAGTCAGCCTTGGCTACTATTTCAATGCCGGCATGACTTCGTTTTTTTGCACGCTTGCTATCAAGTTTGACAACTTGGCCACGCGCAGAACGACTCGCTAAGCGACGAGGTTTATCACTGTATCCAACTTGAATCGCGTCGTACCCATCACGCTTAGCGGAACGAGACAGAAGGACTGTGCACGGGCCAGCCTCAATAACAGTTACCGGCACGACCGTACCATCGTCATCAAAGACCTGAGTCATCCCAACTTTACGACCCAGAAGACCTTTACGATCCATTTCCACCGGCTCAGGTGCCGTAGCAACCGCAGACGGATCAGTATCCGACTCGCTTTCAGGTGTTTCTACTTTTTTGTCTTCTACAGCCATGTTTTTAATCGCCGAAGACTTTATCAGCCAAAGCCGACAAAGCATCTTCCGTCACACCTGAAGCCTCTTAGCTGCGGGAGAAGTCGTTCCCTTCGACCCTTACCCGCGAAGCCTTCCGAGCATGAACTTTGCGCTCCTAGTTTGCGTTTCCTTAACCCTTGAAACCCGCAGGTTTCACCCTTCTTTATGAACCTCGACGAACTATGCCGACGAGGCCTTAATCTTAATATCTACACCAGCTGGCAGGCTCAGCTTATTGAGAGCCTCAATCGTCTTGGCTGTCGCCTGAACAATATCTACGACCCGTTTGTGGGTTCGAATTTCATATTGCTGGCGAGCCTTCTTATCAACATGTGGACCCGAGAGGACCGTGTATCGTTCAATTCGTGTTGGAAGTGGTATTGGCCCGTGTACTTCAGAATTTGTTCGCTTCGCCGTATCAACGATCTCGGCAGCACTCTGATCGAGTACTGCATGGTCATACGCTTCCATTCGAATGCGAATTATTTCCTGCGTTGGCGCAGCCACGGCAAAACTCCAATTCCACTTTCTCTGAACACTGTCGCGGCAACTGCTCCACAGACGCCACAATACTCGCACACCGAAGTGTGAAAAAATGACGTCGACAGACTGTCGCCGAGACTAAAAAAAGCCGTCGAAACGGCAATCTCCACCACGACCTAGCCCAGTGAGGAACCGGGGGCCATAGATAGAGGAAACTCGAAATGTAAGACCGCTGGTTACAGATGTCAACACACCGGCCTCTTTACCGGCATATTCTGTGCCTCTCTGGTCTATCCGGTCAGACAAATGACTCTGCCGTTTCCGCAGATGCCGGTCCATATTTTAACGGAGCCATTGTAAAGCTTGCTCTCCCCTGACTAACACTCCGAACGGCAGCTGAGTACCCAAACATCTCTGCAAGTGGAGCTTCCGCCGTTAAAACGTTCATCCCGCTTCGGATTTCAGTCGCTGTAATAATGGCCCGACGTTGCTGCAAATCATTTATCACATCACCCAAATGCTCTTCAGGGACACTCACCTCAACCCGCATAATCGGCTCCAAAAGAACTGTGCCAGCCGTTTCGAGCATCCGCTCGAGACCATCAGCAGCAGCGATCCTAATGGCAACATCTGTTGGGAGTGTCTCAGGAACTGCTGTCTCGCGTACTACAATCCGCAGGCCCCATAGCGGACACCCCTTCAGCCCGCCTCTCTCTGCACTCTCTCGTACAGATTCTGTCATTATGCGAGCAACTTCGGCGAGCTGCTCCGACTCGGGAAACCAGCTTTGCTCAACAGTCACGCCAGACTGTTGGCCCGTCGGCTCGGCAGCGATCGCAACCGTGGCTTCGAGCGTCTGTCCAGCCACTTGCCGATTCGACTGACCCTGTACTTGTACTGATTTGCCGAGAGTCTCCTTAAAGCTCACCCGAGGCTTGTGCACACGACAATTCAGGTTGAATTCTCGCTCGAGCCGATGACGAATCACCTCGAGATGCAGTTCGCCCATTCCAGATATCAAGGTTTGCCCTGTTTCTTCACTCTCGATTGCCCGAAAGGTAGGATCTTGTCGCTTCATCATTTCAAGTGCCTCCGAGAGTTTTTTTCTCTCTAGACTCGTCTCTGGCTCAATCGCCATCGAAATGACTGTTTCTGGAAATTCAATTGACTCAAGCACAATTGGGGCCTGAGCATCACAAAGCGTGTCGCCCGTTACACTTTGGCGTGGGCCAATGATCCCAACGATGTCGCCCGCTGAACAGGACGATACCTGCTCCCGACGGTCAGCCTGAACATGCCACAGTTGCGCGATGTTTTCTTTTTTCTGCCGCTCCGGATTCCAAGCTCGGCTTCCGGCCTTTAATGTCCCGGAATAAATACGGACAAACGCAATATCTCCGTGCTTTTCAGCAAGAATTTTAAAAACTAACCCGCAGAAGGGAGCCTCCGGGTCAGGAGGTCGTTGTATTGCCGTTGGCTCTTTCTTCTTGGGATCAAACCCCTCTACGGGAGGCACATCAACAGGACTTGGGAGATACCAGGCTACGGCATCGAGCACAGGTTGAACGCCAATGCAATCTAGCGCGGACCCAGCCAGAACGGGTATGACCTTGCGTTGAATCGTAGCTTTGCGAATAGTCTCACGCATGAGTTCAACAGGTATGGCCGTTTCGGCAAGCGCAAGTTCAGCTAACTCATCAGAATAGTCGAACAAAGTTGAAACAAGTTGTTCCCTCCACTCAGTGGCCTCGGCTTCAAATTCTGCCGGAACGCTCGATCGCATTGGCTCAACGGCCGCAGCTTCACCACCAAGCACCTCATCTTTCGGAGGGAACGTGACCAATTCCATGGTGATTAAGTCAATCACTCCTCGAAACGGATCAGCCACATGTGGTGGACCAATACCGACGGGGATTTGCAACAAAAGTGGCTCGGCCTTCAGACGTTCACGGATTTGATCGATTGTTCCAAAAAAGCTAGCGCCCTCCCGATCAAGTTTATTGACGAGCACTATCCGTGGCACTGCATATCGATCTGCCTGACGCCAAACAGTTTCACTCTGCGCCTCAACTCCTTCACGGGCTGAGAGCACAACAACTGCGCCATCGAGAACACGCAGACTACGCTCGACTTCAGCTGTAAAATCTACGTGCCCTGGCGTATCAATTAGATTTACAACGGTGTCTCGCCAAGGAAAAGAAACTGCTGCTGAGTAAATGGTAATACCACGTTCTTGTTCTTCTGGATCAAAGTCTGTCACGGTTGTGCCATGATCAACATCTCCTAATCTGTGTATTGCTTTTGTGAAAAAAAGCATTCGTTCAGTAAGTGTTGTTTTGCCAGCATCGATATGGGCAATGATGCCAATATTACGAATCTTCTGGATCGATTTACTAGGAGCACGAGGCATGTGTTAAGGACGCGTTTGTTTGCTAGGGGTGATGGAATACTACAAGAAAATGGGACTCTTCAGGCCATTCGGTTAAACTACCGTTTACGTTCGAACAGATTCACTTGTTTCCAAGAGTAGTCCCCTACGGGTGAAAGAGAACTAAGCCACACATAATTTGTAGTCTAACGACCGAAGCCAAACCGTGCGTCCAACTTTCTGGGAATAGCTCGCTCCAGCTGTAGGCCATACATGATCATTATACTTATCACGTTAATAGCGGCACTTGCTCTCATCTGTGGATACTGTTTTTACGGAGATTGGCTCAGCACAAGGTTATTTTCACTGAATGACCAGTCTGTTGTTCCAAGCATTGCATGCCGCGATGGGCACGACTTCGTACCTACACCAACGCCAATTGTTTTTGGCCATCACTTCACAAGCATTGCTGGGACTGGCCCTATAGTAGGCCCAGCGCTCGCAATTATGTGGGGCTGGGGGCCGGCACTTTTTTGGGTCCTTCTCGGTTCAATCTTCATCGGAGGCATGCACGACATGGCAGTGCTTGTTGTGAGCCTTCGCAATCGCGGGATGACTATTGGCGAAATTGCAGGGCGACTTCTTAATCCCCGCGTACGTCTACTCTTCCTCATCCTCCTTCTCTTTGCTCTCTGGGTTGTATTGGCAATCTTTGGATGGGTTATCGCGAACGTTTTCGTCCAGTTTCCTGAAGCCATTCTGCCTGTTTTTCTTCAAATCCCCATCGCCATCCTGATTGGTACTCAGGTGCACAAGCGGGGTCGCAGCCTGAGTGGACCAGCCCTCTTTGCTTTAGTATTCATGTACGCAACTGTTTGGCTTGGGGCAGGCTGTCCAGGTACGACGTGGACGGGCGGTTCGTTGGGAGCCGCTATTCAAGAGATGAATCAGTTTATTGCTGCATGGCCAATTTGGCTGTGGGTGGCAATCTTACTGTCGTATTGTTATGTCGCAAGCGTTCTACCGGTCTGGGTCCTGCTGCAACCGAGGGACTTCATCAACAGTTTGCAATTAATCTCAAGTCTCGGCCTAGTTGTCTTGGGGCTGCTCGTTGCTGCCGTTGTCGGGCCAAACGCTGTTTCGTCGCATGAAGCGACCCCCGCTCTAACTATGTTTGCCCCTTTTCTTGATTTACATCCACAGAACGCCCCGCCAATCTTTCCCTTTCTTTTTGTGACAATCGGCTGTGGTGCTGTAAGTGGCTTTCATTGTCTTGTAAGTTCAGGGACATCGAGCAAGCAACTCAGGTGCGAGACTGACGCAAGGGCGGTGGGTTACGGTTCGATGCTACTGGAAGGATTTCTTGCTGTTTTGGTCATTGTTGCAGTAGGGGGAGGCATTGGCCTTGGTTGGCCAGAAGAGTACCCGGGGCTTTCAGGCACACCACTTTGGGATGCCCTTTATGCTGACTGGAAAGATGTTACAGGTGGTAAGGCTATCGCCGCATTCGTGGTTGGCTCAGGAAACTTTCTCGAATCGCTTGGTATTAATGCAACGATGTCGCGGGCGATAATCGGCGTGCTCGTCGCGAGTTTCGCGGGCACAACTCTTGATACTGCTACACGACTACAACGATATGTTGTGCAGGAACTGGCTCGTACTCTTTTGGATAAAGTTCCTGTAACAGTGAAGTCAAACCGTTCGGCATCACTGGTAATACAGCCGCTTCATTGGCTAACAACAGCCCATGGTGCAACTCTCTTTGCTGTAACAACTGCTTTTTTTCTTGCGATGGTTCCAGCGCCGGGAAAAAGCTGGTCAATGGAGACAATAGGTACGGGCGGGCTCATCTTGTGGCCATTGTTTGGAGCAACAAATCAGTTGCTTGCCGGCCTTTCACTTCTGGTTGTCAGCTTCTATCTCAGACGCCGCGAGTTGCCGACCTGGATTGCCAGTTTGCCGATGGCTTTCATGCTAGCAATACCAGCCTGGGCATTGATCTACAACATAGACACATGGCTATCTGGCGGAAGCCTTGGCCTCGTCGCGGTAGCAATGGTCATGCTGGCTGTTGAGTTGTGGTTGATTATTGAGGGCATTCTTCTCTGGGGACGAATTCGGGGATTACTGGAGCCTCCCGCAGAGCCGACGACCCCATCGAAAACGTAAAACCGTTGTAATCCAAACACAAGACGAACAACAGCTGATTCGTTTTGAACGAAAGACCTCTAATTTGGATTACATCTGATTGGGAACACGGATACCAAGCAACTCCATCCCTTGTCGTAAAGTCCGTCCCGTCAGGTCGGATAAGACGAGGCGAGTTGTACGTTTATGCCCGTCGGCCTTCAAGACCGAGAGAGCATCGTAGAAACTCGAAAAACAACTTGCCAAGTCGTAAAGCCAAGATGTCATTACATTTGGTCGGTAGTCAAGTTCAACATCCTCTAACACCGCCTTGAACCGCAGAAGAGTCAGGGCCAGCCTTCGTTCCAACGGATCCGACAGCTCTAAAACAGATGGATTGTCGTGGACTTCACGACGGAGAAGTTCTCGATTCACGCCTCCTCGAGTCACGATGCCTTCCACACGTGCAACAGCGTACTGCATGTAAGCCGCCGTATTTCCCTTCAATTCAAGCATTTTGTCAAAACTAAATACGTAATCAGTGGTTCTATTCTGTGACAAATCTGCATATTTAATAGCACCAATGCCAACGGCTTCAGCCACTTGCCGCCGCCGGGCATCATCCATTCCCTGACGTGCCTGTTCTCCCTCACCGACAATCAGGGCTGCTCGCTGAACTCCCTCATCAAGCAAGGATTCCAGGCCAACAGTATCTCCAGCTCTCGTCTTGAAGGGCTTGCCATCTTCACCAAGAACGGTGCCAAAAGCCACGTGGATTAGATCTATGTTGGAGAACTGCTGTCCCACACGGCAACCCCAGGAACGGGCAGTTGCAAACACTTGCTCAAAATGCTGACTTTGACGGTGGTCGACGATATAAAGAATTCGATCCGGCTTCCAATGCTCAGCACGCCAAGCGAGAGTTGCTAAATCTGTTGTGGCATAAAGAAACGCTCCATCCGCTTTCTGAACCAGCAGTGGAGCTTCATACCCATCCAAAAAGACTCCAACAGCCCCTCGGCTCTCCCTCGCCATTCCACCATCAATCAAATCTTTAACAACTTCAGCTAGAAGTGGTTGGTAGAAACTTTCACCCATCGTGTGATCAAACGTAATATCTAGACGTCTATAAATCCGCTCAATTTCTTCACGACAGACTGGCATAAATTGTTTCCAAAGTCTGGTATTCTCAGGATCACCTTCGTGCAACTTAACAGTTTCAGAGAGTACTTCCTGTCGTGCATCCGGATACTTCTCAACTAGTCCCGCTGCAATCGAGTCGTTTGCTATTTCCTGAGGATCAGCATCTACGACCTTACGAACCAACCGATAAAGTCTTCCGAGTTCCTGCGTCGGGTTTAGTTCGTAAGCAGAGGCATCAAGGCAATGCTTCCACCCCCAAAGAATCATTCCAAATTGTGTTCCCCAATCACCCAAATGATTATCTGTAATCACTGAATGACCATGAAAACGAAGGATTCGTGACAGCGCATCACCAATAACTGTTGAACGAATATGCCCGACATGCATCGGCTTTGCGACATTGGGCGATGAATAGTCAAGAACAATAGTCTGTGGATAAGACACCTTCGCTACACCCAAACGATCATCACAACAGGCTGCTCTTACACCATCAGCAAGTGCTTGATCGAGAACCCGCACATTGATAAATCCAGGACCAACAGGAGCATCAATTGGCTGGAAAGACTTTTGGAATTCCTGATCTTTATTGATTTTTGCAATTAAGTCACTTGCCAGGTCCCGTGGCTTCACGCCCATTTTTTTCGCGAGCGGCATAGCCAGAGTCGCCGTAAAGTCACCGAACTTCGGGTCTGCTGTTTCACGAACCTGCTCAAGTAGCGCTGGTATCTCTTCTGATGATATGGTCAGGTCGTCTTCGGATACGGCTTGCGCAAGAACACCTGCAAGCACACTACGAAAAGCTTCCCTGAAATTCGTTACAGGAAATCCATCAGATGATAAATTCGATTTTCTAGGCATGCATACTCCAACGAAACAACCTATCGACTAACACGTAAGCGGTTCACACGAATTACTTGCTTACCAACCGTTCTTGCCTCCCAAGACTCTTTGCAGTCCGTAGCATTCGGCACAAAATGCTATCAATTGCACCCAGAAGCTCTATTCGCTCTGGGGCAAAGCCAAGTGTTTTGCATCACTCCAGAGATGCTCAAGATCCCAGTATTGGCGTGATTCAGCATCGAAAAGCTGGACAATCACATCCCCGTAATCAAGGACAATCCAACGACTCTCATCGTAACCCTCGATCCCCCGTTTCTCGTCCCCCCACTCGGCTTGCACAACACGCTCAATTTCATCAGAGACTGCGTGCATCTGGCGACGGCTCGAACCTGTCGCAATAACAAAGTAGTCGAACACTTCAGTGACCGAACGCAAATCCAGTATCCGAATATCTTTTCCTCTCGTTTCTTCTATGATCCGTGCTATGGCTACCGCTAGGTCATGACCACGTGCATTTTCACGAATATTCTCAGAATTGGATTTTGGTTCTGTCACCGGCAACTCAAACAAAAAATGGCTTAGGGATACACAACTCTCAGATTGATTAAAAGCTAACGAATCTTGAGACAGTTTTAAACGATAACGCTTACAGTCCGGACATTCTCATAGCTGCAATACCTATCCCAGACAGAACGAGCTCTGGAAATTCTTGGGCATTCGAGAATTCATCTTGAACAATCCACCTCCATCCTCCAGTTAAAAACACATCCGCTTCAGATCCAATTTCTCGATGGGCTTCATCTACTAGTCGACTAACTGCTCCACGAATCCCAAAACCGATTCCGGCTGCTATTGCATCACTTGTCGAACGGCCTGGCATAAGCGGAGACGCTACGTATTGAGCCGGGGACACTTCCGGCAAAAGACTCGTACCGTCAGCAAGAGAACGAGCAAGCAGCGCTGGCCCAGGCAAAATGGCGCCACCGAGAAACTGCCTGTCTGATGTCACCATGTCAACAGAAACCGCAGTACCACAGTCAATGACGATGCACCCCTTTTTTGACGAAACAAGTTTTGATGAAACAAGGTAGCTTGCCGCTGTAGCCGCGGCGAGCCGATCAATTCCCACACGACTTGGCTGTTCAGTCTCCACTGCAAGAGGAAGATCTGAGAAATCAACTCGGTGTACTCGGACAGGAAACTGACCATTTTTGCTAACGGCTGAAATTGCTGTTTCGAGTTGCGTTACTGCCGAATCACAAACGCTTGCTATATAGAAAGCTGTCGGGCAAACAACTTCTCCCATCAACCAATTCTCAAAATCCTTACAATTAAAATTATGACTATCTAACTCATATTGTCTCGCCAAAAGAGGCATGCCCTGACTCACTCCTGAAACAAGAGCTAGCTTTGTCCGTGAATTACCGACATCAGCAAGCAGCACCTTATTGGTGCGATTAACTTCTTCTTCAGAGACATCAACGGGCATTATCAACTTTCTAATAAGGCTTGTTATACATTTATGTCATTGCTGCTTTTAAGTTGGTTCATTATCGACTGCAGAAGCTGACGAAGACCATCACCAGTTACAGCACTTACTGCAATCACGGGAAGCCCTGTCTCACTCGCAAGTTTTTCCCTTATTATCTTCGCTCCCGTTAGCTCAGATTTACTTATAACTAGTATCTCCGGACGAGCACCAAGGGATTCGTCATAGAGACTCAATTCCTGACGTATCTTTTTGTAGTTTGTCAATGGATCACTGCCATCAAGTGGGGCTGGCTCCACCACATGGACTAGAATGCCCGCTCGCTCAACATGGCGAAGAAACTCATGACCAAGCCCAATACCGGCGTGAGCACCCTCTATTAGCCCTGGCAGATCAGCCAGAACGAAGCTCTGTTCTTCAGTAACCTCGACAATTCCAAGAACTGGTGACTTTGTTGTGAATGCATAGTTCGCAATTTCTGGACGCGCATGAGACAGTCTTGACAGTAAAGTGCTCTTCCCTGCATTTGGAAGCCCGACCAGACCGACATCTGCAATCACCTTGAGTTCCAGAACGACAAGCCGCGAGGCCCCCACTTCACCAGCCGTCGACTCACGAGGCGCTCGGTTGACTGACGACTTGAAATGTGCATTTCCACGCCCCCCCGCACCACCCTTCGCTACAACGATTTTTTCACCCGGGCGGGCGAGGTCTTTGATCTGAAGTCCTGTTGTTTGGTCTACAACAATTGTGCCTGGCGGGACAAAAAGAGTGACATCTTTCGCTGATCGACCTTGGCGATTGTGAGGCCCGCCTGGCTTTCCATGATCGGCGCGCCATTGCTTTCTGTGCGACAGCCCCGAAAGTGAGTCAACCCCATCCTTCGCTTTGAGAATAATACTGCCACCACGCCCGCCATCCCCGCCGTCGGGACCCCCGCGAGCAACGTACTTTTCTCGTCGAAAACTACTGATGCCGTTACCGCCGTTTCCAGCGACTAGCTCGACCTTGATTCGGTCAACAAACACGTGATGGCCTCTCGGGCCCAATACTGAACAAAATTAATCTGCCACTTGATCAATATTCACTCGACGTCCTTTGCGATCGAAGCGAACGACACCATCAGAGAGAGCAAAAAGAGTATAGTCATTACCAATACCAACGTTCGCACCGGGGTGGAACTTTGTACCGACTTGACGAACCAAGATGCTACCTGCAGTTACAGTCTGGCCACCAAATCTTTTCACACCCCTTCTCTGAGCGTTCGAATCACGACCGTTTCTACTGGAGCCTTGTCCTTTTTTATGAGCCATAGCTCAAACCTCTAAACTGTACCTGCGATGTGAAACCAACCAAATGAAAAGCGGAAGCATTTCTCCGCCATTCATAGGATATCTTCTTGACGGGCATCGCGGAAGTCCCATAAATATTCCTCGCCTTCATTGGCTTTCATGGCCCTTTCGAACAGCTCTGGGCCCTCGTGCCCAAACAGCCCTTTGAGAAGCTCTTCACGATCATCATCGGTTCGATCACCAACCCGACCTGCGTCATCTTCAGCCGGGTTAGACACCGTCAGAAGCTTCGGCAATAGCACATCAAGTGCCCGTCGACTTCCTGCCCGCTGAAGCTCCTCACCATCCACCTGCATGAGGTTCAGCAGCGCAGCTGTTCGAGCAATTGCTACTTCATGCGAAATTTCATCAAGAGCAGGAGAGGCTGGTCCAAAAAAACCTGATGCTTCCTTACGTCGGGTAATCATATCCGGCGCTTTTTCGAGTTCATTTACAATTCGAGCAAATGAGAGCAATGGATCCGCTAGCACCTGTTCTGGAGTGAGATTGATGTTCCCGAGTGACTCTCTTCTCCGTCTGTCTTGTTGCGGTGACACCGGTCCTGCTACTGCCTCAAGCAAGTCTTCCATCCAGCCAACAGCTTGATCTCCAAGAAATGCCACTACTAGATTCTCACGTTCCGCCACACTGTCAACTTTTGCTAACGTTTTGGCAAATATTTCGACCGGCACTAAGCCGGCCCCTCCCTCCCAGTTTTCTTTTTCGGGTTCTAGGAAATCTTGCCAACGCACCCCAAGTTCACGGACGCCCTCAACATACTTTGCCTGGGTTAAAGCTGCTCGACTACTAGCCTCCAAAAGTCGTGAACCAAGTGTAATTTTTTCAAATAGCCCCGAATGAACGACACGTACTTCCTCAAAATCATTATGATCTGCGTCACCTGGATGATAAAAATCGAGACGCAGGCACTCTAACTCACGACGTTCGTACTCTGGTGAATGATCAAGATCTGCCTCGAGTTCTGCATCGTGTCGCCATCGAATTGAATTCGTTAATCCATAAATGAATACCGTAAAGAAATCGATTCGTGCGTCAATTTCCTGCCATATAGCTACACCCCACCTCTCTTCGCCGGGCTGTATAGGACGCTCTGAAATCGAGACACTGTCATAGAGCATGTCAACTGGAATTTTTTCCCGACGGCTAATTGGCGCAACCGCTGTCGAGACGAGTCGATCAAGATGATCCTGATACTCTAGAAGCCCTTCGTCTCGACTTAATGCCTCATGTGTCTCAAAAACAAAGTGCGGTTCGAAATGTATCGATTGATTGACAAACTTTGTAGTCGGCCTTGTTAGGTCATCATTGCCCTCCTCATCTTTTTCAAATACTACCCGTCTGGTAGACCCCTTTAATGCAGGAGTTACTTTCCCACTTTCATCAACCGCAACATTCCGAACTCGATATACGAGATACCAGACTCGTTCTTTCTGTATTTCAAGATTCTTTCCAGGCAACTCGACTTCGATTGTCCGTGGTGGTCGGTACGCAAACTCAAGACACCAGACATCTCGCAAGAACTGCCGATCACTCGCTAAACCAATGAGTGTCTCATGCGTGGGAGCATGGGAAGGGTCCCAGGCTCCGCCTCGGCCCTGCGCCAACTCATGGAGATTGGCTTTTTGAGCAACGTCATCAACTGACTGATCCGGCGGGATCACGGTTAAGCTTTTTGTACTCGGTCGATCCTCACCGAAAACGAATACCGACCCTACGCAACAAAGAGATGCAGTTGCAAACAGACGTACTAATTGTTTTATCCAACACATAACATGCTCCACGCATCATTTCACAATGCTAATCTGTTTTTTTAAGCAACATCCTAACATCTGTTTGCAAGAAAGCGGAAAACACCAGCCGAAAGTTTTCGAGATAATTCTTGTTGTTATCTCCGAGGTTTGCTTGTCGTTATCACACTCTGAACTTTTCTTAAAAATAAATCAAACAGACTATCAATCGGCTGAATGCCTGTTGGCGACACTCACCATCTGACCGCAAAATATCCCTCACAAAAACCTGCAAAAAAACACAGCATACTTTCCACAAAAGTCCCTCGCTATGCTGCGATTCTATCCACTTCACATGTCCCTTCAGGCTGAAACTTTGGCAAAACAGCAGCATCCACCTCAGCTGCCAAGTTGTGGTAATCAGATGCTCCGTTGGAATCATTGGCATATTCAAAAATCGACTGGCCAAAACTGGGTGCCTCAGCCAGTCTTATATTTCGCCGAATTTTTGTTTGAAATACTCTGGCATCTTTCCACGCCGGGTGACCTTTTTCTACTTCTGCAAAGAAAGCTTCAACATCTCGTCCAACCTCAGCAGCGAGCCGCGTCCCTGCCTCGTAAAGGCAAAGAGCAACCCCCAACAGACGCAAACGGGGGTTGATGTGTTCTGCTGAGAGTTCAATAGTCTCTAGCAATTTACTGAGCCCGTGGAGCGCAAGGAAATGCGGCTGTAGCGGAAGCAAAACCTCATCAACAGCTGCCATCGCATTTAGTGAAAGTAGTCCCAACGACGGCGGACAATCAATAATGATGTAGTCGAATTGCAACTCCTGCTTGTCGTCTCGCGTGTTTACAAACCGGGGGCAACCACTAATGCCACCGGCACTTTCTAGTCTCTCTCGCAGGATTGACTCTCGGCCCGACCGACCCGCGAGAGCCATTTCTGCCACTGAAAGATCGAGATGTGACGGTACGACCCAAAGGTTTTCTTGAGCCTGAACAAGTGCGTCTGCTAGAGGCCGCTCATTAACAAGTACATCGAAAGCAGTACATGGGGTGGCTGTTGGTGAGATACCAACATGAAGCGTTGCATGCGCCTGAGGATCAAGATCAATGAGACAAACTTTTTTTCGTAATCGGGACAGTGCGACGGCAAGATTTACCGAAGTCGTTGTTTTGCCAACTCCTCCCTTTTGATTCGCTATCGCAATCGATCGCATATCACCAGCCTCTCGGAAACGGTGCAGAAAAACTCAAATCTCACGTACTGCATCAACTACCTCATTGGGAGACGATAGCTACGGTGATATGTCCAGCAAAAGAGGTCTTTTCGCCGTGTTACCTGCGAGCCGACCCAGAAAATCAATGCGAACTACTCGAAGACATTGTGCTTTCAACCCAAGTTTTCAGGCCTTTTGCCATTTCCGCTACGAGAGCAACTCGCCCAGGCCTCCCAGCTACCGTCAGGTTCGCTTCTTGAGAATTTTCCACAAAATCAATGACAACAACGGTTTTTTCGGGAACCGAATTCTTCTGTTTAGTATCAAAAACCAGCGCAACATCCCACGCAGCATCCGGTAAGGGCACCCGTACCCTATTGTCCTTCGTTACCCAGTGAAAATTTGCATCTTCAACGAGCCCCCTCCGGAGATGCACCAACCCTTTTGCTGTCGTAATATCTTCGACTTGAAATGCCTCTAGCTGGCCCGTATGCCTACTAGCAGAGGACGGCCGCAGCTGCCACAGTTCAACAAACTGCGAATTCGAAATCTGCTCTGTTGCCTTAGTACCATAAAAAGAAAGACATCGGCGCGTCTGCTGCCACTGAAACCAAACACCAATTCCTGCAGCAATAAGCCCAAGAGCAAGAAGACCGATAACAATCACGGAACCGGGGATGCTTCGGAGCACTGCGTTACCTTTTTATGAAAAACTTGCTGGAAAAATAAAGACAGTCGAGACACATGATTCTTCAATATATACTTGTAACGGCATTTGTACGAATGAAACGCCACATCATAATTGTTAGAGAAAGCACCAATGTCTAATCAGTTTGATCCATACAGGGATGCACTTGTCGTTGAAAAGCACACCGTTTGGCCTGATGAATACGAAGATTGGTCAGAAAGCGATCGCAGCCGCGTTGAGAACCTGCTTCATGCCTCTCCGGAGGAAGTATTGGACCTCGACTATGTGCGTCAACATTCTGGATTTGCTCGTATTATCACGGTAACCCCCGACGATCTTGAACGAGTGGCGGCGTCATAACGTGGAACGACACAAGATCAATGTGCGGCTGGACGGAAGTGTTGCAACGGCCCAACCAGCAACTCGTTCTTATACGATTCATGTTGGTGACATGATACTTCAAGACATCGGGGTTTCACTTTCGGATGACGGCGTGCAACGAGCGGTTATTCTTTCTGACCAAGCTGTAAGTTCGACACACGGGAAGATTGTTACTCACGCTCTGCAAGATGTATCGATAGAGACTGACCACCTCATAATTCCATCAGGTGAAGCATCCAAGTCGCTTGATCAATTAAATCGATTATGGAATGAATTCGCTCGTCTCAAGATCGATCGCAAAACAGTGATACTTGCAGTCGGCGGCGGTGTTGTTGGTGACCTTGCTGGATTTGTCGCTGCAACATTTTCTCGAGGCTTATATTTTTGGCAGGTACCAACGACATTAGTAGCCCAAGTTGACAGCGCTATCGGTGGGAAAACCGGTGTAAATCTTCCAGCAGGCAAAAACCTCGTTGGAGCTTTTTGGCAACCTCGAGGAGTGATGGCCGACATAAGCACGCTTGCAACTTTACCTGATCGTGAGTACGTCAGCGGGCTGGCTGAAGTTGTAAAATACGGAATGATTCTGGATGCTGATTTTTTCCATTGGCTTGAAAAAAATGTGACTCCAGTGAAAAATCGAGAGACACGATCCGTTGTTCATGTTGTGCGCCGCTCTGCCGAACTCAAGACATTCGTTGTCGAAAGAGATGAACGAGAAGTCACTGGTCTAAGAGCCTGCCTAAACTACGGTCACACATTTGCCCACGCGTTCGAAACAGCGACTGGATACGGCACACTTCTTCATGGCGAAGCTGTTTCTCTTGGAATGATGGCAGCAGCAATTCTCGCCTGTTCAATGAATCGAATCGATCAACTCGTTGTTGACCGACAACACAACCTTCTCAAAGCTCTCGGACTACCCGTTTCAACGCAGACGCTCAACGGCATAGAGGACGACGAGCTTTTGGGAATTATGTCGCGAGACAAAAAAAGTATTGGTGGCAAACTACGATTTATTCTTCCGAGTATGATTGGCAAAGTCGAAACCGTTGATGATGTTTGCCATAAATCTGTTATTTCTGCTATCAACTGCCTTCGTCGGGACACCTAGCCTGCCTAAAGAATCAGTCAGTCTGTTTTTCAGAAGTTATGCATCAATTTTGTAAGGCTTATCAGCCCTTATCCAAATAGGCCATCTTGGACCCGAGTAAAACTTTCTTGAGACAAGATCTGCTTAGAAGTCCGTGATGAAAAAACCCGCATGGCAAGCCTTGGCCAAAAGGGTGTTACCACAGTCATTCTCAATGGCTGTTTTAAGGCGATGCCTACCAACTCGCTTCCAGCCCCAGCCCACCTTGATTACCAACTGGGACCGGCACAACTCGCACATGGAAGCCTGCGAAATGATGCTCTGTTCGGCTGACTGCCAATGAACTCGCCCAGGCAAGATACCAACCAAGAAATGCCTGAGAAGAGTAGTGCGCATCATCATTTATTCTTGAAAAACCAACAAATGTAGAGCAGACATAAAGTGTTCCTTTGGCAAGTGGATGCTCGACCATATCAGCCGCGGCAAGAAACGGAATCGCCCCCATAAACGAGTGGCCACTTACCCCATTATTATCCTGAAAAAACTTCCAGTCGCTCCCAGAAGGTGACTCTGTATTGACAGATCCATTATTACTTGGACGGGAAGCACCTGTCGCCAATTGAAGAACGTAAACCGGTGGCCCTCCAACCAAGAACATCCGGAGGCTCCGATCGCCCCACCCTCCCAAGGCATCTCCTACCGGCATCCCTTCAAGTGCGACACCTGCCACCGCGGCTATCCCTGCAGCTGGCAATAGGTAAATACCATCGCCTATGTCTTTCGTCGCCGAGAAAAAATCCCCTGTCTGGGAACCGGTAATTCCCGCCTGCCAAGCATTTTGCATAGTTGTATCAAAGCCAGTATTTGCCATCAGAGCACCCGCACCGAAAGCAGCCGTAACACACGTAAGATTTTCACAGGAATAGAAATTTCTGTAATCCTCCAAAATCTTGTGACCTGCACGAGATAGACGCGGGAACTTGCTCCCAGCCCATGGCTGCTTTTGCACACTCTGCGAAGAGATAATTTCTGGTGGCATGGGAAGAGAATAAACGGGCTCACTTTCGAGATCCATTCTTTGCGCGAGATCGGTGGTCGCATCAACTGATTGCTGTCCCCGCAATTCAGTTTCCCAACCGCCGGTAAGCACAACTCGTTCCGACAGAGGGTTGGCATCATTCAGCGCTAATGGTTGTGTCTCCACTACCGCATCGACCCACGCACCATTTGCAGCAGGTAGAACCTGCACAACCACTCGTTGACGTTGCTGAGGCCAGTGCGGCCACGAAGTGCTCAAGCCACCTGTGGAATCACTCTGCCCGTTTAATGACTGTGGCAGCTGTACCCACGCTGACTCAATCCTGCCAGCTCGGGGGGGTACTGATTCAAAGTCTGGTGGAACAGTCTTGATGACAGGCCAATCAGTTGCGACCGTCTTGATTGTTTTCTCCCATATGGCATGCCCATCTTCAGCAGCCAAAAACATTCCATCTGATGCAACGGGCAAAGAACCGTGAACAGATACTCCTGAAGAGGAATCGGCAAGTACTGAAGGCCTGTCTTCCGCAGATGACTCAATGGGCAATTGAACCCAGAGCAAGATAAAAAAATGAAGAAGACACCATTGCCAAGACAGCAATGGGCCAGAACGCGAACAGAAAAAACATAAAAAGTTTATCATTTGGTAGGGTAGGACTTTCGCAACGACGCGAGGGCCAATCAAGACAGATTTCCCCGACAACCTGCCTTTCGTGCCCCAACTAAGGCTCTCCTTCCTGCCCCGCTTTCCCCAGACAACTTCTTTTGCGTCCAAATGCTATTCTGCTGACTGGAATTTTTATTTTTACCTAGGGAGGCCTAGTGAAAACACCAAGAAAGGCAAACGAGCAGACACCTACTTCTCATACTCTTCACCAACAGGCTCAAGCCGATTCAAAAATACACCAGACACTTCTTCGCTGGTGGGGATACGACACGTTTCGGCCACTACAAATTGAAGCAATTTCCGCCGCCATTTATGGCAGAGACTCTGTTGTCGTACTTCCAACAGGTGGCGGCAAGAGCCTCTGCTATCAGCTACCACCTTTGCTGAGCCAGACGACCGATATTGTTGTCTCACCGCTGGTATCACTTATGAAGGACCAAGTGGACGCACTCGATTCTATCGGCTACCCAGCAGCAACGATTCATGGCGGGCTCTCCCCAGAAGACCGACGAAAGACTTACCAGAAACTTCAGAACGGGAACCTTCGTTTACTATTTGTTGCCCCAGAACGGCTTTTTAATTCAAATCTTGTGGACACACTTTCACAGTTGCCGATTCAGCGATTTGCTATCGACGAAGCACATTGCATCAGCCAATGGGGCCACGACTTCCGTCCCGAGTACCGACAACTTTCAGCTTTGCGAGAACTCTTCCCTCAGGCGAGTTTCCATGCCTACACCGCCACCGCCACACCTCATGTTAGAAAAGATATTGCAGAGCAACTGCATCTCAAAAAACCAGAGGTTCTTGTTGGCACGTTCGACCGACCGAACCTTACATACCGTGTCATTCAACGTACTGACAAGACAGCACAAATACTTGAAATCCTTGGAAGGCACCGCAAAGAAGCATCGATCATCTACTGCAATTCACGCCGCGAAACAGAGAGGCTAGCAAAATCTCTCACCACATCCGGACTTCTTGCGCATCCATACCATGCAGGGCTCGATGCTAAAAAAAGGCACAGAACTCAAGAAGCTTTTGCAAAAGAAACTCTTGATATTGTCATTGCCACTGTTGCATTTGGCATGGGTATAGATCGATCGAATGTAAGACTCGTCCTACATACCGGACTTCCAAAAAGCCTCGAAGCCTACCAGCAAGAAACAGGCCGAGCCGGACGTGACGGTCTTGCTGCAGAATGTGTGCTGCTCTATTCACCGGCTGATGTATTCAGTTGGGAGGCATTGATTCGGCGGGGAGCGGAATCGTCTGAGTTGACTGAGAATGAAGCACAAAAACTTATCAGTTCACAGATAGTACATCTGCAACGCATGCGGCAGTATGCCCAAGCAGCACGCTGCCGACATGCTTTTTTATCAGAGCATTTTGGGCAATCATACGAACTCTCTAATTGCAAGAACTGTGACATCTGCCTCGAGGAGACAACCAACCTGGCTGACAGCACCACTGTGGCTCAGAAAATCCTCTCGTGCGTCGCTCGAATTAAACAACGGTTCGGCGTCCGTCACCTTTGCGAGGTACTTCGGGGAGCGCAAACAGACGCCGTACAACGAAACAGACACCACAACTTGTCAACATATGGGCTACTAAAAAACTTCGACCAGCGTACGTGTGAAAATCTTGTGCATCAACTACTTGACCAGGACTATCTATCAAGAAGTGAAAGCGACCGACCGGTTGTCATGCTGAACCAAAAATCTTGGGAAATCCTTCGGGGACAACGGGAAGTTACACTTCTTGAGCCACGATTAGGAAAAGCAGTGCGATCTCGAAAAGAGTCTGATGATTGGATTGGAGTGGACCGACAGCTCTTTGAGCATCTTAGAATTTGGCGCAGGAAAATAGCTACAGAACGAGGGAAACCTGCATGGACAATCCTCGATGATCGAGCCTTGCGTTCTATTGCCCGCGAAAAGCCAGACACCCTAACTGCACTCCTGCAATGTAAGGGCATTGGTGAAAAACGGTTAGCTGATCATGGGGCAGCAATTCTTAAAATTTTAAAAAATGTGAACATGAATTAGCATGAGTTGTTACACAGACAGCTAACGCTACGAAAGATGGACTACACGATCACAGATCAGCGTGAATGGGTCACTTCCCACAGAGGTCACAACAAGCGTCAATGTTCCTCCGCAGACTTCCTTAAGAAGGTTTGCCAAAGCGAGCTGTTCCTGACTGCTCATGCCGTAAGCTGGTTCGTCAACAAGAAGAAGTCGAGGGTCTGTCGCCAAGCCACGAGCAATTTCCAAACAACGTTGCTCATAACGTGTCAGGCCTGAAGCAAACAAGAACGATTGATCGACCAGGCCCACAGAACGAATGAGCTCTTCTGTCCGCTCAATGCACTTTGCTTTATCTAAAAATGGCCACCATGATGACGATCTCCGATAAATACTCTGCTCTACTGAAACGAGGATATTCTCAAAGACTGTCATCGCTGGAAAGTTTCTTGGAGATCGAAATGTACGAGCCACTCCAACCCGAGCAGCAACTTCTGGTGAACGCCTTCCCCGCTGCCAAATAGCGAGCGACATTCCAACTCCAAGAAGGAGCCCACAAATAAAAGCAGACCAACCACGAAAACGAATTCGACGCTTCCCTGCTGCCAACCGGTCAAGAGTAGCTTCGTCTAACAGCAACTCCCGTTGTGGCTCATTTGCATCGCCCACTAAATCAGTTATGTCTGGTATCACACCTGGACCAGTTCGCCGAGCAGTCACCGCTGCTTGCATTTGATGCTGCAATTCCCGGGCTTCAGAAAGATCACGCCGTACGGCGAGAACTTCACGTCCGTCTGCAGTAACTATTCGCCAAGTACCGGCCAGCCGATCGACAGCCAATTCCGCACGGAAATAACTGCGCAGTCTTTTTCCAAACGTTGCTGGGGTAAATGGTTCATCGACTACAAGACCTCTCTTTACAACAGCCAACCACAATCGGTCGATATCGACCGCCGCTGCCGCGCACAACAAACCAACGAGCATGCCTGTAAACAGTACACCCCAGAATGTTTTCGCCGAAAATGCTTGCTTCAATCGACGCCCATCCAACCGAACTGAACCAGAAAACGCCGGCCGCAGACCGCTGATAGCATCGAGTAAAGCAACTTTCGACCCTCTTCCTGAATCTATAATGGCAACACTACTACCTGATGCCACATCAATTTCCAATTCCTCGATGAGTGGCATCCCACCTGATTGGACGGTAAGCCGATCAATACTCAGAAGTGGAATATCTGCTGGAAGAACTGGGCTGTCACTCGCTTTCTTATTCTCTTCACGGGTCATTGCTGTGACTCCTGAAATTCAGCAGCGAAACGTTGTGATGGAATGAGTCCTACAGGACGAAAGCGCATCACAACGATCAATGCAATGCCTACAAGAGCCAACCGCCAACTTCCAAGCGTAAAAAGACTCACATCAACTACTTGACCCTGAATACGCTGCATCCAGAAATCAATCCACGGAATGACAACAATGTCAAAACCAAACAAGATGGTGACCCCAATAAGTGTTCCGGGAATACTGCCCAGGCCACCTATTATTACAGCGCAAAGAATTGCGACAGAGCGATGAAAACCAAATGCATTTGGATCACCGGTGCTACCAATACTTGCGACAGACAGGCAGCCCGCGAGTCCGGCTATTGCTGCAGATATTGTGAAAGCCGAAAGCCGTACTTTCGTTGCAGAAATTCCTATTGTTGCAGCGGCAAGTGGCTCCTCACGAACAGCAATCCAGGCTCGGCCCAGTGGTGATTTTTCAAGACCCCGTACAAGTAGCATCACAACAAAAAGAACAAAAAGAGATAGATAGTAGAACCATCGTGAATCAACAACGAACTCTCTACCTAGATCTGTCCCCGCAACAAATATGCCTGATCCTGGAGGTGGAATCGGACCAAGCCCCTGTATCCCACCTGTTACATTTTCTAGATTCAGAAAAAAAACACGAACGACTTCCCCAAAACCAAGGGTAACGATAGCGAGGTACTCACCTCGAAGACGTAATGTTGGAGATCCGAGTAATGTTCCAACTACGGCGGTCACACCAACGCTGACGAAAACCGCTGGAAGAAAACCTACCTCCAAAGGATTCATCGGGACGGTCAGTATTGCAAGAAAGAGCCCCCCCAATCCAAAAAATGATGCAATTCCGAGGTGGAGTAATCCCGTGAAACCAACCATAACATTGAGACCGAGAGCCGCAATGCAAATTATTAAGACCGATGTCATCTGTCCACCGAACCCGCCGGCAAATGTCGGAATAAACCAGGGCGCGAGGGCGAGGACGACAAAAACTGGTGTTTCCCAATTTTTCTTGGACCAACAAAAAAGATTGAACAGGGAGACGCCTTGGATTTTCATCGTAGCCCTCCTCTTGTCTTTGATTTTCCAAAAATACCTTGCGGGCGAAAGGCAAGAAAGACAATGAGCACGAGAAATACTGATGCGATAGCCCAACGCGGACCAAGAACGGCTACCGAAATCGCACGGATTAATCCGATTACAAGTCCACCAACTATCGCACCAGGAACACTTCCGATACCTCCAAGCACTGCTGCAGTAAGTGCATACAACCCCAGTTGATGCCCCATTTGATAGTTG
Source organism: Pirellulales bacterium (assembly GCA_028066355.1). GTDB lineage: Bacteria > Planctomycetota > Planctomycetia > Pirellulales > UBA1268 > UBA1268. Next base: position 164,070 of record JALCBP010000001.1, read on the forward strand.
ATTGTCGTTGCATGAATACCAGCAGCAACACTCGCAACACCACCGAGAAATCCGCTCAAAAAAAATGTAGCAACCATCAGCCTCCCCGCTTCCCCCGAACGAGATGTCACGCGGGTGACTGCAGCAATAGAACGCAACGATCTTCCAAAACGAGTTTGACGAAGAAGAACATACAGACAAAGAACTGGTGGCACGACAATGATGAGAACCAGAAGATCTGCTAACGCAACAGGAAGTCCACCAAACGAATACATAGACTCAAGAAAAATCTCAGGAAATGCACGATCAGTCGGGCCGATCCAAATGAGCCCCACATTCATGAGCACAAACGAAACGCCAATTGTTGAGACAAGGGGTGATAACGGAGGAGCATTCCGCAAAGGACGATAGACAAACTGGTCAATACAAACATTCAGACAGCCACAAAAAAGTCCGCTACAAACAGCAGCCAGAACCGCTACAAGGCAACCCGTCAATGGATCAACAGGCAGGGGCACGAGGAATGACAATATTGCTAGTGACAGGCAGGCACCAAGCATAACTACATCCCCATGGGCGAAGTGAATGAGCCCAACAGTTCCGTATACCAATGTATACCCGACAGCAATTAGCCCAAGAAATCCACCACTTGTGATTCCGATACCACATTGCTGAAGAAAGGATGCTACGTCCACGCATCTGTCCCGACAAAGTAAACCTTCGATAAAGTCTGCACACTAGTCTTATCTACTGCCATCCTTTTTGCCTACGCCAGCAGTCGAGATAACTTCCTCGTGCACGAATTGACCATCCCGAACAACACTTACAGATACTTCCTGAAGTGTAGTATCCCCATTTGCATCAATCCGCCATTGCCCAAGCACACCATCGTCTACTTTGCTTGAAAACGCTGATTCCGTAATAGCTCGACGATCTTTTTTACCAACAGCAGTAATGGCTCGAATCACCAGCCTTGCTGCCTCATACCCGTGAATTGCGGCGTTGCTTGGACATGTTCCATATTTTTCCTTGTAGCGAAGAAATAACAATTTCTCGTTGCAATCTGCTGGTTGTGGTGACAGCCCAGCAGATGTGGCAAAACACCGCCCCTCAAGCGAAGCCGCGCCTGCCGCTTCGAGAAACGCTTCGGTACGACACCCGTCGGAAACAAGAAGAATCGCCTCACTCTCAGCTGAAACAAGATCGCGTGCAAGTTGCCCACCTTTGGTTCGGGCACTGCCGCCAAAGTACACAAGGTCCGGATCAGCACTCATAACGGAACCTACAAATGATTTGAACTCCGCTGCCTGTGGGTCAATCGAGACGTGATCAAGAACTACCATACCTTTCTCACGACACCGATCAGCGAATAAAGATGCTACACCTCGCCCGTAAACACCAGCATCATCAATGACAAAAACACGACGCACCCCACGCTCGAATGCCCAATCTGCAGCAAGTGGGCCTTGAATATCATCAGCGGGAACAACTCGTATGTAGTTCAATCTGCCAGAAGGTCGGTAAACGTTCGGCTCTCCAGGCAGTCCTAGGCCTGGCTTGGTCAACCCAACGGCCGTGTTTGCTGGAGATACCATCAGCAAATCTGCATAATTAAGAATAGGCATTGAGACTCGGGCTGCTCCAGAGTTCAAGGTGCCAATGTATGCCATTACATCGGAATCCTGCACCGCCATACGAGCATTGGCGGCCTCTCCTTCACTTGTCCACCGACCAGACGCTGCTGCGCTGTTATCAAGATCACGATACTCGAGGGTAAACCGCCCGACTTTCGCCTTCACCTCGTCAATTGCCAGCCTAATGCCCCGAACAACCTCCTCACTGACCTGCCTTGACACACCGGTACGCGGCAGGCTCGAAACGAGACACACTCGATTAGTTTCCATTTTTTGGCAGCCGAAGCAAATCAGCCCAACACCCAAGTAAACCACAAGGTTCCATACCAACAAAAATGACGGTGGCTTTTGTGGACACCACCTCTCGTGTCTCATGATTTAGCCTCCTTCATGTGGTCACCAAAAACTTTTCAGCTTTTCTTTAAGAACTTCCATGAACGATGAATCCGAGCATTTCGAAAATCCTCGGGCACTGTCTTACGGGTTATCTCATATATATCGTAGGTGTGAGCAAGAAGCTTTTCTTCAAATTTGAAACGGCGGTAATTGGTCGAAAAATAGACAATACCCCCCTTGCTTAAGTTATTGGCAACAGCTTGAAGCAGATCGGCATAGTCTCGCTGTACATCCCAGTCCTGTCGCTGTCTCGTCGAACGTGAAAATGTTGGCGGATCAACCACCACAAGATCAAAGGGAGACTCACCTCGACGGCCACGGTGCTTAAGGAATTCACGTGCATCATCTCGAAGAAGAGCATGTTGCCGTCTATCTACAAACCCATTTTCAGCGAGATTCCTTCTCGCCCACTCGAGGTACGTATTTGAGAGATCAACCGTTGTAGTCACTTCTGCTCCACCAGCAGCGGCCGCCACAGAAAAACTACCTGTATAACCGAATAAATTCAGGACTGATCGACCTGCCGCATCGCCACGAACCATCGTACGAGTTTGGCGATGATCGAGAAAAAGTCCTGTATCAAGATAATCGGAAAGGTTGACTTCAAACTTCAACCCGTGTTCGCTGACTGAAAAAGCAACAGAGCGATCATCCATTTTTTCATACTGTCCCCCAGCTCGCTGTCGACGACGCACCTTGAAGAACACACGGTCCGGTGCAATGCTGAGCTGATCGGTTGCCGCCTCCATGATTCGATCAAGCCACACATCATGCTCAATAGCGGTTCGATCATGGGGACGCTCGTATTCGGCTGCATGAAGCCAATCACCGTACCTGTCAATAACCAGAGGTATCTCCGGAATATCTCGGTCGTAAAGACGATATGCATCAATCCCTTGCTTCCTTGCCCATCGCCCTAGATGACGAGACCGCTTTGCGAGCCGTCGCCGAAAATCTCCTATCTGGTCGCTTATGCTTCGTGACGTTTTTTTTGTTGAAGTGAATCGCTCTGCTTTTGATTCTTCCGACGCTTTATTACCAGCGAACGTACCGGATACTTTATCTTTATGAACAACTAGCTCGACCAGCCGACAGTCAATTGGACCATTCGAGAGGACTACGCGGCGATGCGGCTTTAACCCAATTGATTTTGCAAGCTCAACTGGTACCAGTACTCCGGCTCGCCAGCCTGCACAAGATTTTTTTAACCAGTCACCAACTCTACGAAACACCGCACCCGCTCTAGCCTGTGTAAGTCGCTCGCCATACGGCGGATTGGTGAGCACCAAGCCGTGCTCACTTTCTGGAGTCACGGCTTCGAAATGATTGCAGGAAAACTTGATCGCACCAGCTACTCCGGCCAATTGAGCAGACTGCTCTGCAATTTGAATTACTGCTGGATCAAGATCACTAGCATGAAACGTACCTGAAGGAGTTTTGGTACGATTTTCAAGATCAAAAAGAATTTCCTTGGCAAGTTCTCGATCAAAGTCATGGAAACGAAAAAAACCCTGTTTCCGTTTCCTTGCACGTAACAGACCCGGCGCGAGACCAGCTGCTTGAGTCGCCGCCTCAATAACAAACGTTCCTGAGCCACACAGCGGGTCCAACAATGGTTCGCTGGGTTGCCAGCCTGAAATACCAAGAATGCCTGCTGCTAGAACCTCTGAAAGAGGAGCCTCGACTTTTCCTTTTCTCCAACCACGCTGATGCAGAGACTGACCTGCCGCATCACGAAACAAAGTTGCTGTTTCTCCGGCCAGATGAAGTGAAAGCCGAAGGCTTGCCCCATGCAACTGCACATTCGGTCGACGACCGTGTCCTGCTCGTACACCATCTACCACTGCATCTTTAACAACCTGGGACGCGTAGAGCGAATGATCGATAAATGAATCATGGACTCGTGCATCGACTCTAAGCGTTTGAGTCGGACGAAGATGCGTTGCCCAATCCACGCTTGATATCGATTGATAAAGTGATTCTGGTGAACTCACGGCGAACCGACCCAGAGGCTCAAGGATCCGAATAGCTATTCGAGACTCAAGAACAGCCCTGTAAAGCGTCTCTTTTGATCCAGTAAATTCGATTGTCCGACGTCCGATTCGCAAATTTGTTGCACCTAATGCTGACAACTCTTTCGCCAGCAGCCATTCAAGGCCGTCAAGTGTTCTTGCTGTCAGACTTGGAGGTATATCTGGCTCACTAGGAAGCAATGGGCGTGGAGCTAGAGGCACTTCAGGGAAAAGAGATTCCATTACGTCTGCCAGACTCTCATGAACGGTCATCGATCAATCGACGCTGCCCCCGCTAAAAACCTGTCTTGCATTGCCTGTACCTTCATTGGTTCGCTCTTTAGGGCTTCCATTGCCCGGACACATGCTTCAGCGGCCGCAAGAGTGGTTATACAAGGGACTCCGTAAAGCACGCTTGCAGCCCGAATCCTGCCTTCATCCGTACGGGCACCTTTACCACGAGGTGTATTGAATATTAGTTGAACGCGACCATCAATCAGATGATCAATGAGGTTTGGGTGTCCTTCCTGCAACTTTTTGACTGATTCAACTTGAACACCGGCCTGTGACAGTGCTTCAGCCGTCCCAGAGGTCGCGATCAACTCAAAGCCCAATCCCACAAGACGACGAGCCAAATCCACCATGGACTTTTTTGCTGACTGACTTGCGACACTTAAAAAGATCTTTCCTGTTTCTGGCAGAACTGTCCCCGCTGCGAGTTGGCCCTTTGCGAAAGCAAGGCTGAAATTACCACTCACCCCCATTACCTCACCAGTACTTCGCATCTCCGGCCCAAGGGCAATATCAACGCCAGCAAACTTAACGAAAGGAAAAACACTTTCCTTCACGCTAACATGTGAAGGAACAGGGTCTGCGACAACCCCTTGTTCAGAGAGGGTTTCCCCAGCCATGACCTTTACAGCAATCTTGGCAATCGGTACGCCTGTTGCCTTCGAAACAAAAGGGACCGTTCGACTCGCTCGTGGATTCACCTCAATAACGTATAAGGTATCAGCACTTCCTTCACGCTTAACCGCAAACTGAACGTTCATGAGGCCGACCACGCCAAGACTCTTGGCTAAATTTACGGCAGCATGTTTGATTTCTGAAACTGTCTGCTTATTCAGATTGTGCGGGGGTATACAGCATGCAGAGTCACCCGAATGCACACCAGCTTCCTCTATATGCTCCATCACTCCGGCTACTATTACTTCCGTGCCGTCAGAGATGCAGTCGACATCGACTTCTGTCGCGTCCTCGAGAAAACGGTCGATCAACACTGGCTGACCCTGGGCAACTATGAATGCCTCAGCCACAAATCTTTCAAACTGAGATTGGTCATAACAAATTTCCATTGCTCGACCACCAAGAACAAAGCTTGGACGGACCAAGGACGGAAAACCGATCCTAGAAACTTCCTTACGCGCCTGCTCGAGAGTACGAGCTATTCCACTAGCCGGCTGCTTTAGATTCAGTCGATCCAAAAGTTCACGAAACTTTTCACGATCTTCTGCTTCTTCTATTGTATCGACGCTTGTTCCAATGATTGGCAGACCTGCAGCAGCAAGTGCTCTCGCTAGGTTAAGTGGCGTCTGCCCACCAAGTTGAACAATAACTCCATCCGGTTTAATTCGGTCCGCAATATTGAGCACGTCCTCACTTGTCAAAGGCTCAAAAAACAGCAGATCGCTTGTGTCATAGTCAGTGCTCACTGTCTCAGGGTTCGAATTCACCATTACACTCTCGATCCCTAATTCACGTAGTGCAAAACTCGCATGGCAGCAGCAGTAATCGAACTCTATCCCCTGCCCAATTCTGTTAGGCCCACCCCCGAGTATCATGACTCGCTTCACGCCTTCTGCTTTTGGTGGCGTCTCGTCCTCATCCTCCCACGCTGAATAATAGTATGGGGTCTCCGCCTCAAACTCCGCAGCACAGGTGTCAACTGCCTTGAACGTAGCGACAATCCCTCGGGATTTCCTGTTCTCTCGAACATCGAGTTCCACCTCGCCCAAGATGTTCGCTAACTGCCGATCTGAGAACCCTGCCTGCTTCACCATGCGAAACGTTGTGTCGTCGAGGTTTGCCAGACTACCGGCATCCCGCACTTGCTGCTCTAAGTCAACAACTTGCACCAACTGATCAAGAAACCACCGGTCAATACCAGTCAAGTCGTGTAGTTCCTCAATACTTAGGCCAGCCAATATCGCATACCGTAAATACCAAACTCGGTCGGGATCAGGCCTGGCAACTCGCGCACGAATATCATCAAGAGAGGGCTGCGTTGGCGTGCCCCACTGGTCTCTTCCATCACAACCAAACCCAAAAGATCCGACTTCGAGTCCTCGGAGGGCCTTCTGAAACGCTTCCTTAAACGTTCGACCTATTGCCATCGTTTCGCCAACACTCTTCATTTGAGTGGACAGTCGACTATCAGCCTCAGGAAATTTTTCAAACGCAAAACGAGGGACTTTTACCACAACATAATCTATTGAGGGTTCAAAACAGGCCTTTGTCTTCTGGGTAATATCGTTCGCCAACTCGTGGAGCCGCCATCCCACTGCAAGTTTCGCTGCTATTTTTGCTATAGGGAAACCGGTTGCTTTGCTCGCAAGCGCTGACGACCGACTCACGCGAGGATTCATCTCAATAACAATCATCCGACCCGTATCTGGATGAACAGCGAATTGTATATTTGACCCTCCCGTCTCGACACCAATCGCGCGAATAACTGCAAAACTCGCATCTCGCATGAGTTGATACTGACGATCAGTAAGAGTCATGGCTGGGGCGACGGTAATTGAATCCCCTGTATGAACACCGCAAGGATCAAAATTTTCAATTGAGCAAATAACAACAGCGTTATCATCTGCATCTCGCATGACCTCCATCTCATATTCTTTCCAGCCAAGTATTGACTCCTCAACGAGAACTTCACTTACTGGTGAAAGATCAAGGCCACGCTGCACTTTCTGATCAAACTCTTCACGATTGTATGCGACACCTGATCCGGAACCGCCTAGAGTGAAACTCGGCCGTATAACCGCTGGAAGACCTATCTCGGCAAGTATTTCACGTGCCTCTGACAGAGACTTCACAAGCCGTCCACGACAAGTATCAAGGCCGATTTTTTCCATCGTCGACTTGAACTGTTCCCGATCTTCTCCTCGCTGAATTGCTTCAGCCCGAGCGCCAATCATCTCAACGCCATATTTCTCGAGAACGCCGTGTCGCTCCAGATCCATGGCCAGATTCAGGGCAGTCTGGCCGCCTAACGTCGGAAGAACCGCATCTGGTTTTTCTTCCGCAATGACTTTTTCTAATACCTGCCATGTTAGCGGTTCGATATATGTCCGATCTGCAGTCTCCGGGTCAGTCATAATGGTCGCTGGATTTGAATTCACCAGCACAACTCGGTACCCGTCATCTCTCAGAGACTTACAGGCTTGTGTGCCCGAATAGTCAAACTCACAGGCTTGTCCTATGACAATTGGTCCAGAACCGATCAACAAAATAGTGCGAAGGTCATCGCGGCGGGGCATGTTGCAGAGTCTTTATTGAGGAAAAAAACAAATTTCGACGACTCTATCATCCAACCCCCTATCCTTTCAATAAATAGCTACAATTTACGGGAAAGCACACATTTCATTTGCCTCACAAGGAGAAAACCACCATGTCGATCCCAACTCCCGCCCTCGACAAGCTTCGTGAAATGCTGCCGGATGATCTGAAAGATATTCGGCTTAATTTGTCGAGTGTTTTATTGGGAGAAAACCTGGAGCCTTCTCAGTCACTAGGAATAGCGCTTACATGCGGGGTTTTCCTTCGTTCAGACGAATTCGTTACGGCAGTAAAAGAAGACCTCGAAAATTCGCTAGGAGATGACTGCGAACCAATCATCAGTGATGCCAAAGCTGCCGGGGGAATAATGGCGATGAATACAGTTTACTACCGCTTTCGACATATGATCGGTAAGGAAAGCTACTCTGCAAGGCCGGCACGACTTCGGATGAATCGCATGAATCAGCCAGCAACTTCGAAAGCTGACTTTGAACTTATGAGTCTTGGGTGTGCCGCACTCGCGGGATGCGAGATGTGCCTCAAAAGCCACGAATCAAGCCTTCTTCAACTCAATGTGAGTGAAGAGGCCTGCCACGACGCCATTCGTATCGCCGCTGTAGTCAATGCTACCGTTGTAGGCATCATGAAGATGTGATTATCCCAATTCGTGCAAGTACTCCAGTGTATAGATCCCACTGTCGTGCCCGTCCGAGAAGTAAATCTTGTAAGCATACTGCCCAACAGGCTCCATGGCACTGACTGCCATCTCAACAACATCCGAAGGCTGAAGTACCTGAAGTGGATTTGTTTCTGTCGGCACTGTTCGCTTTTCTCGACAGGTAGCACAAGGGCAGGCATCACGAAGAAATTGCGGTGAATACACCGATTGCGTACCGTCACTCCAATCAATTTCAATGCCACCGTCACGACAACGACGAATAGCTAAAGGTCGGCAATCACTCAATCAATTTTCCCTTTCACGAACTTTGCTACAACTTTCTGCGGTTATCAATAACTCTCCGAGCTTTGCCTTCAAATCGGGGCAGCGTACCGAGAGACACATCTGTGACGTCAACTCGAAGGCCAAGCCGAACGTGTAACTCCTGAGCGACTCGATCGGCCGTAGAGACGCGACCTTCTATCTCGACATGCAGCATGTCCAGATTCTTCTCACAATCAACCGTAAGCCTATATTCAAGGACTTCAGGAAATTCTCGAATAATATTTTCTACTGCTGATGGAAAAATATTCACACCCCTAATTACAAGCATGTCATCCGTTCGACCAAGAATTCCTCCTTTAAGCCAAACCCTCGGTGACCGACCCGCTGCGACCTCCTGTTCAGTTGGCCAGACTGGATGAACAACATCACCTGTTCGATAACGGATCACCGGACAACCGTGGCGACCGAGTGTTGTCAGCACCAGCTCAGCCAGCTGACCCTGTTTTGCAGGTCGTCCTGTTGAGATATCAAGGAATTCTGGATGAAACCATTCCTCTAATACTTCAAGCCCCGCGTGTTCTAGCCACCCAACGCCCCATGGGCCAATCTCTGTTGCGCCGGCATGATCAAGCACATCAGCCCCCCAGGCCGAGCTTATCCGTTGCCGAACTGCTTTCAGGGAGCCTCCAGGCTCCCCAGCAACAAGAACACAACGAATTGTCGACGTTGCTGTTTCGTATCCTTGCTCTCTGGCCACTTCTGCCAAATGCAGCGCGTACGTTGGAGTTGCGACGAGAATTTTTGAGTTTGTTTTCCGCAGGAGTTCCAAGCGAGCAACGCTCGACATCCCTCCTGAAGGGATCGCCCGTCCACCACTTGCGACTGCACCTTCGAAGGCACTCCAAAAGCCGATGTATGGGCCGAAAGAAGCCGCCACAAAGACTGGTTCACCAGGCTGAAGATCTGCCCGCAAGTAAATTGACTTCCAACATGTCATCCACCAATCCCAATCTTCTTCCGTATCCCAGACCTGAAGTGGATGGCCACTGGTACCACTCGTTTGGTGAAACCGAACATACTTCTGATCACTCCATGTTCTGTTTCGAGCGGAAACCGTATTCTCTCTCCCAATGAGTTCAGGCTTTTTCGTGAATGGAAAGTCGGCAAATTGCTCCAGTGATTGAACCGGTGTGGTACATCCAGATAACTTCTTGCGATAGAAGCTATTCGCAGAAAGTACTACTGCAAACATTTCATTCAATCGATGAAGTTTTGTTGCCTCAAGTTTCTGACGAGAGCAAAAAACATCTTTTTTAAATAATGAGGACATGGCTACATTATGCCATAGAACCTCAACTACTCACCCGTATTTATTGGGGCAACGGAAACGCCGGGACGGCTGTTGGTGACGGAAGTGGCTCAACTGGAGCCTGAGGCCGCACGTTTGGTGAGAGGGGCGTTGTACTTGGTGGGAGTGATGGAGGTGGTACGGAAACTGGAGCGACTGGAACTGGTGGCCCACTTCCAGCAGACCTTCTTGCTAACTCAGCACGGCTAACCACTGCCTCTGCAGGAACAGTTCCAGCAGGCACCATCGCAAGGTCAACAACACGCTCATCTCGAATTTCCCAAGGCCAAAGATTCTCCGTCACAAAATCAAGTGGGAATATCTCATACCAAGGGACTGGAAATGGTTGCTGAACTGTGAGGGTGTCGTATCCGTCCTTGATGAGTCGAATTTTTCTCGTGCCGTAATAGACAAAGTCGGTAGACACCGGCGTCGTGCCAATCTGATAATCATCAACGTATACGAGCGCACCTGGCGGATTACTCCTGACCGTCATTCGTCTCTGAACACAGCCAGCAGACACTAGAAAAAGTATCCCCACACAAGATATCACGCCTAGTGCAGAGACTTTCCGCGGAGAACGGCCCGAACAGAAACCGTGCCACACCTCAACTGGCGAGAATTTTTCCTGGCGTTTAATCATCATAGCCGTAAGACTAGGGCGATTTATTTCATCAAACCAGACCAGATAGCGGCCCAGCACCACCCAAACCAATGATTTATGTTAAGAAATTTCCCCCCAATCCTGCTACATTTCTTACTTTGACTACGTTGCTTTGAGGGCAGCGTAAGGCATTACATTCACCGTGAATCATCTCTTGAGGTAATTCAGTGGGACAGGGCAACACTCTCCAATACCACGTCCGTTCTCATGTAGGCCGCAGGCGTTCCAACAATCAGGATTCTGCCACAGCCATACCTTCTAAGTCATCAAGCTTTTTCCGAAAACACGGATGGCTGTTTATTGTTGCAGACGGAATGGGTGCACATGCAGGCGGTGAAGAGGCGAGCCGTATAGCGGTCACACGTATTCCAGAAATTTATAGTGAACTCAAACCTGAACATTCACCACCACTTGCTCTTTCACAGAGCCTCTCTCAAGCCAACAACGAAATCCACTTAAAGGGAGAGAACGACCCCAACTACAAGGGAATGGGCACAACTTGTTCAACACTTGTGGTGCTTCCTCAGGGAGCCATTGTCGGCCATGTTGGTGACAGTCGTGTTTACCGAGTGCGCGGACATAACATCGAACAGCTCTCACGAGATCATTCACTCGCCTGGGAAGTTGCAGCAGCAAGCGGGCAAAGCAACCAGACCCAAGGAGCCGATCTCCCAACCGTCCCGAAAAATATCATCACTCGCTCAATGGGTCCTCACAGCGATCTAGACATTGACCTTGAAGGCCCATTTCCTGTCGAGCAAAACGATCTTTTCGTCTTATGTAGCGACGGTCTCTCTGGAACACTCAGCGATGAAGAAATTGCAATCTTCACCTCACAACTGTCTATAGAGGAGGCTACAGCCGCTGTTGTCGGTCTTGCTCTTGTACGAGGCGCACCCGATAACACCACCGTAATCATCGTAAAAGCAGGCCCTGAAGAAGTAACACAATACTCACGACGCGAAAAACAATGGCCGCTAGTGGACGACGGAGGAAGCATCGCTAGTCAACGTCGCCCTTGGATATTCCTTGGAGTCGCAGCTGTGAGTTTCTTTTTTTGTCTAGTGTCATATTCTGCTTACAAATCATCCGATGGAACCGATGCCTTTTTTCGCCGAATGTTGCTTGCTAGCAGCATTATTTCAATGGGTCTCACACTCGGTTCAGTATTTGGTTCATTCTTCAGTTTTGCCCTGCTCAAACCGAGAAAAAAAATCAAGATGATGTCACCAGGCAGAGGAACGTTTCTCGGAAAAGCACCATACCGCAGATATGATTGCTCGCCCTCTGAAAAATTATTCACTCGGATGATTCGGTCTCTCGACCATGCATACAATGAGCTCGCAGAAAATAATCTGGATACAGAATCACAGAAACTTACCGAATTGACTGAGAAAGCTCGAATCGCGACTCAATCAGGTGATTTTACAACGGCAACTCGGGCAATAGCCGAAGGGCTTCAGATATTCTCTAACGCCATACAATCGTCTATGCTCACAGATACTGACACAAAAGGGTCGCCATAGGGTTACGATCTAACACTCTTTTACAACCTTCAGGCCAGCGAAGGAATGCGGCCAATGAAAATAATCACGCGATATGTGCTCTCGGAAATGCTCCAAGTTTTTCTTGTTGCACTCACAGCACTCACCCTTTTTATGCTTGTCATTGGGCTCACGAAAGAAGCACAGCAGCAGGGATTAGGACTGCTCCAAATACTTGCTCTGATTCCATATGTCTTGCCTGATGCTATGCGGTTCGCAGTTCCTGGAACAATACTGTTTGCGGTCGCAAGCGTTTTTGGACGTTTTTCAAGTTCGAATGAAATCATTGCTCTCAAGGCTGCCGGCATCACCCCAATGGCTCTTATTTGGCCAGTTGCCTTCTTGGCGATATTCATCAGTTTAACTTGCGTCTGGCTAAATGACGTAGCAGTCTCTTGGGGACGGGAAGGCGTCCGGGGCGTTGTTGTTCAAAGTCTGGAAGAAATCATCTACAGCCGATTACAACAGCAACGTTCCTACAGCACGGACAAACTCGCAATTAACGTAAAAGGTGTCCAAGGACGTCGCCTCATTCGGCCAACGATGTCATTTCAGCCGAATAGCTCAAGCCCGTCCGTGACACTCTCAGCAATGGAGGCCGTGCTCAAGACTGATGCAAAAAATGCAAGCATTACTGCTATCTGCACTAACGGTATAGTGCGAGTCGGCGATGTTGAGGTTGCCTTCCCAGACACTATCGAACGTGTTATTCCACTTGACTCAATTGGTAAGAACAATCCCCTTTCCAAGAGTCCATCCCAGATAGCGATGAACGAATTTACTGCGGCACGAGAAGATGCATCCCTGAATATTAGCAAGACACGACAACAGATTGCTGGCCGACTTGCTGAGGCTTTCTTGACTGGCCATGCTGAATTGACAGCACCGCAACACTTTGCGCCAGAACAGGCAACCATCAAGCATTACAAGAATCGTCTTAATCGCATTGCGATGGAGCCATGGCGACGGTGGGCAAATGGTTTCAGCTGTCTTGCTTTTGTTCTTGTAGGTGCTCCAATGGCGATCCGAATGCGAAACGCTGATTTTCTCACGAGTTTTTTCCTCTGCTTTTTACCAATTCTTCTTGTCTACTACCCGGTTTTTATGGCTGGCGTTTCGGAGGCAAAAGCTGGTGATCTACCGCCTATTGCCGTCTGGGGAGGCAATATTCTCGTGGCCGCTTGGGGGTGCTGGCTTCTTCGCAGCGTTGTACGTCGATGAAAGCAGGTTATCGGAGTCTCAACCTGTATCGACATGCATCGATTTGTGGCACAGAAAGTAGATCTCCTTTCGATCATTTTGCGGAATGGTTTTCAACTGATGCAAAATCTGCCAGAATCCGAGGGGACTTTGAAGAAACATTTCCTTAATGCCTGTTCATCACTCTCTCTTCCAACTTTTCAAGGAGTTCGCCGCAATGGGTCGTCCTGTCACTTTATTCACAGGCCAATGGGCCGACATGCCACTAGAAAATCTGGCCCGCAAAGCCCGTGAGTTCGGCTACCAGGGGCTCGAGTTAGCTTGCTGGGGAGATCATTTTGAAGTTGACAAAGCAATCGCCGATAACAGCTATTGCGCAACAAAGCGAGACCTTCTTGAACAGAATGATCTGATGGTACATGCGATTTCCTGCCATCTTGTTGGGCAGGCCGTTTGTGACCGAGTGGACGAACGTCATAAAGCTATTCTACCTCCATACATCTGGGGTGATGGTGACCCGGAAGGCGTGCGGCAACGAGCTGCTGAAGAAGTCAAGCAAACAGCCAGAGCTGCGAAAAAACTTGGTGTGTCCGTTGTTAATGGGTTTACGGGATCAAGCATTTGGCACCTTCTTTACTCTTTCCCGCCAGTACCTGAGTCTATGATTGATGCGGGGTTTCAAGATTTTGCTGATCGGTGGAACCCTATTTTAGATGTTTTTGCTGAAGCAGGTGTGCGATTTGCACTTGAGGTACATCCAACTGAGATTGCTTTTGATATTTTTACTGCCCAAAGAGCACTCGAAGCTGTCAGCCACCGAGAAGAATTTGGTTTTAACTTCGACCCAAGTCACCTTCATTGGCAAGGCGTTGATCCGGTCGAATTCATCCGAACATTCCCGGATCGAATCTATCATGTCCATATTAAAGATGCCGTCGTGCTCCTGAATGGCAAGGGGGGGATTCTAGCTAGCCACCTCAATTTTGGTGATCCTCGACGTGGATGGGATTTCCGTTCTCCAGGCCGAGGCGGTGTTGACTTCGAAGAAATTATTCGGGCATTAAATGAGATTGGCTATAGCGGTCCGTTGTCTGTTGAATGGGAAGACTGTGGAATGGATCGTGAGCATGGCGCGACTGAGGCATGTGAATTTGTTCAAAACATTGACTTTGCTCCTAGTAATCGGCAGTTCGACTCTGCTTTCGACAAAGAGGAATAACGCCATCACGATGAAGAATGTATGGCTTCCTGTTCTTCTATTTTTTTTCTTTTTTAGCATCGGACTGAACTGCCCAGAGAGGCTGCATGCCGACAATAATGACGATCTCATTCCAATTGGCGTTGGTTGGAGTAACTACTGCTCAGAAGTTGTTCGTGAAGCTCAGGCCTGTGGTGACCATGAGTTGGCGGCCTATATCACGGATTGGCCTTTGCCGGATGAGCTCGGACCGGTCCATTCTCAAATTATTGCGCGTATTGATCAAAAAATCATTCAACCTGCTTGGCTTGATGAGCAAAGTGCGCACTTGTGGGCCGCCTTTGTGCGCCTTCGACAACAGCGTGCACTTTATTTTTTTGAAAAAGCCAAGAATGACATTCAGAAGCAAAAAAAAGTGTCTGCTCGCGATGGTATAAAAACGAGCAATGAGGCCATGCGCCTTCTCATTCGTGCACTACGCGAAAACCCTGAACATACAATAAGCCGTCGTGCTCTGGGGTATGTCAGGCATGGGGACCAGTGGGTCTGGCCTAACGTTGCTCGCCAACTCGCACAAAAAAAAGAGTATTCTCCCGAGGAAGGCTGGCTAAGAAATGGGAAAAAATTTTTCAAGTCATCGTCGCAGGACTTTTCAATTAACGCCGGAGGTTCGAGGACACCGGCTTTCGACGCTCCCTCACAGCTGTTTCAATCAGATCATTGGCACATCCAGTCGACTGCCGAGCTTTCACATGCAGCCGATCTTGCAAAGCGGCTCGAACTCACTCGCTTTATCTGGCGACAAGTTTTTCCTGGTTTTGTGCTGACGCCAATCGAACTAAGTCGAAGAATTGTTGGACAGGCAAGACCTCGACCAACAAGTTTATTCAAGGCAGTATTACTCGCGAATCGCGAGGAATACATAAATAGCTTGCAGCCTCTGGAACCAAACATAGGACGAACACTTGGCATTTACTGGACACCCACTCAAACAGCATGGTTTTTTTCCACACAAGAAACTGACGTCCAAACCATAGAACACGAAGCAACTCATCAACTCTTCGCAGAATGTTGGCCGACAAGCCCCACAGCCGGAAGCACGCACGGCATGTGGGCGCTGGAGGCTGCCGCCTGTTACATGGAGAGTCTTAAGGAAACTGATTTTGGTTTCACGGCTGGTGGACGGCGAAATGGACGCGTTCCTGCCGCAAGGGAAAGGCTTCTCAACGACAATTATTTTATTCCACTACGAAAACTGTCAAAACTTGGGAGGATTACACTACAAAAAGATCCAGAATTACCAAAAATATACAGCCAGCTATCGGGTCTCGCAGACTTCTTCATGAATGGTGAACGCGGCCGTTACCGAAACGCGTTCGTCGAATACCTCGTTCAGCTATACAGAGGAACAGCAGAACAGGAAACGCTGTGGAAACTCTGTCGAAAAAGCCCAGAAGAACTTGATATCGCGTATAAGCGTTATCTGTCGTCACCATAAGCATAATTGCTTATAGTAGGCATTTCACATAAACCAAGAATTCACCCCAAGGATGATTGTGACACCGATCCAATCACCGAATTCCACAACTTCACGCCTGAAAGTCTCTTCATGCCTAGCCCAGATACACCAACACTCTCCGACGTAGAACAGCTTACAATTGACACAATCCGAACGTTGTCGATGGATGCTGTCGAGGCTGCAAAAAGCGGGCACCCCGGCACTCCGATGGCTTTAGCCCCTGTTGCCTACACGGTTTGGAAAGATTTCCTACGATACGATCCCCTCGATCCAAGCTGGCCGAATCGTGACCGTTTTGTTCTCTCATGTGGCCATGCCTCAATGTTGCTATACAGCCTGATTCATCTTGCGGGCATAAGACAAGGAAAACCCAACACAGAAGCTCATAAAAATCCTGCAGTCAGCCTTGATGACATCCGGGCATTTCGTCAACTCGATAGCGTTTGTGCCGGACATCCAGAACACCACTTGGCTGTCGGTGTCGAAACGACAACAGGACCGCTTGGCCAGGGATGTGCAAATTCAGTTGGTATGGCTATTTCTTCCCGATGGCTGGGAGAACAATACAATCGCCCTGGCTCAACACTGTTTGATTTCGATACGTATGTGCTGTGTAGTGATGGTGACTTGATGGAGGGCGTCGCGAGTGAGTCAGCATCACTTGCCGGCCACCTTCAACTGGCGAACCTCTGCTGGATTTACGACGACAATAAAATAACAATTGAAGGTGAAACCGACCTTGCGTTTAGTGAAAACGTTGGGCGTCGATTCGAAGGATTTGGGTGGCGAATCGAATATGTTGATGATGCCAACGATGCGTCCTCTCTGAGTCGTGCACTCGAGGCTTTTAAACAAGAGAATGAGAAACCTACTTTGATCGTCGTCAAAAGCATAATCGGCTTTGGCGCTCCAACAAAAGCTGGTTCTCATTCATCGCATGGCGCTCCATTGGGACCAGATGAGATCAATGGGGCTAAAGAGGCGTACGCCTGGCCCACCCGAGAGGCATTTCACGTTCCAGATGGTGTTACAGCACATTTCCAAAATGCGATAGGCACACGCGGGCAGCAAGCACATGCTTCATGGCAGGCAGCCTTTCAGGCACTGGCCTCCTCCGAGCCATCCGTTGCTCGGAATTTGGACTGTATGCTGGCAGGAGAGCTTCCGGATGGATGGGCAGATACGATTCCGGAATTTCCGGCTGACGAGAAGGGACTTGCGAGTCGTGTATCTTCTGGGAAGGTTCTCCAAAGTTTGAGCTCAAGTATTCCGTGGTTTTTAGGTGGCTCAGCTGACCTTGCTCCATCGACAATGACTCTTATTCCTGATGCAGGTGATTTTGGCCCCAAGAATCTAAGTGGCCGAAACTTTCACTTCGGTATTCGTGAACACGCCATGGCTGCTGCCTGCAATGGTATGGCTTTGTGTGGCCTACGTCCCTATGCCGCGACATTCTTTGTCTTCTTTGACTACCTAAAACCAGCTCTTCGGCTTTCTGCCCTAGGAGAGCTTGGTGTCATTTATGTTCTCACACACGATTCCATTGGGCTTGGGGAAGACGGCCCCACTCATCAACCAATCGAACATCTAGCGAGTGCTCGAGCTGTCCCAGGCTTAAATGTTTTCCGGCCAGCTGATGCCAATGAAGTGGCAGAGGCGTATCGCAGCTCATTACTAAATTCAAAGCAGCCAGCCGTTATGGTGCTTTCGCGACAAAATCTCCCAACACTGGACCGTACTAACCTTGGGCCAGCAAATGGAGTTTCCAAGGGAGGCTATATTTTGAAAGAAGCGGAAGGAGGCAAGGCTGAGTGCATCCTCATCGGAACCGGTAGTGAAGTACAATTATGTCTTGATGCAGCTCATCTGCTCGAATCTGATGGCATCAGAACTCGAGTTGTGAGTCTTCCATGTTGGGAACTCTTTGCTAAGCAAGATATTGAGTACCAGGAACACGTTCTTCCTTCCAATACCCAGGCGAGAGTAGCGTGTGAAGCTGCCTCAGGATTTGGCTGGGAAAAGTGGCTTGGTCAAAAAGGCACATTTATTGGCATGAACGGATTTGGCGCATCTGGTCCAGCCAAGAAGTTGTTTGAACACTTTGGCATAACTGCCGAAGCAATTGTCGCCGCAGCAAGAGATCTAGTTGGTAGGTAACTACACTTTCAAGCAACATCTCGAATAAGGTGGCTATCCTCTTCAGGGAAAGGACCCAAATGCCTCACCACGCACTACGGCTGGTGATGGGAATCCCCAATAACTGCATCCTCTGAATCTTTCCCAGCAGCAATTTCCCCATCGTGATTGAGATACAGATGATCATCCCCGTGCAATTTATCAAGTGTTGAACTTGTAACCCAGATGCGCTCAACGTGACCATCCTCATACACAATATGATGTGCCCCATCGGGATGATTACTACTTTGCTTACCGCTCGCGTTGGGGGCATCTGCCATGATCGGATGATGGCTTCGTTGCTGGTTGCGATTCGGCTTCAAATGACCAGACTCATCACGATAGCCTAACGTGTAGCCGTAATCACCTCCCATAATTTCAACAAGCTTTTCAAATTTCTCTGTGCCGATAGCTGCCTCGAGTTCTTCCTTCGAAGGTATCTGAAAATCTTCGTCCTGATTGAGTGATGACCCCGGGTATACGAGTAGGCCGTCATCCGGTCGAATCCTATGCTCTGATACGAGTGTCGGAGCATATAACCCTGCGCGGGACAGTGGTCCCTCACTAGGTGGCGTCGGGTACATGCTGTGGGCATCAGCGTAACCCTGAAGAGCAGTTGCGACCTTCTGTAGATTCTGTTGAGCCCTAGTGGCCCTCGCGTCTTCCATTGTTTCGAGTAATAAAGGAGCAAGAAGAATCGTAGCAGCAAGGGCTGCTGCTGTAAGAATAACGCGATCAAGCCATGCTCGTGACCGAACAATGGGTTCAGATTCTGCTGACTCTGAGAGGCTTGGCCTCTCTTCAGCTGCAGCCTGCTTCACAGCAGCGATTGTTCTTTCGGCTAAGCCAGAGGGGGGAGTGAAGGCATCTCGATCTCGCTCTAAAGGCTGCAAGGCCCGTTCAAGTATGGCCAGATCACGCTCAACCGCACTTGCTTTTTCAGGACTCCGACGCGTTGATTCAATCTCTGCTCGTTCATCCTCATCCAAACTATTGAGCAAATAACCGATTAGATCTTGGCGCATGCCACCCTTCCCTCCTCTGGCAACAAGCACCTTCGACTTCTGTCGTGCTTGGCTTGTTGATGACTGGCAAATTGTTCCTTCATGCCTTTAACTCCGACTGGCCAGTACTTGACCATGCTCGATTAAGTTTGACCAATGCTGCATGGAGCCTGCTTTTCACGGTTCCAACGGGTATTCCGAGAACCTCAGCTGCTTCACGATATTTTAATCCCTGGTGATACACCAAAACCAAAGCCGCTCGCAGTGTCTCGGGTAAATCATCTACTGCCCCACGCACCCATTCTCTTGCTTCTTCGTCTTCAAGATTTTCTACTGCCGTCGGACCTGCCGACGACACAACCGACATCAAGTCTCCCTCTTCATCATTACCCACTTTTTGATCCAGACTTACCATGCGATGCCGCCGATTTCGCCGTTGTGCATCAATCGCCTGATTCGTCGCGACTGTGTACAACCACGGACGAAACCGCCTTCCCGCTTCAAACCGATCCCGCTTGACATAAATTTGCAAGAACGTTGCCTGGAAAACATCTTCTGCCATCTCGGAACTACCAACATACCGTCGCAGATAACTGAACAACTCTCGTTCATAACGCGAAACCAACACCTCATAGGCGCTAGTATCTTCGGTGTCACAAAAAGTTTTGAAAAGCTGTTCATCGGACGGCTCTTCCGGCAGGGGACGTAGTCGGCCAGTGGTATCGCCAACCCCCGCACCACGGAGAGAAGCCTCTCCACCGTGTGGATGGACTCTCTCCGAAGATGGCTGATCAATATCCATTATGTACTACGTAGAAGGTCATCCTCTGGTTCGGCTTATTCACCGAATTTATTTCCAAGACCAGGACACAACAAGTTGCGTCTCCAAATACTACGAAAAGGGCAGCTACTCGTTTTTCCCGTGAATCCGAGTATAGTCCGTAATGGTATTGGCTGCGACTATCAGTTTTTAATAGTCGGCCACGGGTATCTATAGAGCTGAAAACGGATGTCTGAGAGATCTTTTATGCCAGCATCTACTTCCTACCGCTGGGCGACGAGCGGCGACACCAACGCTTTTTTTGGCCTATCGCTTGACAATTTGGCTGATTTGACCCTTGCTGTGTCGCTATTGGTGACCGTCTTCAATTATCCACTCGACTTTGCACTATCGCATTTTGTTCCTGGGACTGCCCTCGGCGTAATCATAGGTGATCTGCTTTTTACCTGGTTAGCAATCCGACTTGCAAAACAAACACAACGAACAGATATAACTGCAATGCCACTGGGGCTCGACACTCCTAGTACCTTCGGAATGGTCTTTTTCGTAATCGGACCGGCCTACCTGGAAGCAACTGGAAATGGTTTGCCTCAGACTGATGCAGCTCGACAGGCATGGCACATCGGCATGTGCTGTATAGTCGCAAGTGGTATCTTCAAGCTCTTCTGCGCTCCTGTTGCCTCAAAGATACGAAAACTTATTCCACGAGCCGCATTACTAGGAAGTCTCGCTGCAATTGCGTTGGCGCTCATTAGCTTCCTGCCATTCATTGAGTTATTGTCTCAGCCAGTCATTGGCCTTGTCTCCTTAGGCATTGTGTTAGCAAGCCTTACTGCAAAAGTCCCGCTGCCTTGGCGTCTTCCTGGTGCTCTTGCTGCTCTTCTTGCCGGTGGATTAATCGCCGCCATTAGCCAATCGTTTGGCTGGTTACCTTCAAGTGAACCTCATGCTAGTTTTGATCCTTTCTCAGCATTGTGGCCAACTGGCTGGCTCGACGTTTTCCAGTTCGAATGGATCACAGCATGGCCATTAAGCTTTAAATATCTACCCATTGTCATCCCATTTGCTCTCGGAACTGTTATTGGTGGTATCGACTGTACCGAGAGTGCCGCTGCTGCCGGTGATGAATATGACACGCGAGGTGTTATTGCGATTGAGGGACTCGCAACACTTGTTGCAGGAATCTGCGGCGGTGTCATTCAGTCAACACCATACATCGGTCATCCGGCATATAAGGCAATGGGTGGTCGGGCAGGCTACACATTGGCAACAGCCATCTTTATCGGGATCGCTGGACTTACCGGGTCCTTTGCCCTGCTCTATGAACTCATTCCAGCCCCGGCCATTCTTCCAATCTTAATTTTTATTGGTCTTGAAATTTCTGCTCAAAGCTTCGAAGCCACACCAAAACGCCATTACCCAGCTGTTGCTGTTGCATGTATACCTGCGCTTGCTGCTCTTGTTATCATCCAAACTGATAAACTTGTGGCAGCAGGCGCTTCTCCAGAAGGTCAACTAGCGACCGAACTCTATAGCCTCAGAATTCTTGCTTCCGGATTTATCATTACGAGTTTATTGTGGGCGGGCATGACTGCTGCACTTATTGACCAAAAAATAATTCAAGCAGCTGCATGGTGTACTTCTGCTGCGATACTTACTCTTTTTGGCGTCATCCATTCTCCATTCGCCGATGGACGGATGTTTTTTCCGTGGGCGATTGGAGACTTGCCAACTGAGTCGAACGGCCGTAGCCCACTTGAATTGATGACCGCTTATCTCTTGCTCACAATTACATTTATCGGGTGGAGCTTTTGGCTTAGACGTCAGCAAAATCATTCCAGCCCATAGGCTCCAGCAATCGGTGCACCACCCGGGGAACCTCCAAATGCAGAGGTTCCAGCAGCCGAGTCAGAAGGTCCAGCACTGCCGGCAAACTGAGTACCTGATAAGAACCGTGGCTCAATCGCAAATGTCACACCAACATTATTCCGGCTGTAGTCAACATTAAATCCAAAACTCATCAAAAACGATTCACCTATTCGGACAAGCTGGAAGCGTTGCCCGATGTTCGCCCCCGTAAGATCAACTGACGACCCGAAGGAACTGGCCCATTTTGGACTCATTCGGTAGGTATACGATCCTGTAAGAACGCTGGCGGTAATAGGACCACCAAATGATTGGTATCCCATGTAAAGACTCCCACGAGCTGAGCGATTCAGGAGAGCCCCAACAGTGTAAAGCTGTTGGCCGAAAGAGAAAAAATCAACGTCGGCAGTTGAAAGAATGGTTGTACGGTCGCCAATGTGCCAACGGAAATCATACTGCCAGAGCCCAAGGACCTGACCAAAATTCTGGCTAGTGGTTGGAAAGAACTCACCGTCGATATCAAACACAATCCAGTCGACAATTCTACGGTTGCCGTATGGCCCTCGCTTTGTCTGCCACCGCTGGCGAGCGCCAACCCGAAAAGCTGTCAAATCGTTAACTACTTCACTAGGCCCAGTGACCCAGCTACCGATCCCTCGTCGAATTGCATACGTTCTCGGATCGTATCGGTTATCAATCCCGAACGGAGCGGCAGTGCGAAAAGGAGCCGGAGAAACACCCGTATTAAAGGGTTGACCATAATCAAAAAAAGGAATATTTCGACGATATTGATTAATCGTATCGTCATCTAGCTGATCATAGAGAGGGAACTGATCAATATTTTTTGTTGAGTCGGCATATGAGAACTCAGCCTCAAAAATAACTTTGTGTGCCAACCCATGAAGATTCCACAGCCTGCTTTCAATGGAATTATCCGCAGTCCACATTGGTAAGCTTGATCGCACGCCGACCTGACCGTACGCACGATCTATAGATTGTTGCTGAAGGTCCTGCCCCCAGTGACCGAGTTCGCCCAAGGCATACGGCACAAGTTTGACTGGGCCGGCTTGGAAAGGTAGATCAATCTCCTGACGGGTAACAAGCCGTTCACCGATTACGTTATTCTCATACGGAAGGAGTGTCCACAGGTAATAGCCTTGGCCAGGATTTGTGGGTGCAAGGTTTCCTGCTGGAGCACCATCACCAATTGGAGCAGCGGGTAAATTTTGTCGAACATAGGAAATACTTGAATGCTCATACCAGGAAAGTGCATCCCGTAAGAGTGGCTGAGCAATCCAGTGATGATCAAGCCTTGGCCACCATTCACTCTGCGTGAAAAATGGATTGACACGCAAACTTGTTAAAAGCCGCCACTGACGATTATCAATAGGTCGCCGTAGGTCGAGCCACGTCCGTTGTTCATATCCCTCTTCCCATTCTGCTTCGTAGTATTCCTCGAGAAAATTAAAGTCGCTGATCCAGCCTGCTGCACCACGTGCCTGCCACCCTGCACCCAAGTCCTGTCGGTGTCTCCAGAAAGATCGCCCTCTAAAAATGTTGCTCGGGAAACCGGGATATGTAAAGTTCCTTCGCTCAAGGCCAAGGTTGTCAATGCCATGGTCAACGACAAACCAAGCATCCGCGATTCCATTTGCTGGTGTTCTGAGCCCAAGAAACTGAGGTCGATTGTAGAGAAGCGATGTACCAAAACCGGGGCCCCTCAGGCTGAGGTAATCGACATTAAAATCCCAATCAACGCCCGGCGGTGCATTTTGCCAACCAAATACCTGAAATGCATCCCAACTTGTGAGAACTTGAGTACCGAGAATCTGATCATTTTTGACTTTCAAATCATTAATATAGAAAGTGGGCTTTGTTGCGTTCGTCGCAAGCACGGGCCACCAGAGGACTGGAACACCACCGAGCGTTACAGTGTTCCCTCGGCTCTTTATAAATTGTTGATGCTCTACCGCTGGCTCGCCCGTAAGCGGGTCAATCATTGGCATGCCGAACGGGCCAGGAAGAGGGACCTGCTCATCCGTAAACGTCAGTTCACGAGAACGAAACTCCCACGTTGGTATGCCCATACGACTTGTCGTGAGCCCGCTCCGTTGGGCAACGAAACGACTCCGATCAACTTGGCGAAGGACGTCTGCTCGTAGGCGAATAAGGCCAGCGTAACTATCAACAGGAGTGAGAACGGAAGCGCCTGTAATAACACCACTGGATCGAGGGACATCATAAAACATGCTCACTGCTTCGATCACACGCTGCCCTTGCCGAAAAACGACATTGCCTTCCATATACAGTTCCAGCGGCGTATCTGCTGTCTGTGATGCATCTCCACCGAGATCTGGCTGCGCCTGTCCGCGAGTCCATATCACCATTCGATCCGCAGAAATATCGAGTGGTCCAGCTGGATCGACACCATCGATCACGAGATTGATTCCTGATGTAATTACAGCAACCCACTCTGGACCTGATGGACTTGGAAACCACTGAACCGCAAGAGGCATGCTTGATCGAGGAAAAGCACGAAGCCTCCGCCCTGCAACAATTGGTTGATTTGATGGAATAATGGCACCACCATTAGCTTCACCAAACTCAGCAAATTGTACGGACTCAACTCCTCGCTCGATTTCTTCTTCATTAGAAACAAGTTCAACGGATGAAGATGTTGTCATTGAAGCATGCGCCGGTGCTTCATAAATAGCTGGCTTGGTTCCGGATGGTACGATACTTTTAAATTCGAGTTTCGGATCACGAATGATTCCAAAGCGACCGGACCAACGGTCGCTTTGTATTGTTGCCGCTTGTGCGTTATCAGACTCCGAAAAACTCTGGACAACGACATTTCCTGCCATCCTTACAAGGACGGTACGAACGGGTGGGATCGCATTACCTTCACTCATCTCTTCGTGTACAGGCTGCTGCTCAATCCAGATAACCGCCTCGTGAGATTCAACGGTAGTTAGGCCTTGGTGAATTTCAACACCCCCGGTTAGGTGCCAGACATCGTAGGATCCCTCCGTCCAACGAGATGCTTGAGTCGCGGAAATACCGAGAGTCTCACTGGGGTTTGTTGCGGGCACTTCAATTTGACCAGCTTCTGCAATAGCAGCCACTAACCCACGAGCAGGCAAATCTGCAAGCACACCAGATGTATCAGTAGCCGCAGGTGGTTGCGCATCAGCCGTACCTAACCACATACCTGTGCCTATAAAGACTAGAAGCCAGAAGCCAACCGTACTACCCATCCACGAGGTGACAGGGAGCTGCTGAATTGCCGATAGAAATACCATCTTTACTCCAGGTGGCCCTGGACCAAAGTGATAGTCTCCGCAATGTTCACTATGAATAACGGTTTGAGGCACGCGCACCCGCTGAACCCGTACCACAAAGGCACGGCTAATGGGGAAAATTGAAATATGGGCGGGACTATAAGGCTCTGCCAAAATTCTGGTCAAGGTGTCGCAAATTTCGAGAAAATCTGGAGGATTGAGCGAACCGTCCAGGTAAACTAGGTGATTCAGCCTCATTCAGAACGATGCCGGAATGCCTTTTCCATATTTCAACTTGACTCGTCTTCCCAGTTGGCTGTCTCGCTTGCTTGTTAAGCATCGGCTTACATTTTTGCTTCTCGGCATTGCACTTGGCCTGGTGTCAGTTGAGCAATCTCGGCATCTGGAATACTCCCAGTCAATTGATGAAATGTTTAATCGAAGTGATTCAGCACTTCCTCCGTTTCATCGACTTGGCAGAACCTTTGGTGCAAGTTCTGTTGTACTTGCGGTCTATAACGAGCCAGATTTATTTCAACCAAGAGGCTTCACTCGACTAGACGAACTCACGAAACGATTAGCTCAGATCCCTGATGTACGCACCACAACGAGCTTAGCAACCACGCCACTTGGGTCTGGCATCATTCATACCAATATAAATCCAGCTGCTGAAAAACTTGTAGAGCTAATGGAAGGATACACCGTTGGAACAGACCGAGAAACTGCAGCTGTCATATGTATCCTGAATGAAAAACCATCGGATCAAAATGATGGGCAAGGATACACAGGAAAAACGATTGATGCCATTCGCTCCGTTATGGAAGAGTACCCAGGTGGAACGATTGCGGGCGAGCCCGTCATGCTCCGAGATGGGTTTGCAATGCTACGTCGTGATGGAAATGTTCTCGGAATTACAGCAGGCCTACTGGCTTCTATTGTCCTACTAATTCTATTCCGTAGTGTTCGATGGCTCTTTGCACCACTCGCAGTCGTTCTTCTCGCCTTGTGGTCTACCCGTGGCCTACTTGCAACGGCAGGGCAGAAACTCACTATGGTATCCACGATGCTCTCCGCAATGGTCACAGTAGTGGCAATTGCAACCACTGTTCACATCATCGTAGAATTTAGGAGACGACAAGAAAATGGAGAAGCACCACAACCAGCACTGAGAAATACAATCCAAAATCTATTTTGGCCAATTGTTGCAGCTATCGTCACTGACATCATCGGGTTTGGCTCACTTATCGCGAGCGAAGTTGGTCCTGTTCATGACTTTGGTAAAATGACAGCGATTGGTGCCGGCATGGTGCTTCTCTCTGTTGGGCTTACCATCCCTTGGTTTGCCCTCGTTAGAAACAAAAATGTATCTCACAGCAAGTGGGGACAGAAGCAGTTGGACAGCCAACTCAATCGTATCGTTTTGAAAATCAGCCAGCATCCTCAGCTGATAATTTTCATGTCATTGGCGATCATTGTCTTTACTGGATTCGGGTTATTTAAACTACAAGTTGAAACAGATTTCACAAAAAACTTTCGTCCAGAAAGCCCCATTGTGAAATCCTACGACATGATTGAGTCCCGACTTGGAGGGGCTGGGGTTTGGGACGTTCTAATTCCAATCGAAGGACCAATTGATGCCCAAACTTTAGCCCGAGTAGGTGAACTTGAGAGTCGCATTCGAAACGTATCAACAAACAACAAAACAGCAGAGGGACTGACAAAAGTCTTAAGTATTGTTGACATCCTGAATGCAGTTTCACCGATTTCGTTGGCTGATTTAAAGAAATCCTCTACCGGTAACATGATCGTCAGAACCGCCGTCACATTCCTTCAACAACAAATGCCTCAGCTAGCTACAAGTCTTATCGGTACAGATCCGCTGGATAATTCAACGTGGTTACGAGTCATGCTTCGAGCGCGTGAAAAACAAACTGCTACTCTCAAACGATCACTGATTAATCATGTTAAGAAAACTGTTACGGAAATGTTCCCTCCGACAAAAAATGCTCCTGCTGGAGAAGTAACTGGTTTTTTTGTTCTACTCGCTCAGCTTGTCGAGCGAATGATAGAGGATCAGTGGCTTACTTTCCTGATCGCAGCAACGGGCATTTTTGTTTTCCTGTCACTTGGTTTTAGGAGTATCATTGTTGGCGGAATTGCACTTGTCCCAAATATATTGCCAATTGTTTTCATTCTTGGTGTCCTTGGCTGGACAGGAGAACCTGTAAACATGGGAACAGCGATGATTGCCGCTGTTTCTCTCGGGCTCTCAGTAGACAGTTCGATTCACTACACAACTGCTTTCCGTCGACAGCTCTTACAACACGGCAGTATTACCGAAGCTCTTCAATCAGCTCACCAGACTGCCGGACGGGCGATGATCTTTTCAACACTTGCCCTAGTTGTTGGTTTTCTTGCATTAACAACAAGTGAATTCATACCTACCGTCTCTTTTGGAAGGCTCTCATGCTTAACTTTGATTGGTGGGCTCGTGGGAAATTTACTCATCCTTCCAGTTCTTCTTTCCCTTGCAGCACGACGATTTCGTTGGGCGAGTTGAAGCCCGTAAGACAGCCTGCCAAACTCCATACAGAAAACTCGTCAAAAGAGGAGAACTCTAGGAGGAAGATCCCACAATGCCGTTTGAATTTTTACACTGCTCACAAGACAAATCTACGAATTCTGCTATTCAAGCAGATCCATCTGCTGTGCCAGCTCACTTCGAGGCTGATGTCCTTGTCATATTTTTTGAGTCTGACGGTATTCGTGGATCGCTTGTAGAGCTTGATGAAGCGACAGGTGGACTTCTTCAGCAACTTCACCAACAGGGAGAGATTACGGGAAAACCCTATGAGTGCGTTTCGCTCTATACCCCCCCAGGCCTTGCCTGCAAACAATTACTCGTCGTCGGAATCGGCTCCAATAATCAGGTCAATGCAGGCGTGTTATACGAAGCATCTGGAGCCGCAGCACGACAATTATCGTGCAAACCACGAGCAACTGTCGGATTTCTGGCCGATGGAAATTGGTCAAATGACCAGCTTGAACAAGCTGTCGCTGGCGCAACGATGGGTACCTCTGGCCAAGATTTATATCGATCAGAAAAACAACAGATCCCATTTGAGAAAACCGTCTGGTTACAAGCTCCCGTGGAAGTTGTACAGCGGGGTCATATAATCGGTGACGGCATTACACTTGCGAGACGCCTCGTCAACATGCCAGCAGACGACCTTTATCCAGAAACATTTGCCGAAGAAGCCGCAACTATAGCAGGTCGTGTTGGACTGGAGATTGAAATCTGGGATAAGGCTCGACTGGAACGAGAACGATGTGAAGCGTTGCTTGCTGTCGCCAGAGGCAGTACCCGTTCACCTCGCATTGTTCTTTTGCGTTACAGAGGTCCTGGATGTGATAACACTTCGCCTAAGGCTGCGATCGTTGGCAAGGGTGTTACCTTCGATTCCGGCGGCCTATCTCTGAAAACTCCAGAAGGAATGCTCGCGATGAAATGTGATATGGCGGGGGCCGCTGCTGCACTCAGTGCCATAGCAGCAATAGCGGCACTGAAAATCCCGGTACATGTGGTTGCCGCGGTTGGGCTTGTTGAAAACATGACTGGTGGCAATGCGTACAAACTAGGTGACGTCGTAACCGCTCGAAGTGGCACAACAATTGAAATCCACAACACAGATGCTGAGGGACGGGTTGTTCTTGCTGATGTACTCGACGTTGTGGCCGATCTTAACCCAGAGTGCATCATCGACGCTGCCACACTCACAGGAGCGTGCATGGTTGCTTTGGGGCGCGATATCGCTGGTATCTTTACAAATAATCAGTCTTATTGCGATGTTTTTAAGAATTCAGCACGTTCAGTTGGAGAAAGGGTCTGGCAACTCCCCATGGACAAGGAATTCGACAGTCAAATCAGTAGTAACGTGGCAGATATAAAGAATGTTGGTGATGGTCGGCTCGGTGGCGCAATCACTGCTGCAAAACTACTTGAACGATTCGTCCGCAACATACCCTGGATACATGTTGATATCGCAGGCCCGGCTTTTGCTGACAAACCACGGCCATCAATTGCGGGCGGCGGTACGGGCTCGATGGTCCGGTCTTTTGTCGAGTTTACAAAACGGATTGCATCAAATAGAGAGTAGCCAAACCAATCTCTAATTCATGACTAAGCACTTGCAGCAACATTTGCTTTATATTTATAAAAACAAACCCTGGAAGTAGTGGTATCATCCCAGAAGTTTCTCAAGCTCTTCAACTAATTCACCAAATCTTGTAAGAGCCAGCCCTACCGGCTCTGGTGTCTCGAGATCTACGCCTGCGTCACGAAGCAAATCGAGTGGCCATTTTGAACACCCTCCTCGCAAAAACTGCAGGTAAGCGTCGAGTTCTTCTGGACCACCTTCTGTGACACGCTTTGAAAGTGCAATGGATGCTGAAAGTCCTGTTGCGTACTTATAAACATAAAAAGCACGATAGAAGTGGGGTATACGGAGACTCTCGAGTTCGAGTTCTTGATCAATAGAAAAGCCTGTCCCAAAATAAGCCGTGAGCAGTTCTCGGTAAAGTGAACGGATTTTTTCGAGAGTCAATGGCTCACCCGATTCAACAGCTCCGTGGCTCATTCGCTCAAATTCAGCAAACATGGTTTGCCGTATGATCGTTGCACGAATAGCATCAATTTCACGAGAAATGATTGCTGCTCGCTGCTTTGGTGAATCTGCCTTGGAAAGGAGATGCCGAGTCAGAAGTTGCTCATTGAACGTACTTGCCACTTCAGCCACAAATATCGTGTATCCAGCATATTGAAATGGTTGAGCATCAGCCGATAGCCGAGTGTGCATTGAGTGACCGGCCTCGTGAGCCAGTGTAAAGACATGCTCAATAACGTCCTCTTGAAAATTCATCAAAATATATGGATCAGAGTCATAAGTCCCTGAACTGAATGCACCTGACTGCTTACCAACATTTGGATATCGGTCGCACCATCGACCTCGTAAGCCGGCCTCAAGCTGGTTGCAATATGCTGCCCCAAGTGGCTGCAGAGATTCTACAATTTCCTGTATCGCTTCATCCCATGTATGTTTTTGCTCAAGTTCGGGAACCAGCGGAACGTAGCAGTCATAGTGGTGTATTTCATCAAGGCCTAGGAGACGGCGTCGCAACTCGTAATAGCGGTGGACACTGGGAAGATGTGCTCGCACCGCAGCAATCAGCTGATCATAAACTGCAAGTGGGACATTGTCGGCAAACAATGCTGCCTCAACAGCCGATGGATGACATCGAACTTTTGCAGCGTATGCATCACGTTCATTCGATCCAGAAAGTGTTGCAGCAAGCGTATTTGCGTGGCACTCATATTGAGCATAGTACTGATGAAAGGCTGACTTCCGCACCTCTGGGACCGGGTCATGCAAAAGCGTTGTAAAGGTCGCATTTGAGAGCTCAAGTTCATTGCCCTTGCCGTCTGCTATGGTGCCAAACTTCATATCCGCATCAGTTAATTGCCTAAACACCTTCCCTGCTGTACCGGCAAAGGTCCCCTGCATGGCCAATATTCTTTCTTCTGGTTCAGAAAGAACATGGGGGCGATTTCGAACTACCCGTTCGAGCATCAAACGGAATGGTTGGAGGACAGGTTCCTCGAGCCACTGCTCAAGCACAGTTGGCTCTATCGACATAATTTCTGGCTGTAGAAAACTGGCGAACTCCCCAGCTTTGGTGGCTGCATGCTGAAAACGCCCCATCATTCTTTGAGCAGGGGTTGCAGCAGTATCCTCACTCATCCGCAGATGGGCATACGTACCGAGCCGGTCAGCCTCACGATCAATTTCCAGATCAAAAATAAGACATTGAGCAAGTTTGTCAGCTGACTCGCTCAGAGTTCCGACATAATCCCGAAAAAGTGGAATACGTTTTTCCCATTCGAGAAGCGCCACATCCCACTCGGCATCAGACGCAAAAAGACTTCTAAGATCCCACGTATCGTGCTCTCGAACATCTGTACGTTTCGGTAATGATTTCATTTTTCTTCCTACGGACTACACGAGTTCCAGAAATTACTAGAGCCTCCAAACACCACTACCCCAAGCAAGGCCGCCACCAAAACCACAAATCAAGACTGTGCTACCAGGGCCTATCCTTCCAGTACGCCACGCTTCATCAAGAGCGAGTGGAATAGATCCACTCGATGTATTTCCATACCGGTCGAGATTGACTAAAAACTTCTCTTCCTTCAGGCCAAGCGACGACCGAATACCATCAATAATCCGGAGGTTCGCCTGATGCAGAATAAAAAGGTCAATTGACTCAATTGGCACACCCGAGTGATGGACTACTTGCTGGACATTCTCCTCAACAAGACGGATCGCCCATTTGAAGACAGCCCGCCCATCCATCTGCATGTACTGCTGGCCAGCCGTAACACCCTCTACCGTCACTGGCTGACGGGTTCCACTCATGGGGCAG
>JALCBP010000017.1:0-46140 GCA_028066355.1 Pirellulales bacterium
AGCTGACTCTCGAACACCTATCAGGAAGTGATTGTGCATTAATACCCGAAGCTGATTTTCTGCGTACTGCCCGTCCCGTTGAAAACAGCATGACGAGTTTTTGAAGTGACGCGCTGTCGCACAGTTCAAATGCACACTTCAAAAACTTGAGATATCTGTAGCCTTTTGGCCTACCTTTAAATAGACACGCTTCACTTTCATGCCACCCCCTAACTCAAGTGCACTAGCTGAACAATGCTCCGTCCTACAAATTCGGGGTCCATTACTTGTTGTCGCAGTAAGCAGAACTGTCAGTGAACTCGCTCTTTCTTGGGAAGCTACATTGCAGTCTTTGGATATTCCTTATCGCGTGTTCGTCTTTTCCGAGCATTCATCTTATGAGATTAATGAAATCCTTACTGAAGCGATCGATTTTCGTGCAACGGCTATCGCCGTTGTCGGGAATCAATGCGTTCTCAACGTCGCAAAAGAAGCTGCTTCTCATGCTGACTTACCACTGGTAAGCGTGCTGTATGAGCCTCAGTAACAACAGGCTTTTTCGGATTTTTATTATCTGCGCGGGCATACGCCTTGATGACTTGCAGCATTCCATCGACTCGCGCGCGAATAGTCTCTGGTACAGCTTGCAGTGACTCTTCAGAAATAAGTAGCTCATCGAAAATACAAGTTTTGTTCAAAGAATACACTTGTAATCGAGTTTCATTACCTTGTGTTAAACGAATCGTACAATCTGGATCTTCTCTCAAAAGCACAATAGGTTCCAAACTTGCATTCCAATTTGTTGTATTCGTTTGGGAGGGTAGTCTCTTCTTCAAATGTGATGATTGCATGCCGATATCATTTGATACACGAATGCTTTGGCCGTGACTGTCCGTGGTTCTCATCACTGACTCATGAACCTTCAATTCATGTAGGCTCTTTGGATCATTGCCTGATAGTGTTACCACTCTCCGTTCACCCGCACGAATAAAAATAACTTCTGGAGCTTTGTAAGGAGCACCTCGTGTCTGACGAAAGAATGAATCCAAAAGCAAAGAAAACTGTTCCGGTAATACAAGGTACTGTTCATTGAATTCAACAAGTATGTCATGCGGCTTTAAGCCGATACGCTCAGCCTCAGAATCTTGTTGAACACTATCAACGACAAGACCTTCATTATGATTGAGTACTAGTTGATGCCGTACGACTTCTGAGACGCGCGATAGTTCGGCTCCAAACTGTTTCAGTGATATTGATTGGCCAACTGGCTTCCCCACCTCAGCATAACGCTCATCATACGGTGGAAGAGGTTGAAGCGTTCGCTGTTCTTCACCTAAGACCTTTGAATCCCCAAAGACTCCGGTTGCTAAAACAGCAACTTTAGCTAATGCAAGAAACGCATATGAAGCCACGCTATACATATGCTCCGCAGGCTTTTGAGAAGCGATACAAGTCACGCCTTACCCCGCAAATCAAAAAGTCACAAGCCGTTCGATCCTTGACTCAAAATACCGACTGTTTGTGACATTTTTGCTGACTCAATACCAGATGTGTCATCTCCAATACTCATGAAATGTTTCGTTCATTTAAAGCCTGGGTAATCTGAAGAAAATGGGTTCCTCATGCAAAATTCGCTAGAGGCACTACACAGGCAATTAGAGATAAGCGTACCACCTGATGAAGGTTGATCACATAAACCGAGCTACTCCGGACGATTCATTTTTTCGGCACAGTCAATTTTTCTGTACTTGAATTCGCCGTTTAAAGGAAACTCCACATGACACATGCAATCAATCGTGTCTTTCCCGTCCTCATTCTCACTGGATACTCTGTTCTTTTTTCTGCATTCGCACTAGCCGCGGAGAACAACAGTCAGCAATCAGAAAAAAAACAGCCTCAGGCAACTACGACTCCGACAGCAAAACCAGTGGTGGAAAAGAAGCCGGTGCTTCTTCCGGGAACCGGTGTACTCATAAAAAACGGCAAAGATACTTTTGAAGATGAGAACTGGAAATGGTATCACCGCCATCCAAAAAGTTCACGAGAACAAGATAAGCGTATGAGAAGCCCTCTCGGCAAAAGTAATAATGGATTATGGTTTGAAGGACCAAAGCGAGGTACTCCAGACGTTGTGAAACGGGTAGAACTTCCTGCACCAGGGCTGGAAGGTAGTGAGCATGGCTTGCTTATTGCGACGTTACGAGCGGGAATTCCGGGACGACTTACCTATCGTATGATGCAGGATGATCTTATTTTTAATATGGCAAAAGCTGCTGGGCGAGGCATTTCTGTCGCCGACAATCCCAGCGTCGTGACTCGTGTCTATTTACCACCTTTTGCACAATGGGAACGACGCAATGGAGCGTCATTCGGCTTTCGCTGTGGATGCACGACCCACGCAATCATCACCGGTGAAGAACATCCTGACCGTGGTGAATTTGGTGTTGAAGAATACTGGCCCGGCATGTTTATCTGCTTTGTGCCTGGTGATGGCAAAGAGAAGAGTGATTCTGCATACCTGCGAGTAAGAGGTGATCGTCGTGGTCGCGGCATGCGTGGACCAACGATCTCAGAAACTGAACTCGGTTGGTGGACGCTTGGAATGAGTTTTTCACGTGATGGAAAAGTTCATTACTTCGCTAGTCAAGGCGTTGACGATCTGACTATGAAGGATCACCTCACAACTCAAAATCCTTATGGGTATCGCACAGAGTGGGTAAAAACATTTTTCTACAATGTCTGTAGTCAAGATGATGGCAAGACATGGAGCACGCCTTGGGTCATTGATGATCCAAAGACCTACTTTGTTAGACGGCAGAATATGGCTCGTTCGAATCGGAATACACAGCGGTAATCGCAGCCTGTATCGCCTTGGAAGTTTTTCCTACATCACCACCGCAACGTTCCAGTTCCCGGCTGGCAACATGGCAGTGGAAGCGGTGGCCTGCGAGGTCGACCTGGGGGGGCTCGACCTCGCGGCAAACCGTTTCAGCTAGAGGGCATCGCGGATGAAAACGACATCCTACTGGTGGCTGAGACGGACTTGGAACATCGCCAGTAAGTACAATTCTTTGCCGACGGCTCTTTACCTCAACGCTGGGAACTGCTGAGAAGAGGGCGAGCGTATATGGGTGAAGTGGTTGCTGACAGAGTTGATTAACTTCTGCAGATTCGACAATCTGACCAAGATACATAACCGCAACATTATCAGCGAGATACTCAACCACAGATAAATCATGAGAAATAAAAAGATAGGTTAAACCTAGTTCTTGTTTGAGTTCCTCCAGTAGATTTATTACCTGTGCTTGAATTGAAACATCTAAAGCGGAAACGGGTTCATCGAGTACAAGGAATTCCGGTTTCAGTACAAGTGACCGCGCGATAGCAATTCGTTGCCGCTGACCACCTGAAAACTCATGTGGGTATCGCTCAAGAACAGTAGCAGATAGCCCTGTCCGCTCGAGGGCTTGTTTCATTTGCTCCAGCCGATCTCTTTCGTCACCCATGCGATGAAGAATAAGGCCCTCTTCCAGAATTGATCGTATTTTCATCCGAGGGTTGAGCGAGCCGTACGGATCTTGAAAGACAATCTGCATGCGGCGGCGCAGCGATCTTAAATCACGCGTGTTTTCTTTCCTAACTGCACGACCATCAAATGTAACTTCACCTCCCGTAGGTTCCACTAGCCGCAGAATACTGCGGCCAACGGTAGTCTTCCCGCAGCCACTTTCACCAACAAGGCCGAGTGTTTCACCCCTAGCGATATCAAATGTCACTCCATCAACTGCTTTCACTGATCCCACCTGACGACGCAACAATCCCTTCTTTATTGGGAAATGTGTCTTTAGATCCTTTACCCGAATCAACAGAGGGTTTGCCTGAGGACTTTGGTCACTCACGAGTCGATCTCCTCAGCAAAGTGACAGCGAACAAAGTGCCCCGAACTGACTTCACGAAGTGTTGGTGGCTCTGCATCACACCGTGACTCCCTGACATAACTACAACGTGGATGGAATCGGCAACCGGATGGAAAATCTTGGGGCGCCGGAACCATTCCAGGTATTGTCGCCAGTGGTGATCTGTCGCGAGTATCGACATTTGGCCGTGCTTGAAGAAGGCCTTTCGTATACGGATGAAGCGGATGACTGAAGAGTTCAACGGCTGGTGCCTGCTCAACAATGCGGCCAGCGTACATCACGGCAACTTCATCACATGTTTCCGCAACAACACCAAGATCATGCGTTATTAACAGAGTGGCTGTACCGAGACGTGACCGCAAGTCCTCAAGAAGCTCAAGTATCTGCGCCTGAATCGTTACGTCCAGAGCTGTTGTTGGCTCATCAGCAATGATCAGATCCGGTTCGCATGCAAGAGCGATTGCAATCATAACTCGTTGTCGCATACCTCCAGATAACTGATGAGGATATGCATCAAGCCGTTGCTCAGGATCAGCAACTCGAACAAGATGCAGCATTTCAAGGGCCCGCGACCGAGCCTCTGCACGACTCACTTTACGATGCAACTGGACGACCTCGGCTATCTGGTCACCAACTGTAAAAACTGGATTGAGGCTGGTCATTGGCTCCTGAAAAATCATGCCGATGCAACCACCTCGCACTTTTCTCAATTGTTTTTCAGCCGCGGTTACGAGGTCAATGCTCTCACTCTCTGTAGTGAACGTAATTGAGCCTGATTCAATTCGACCGGGGGACGAAACAAGCCGTAGTATGGACATGGCTGTCACACTTTTACCACAACCACTTTCACCCACTAAGCCGAGTGTCCGCCCTCGTTTAATTGATAACGAAACCCCATCAACAGCAGGGACTCTACCTTCCGACGTATGAAAGGCAGTCACCAAATCTTTTATTTCAATTAGCGGAGCTGCCATTATTTCTTAGCCTCTCGCAACCTTGGGTCTGTCGCCTCCTGCAGCCCTTCACCAACAAGGTTGTAAGCAAGCACAGTCAAAAATATTCCTGCCCCCGGAAAAACAACAAGCCACCAAAGCTGAAGATTGCTACGGGCACTGTTCAAAACGGAGCCCCAACTTGCCGTCGGTGGTGGTGGGCCAAATCCAAGGAATGATAATGAGCCCTCTACTAAAATAGCTGAGGCAATTCCGAAAGTTATTGGCACTAAAACAGGCGCTAATGCATTAGGCAAGATATGTCGAAACATAATTCGCAGAGATCCAGCCCCTGTTGCACGAGCCGCCATCACAAATTCTGTCTGCCGAAGCCTGAGAAATTCAGCGCGTGTCAGCCGAGCAATTCCCGTCCAACCTGTGGCTCCGATAATTGCCATAGTCTTCCAGATCGTTGGCTTCTCAACAACAGCGATGAGAGCCAAGATCAATACCAATGTCGGAACACACATCACAATTTCTGTAAGCCGACTGGTTATCATATCGACCCAGCCACCAAAATAGCCTCCTAATGCACCAACAATGACACCAATAGAACCAGCCAGACCCATTGAGACAAATCCGACGAGCAATGCTATCGTCGTGCCATGCACCATTTTTGCGAAGATATCGACGCCGTATTGATCTGTACCAAATAAATTTAGTCGGTTTGGATATCCTTTGTCTCGAGAAGGGTTCTCACGACGACCTGGCCATTCATTCTCACGGACACGGCGGTATGGGTCCTGAAAGACAAGTGGCCAAACAGCCCAACTCTCCGGATCTTTCTGCTTCAAGTTCTTTGGGTATGTTCCCCGAAATTTGTCTTTCGTAAATATCGGGGATTCCCAGCTACGGTTGAAATATCCGAGGCATGGAAAATAGATCTTGCCTTTATAACTACAGATCACTGGCTTTGTTCCTGCGATTGCAGGTGCAAAGAGAGCTACAATTGTCAGGAATAAAACAAAGCCGAGGGCTAACATTCCAATTGGTCTACGACGGTATCGTCGCCACGCATCGGACCAGAAACCTCTTGACGGATTTGTGGCATTTATCTCTGCAGTAACTTTCATTGGTTCTTGACTCATTTACTCCACCGTCACTCGGGGATCTACGATACTGTAGAGAAGATCTGCAAGTAATTGGCCTGCAAGTGTGAGTACGCTAAACATCAATGTGAGACCCATAATGGTGGGATAGTCGCGTTCCCGAATACTTTCAAAAAAAAGGCGACCCATTCCCGGCCAAGTAAATATCTGTTCGATAATGACAGACCCACCGACAAGGGCTGGCAGTGACAGCCCAAGAAGAGTGACAAGCGGTATAAGTGTGTTTCGAAAGGCATGATGTACCAGGACTCTCCAAGGTCCTGCGCCTTTCGCACGAGCCGTACGAATAAAATCCTGGCGAACTACTTCTTCCAAATTTGCTTTGATAAACCGGCTATTATACGCAAGAACCACGTAAGTCTGACAAGTTATCGGCAGGATTGCATGCCATGCTATATCTACACAACGCGCGAAGAAAGGGGCATCACTCGGTAGATCACTCATGCCGAAGAGGGGTAGTTCCCAACGTGTGTCCCGCAACCAGACTGCGAAAATAACCTGAAGAAAAAGCGCAGCAACAAATGTTGGGAAAGAATACAGAGCGTAAAGTACCAGACCTGTAAAACGTTCATCAATTCGACCACCTCTGGCTGATGCATAGAGCCCCAACGGTATCGCCAGAAACCACGTTAATAGTAGTGCTGTTCCCGAAATTAAAACTGTTGGTCCAATTCGCTCACCAATGAGTTGCGTCACCGGTTGCTTTCGCGTGATCGATCGACCCAGATCCCCTTGAGCCACTTTACTAATCCACTGCACGTATCCGACAGGCCACGGTTTATCGAGCCCATAAATCTCAAGCATCCTCTGCTGATCTTCAGGGTTGAGTTTCCTACTCGGATCACTCTCACCAAGTTGTACGGTAAGTGGATTACCAGGCATTGACCTTGCCAAGCCGTATACCATGAGAGTGATAACGACGAGTGTTATGAGACCAAGCAATCCTCTTCGCAGTAAGTAAGAAGCCATCACTTACTCCTGCTGAGGCTTCCAAAGGCTGCCAAATCCTGGTGAGTAGTGGTATGGTCCACGTGGTGAAAATACATACCCACGGACATCTTTTGAGAATCCATAGAAACTGTTTCGCCAGTAAAGCCACGTATAAGGCTGGTCGTCATAAAGAATCTCCTGAATTCTCCCGTACTTTTCTGCTCGCTTACTCCGGTCGAATTCCTGCCTTCCTTCGGCGTAGAGGCGATCAACCTCTGGATTTGAATAATTACAAAAATTTCTCATTGCGCCAGTCTTCCAAAGATTTTCAGACGTATCCGGGTCTGTTCCTGACCCCCAACCACCGAGATATGCCTGAAATTTCCGATTGAGAGTCAGGTCTTGCAAGACGGTTGACTCCACTGGCCGTACATTCAGACGTATGCCAATCTGATCAAGGTTCTCTTTCAACAACGTACATATCGCTATTCGTAATGGTTGTTGATTCACGATGATTGAAAACTCAAAGGGAACGGTCCGTCCATCAATCTCTTTATCACGAACACCGTCATTATCACTATCAATCCAACCAGCTTCATCCAGCAAGGCCTCTGCTTTATCAAGGTCCTGCTTATAGGGATCAAGTTTTTTAGTCGATGCCATCCATGCACCTGGATAGAAGATCCCAGTGCAAGGGTCGTAGAGACTGTAGCAAAGTTCTTCAAGCATCTCATCATGATCAAAGGCATAACTCATCGCTCTTCGTACGCGACGATCACGAAAAAATATTGTTTCTATATTCCACCCGAAATGAAAACTCACCCACTCTGGGGCTGTTGCTTTGGTATTCCGCTCATAAAAATCTTTTCCAACCGTCTGCGTTGTCCACTGTTCCGGCTGCAAGATCATCTCATGAATTTCACCTTTTTTGAGGGCCAAAAGTGTTGTATTTGGATCCTCGATAATTCGAAAACGTACTTCTTCAAAATACGGTTGCTCGCGAACCTTCTTGCCCTGAACTGTTGACCAGTTCTCCCGACGTCTTAAGACGATTTGTTGTCCTCGTTTTCTCTCTACAATTTCATATGGACCACCACAAACTGGCGATTGCTCTAACTGAACATGTTCTGCTGAGTCCTTTAAGGTAGGATCGGCCTCCCATGTCTTTTCATAAATATGCTTTGGAAGGACTGGAAAATTAATGTTCCAGACGTTCGTTGCAAGCGCCTCTTTATGAAAGAACACAAGTGTTTGGTCATCATACGCTTCGACCCACCGTAGCTGGTCAGTACCACTGCGCACGGCAGGAACTGGAACGCGTGGATCCATGATAACCATGAAAGTAAAAGCAATATCGTGAGCTGTAATCGGCTTTCCATCACTCCAGACCAGATCGTCACGAAGAACAACCTTATCGAGCATTCTGTCTGTACTAGTCTGCCATGTCTCAACGGTTTCGCTGGTAGCAAATGGCTCAAGATCACGACCGAATGAAAACAAACCAAATCCCGTAAGCCCAAGAATGTCAAACTCCGCTGAGGTGCTGATCATAATTGGGTTTGTGCTACCGAGATCACCATTAACATGGCGATCGATGCGAGCTGAATAGTCTGCTTCATCCTCTGCTGGAAGCCTGCCAAGTGCAGAAAGAATTAAATCATTCGACTCTGTCGAGTTATTTGAGATCGCTAGTGCACTTTCTACCGAACCAAGCACTTTTTCTTTCGACTGTGATTCACGTAAAAGCACTAGACCATCACGCACCGGCCGATCAATCCAGTTTGCCTCTTTATCAAGATCAGCGAGTTTAGGCACGTCGAAAGGATCTAACGAATGCGACTCAACCACAGGGAGTGGTTCTTGCCTCACTTCTGGTGATGCTGTCAACTCTGAGGGTGGTGCCTGCTGGACAGACTTTGAACCACCACAACCAACACAAATAAAACTGAGCAGAAGGCAACAATAGATCACTAAAAATATACGATGTCGTGATGCGGCAGATTCACTGCCAACCACTTCTTGCATACGATATCTCCTTGCAGAACCTATGGATAAGATTCGTCGTGCTTAAAAGGACGATGCTACGGCGGAAAGCATTCTTGGGTCAACGTCCACTCAACTGGAACAACGCTTGGGCAAATTATGTCCCATTTTATCACGCTTTGTAGCGAGATATTGTTCATTATATTTATTTGGCAGAGGTTGGATCGGTACTTGATCAACCACTTCGAGATCAAACCCACCATAAATAAAGGCATCCGTTTTCTTGGGGTTGTTCGTCAAAAGCCGCACTTTGGACAGCCCGATATCTTTAAGCAACTGAATACCTATCCCGTAATCACGCGAATCTGCAGGAAACCCTAGAGCTAGGTTCGCCTCTACTGTATCGAGACCAGTATCCTGAAGGGCATAAGCACGGATTTTTTGAACAAGACCTATTCCTCGACCTTCCTGCGGAAGATACACCACTGCGCCAACTCCCTCTTCACTGATCATTCCCAAAGCCATATGAAGTTGATCACCGCAATCACATCGCAGACTATCGATTAAGTCACCAGTGAAGCAGGAGGAATGCAGCCGAACAAGTGGTGCCTCCGTTGCCTGAAGATCACCCATAGT
Source organism: Pirellulales bacterium (assembly GCA_028066355.1). Taxonomy (GTDB): domain Bacteria; phylum Planctomycetota; class Planctomycetia; order Pirellulales; family UBA1268; genus UBA1268. The sequence goes on from JALCBP010000017.1 coordinate 9,547, forward strand.
AAACACAATTGGCTGCTGCGACTCATAGCGAACATTGTATCCCAGAATTCGAAAGTTCCCCCACTTCGTGGGAAGATCTGCCTCGGCAACTCGTTCCACCAACTTTTCTTTTGTCCGTCGGTAGCGAATCAATTCTTCAATTGAAATAATTTCCAAGCCATGTTGCTTCGCTAGTGTCTGTAACGCATCGCGGTCCGCTCTATTCCCATCCACATCAAGAATTTCACAGAGAACACCTGATGGCTGTTTGCCTGAAAGACGTGCAAGATCAATCGTTGCTTCAGTGTGTCCCGCTCGCCTGAGAACTCCACCCTCTTTAGCAATGAGGGGAAATAGATGTCCGGGACGGACAAAATCGTGCGGACTACTCTCAGGATCCAGTATCGCAGAAACAGCCTCGGCCCTTTCCGCTGCTGTGATGCCCGTGCGAGCCGACACATGATCAACAGGTATGGTGAATGCAGTACCTAATGGAGTTGAGTTCGACTCCACCATCATCGGCAGTTCAAGTCGACGCGCGACATCTGGTAGAACAGACATACACACCTGACCTCGACCATGAGTAATCATGAAATTAATGGACTCAGGTGTCGCATCTTCAGCAGCACAGATAAAGTCCCCTTCGTTTTCACGATCTTCAGCATCCACAACAATCACGATCTTTCCATCACGAAAAGCTCTGATGGCAGCGTCTATTGAGCTAAACTGGTCAGACATGCGTTCTTCCGAGTGGATCATTCATCCACACTCCACGTGTTTTGATATTTCCAATTTCACTATAGATTCTCTAAGCGTCTAGTCTGCCCTAAATCTCCTTCAAAAAAAATGGATCACACCATGCTTGCACGGGAAGAGTATATCGAGCAGTCCTACCTATTCCGGACGCTCGGCGAACGAATGCTCGACGGTGTTGCAACCCAAGAAGCCCTCAAAAGTTTAGGTCAGGAAATACTGGCTACAACGAAACTACCCCTCGCTATTGACTATCTTGTGAGTGATTTAAAACTCACGGGAACAATTGCACCTGCGATGCGGCAACTCAACCATTACTTTACAGCATTTCAAACGTTCGTCATGAGTGAGGCTGAAGACGAGGAAGGACGATTTGATCTTCGCACTGCGCTGTTAATACTTGAACGTGAAGCACAGTATCTTGCAGAAACAGGAACTCCTGAAGGACTTTTCTTCTATCGATTTGAATGCCTTTCGAGAAATCGGCTCGACTACATGCGCGGGCTGTCCGCTACAGCTGCTGACGATATATTCAATGATGACTGGAAAAATTGGATCACAATGGTTTCACGTCAAGTCGGTTTAATTGACTTGGCTGACCTGATTTATGTTCGCAGTGCTGAACTTCTACGACGCCAGCAAAGACAATTGTCATTTCGTGAGGACGTCGACTTACACAGCAATGAAAACACGACAACGCAACAGACTGCCATTTTATTTGGTGAAAAAGAAGGACGTATTGCTTGGGCTAATCGTGGCAAAGACCCTCTTTACCTCTTTGCTGCTTTGCAACGTCAGTTGGGTTATCCAGTCGTTCCAAAACCAAAACGCCAACAACCACAAAGTGAATCTCCCGCGCTGATGGCTCGCCGTATCGACCGACTTGAACTACGAGTCAAACTCCTTGAGGAAGAAACAAAGGATGGTATTGACCTCTCACAATTTGATCCAAAAAACGATTTATTCAAAGAATCTCCAAAAGATTAGCAGCAGGAGGCCACCACGTGTCTTAGGCTCGGCAAGATGGCTCAGGATTCGTTTTTATCGATCTCTATGTACTCTTTCTTGTGAATACCTGCTGTATCATCACCACCTTCTTAGGCGTTAAAAACGCCGTAACGAACTACAGCTTTTTGTCAGAATAATAAAAAAAGCAATGACATAAGTTCTGATGAGATCATCACCAATCTGTCGCCAATGAGTACCGTTTCAATGCTTCAGCATAAAAAGAACGAGTCCTACCCCCAAACACTTTTGCGTCCATGTCGCACTATTACTGGCATCTCTGCAATTCTTCTTCCATACAAAGACGATTATTCGGTTGATTGGGCTGGTTTCGAACAAAGTCTTGACCGCACAATAGCTGCCGGCCTAATCCCTGCCGTAAATATGGATACCGGATATGTCAGTTTGATAGATGAAGCGACACGCCGGGAAGTTCTGCAGCGGACCAGTGCTATAACATCTGGTCTTCAATTTGTAGCTGGCGTCTACGTTGACGATTCACCAGGCGATGAGTTGAACACCGATGCATACCGGCACAACACCGAACAGGTGGAGGCCGCTTCGGGAACACCTATTCTTTTTCAATCTTTCGGTTTGCACGAACTACCCGAAGATGAAATAGCGCCGGCATACGAGGCAATGACCCGTTCATGTGATAAATTTATCTTTTTTGAACTAGCAAAAGATTTTGCCCCTTTCGGGAGAATATACTCACTCAAGACCTATGAACGCTTAATGCTCATTACAAATGTGATTGGTGCCAAACATTCGTCACTGAATCGGGAAACTGAGTGGCGTCGAATCGATTTACGAAACCGTATTCGTCCTGATTTCAAAGTATTTACTGGAAATGATTTGGCAATCGACATGGTCATGTATGGAAGCGACTACCTGCTCGGACTGAGTGCCTTTGCCCCTGATGCCTTTGCTCGCCGCGATGCCATGTGGGCTGCTGGTGATCCGCGTTTCTTCAAGTTGAATGACGTGTTGCAATATCTCGGAGCATTTGCATTTCGACCTCCCGTCCCGGCCTATAAACACTCTGCTGCGATGTTTTTAAAGATACAAAACCAAATCGCTTGTAGTGTGAATCATCCAGATTCGCCTCAGCGTCCGGAAACTGACACTGAGGTCCTTTCTGTCATTGCCAACGATTTACGACAGCTTCTTGAGGAATCAAACCAGTGACTTTCCCACGTATCGCTAGTTTCAAAAATTACGCAGCATTCACCCATCATCTTGGAAATTTATCAGTTCCACTTCCTTGCGCTGAGAACGTTGAAAACGGTCCTGACTCACCGCTGGCACAATCCATTCAAGTTCACGATTTCACAATTGGAAATAGATTCTGCATTCTTCCAATGGAAGGATGGGACGGAACGGCAGACGGAAAGCCATCGGAACTTACTCGGCGTCGGTGGCATAATTTCGGTCGCAGCGGTGCCAAACTGATCTGGGGAGGGGAGGCGGTTGCTGTGCGTCATGATGGACGTGCAAATCCAAATCAACTGGTTATTAACAGCAAAAATCTATCGGATCTTGAATCACTGCGTATAGAACTCGTCACTGCGCACGAGGCCGAGTTTGGTACCTCTGCAGATCTTGTCGTCGGCTTACAGCTAACGCATGCGGGACGCTTTGCCAAACCAGACTGCCATGAACGGATGCAACCACGAACAGCACAACGAAATTCAATACTCGATGCTCGGTGTGGTATTACTGATGATTCAGCTGTAGTCAGTGACGAGGATCTCACTGCCCTGATCGAGGATTTCATAAGTGCTGCATACCTTGCGGAGCAAGCGGGCTTTCAATTCGTTGACATTAAACACTGCCACGGATACCTCGGCCATGAACTGCTTAGCGGCGTTAATCGGCCTGGAAAATTTGGAGGCAACTTTGAGAATCGCACACGTTTTCTTCGAGAAATCGTTGAGGGCATCCGCAGTCAGACATCCTCTCTGAAAATCGGTGTTCGCGTCAGCGTTTTTGACTTTCTTCCATTCAAACAAGGAACGGATGGGTTCGGCATCCCGGAGAAAAATGGTGATCCAAGATTGTTATTTGGTGGTGATACTACGGGTACAGGGATCGATTTATATGAACCATTGAAGTTTCTTTCCCTGCTGGAATCATTGGGAATAAAACTAGTCTGCACGACTGCCGGAAGTCCTTACTACAACCCACATATCCAGCGTCCGGCTTTTTTTCCTCCGAGTGATGGATACCAACTTCCTGAAGATCCCTTATGCGGAGTATCTCGCCAGATTCAGGCCACGGCAGAATTAAAACGGCATCATCCAAAGCTTGTACTAGTTGGTTCTGGTTACAGTTATCTTCAAGAATGGTTGCCGCACGTATCGCAGGAGGTCATCCAAAGAGGATGGGCTGATTCTATTGGGCTTGGCCGCATGGTCTTGTCCTACCCAGAGTTACCAGCTGATGTCTTGGCTGGGCGAACGATGCCACGAAAGAGGATATGCCGCACGTTCAGTGACTGCACAACATCGGCCCGAAAAGGAATCGTGAGTGGTTGCTATCCACTCGATCCATTTTATAAAAAACGTGATAGAAATCTGAGTAATAGTGCATAGATGAAGGCATTTATGGGCCCGATAGTCTAATATGCTATTCCTTGTTTTTCTTCTCTCGAATTACACCAGAAATAGTCTTTCCCGGTGAAAAATGAATGCGTTTCATCCACAGGATTTCCTACCTTGAATGGCATTCATCAACAACGAGAACATCTTCAATCGATCGTGTCAGCGATTACATCTGCTACAGATCCGTATCGCCTTCTGACAGAGCGACTTACTCTCGAATCACCAAACGATGTGCTTACTTTTGATGGCCATCCTGTTTCTGTTGTCAGCAATCAGGCAGTAGAACTCAAGCAAACCGGAAGGGTCTGCGTTGTCGGCGGCGGAAAAGCTGCTGCAGGTTTTGCTGCCGGCTTAGAGCATCTGCTGGGCAAGGAACGTCTTCAGAAGCATAGGGTGCACGGCCTGGTGAGTGTGCCCGAGGGATGTGCCGTTCAGCTCGATCATGTCGAACTTCGGGAAACACGGGCTCGTGGAAACAATCTGCCAACGGAAGCTGTCATTCGAGCGACTCACGAGATGCTGAAACAACTACGATCTCTTGAGCAGGACGATCTCGCGTTTGTCTTAGTTACTGGCGGGGCTTCAGCACTACTTGAATCACCACGAGCGTCTTTTTCACTTCAAGCATTGGCAGCTCTCACAAAAAATCTTTCAAACGCTGGTGTTGAAATTGAAACTTTAAATGCAATACGGTGCATGGCCAGTAACGTAAAAGCTGGTGGGCTGGCAAACTCTTGTACCGCAGGCAGACTCATCGTGCTTGTTCTTTCAGACGTTCTTGATAACTCTCTGAAGGTAATCGGATCAGGTCCTTGTGCGCCACACACTATAAAACGATCAGCGATTGAACAGGTTCTTTTTGATCCGAATATCCCTCAATACGATCGTAGAATTATTTCTGAAGTAGCGCGCGAGTATTCAAAAGAACACGATGTATTCTCACCTTCCAAAAAATTTTCTAGCAACTGGGTCACTCCGAGAGGCTGTCGCGTTACTCACCTTATGCTTGGAACAAATGCCCTAGCGGTCGAAGCTGCAACTGCTGCTTCATCCGCACTTGGCTATAAGATTTTTTCCACCACGACAAGTACCGACTCACAGACAGCAAACAGGGTTGGGAGTCGTCTTGCAGCATCGCTCATCACAATGTCATCTCTAGACGCTACGAGGAACTACCCTCAGGCCCTGCTTGAGGGCGGCGAGGCAACTGTGCGCGTACCTTCCAAACATGGTGTTGGCGGGCGTAATCAACATACTGTTATAGCCGCAGCACACGACATTCTTATTCATCAAAAACGCACATGGCCAACCGGCACACTCATTGCAAGTTTCGGCACTGATGGTGAAGACGGGCCAACCTCTGCTGCAGGCGGATTCATTGATTCAGATATTGCCGAATCACTCGGCACCAATCCAAATAGTATTGCCGATGCGATTTACGGATGTAATTCATACGAACTTCTCAAATCGGCTGGTGGGCTTATTGAAACTGGACCAACGGGAACGAACGTTGCCGATATTCGAATCGTACTCACTCAGCCCACATCAGACTAACAATTACTCCTGCTCGACTGATTCTTTGACGTCAGTGATGTATGCATCTCCAGTGAGTCGAAAATAGTGCCCTTGAGGACTTCGATCGATTAGAAATGGACCAAGCGATTGATCACAATCAAGAAAAATCACTGTGTTTTTATCTGATGTCAATCGTCGCCTCGGCTCAAACGGTTTTTCATAACGCGCACCCTTTGAGATCCGTATCTCGTCAATTTCACCATTAAAAAATGAATTTGCTCGACCACGAATATCTGGATCAGCACCCACAATGAATGGAAGCCAATTTTCTTTTCGCTTCATAGACAATTTTGTGGGCTGCCGACCTTGTAGCTTTCCGTCAACATACAAAGCCAATGACTGACCCTCGTAGACCATGGCAACGTGATACCACTGATTCGTCTTGAGTTTCAGATCGGGCCGCACATTTCTATACGAACCTGCCAGAAAAACACTTGCGTCAAGTTGACCACGGGAAGCAAATATGCCGTATTCGCTCTGCTCTGTCTTGGCAAGAAGACCAACTCTGTCTGCAAACTCTCGCGCTTTAAACCAGCACTCCACGGTGAAAGGCCCTTGCGGAAGTTTCACTTTACCAGATTCAAGGAATACACAGTCACCCGCACCGTCAAGTGATAGTGCATGATTCTCGGCAACCCGCAAAACTTCTTTCTTACTAAAAAGCAACGGAACATTCCTTTTCACTTCTGGAATGCTATAGCGGGTTGCAGGTGCGAGGTAGTCTTGAGAAAGCGTCACCTCGACCATCTCAGACAATCTTTCAAACTGCTCTGCCTCGTACACCGCTTGAAAATCTACTTCACAACTTTTGCCCGCATTCAATGTGCCGTGAGCGTGATCTGGTGCAAAACGCCAACGATTGTCACTGCTCTCGAGAGAAACTGTGTACTCAACTGGACGACTTGTCGGATTTGAAAACGATACAGAAAACTGACTTGCGCTCGGCTTTTCACTCGCAGCCGCCGAAACCTGTATACCACCTTTAAAAGCGAGAGGAAGCCTCGCTAACTGAACTGTTTCTTCCTGAAGAGAAGACGTAATCTCTCTTACATCCATTGCCTTCCCTACCGGAAATGCTGCCATAGCGACCTGATCTTTTCGCACGGTAACGAGGTGATACTGATGCAGGTAACCTGCTTCAGGAACAACTCCTTTTTGGCCACCTCCAACGGTAGCAAGGGCGATATATTCAATTCCATCACTTGGATCACTGCGCATGTGGTGAATATGACCGGCAAAAACTGCCGTAACATTGCCTGCATCAACAAGCAAAGGATGGACACGTTTTTTCCAGTCATCACCATAATTACCACCAATCCATCGAGGATGGTGAAGAAAGATAAATTGGTGATGGCAATCCTTCCCACGCACAAGAGCCTGCTTCAAGAAAGAAAGTTGTTCGTCACTAATTTTTTGAAGATGTGGTTTTGAAAAACTTTTTTCACCAGTTTCCTGATCACCTTCATCGGAATAAATCACGGTAAACGCACATTGCTTATGCTGGAATGAATACCAAAGAGGTCCGAAATGCATCTCATAGTGTTCTTGGTGCTGAAACTTTGGCATCTCCGGGTCACTGAGTGGCCGCCAATACACATCATGGTTTCCTGCAACTGGAAACCAAGGACATAACAAACGATTCATAATTGCCTTGAACTCACGCATCTGAATAAGCCATTCATCTGTGCGGTTATATCCATTTATGAGATCACCGACTGTCATTACGAGATCAGGCTCAATAAGATTGACATCCCGAACAGCGTCAGCCAGAACATCAACGCCCTCTGGCTGCCCCCCAGTTCGATCTCCAAAGACGGCAAACGTAAACGCGTCTTCCTCAGAAGGAAGCGGCAGAACAATCTCGCTCGAGCGGGTAGTAAAAAATCGTTGTACGCTTGGTTGCATTGTCTTATGAGGGTTTCCATGCCGATGAAGATGGCGTTCATGGGACAAATGAGGAGTTTCGTTCTCGGCCGTGATATCTACTTCCTCGGTCGATGGACTTGCAGCTAGTGGTTGCCCAACACTCAAGAGAGGGAACACTCCTATACAAGCGGCAACAGACAGTGCTTGGAACACAATCTGCTGGGAGCAAATCTTCCAGAATTTTCCCATCACTGAAACCTTTTCTTTCCAAGACGGATACTAAAAACTTAAAGAGAAACGTCACACAACTTGACTGCTTCTTGCAGGCCAACAAATGGATCCCGCGTTGGTATAAACTCTTGCCCTACGTATCCTGTATAACCGATTGCGAGGAGTTTCTGCATAATCGGTGGATAGTTAATCTCCTGTGATTCATCCAGTTCTCCTCGCCCAGGATTTCCAGCAGTGTGTACGTGACCAATGATGTCTTTGCACTCTTCGATCCGCCGGATCACATCACCATTCATAATCTGAACGTGATAGATATCAAAAAGTAACTTTACGTTTTTAGACCCTACCCGCCGAAGCATATTAGCAACTGCGTCAACGTCATCACCCTGATAGCCAGGATGTCCCTTCATGGGATGGCTGTCATCACGAGTGTTCAGGTGCTCAAGGCAAATTGTTATATCCTGTTTCTCTGCATAACCAGCTATTTTCTTGAGACCCGTAACACAATTATCAAAAGCCTCTTCGTCTGTCATGGCACCACTCTTTGGGTTATCAGCATCTCGCCACTTAAAACCTGTAAAGGCAATAACTGCCGGGATACCGGCTGCTGCACAACTGTCAATCATCTGTGTCGTGCGAGCAATTACTTCATCCTGATATTGTGGATTATTAAATCCTTTGACATACGGCTTACCGGGCATGCCATTAGGAGCTATCGCACACGTCAGGTCATGTTTCTTCAGCGTTGTCCAATGCTCTGGCTGAGTCAGTTCGATAGACACACAGCCAAGCTCATTTGCAACCTGACACTGTTTTTTGATACTCCACTTTTCTCCCATAGAGCCAAAACACCATGAGACAATCGATTGCTTGATCGGTCCTTGAGAAGCTGTCGTCGAACCATGAACCCCTGTTGAAGTAGCCGCAACCGCTGCGCCAGCAACTGTTGTTAATACACTGCGACGATTCATTGCTGATGGCAACTGATTCATAGAAAATTCCCTCCGTTTATTTATCTACATTATTAGAACAAAAACTCTAATTTCTCCTACTAAGAACATCTATACAGACACGGTATTGTGTTTCGGGCGTGTTTCAAAAACAATCGGTGCATTCAAGGACTTCCCATGCCACAAAACACTCTTGTCTTATAGTTCTCTATTCTCTGGTTCTCCATGCCTCATCTCAAACGTATTCTAATCACCGGCGGTGCCGGCTTTCTTGGCAGTCATCTTTGCGAATGTCTTGTTGGAGCTGGTCACGATGTTATTTGTGTTGACAACTTCTTCACTAGCCAGAAAAGGAATGTTGCTCATCTACTCGACTGTTCAAATTTTGAACTTGTTAGACACGACATTATCCATCCACTTTGGCTTGAGGTTGATGAAATCTATAACCTCGCCTGCCCTGCCGCTCCCGGTCACTATCAGTACAATCCCATCAAAACCATGAAGACTTCCATGTCTGGTGCGATGAACCTCCTTGGCATGGCGAAAAGGTGCCAAGCAAAAGTACTCCAAGCCTCAACCAGCGAAGTGTACGGTGACCCGGAAGTCCATCCGCAGCCCGAAAGCTATCGAGGCTCAGTTAATCCAATTGGCATCCGGGCATGTTATGACGAAGGAAAGCGGGCTGCTGAGACTTTGTTTATGGATTACCACCGTATTCATAATGTAAACATTCGTATTGTTCGAATTTTTAATACATATGGGCCAAAAATGCATCCGTACGACGGACGTGTTGTTTCAAACTTCATTCGGCAAGCGATTATCAACGAGGCGATCACGATCTTTGGTGATGGATCACAAACTCGAAGTTTCTGCTATCGAGATGATCTAGTGCATGGCATCATAGATATGATGGATGGTCCTGATGACTTTATAGGACCCGTGAACATTGGGAATCCGCATGAATTCACGATACTCGAACTTGCTGAGCTGGTCATCAAGCTTACAGATTCAAAATCAAAGATCATCAACAAACCTCTTCCAAAAGATGACCCTGTACGGCGGCGGCCGGATATCACACTCGCCAAGCAAAAACTATCTTGGGAACCAACGGTATCTCTAGAGGATGGACTCCAAAGGACAATTGAATGGTTCCGTTCGATTAATCTTGACGAATTTCGGGCACCTACACCGAACTACGGATAACCTTGCCCCACGCCTAGTTCGTCAGTCATGTACAACGTCTTTTTCTCACTACGAAAACAAGTAACTTGGGTTGTTGCCTTATCGCGTGCCCGTAACGATCCAAGCACGATTGAGACATGTTTTTTAGTACAACTGCCAATTTTTGCAGTCAATTGCCACTATTTTGCCCTTCGCTCGAACTGAGATATTCGCTACCTTCTGACATTCCGTGAGAGAAGGTGCCGTTGCACCAACCCACGATTACTGAGTCCCTGTACCTTAAGGATCTGCTCGATCATGGAACGCACGCAGTTGTCGGCAATTGTTCTCGACCTTCTCGAAAAAGAAACCGGCGAAACCTACGACGCTCTCGAAGATTCGACGACTCTGAATGAAGGTCTTGGCCTCGACTCACTTGATATGGCAGGACTCATTCTGCATATCGAGAGCCACTTCGGCATTCAAATCGAGACTGAACTATTGGACAAGATTCAGAATGTTGGACAAATACTCGACACACTGGAAGAGAAAATTGCTGCCAAGGAAGGAAAAAACGCCGCTTAGAAGTTCTAGCAATGACAGACACTATCTATGCGTTGAACGGTCAATCTCGAATTCTTTTCATTGGCATGTATTGACATGAATCATTCACTGTCATCCTCCGCTAATCTTTCTGGTCTTTGTCTTGTTGAGTCGTACGCAGCAGCATGTGCCCGCTCGTCTGAGATAGATGCACTGGCCCGTGCAAAGTATTCCCACGGCTGCCACTCCCTTCCTCCTCGATTTCTGCGGCATGCAGATGAACAAACCGTCATCGGCATGCATTCAGTTGTTCGCGCGATGGCAGCTGATACACAGTCTCACCGTGACATTTGCAACGATGCCGTTATCGCTGCTACCTGCTTAGGTGGTCAGCCATCTGCAGCACGAACTATGATTGGTCTTCGGGATAACGGACCAGTTGCCGTTACCCCACATATTGTTCCACAATGTTCTCTTCACTCAATGGCATCGGCTGCGAGTGTTGGCTTTGGCATGCATGGCCCTAACTTTGGCGTTGGTGGAGGACCGCATGCAACGGCTGAAGGTTTTCTACTGGCCCTCACGCTTGCCCCGATGCTGGCAAAAACTTCACCATCAGCTCGCATATGGCTTATTTGCACAGCCTGGGATCAGCAACCCTCCGTTGATGCAAAAGGAGTCTTCACGAACGATCCCATTTGTCGAGGAATGACGTTTGTACTGAATCCTGAAATAGCACAAACCCTCGGCGAGACTCAGCCACGTATTCAGATTGCCTCTAGAAAACAAGCCACCTCTCTGAATGTGGTCCCTGCGGATAGCCATTTGAAAGAGCTCTGTGAACAGTTCGAAAATGGAAATCATACAACGATATCAGTGACAGATACGTGTGCTATTGAAATTCAACCGCTCCCGCCAAAGCAGCTTCTATCGAAATCGGATGAAATGATTTCTAAAAAGGAGGCTGCCTAATGGTTTCAGAACGATCTCCTCGTGTAGTCATTACTGGAGTTGGTGCTTTGACCCCGCTGGGTAATTCATTCAATGAAATTGGTGATGCATTACAAGCTGGTCAGTCCGGTATCGATTGGTATGAAGCTGGTACCTTTGGCCGTCTACAGAAACACGCTGCTGCCAGCGTAAAAAAAGTTTTGAATACAACGGAAAATGCCAGCACCCTGCCCAACGAGCAGTTCGAGAAATTATCGCGTATTGAGCAGTTCATGGTTGGACCTGCTGCAAATGCTTTGGCTGATGCGGATATCAACCTGAAAGTTGATAATTCTGAACAGAAGAAACGAATTGGGATTATCGCTGGCATCGGAGCCGAACAACTTAAAGTTTGGGAACGCGACTTTCTTGACAATGGCCGTGACGTTTTTGAGGCGACTCGTCAACCATCACTTGTTCATCAAGTTGCCCAAACTCTTGGCATCAGTGGTCCTGCTACAACTGTTGCAGCAGCCTGCGCATCCAGTGGATATGCTCTTGCCCTCGGGAAAACATGGCTCACATCAGGACTCGTAGATGCCTGTGTTGTTGGTGGATGTGATGTTCTCAGCCCAACAGCGCTTGCTGCATTTCACAATCTCCGAGCACTATCACGGCGAGATGACGATCCTCAAAAAGCTTCACGTCCATTCGACCGCAATCGTGATGGTTTCGTCATGGGTGAAGGCGGTGTCTTTTTTGTTCTCGAAAGACAAGACACTGCAGAAAACCGACAATGCAAAATATACGGAGAACTAGCTGGTATTGGTATGTCGAGTGATGCATCCCATATGGTCACACCATGCAGCAACCCAGTTCAAGCATCTCGTGCAATCACGGAAGCACTTGCTGACGCAAGTCTCTTGCCAAAACAGGTTGACTACATTAACGCACATGCGGCGGGCACTCCGGTCGGTGACACTGCTGAGGCAGGAGCCATCCGTGATGCCTTTGGTCATTCGCATTCAGAAATACCTGTCAGCTCAACAAAGAGCATGTCAGGACATTTGATCAGTGCAGCTGCTGCTTTCGAAGCACTTGCATGCCTTGTTGCGATCCAACGACACATAGTTCCGCCAACTATCAATCTTGATGAACCAGATGATGACTGCCGCCTTCGACATATCCCACATCAGTCGATTGCATCGCCGGTTCATGTAGCAGCAAGCAATTCATTTGGCTTTGGTGGTTCGAATCTTTGCCTCGTTCTAAAAAGTGCCGCTTAAAAATCCTCTCGTTACCCTCTGGAGTCTTATAGTGTCTGGTTCATCACCTACTCTTCCATCACTTACACTTCCTGAAATTGGATCTGCCACGGATTCTTTACTTGAAACACTTGTGGCCCATTGGCACGAAGTCGAGCCACAGCATTCAGAAGATGGACTTGCCGGAAAAGTCTGTGACCTCCATCAGTTCAATTTTCTTCTATGGCACGAGGAAGATATCGCGAGATCTCCGGACGTCACTGATACAAAAATAGCTGCCGTCAAGCGAGCAATTGATAAGTACAACCAGGCTCGCAATGACGCGATCGAAAAAGTCGATGATTGGCTCATTCAGGACCTTGCAAATCGGGGCATCAAGGCTGAAGAAGATGCACCGGCGGCCACAGAAACACCTGGTGCTGCAATAGATCGACTATCAATTCTAGAACTTCGACGCTACCACATGCGCGAACAACTCGAACGAGATGATGCCTCGCAAGAGCACCGCGAAAAAGTTGCTCAGAAAATGGTCATACTTGACCAGCAGAGAGATCATCTCGTCACTGCCCTTGATCGCCTCCTTCAAGAAATATTTTCTGGAAAACGTCCTTTACGAGTCTTCCGGCAGATGAAGATGTACAACGATCCAGCAATGAATCCATATCTGTATAAATCTGCCTCAAAGCTGGTTTCTTGATACAACAATAAAGCTGTCTGCATAAAGAAGTGCGTTTCATATATGCCATCTTATGAATGATCTACCGAGATCACATAAGAATGTCATGTACGACATCACCATGGACGTCGGTGAGACGGTAGTCTCTACCTTGATGCCGGAACGTGAGTTTTGTGTGATCAAATCCGAGAATTTGAAGTATTGTGGCGTTGAGGTCATGCACATGAACAGGGTTATCCGTAATTGAAAACCCTAATTCATCTGTTGCGCCATAAATCGTTCCTGGCTTCGTACCACCGCCAGCAAGCCACATCGTAAAAGCATTTTTATGATGATCACGACCCGGTTCTCGTTTTTTTGCAGTGGGTGTATCTGCATTTCCTTGGGCCAGTGGCGTACGGCCAAACTCGCCTCCCCAGACCACAAGGGTTTCATCAAGCAAACCTCGTCTTCTCAGATCAGCCACAAGTGCAGCCATACCCTGATCAACATCACGGCATTTGGCAGGTAATCGAGTTTTAAGGTTCCCATGATGATCCCAGTCGGAATCAAAAAGCTGCACAAAGCGTACTCCTCGTTCGATGAGCCGACGGGCAAGGAGACAGTTGGCTGCAAATGACGGCTTCCCTGGTTTCACGCCATAAAGTTCCAATGTCTCGGCAGTCTCGGTCGACAAATCAGTTAGATCTGGAACACTTGCCTGCATTCGAAATGCCATTTCGTACTGGCTGATTCGTGTAGCGATTTCCGGGTCTTCGGTTTCCTCAAAACGCAACGCGTTCAGGCCATTGACGGCATCAAGTAATCGCCGTCCATCATCACGAGATCGACCTGCTGGATTACTGAGATAGAGCACTGGGTCGCCACTGGAACGAAAACGAACACCCTGGTGAATGCTCGGCAAAAAACCACTCGACCATAGCTGCGAACCAGCACCACCAGCAGGACCAGACAGCAGCACAACATATGCTGGAAGATTCTCATTTTCACTTCCTAAACCATACGTTGTCCAAGCACCAAGGGAAGGGCGTCCACCTCGACCAAACCCACTGTGCATAAACATTTGGGCTGGCGCATGGTTAATTTCATCGGTGTGCAGACTGCGTATGACACATAATTCATCTACCACACCACCGAGACAGGGAAGGTGTTCAACGACATCAAGCCCAATATTGCCTTGCTTGGAGAATTGAAATGGTGAACCTGCAAGAACTTTTTTATCACCTATAAATGCCAGCTTTAAACCATCGAGTAATGCTTCCGGACAGTTTTCACCGTGCCGCTTCGATAGGACTGGCTTTGGGTCAAGCATATCGAGCTGGGATGGCGCACCCACCATGTGGAGGTGAATTACTGACTTTGCACGAGGACTAAAGTGAGAAGAATTCGCAAGAGGTTGATTGATTGCATCAGGTTCTTGGGCCACCGGATTATCGCTTGCCAACAATGTCGTTAACCCAACTGCTGAGATCCCTAAACCCTGACGAAAAAGATGGCGACGAGAAACATCCAAAAAATTCATCTTTTGCTCAGGCTTTAGCTGTCTCATACGACCTACCACGCTCTCAGTTTTTGGTGATTGTTTCGTCAAGATTTAAAATTGTGGCTGCTACTACATACCATGCTGCAAGCTCATTTGCATTCACGCTTTCTGGTATATCGATTGATGAATGATCTTCGATAATCAATTCAACTTTTTTTGAATTCGCTGCCAATGCTTTCCGTTCTGAATTCAACAATTCTTGCAAGAGCTTCACTTCTTTTGCTGTTGGCTGACGGCTGACTGCAATACGGAATCCATGGTCAATACGTGATGCATCAGTGTTATCCGGTGACTCAGAGAGCATGCGTCTTCCAAAAGCAAAGGCAGCGTCGGTGTACACTGGATCATTTAATAGAACCAATGCCTGAAGCGGTGTATTGGACCGAGATCGCCTTGTTACACACGTCATGCGCTCACTTGCATCAAACGTCATAAAACTTGGGTATGGGCTACCTCGCTTGAGAACAACATAGATGCCACGACGGTATTGTTGCTCACCCGGACTCACTTCATATGTATATTTCTGACCACCAACCTTCGTCCACAAACCATTGGGCTGTGGTGGATAGATCGATGGTCCACCTTTTTCAATACTAAGTAAACCAGCTATAGAGAGTGCATTATCCCGAATGCCTTCTGCATCCAAACGGAATCGCGGGCCTCTTGCAACCCATTTATTTTGAATGTCCTGCAACCGTTTCTTCGAAGTCACGGTTGAAGACTGCCGATACGTTCTGCTGGTTACGATGCGACGAACCAGCTTTTTGAGGCTCCATCCATCTTCCATGAATTCAACTGCAAGACTATCAAGCAGTTCTGGATGAGTCGGTCGTTCACCTTTAACGCCGAAATCCTCGAGTGTGGCGACAATCCCTTGGCCAAAAATCTCAAACCAGACCCGATTCACAAACACTCTGGCTGTTAGTGGATTTTCTTGTGACACAAGCCACTTGGCAAGCATGAGTCGATTCGCGGGACCCTCGGTCATTCCACCAAGCACACCCGGCGTACCCGCATCAACCTGCCATAATGGGTCAGTAAAGTCACCACGGTTGAAGACAAAGGTTTCACGCGGCTTCTCCATTTCTTGCATCACGAGCGTCTTTGCCTCTGGAATAGAAGCCAGCTTATTTTGTAATTGTCTGACTTTCTTTTCCATTGCCTTCAAACGCACATCGGTGTCGTCCTGCTGATCCTGTTGATCTACTAATGTCTCTCCACCACAGGTAGTCGGCTGTTCACTTTCATCTTGAATACCATCCTTCTGTGTTTTGTCCCCCTTAAATTTTTTCACATCTTTCCGAGCATCACTGAGACTTTGGCTAATGGATTTTCGTTCTGCTTCCCATGGATCATGGCTCAAGTTCATTGATGGGCCAATGAACTTGATTGAAGATGGCACCTTTGGATTGGCTCGTTCTGCTTCTGCTTCTGTTGAATTAAAATACGCTGCGAAGCGGTAGTACTCCTCTTGAGAAAATGGATCATATTTGTGATCGTGACACTGAGCACATTCAAGTGTGACTCCCAACCAGACAGCAGCCGTTGTGTTCACTCGGTCAAAAACCTGATTAATGCGACTCTCTTCCGGATCAGTTCCCGCTTCCACGTTGGTTGGTGCGCACCGATGGAAACCGGTGGCAACCCGTGTTGCTTCATTCGCTTCGGGTAGAAGATCACCTGCAACTTGTGTAATCGTGAACCGATCGAAGGGCATGTCGTCGTTGAAAGCATCTACGACCCAATCTCGATACGCCCACATATCCCGCAAATCATCCCGCTGGAATCCATGGGAGTCTGCGTAGCGCGCAAGATCGAGCCACATCCGTGCCCATCGCACACCAAATTCTTCACTTTGGAGGAACTCATCAACAAGGCTTTCATACGCGTCATCGCGGTCGTCTGCCTCAAATGCCGCAACTAACTCTGGGCTTGGTGGCAAGCCAGCCACGTCAAATGCAAGACGTCGGATCAACTGACTTTTTTTTGCAACTGGAGCAAACTGAAGGTCTTTATCCGTATGTGCCGCCACGATCCAACCATCAATGGTCGGATCAATAATCTTTGTGTCCTGTATGCTAACCGCCGGTGGAGACTGCCGAACTGGACGAACATACGCCCAGTGCTTTTGCTGTGGAATCGTGTCTGGCAGTTCACCGCCTTGTTGTATCCATCGACGAAGTATGATCTCTTCACGGCCTGAAATCCCTGGCCCCACGGGAGGCATCGCATCGTCATGCAAACGATCGAGTGACACTCTGCGAAGTAGTTCGCTTGCACTGGGCTTACCAGAAATTATTGCCGGTCCTGAATAGCCACCGGCGAGGAATTCAGTTCGATCATCAAAACGCAGGCCGCCCTCCTGCACATCCGGGCCATGGCATTCGAAACAATGTCGTTGAAGGATAGGCAGAACATCCTTCGTAAAGCCAACGTGCTCTGCTCCATGGATTTGGATTACTGAAAATGCAAGCAACAGCGGAAAAACTGATAAAGAGATTTTATACATGCATCCACTGACCATCGTAGAAATTCTATCGGCCCCAGGCAGCAACTCTCTCGGCTCTGTCGATTTCCAACAATTCCTTCGCAACAACGCAAAAGAGTCGCGATCACCCTAGGAAGGTAGTTACTTCTTTGATTCTTACGCGCAAGGCACCATACATCAAGAAAAATGGCTGCGTTAGCATAAAAGAAGAACGTTCTTGTACATTTAAGGACATCTTTCTTTGTATAAGAACTCGTGAAGTTACACATTAAGATAAAGACATGATGGGTACTTCATTTTTATCTTTGGGACATACAACATGGTCTCTTCAAAAAGCACTTTGCTCGATGCTCTCAAAGCACTTCAAAGTATTCTCATACTTTTCATACTGACAAATGGCTGTCATGAGAATTCCGCGTGGGCTGTCGAGAAAAATACTGAAGAACGACCAAACATTTTATTTCTGTTCGCTGATGACTGGGGGCGACATGCCTCGATTCTTTCAAAAATTGATGGAGCCGGTGGTATCAATGATGTCGTCCAAACACCGAATTTCGACAAGGTTGCTAGTCAAGGTGTAACTTTTCGCAATGCACATGTGAGTGCACCATCGTGCACACCATGTCGTAGCGCATTACTTACAGGTAGACATTTTTGGCAAACAGGAACTGGCTCAATATTACGAGGTGCTGTCTATGACAGCTCCATCCCGAGTTTCCCTCCACTCCTCCGAGAGCAAGGCTACTGCGTCGGCTACTCCCATAAGGTCTGGAGTCCCGGCACTCCGGCGAATTCACCATTCACAAAAGATGAAAGCTTTAGCAAAAACGGTGGTCGGATAAACCAATTCTCTCAAACCGTAACAAAGCTCATCACTAAGGGAACACCTCGCGAGACGGCGAAGCTGGCAATTCTCGACGAAGTCAGAGGCAACTTCCGTGACATGCTCAATAGCTGTAAGGACAAGGCTCCTTTTTGCTATTGGTTCGGGCCCACCAATGTTCATCGAAAATGGATCAAAGGAAGTGGAAAAAAACTGTGGGATATAAACCCCGATTCTTTGAAGGGCAAGATGCCCGCTTTTCTGCCTGATGTTCCGGAAGTACGACAAGATCTTGCAGATTATTTTGGTGAAATAGCTGCCTGGGATGCGGCTGTTGGTGTTTTGCTTGATGAACTCGAGAACGCCAAACTCACTGACAATACACTTGTGGTAATAAGTGGAGATCATGGAGCACCTGGCTTTCCTCATGGAAAATGCAACCTGTATAGTTTTGGTACCGGCGTATGCCTTTCTGTAACCGGGCCGGGTGTTGTCGGTGGGCGTGTTGTTGATGACATGGTGAGCCTCATTGACCTTGCTCCCACATTTCTTGAGGCAGCACATATCAAGCCACCGGAATCAATGACTGGTCGGTCACTCTGGCCACTTCTTCACTCGAAAAAATCAGGTTTTATTGACCCGACACGAGACTGTGTATTTACAGGCCGTGAACGACATGTTGAAAGTGCACGGGCTGATTTCACTCCCTACCCACAACGTGCAATCCGTACTCACGATCATGTTTTGATAATGAATTTTCGTCCAGATCGGTGGCCACTTGGAGACCCGTATCATCTTGAAGAGGGACCAGAACCCACACAACAGGAACTTGAAACCAATACGCGGTTGACACTGTCTGATGAAGATGCTGGTCCAACTAAAGCATGGCTTGTTCAATCCCGAAAAAAAGATTCTTGGAAGATGCTCTTTAAGCAGGTGTACGGAAAGCGACCGCATATCGAACTCTTTCATATCAAGCAAGATCCTTCTGAAATGCATAATCTTGCTGGGGAAGAACAGTATGCTGCTGTTGAAGAAGAACTTACTAAGACTCTTCTCGATGAGATGCGACGTACAGGTGATCCAAGACTTATCAGAGAAGGCGAGTTCTATGAGACGCCTCCAATGGCAGGCCCCTTAAAAGAAAAATCTCCCGGTTGGAAAAATCAAAAAAGAAAGCCATAAAATTATGAAAAATATTTTTATTTGTTGTGTCTTGGCTATCGCTAGTTCATCTGTCTATGCAACTGACAAGCCAAACATACTTTTCATAGCCATTGATGATCAAAATGATTGGATTGGACATCTTGGTGGCCATCCACTCGCAAAAACACCACACCTCGATGCTCTCGCCAAACGGGGGACGACGTTCACAAATGCACACTGTCAGGCACCGCTGTGCAATCCTTCCCGAACGAGTCTTTTGCTTGGCTTGCGACCAACAACAACAGGAATATACGGACTGAAACCATGGTTTCGAACAGTCCCCGAGTGGTCTGACCGTGTCACGCTTCCACAGCACTTCGCGAATGATGGCTACTACACAGCGGCGACTGGAAAAATTTTTCATGGCTTTCGAAAGAATCCAAAAAAGAAAAATCAAGGAACCAGCAAGCCCGATCCTGTCGAGTTCGAAGTGACTGGACAATTTGGTGGCGTCGGAACCAAACCGCCTAAGAAGCTGATTCCTGAGACACCCATGGGAAATCACCCACTCATGGACTGGGGCGTATGGCCACTAGATAATGACGACACGCAGAAGGGTGATTATCAGGTGGCTTCATGGACCGTGGAACAAATACAAAATGCACCCAAAGACCGACCATTCTTTTTAGCTGCAGGATTTTTTCTCCCGCACGTACCGTGTTACGCCACACAGAAATGGTTTGATCTCTATCCCGACGATGATTCTGTTTTACCACCCATTCTCAAGGATGATCGTGCCGACACTCCACGATTTTCCTGGTATATCCACTGGTCTCTACCAGAGCCTCGTTTACAGTGGGTCCGTGAAAACAATGAGTGGAGGAATCTTGTACGGTCATATCTTGCCTGCACAAGTTTTGTTGATGCACAAATTGGTCGTATTGTGTCTGCAGTAGAACAGAGCGACTACGCAGACAACACCATCATTGTTGTGTGGGGAGATCACGGATGGCATCTTGGTGAAAAAGATATCACGGGCAAGAATACGCTGTGGGATCGTGGCACAAAGGTACCTCTTATTTTCGCTGGGCCAGGCGTCACACCACAGCAAACATGTGGTCAACCAGTCGAACTGCTTGACATCTACCCAACCTTGATTGACTTAGCCGGTGTCCCGTCTCGCTCTGATCTGGAGGGAATAAGTCTTGTGCCACAATTAAAGGATGCGACAACTACCCGTACTCGTCCTGCAATCACCAGTCACAACCAGGGGAACCATGGTATTCGAAGTGAACGCTGGAGATACATTCGCTATGCCGATGGAAGTGAAGAACTCTATGACATGCAAGCCGATCCACACGAATGGACAAATCTTGCCACACGTCCAAAATATGCATCGATAATAAAGCAACACCGTCAGTGGCTTCCAACCATCGATCGAGACCTCGTTCCCGGTAGTGCCGCACGAGTTCTCACCTATGACAAGGCAACTGATACAGCAGTCTGGGAAGGCACTACGATCATCAAGCGAACAGACCCAATCCCGGATTAGTCACGAATGAGCCACCGATTAGTCCCATTAGATTTCAAGTATGACACAGGACAACTAGTCTGAATCTGCTTCGAGTGCCTGCAGTAGGCGCTTGACCATTGCTAGATCAATGCCCGAGGGTTGTTGAATCAAGAGCCACCGAGCGTCTCGCTTGGCGATCTCAACGTCATTCAACTGACGGGCCGTGAGCATTCGCAAAAAATGACTCCGAGCTGAATCTGGACGAATAGCCAGCATGGCATCCAAGTATCGAAGCATCGATTGTGCATCTTTTTCCTGTATCGCAATCGACAACAGATTATTAAGCATCCTCGACAATATCTCTCGCGACGTAGAAGCCTCAAGATGACTGTCGTTAAGTGGCTCTCCTGTTTGTTCTCGATATCGCTTCGCAAGATCCTCACGAGTCAGTCGCTTGCCTCGCTCAAAAACATCGATCCACTCTGAGTTGCCATCAGCTCCATCAAATCGCACCAAAAAGTGGCCCGGAAAACCGATGCCATGAATTTCAACACCGAGCCGTTTAGCGAGTTCCATATAAACAATTGCTAGAGTAATGGGTATTCCTTCTCTATCATCAAGGACCTCGTTTACATAGCTATTCGATCGATTGTAGTAATCTGCTCGGCTCCCGTGGAAACCAAGCTCTGAGAAGAGAACCTGATCCAACATCGCAAGACGATCAGCATCGTTTGCATCGACTGGCAATTTTGCCTTGATTGACGCCGACAGTCTCCGAAGATCTGCAAGAGAGGCTTCACAATCAATTTCTTGATTATCGAGGCACGCAATCTGTAATGCAGCCCGAAACATGTCTATCTTTTCGTCATCAACGGCTACTTCGTTAAGAAGCTTTTCTACTATTTGATGATGGTGAACCTGCGAAGCCAGCACACGCAACTGTTCAGATTGTCGTGAGAGTGAATCAGCTTTCAATTGCAGAGCAGCAACTGCAGTCGATCCGGCCTCTGCTAACGACTTCACCAAGGTTGTATCGTTCGCATCAATCTCTTTGAATCCCACCGTTGTTTTTTCAATCTGCGCCCAGACTGCATCATCTGGCTGGAGGCGGGGCACCTCAGCACCACAAGAAAAACGTCGAAACGCCGCTTCTGTACCTCGAAATGAGACAAGCCCAGGTCTTCCTTTGCGTAGATTCTGATCGGACGACACAACAATTTCTTGGTCATTGACGTAGCAGCGGATACCGTCCTCTTCAACGCGAACACGAAGATGATTCCAATCATCTTTACGGTATTCTGGAACATCAACATCTTCAATCACATTCCAAGTGAATACTGTGGGACCATCAAATCGAGTAAATCGCAACCGACCATTACTTGGGTAAAACCCGTAATGCCTATCCTCTCCATCTGCTTCAAATACCAGCCCAGCTGCACCTGACTCATCATCCAATTTGACTTGCACACCAACTTCATATGGCACACCGGGCAGTGCACCTTTTGCCAGACAAAGGCTTCGTCCACCAAACCCTTTTCCTTTTCCCGTAACCGTTATTCGACCTGCTCGTTGACGCCAAAGCCCACCACCAAGAGTCAACCATTCCGTTGAGTCAAGTTGACCAATAGTCAGCCAGCGGTCGAGCAACACTGGATTCGGGTTATCCAACAATTCATCAATATGGTTAGCCGAGACCGCAAAGCCAAGATTGCGGGTGACCTGCGACTTTAATGTCAAAATACCGTGGACTTGTCCTTTTCGATCGAGCAATGGCCCACCACTATTCCCTGACTCAATCGGAATCGCTAATTGAATCATCTCCGTGCCATCAATAACCCTTCTTCCAGACACGTGACCCACAACAACGCTTCGCTCAAGTCCATGAGGATTTCCAATTGCAATTATCTCTTGGCCGTCTCGAAGAGAATTAGCAGTAGCTAACGCCAACGGCTGCAAACCTTTCGCTTCTATTCGTATAACTGCAACGTCCGCGTTCCGATCAGTCGCATGAACTTCCG
Organism: Pirellulales bacterium; assembly: GCA_028066355.1. Lineage (GTDB taxonomy): Bacteria > Planctomycetota > Planctomycetia > Pirellulales > UBA1268 > UBA1268. Next base: position 32,615 of record JALCBP010000017.1, read on the forward strand.
TCACATCAAAGGCGCGCCCATCCGCGAGTTCGACTGAGACCGGCCTGGCTTCTCCAATCACATGCAAATTCGTGGCAATGAAACCGTCTGAAGAAATCACAAAACCTGTTCCCAGACCAGCATCATTCCCACCCCTTCCAACATGGCGAATAGTGACTACGGACGGCCGAACGTTGGCAACCATTTCTTCAATGGAAGGAATCTTGTCCTTGCGTTGCTCGACGCCCTGTGCATTACCAAACGCACCAAAAAAGGAAGATACAAGCAAGCAAAGAGTGCTCAATGGCAAACTGCTACCGCTCAAAAAGAAGAACACTGTTTTGGCTTTCTCGTATTGCTTTACTCGGGCTACCGTCTTGAGCAAAGTCGGCAGACAAAAAAAACGACGTGGCTTGCTCATGGGTTCACCAAAAATTTTGGAGATAAAACAGTCATTCAACTTATAGGATCACTGCACCTTCATCATCACGACAAATTCTGTCAGAAGAAAACGATACCCGCATTTCCAGCAAGTTATTCATTTTTTCAGTCAAAGCACCCTGTTTCGTACAAATACAGCGTTTCTACCAAAGCGCGCCTGCGGTTTCCGTATTCACATGATGCCTAACAGGAAACACTGTGTAATATTAAGTATGCAGGTGACGTAGATTCATAGTGCGAATCAACTCAACAGAATCTTTAACCCATATTACTACAACATGCTCACAAGTATCCCACGATTCTCTGCTCTCGTCTTTTCTAATTTCATTATGCGGACCATTGCTCTCTTTATTTTTGCGAGTGCCACGCTTCTTTCAGCAAAAGCCATTGCTAAAGAATCACTGCATTTTCAAAAAGGGGATATTGTGGCCATTTATGGAAATGGACTCGGTGATCGAATGCAGCACGCGCCATGGGTTGAGACACTTCTGCAGAACCAACTGCAAGGCATGGAAGTTCGCTTCCGAAACATGAGCTTTTCAGGCGATACGGTTGACCGAAAACCACGAAGCAAGGGCTTCATCGATGATGAGGCATATCTTCAGCACGTTGGCCCGTCAGTCATCTTCATTATGTATGGGTACAACGAATCATTCAAAGGTGAAGAGGGAGCATCTGAATACACGCGGCAACTTGTAGAACTAGTTGAAAAATACCGGCGGCTTCGTAAAGAAAAAGGCTGTGATGCTCGGTTTGTCTTATTCAGTCCTATCGCATATGAACAAACAGGCAGTCCGAATCTTCCCGATGGCACCCAACTCAATGCGAACCTTGCCATCTATACGGAGGCGACTCGGCAGGCTGCTACTGCAACAAAATCAACATTTATTGATCTCTTTGGGCCAACATCTCAACGATTCGCAGAAGGCACAAAGCAACTGACCCATAACGGCATTCATCTGAATGATGCTGGCTATCGGGAACTTGCTGACATCATAAGTACATCACTCCTGAACAACCCGGCACCCCCTCAATCAGATCTTGAAACCATTTATGACGCTGTAAGTGAAAAAAATTGGACCTGGCACAATCGTTACCATGCAACCGATGGCAATGACATCTGGGGATCTCGTTCGACACTGACATTTGTGGATGGACAGAGCAATGCTGATGTCTTGCGGAACGAACTGGTCATGCTTGATGTGATGACAGCGAACCGCGACAAGGTGATTTGGGAAGCTGCAAAAGGAAGAACGATTATTGCTGACGATAGTAATGTCCCACCTCCTGTGAAGGTGATTTCTAATGTGGGAGGTGGCAGCAAAAGTTCAAGTGCTGAGAAAGAAGGCAGCGTGACCTACCTCAGTCCCGAAGAAAGTATTGCGCAAATTTCTATACCCGATGGATTTGAATTGAATGTCTTTGCATCCGAGGAAATGTTTGAGGACTTCGCAAATCCAGTTCAACTGCAAGTGGATGGAAAAGGGCGGCTCTGGGCAGCATGCTGGAACACGTACCCGAAGTGGGAACCACTCAAGAAAATGAATGATGCTCTCGTCATTCTTGAGGATACAGATCGTGATGGTGTCGCAGACAGGCGAAAAATATTTGCTCATATCCACAACCCACTAGGTTTTGAATTCTGGGGAGGTGGCGTCGTTGTTACATCCGGGCCAGACTTGGTTTTTCTGAAAGATACCGATGGTGATGATGTGGCAGACGTCCGTTACCCACTGCTTCAGGGTTTGGGTACTTCTGATACTCATCATGCTGCCAACAATTTGATTTATGGACCAGACGGTGGAATTTACTGGCAGAGCGGCATCTTTCTCATGAATAACCACGAAACGCCCTGGAAGCAAAATCTTGCTATTGGCGAATCTGGAATGTATCGATTTGATCCTCGAACATTCGCAATTACACCGCATGCGGCTAACAAACCAAACCCTCACGGGACAAGTTTTGACTATTGGGGCTACTGCTACGCGAACGATGGCACCGGAGGCCGTTCGTATCAGGTGCGACGAGAAGGCAATGGCTTCAAGATGCACACACTACTAGAAAAGGAGTTCCGCCCAGTCCCAGCAAACGAAATATTGTCTTCTGATCATTTTCCCGAGGATATGCAACAGGATTTTCTTATCTGTAACACGATCGGTTTCCTTGGAATTCGGCAGTACGATCTTGATCGAGGTGAAGATCTGCCATCGAAAAAAAAATCACCTGGCAGCAAAAACACAGGTTACGCCAAGGTGGAAAAAGACGGTCAGCTCATCGTTGTCAATCACCCAGCATTAAAAAATAAAAAAATCACCAGCTTCAAACTCAGTGTTGCTGGGAATCAGCAAATGAATATCTCTGAGGTCGAAGTGATATCAGAAGCAGAAACGGTCAAAGCCAAGAAACGAAACATTGCAAAAACAGCATCACTCAGTCTATCCAGTGAATACAACAATGGCATGTTTCCGGCCACGTTACTTGTTGATGGAAATAAAGATAACTTTGCACACACGTCAATGCAAAAAGACCCGTGGATGAAAGGCGAGTTTTCAAAACCCGTTGAAATTTCTGAACTACGTGTTTGGAATCGAAAAGGTTTTGAAAACCGTTTTAATAACGGCAAGATCGAGTTTTTCAACAATGACAGATTGCTTGCAGCAGTAGACGTCAAAATTGATGGAGGAAACACTCGCGAACGGTCATTCGGTGAAGTCTGGGGGACTCCCGTAAAAGACATCGTTAACAGCAATGATAGGAATTTTCGGCCAACTGACGCGATCGTCGGCGAAGACGGCGCTTTGTACGTAGCCGATTGGCAAAACGTCATTATCGGCCATATGCAACACAACATTCGTGACCCGAATCGTGACCATACACACGGCAGGATTATCCGAGTCACAGTAAAAAATCGACCATTACAGAAACCAGTAGCTATTGCAGGCCAACCTATTGAGAATCTACTTGAAAATCTTAAGCACCCGGTAAACGGCGTGCGACATCGCACGCGGGTAGAACTGAGTGGTCGTGACTCTGATGCTGTGATTGAGGCAACACAAAAATGGATGGGCAGCTTTGATCCAAATAATGAAAGAGAGGCCCATCACCTCGTTGAGGCATTATGGCTTCACCAGCAACATAACGTAAAGAATCAGTCACTACTTGACACCTTACTCAACTCAACAGTTCGACATGCTGTTGAGGCTGCGAAAACAGTCGAACACTTTTGGACAAAAGTCGATGTGGAAGTTGGTAGCGGATTTGCTGCACCAGCAGAGAGTGACTTCGTCAAATTTGAGATACCAAAGCATCTCAACGCCAACGATCGGCAGACGTACAAGATCGGCGCCGAGGTCTATCAGCGCGAAGCCCACTGCAGCACCTGTCATCTAACCCACGGAAAGGGAAATGGCATCATCTATCCGTCTCTTGTCAACAGTCCGTGGGTGAATGGAAGCGAAGAAAGGCTTATCAAGGCAACGCTTCATGGCATGTGGGGCCCCATGGAAGTACATGGCAAGAAATATGATCCAGCACGGGGTGTCCCTCCGATGACAGCCTTTCGCAATCTTCTTAACGACGAAGAACTCGCTGCGGTCTTAACATTTGTTCGAAATACATGGGGCAACAAGGCACCGTCTGTTTCACCCGAGACCGTTAAACAAATTCGATCGGCAACATCTGAACAAACAACGTTCTGGAAGCCTGCTGAACTTTTGGCTGACCATCCACTTGAACCAGAGTTAGTAGCTGCCGCCCAATCAGAACAACAGGTTTTTTCAAATATTGCCCTTGAGAAATCATTGCTTGCTACACCCGTTGATGAACTTGCTCGCACAGCAATGACCAAAGGCAACATTAAACGAGGGAAAAACATTTTTTATAAGTCGGCTGCAGCATGCGCAACCTGTCATCATCCACCACAGGGTGGCATCCGCCTTGGACCTGATCTACAGGAACTCAAGACAAAACGGACTCCAGAGCAACTTGTTGAGTCGATTCTCTATCCTTCTAAATTGATCGACAAGGAATACGTGCAAGTCACCGTAATTACAGACGATGGGAAACAGCAGACTGGAATTCGAACGTCTGAGAACGACAAAGAAATTTTACTACGGAATCTTGCTCAGCCTGAACCAGTGTCTATTCAAAAAGACAATATCGATGAAATCTTTGAATCGCCTATCTCACTGATGCCAGAGAATCTTGTTCGGCAACTCAAAAACAGGCAAGAATTCAATGACCTGATGCGGTACGTCCTCGAGGTTCGAAAACGGTAGCCTGATTTCCTACCGTTCCAAATGCCGGAGGTGGGACTTGAACCCACACGCCCTTGCGGGCAACGGATTTTGAATCCGTCGCGTCTGCCATTCCGCCACTCCGGCCGATATACCGAAGACTACGTCAGGACCGCATGTTTTGCCAGCACTGGTCTCGCGGCGGCCGCAGGACGTCTGCTACCGTTCTACCATGAAAGTTTATGTGTTCGAAGATTCCACCGTCTCAACCCTCGGGCCTCTTGTCATGGCTCGGCCGGCGTGTGATGTTACCATTGGAACGGAAACACTCCATGAGATGCTTACCCGGTTTGGCCAGGTGCATCGAATAGTGCGGCCACACCTGCAGCGATACCTTCTCGATCTCGACACTGTGCGGGCACCTTTCTGGGGATCGAACAAGGCTTATGACCAATGTTGCACAACAAACGACGAACACGTTCTTTTTATCAATGCTCGTCTTATTCCAAATCGTGCTCATCTTGTTGCAATTCAAAAGCTTCTTGATGCCGGTCATTGTTGTAAAATTTATGACGGGAACGTAATCGCAGCTGCCGTGATCAATCAAAATGACTGCGCGACTTTTATAGATGCCGCATCTTCCGAAGATGAATTACTTCCACAGCTTCTCAATGAAAACAGCGATCCTATATTCGACGGCGAACTTACATTAATTGATTCTCCAGAAGATTTTCTTACCGCTCATGAACAATCGATCGAAGGAATGACCGCTCTCGCGATAGATTCTGGACGCTATATTGAGTTACGGTCCGGTTTATATCAGGAAAAAAAACAGGGAACAAAACACACTTCAACCATAGATGACTTTATTACTATTCGCTCTGGACCAGTCCTCATTGAAGACGATGTAAATGTCGGGCCTTTCTGTTGCTTCGATGGGCCCGTCAAGGTTGGCTCTCGATCAAAGATCCATCCTCACTCGTGGCTGGGACCAGCCACTGTTGTCGGCAGAGACTGCCGTCTTGCAGGTGAAGTTACTGCTACTGTCATGGAATCTTTTTCAAACAAGTCACATGACGGATTTCTTGGTCACAGTCACCTCGGCAGCTGGGTTAACTTAGGTGCCGGCACAGTCACCGCAAACCTCAAGGTAAGTTATGGAATGATCAAAATCTACCCGCCAGATAACAACGTCATCAAAACAAAGCGACAATTCTTTGGAATGCTTTGTGGTGATTTTACAAAGACAGCTGTGCGTACTGCCTTACCATGTGGTGCCCTAATTGGCCCAGCATCTACGCTTGGCGGCAACCCACCGGCAACAGTTCGACCGTTCACCACAGACCTTGGTGGCAAACATCCCGTTACAACCGCGACTGTTGATCAACTCACCACCGCTCTTGAACGGATGATGCATCGCCGCGGAATACATTTTCACTCAGCGGACCGAAACCTGCTGATATCGATGTCGACTGAAGAAAATAAAAATATAAAAATTTATATTCGGGCTTAAACAGCCATAGCACGTTGTATTTTTTTCCAAGCAACATGTGATTCTGGATTTTCTTTGTTAGGGTAGGAGATCAACATACGGTTTCCATTATGAAGATTTGATCCACTGCCTTCCTTATATTTGCTTCAGTTCCAGAAAGGAATCGCTGTGACGCAGCAAGTGAGTTATACGAAAGAATCATTTGACCTCTCATTTGAGTTATTTCCACCAAAAACGCCTGAATCCGAAGCCATGCTTTGGCAAACAGTTGATGAGTTGATGGGGTTTGAACCTACACTCATCACATGCACATACGGAGCGGGTGGTTCGACCCAGACAAAAACTCTTGAGGTGTTGGATGGTGTTCTCGAGCGTTACCCAACTGTTGCGGTGGCGAGCCATCTGACATGTGTCGGCCGAACAAAAGATCAGTTGAGAGAGTATCTACGAGATGCTAAACAACGGAATGTGGGTTCGATTGTCGCCTTGCGCGGAGATCCACCTCAGGGTGAGGCTGCTTTTATTCCAGTTGCCGATGGGCTTCGCTACGCTGTCGAACTGGTAGCCCTTATCAAACAAGAGTTTCCTGATTTTAAGATTCTCGTCGCTGGTTATCCAGAAACCCATCAAGAAGCCATTAGCCCTGATACAGACCTCGAACACCTAAAAGAGAAATGCGACGCGGGTGGCGATACTGTGGTGACTCAATTGTTCTACGACAATGCCGACTTTTTCCGTTTTCGAGATCGCTGTTCCGCCGTTGGAATCACAAAGCCCATTATTCCAGGACTGATGCCAGTTACAAATTTCAAACAGATTCAACGAATTGCCACGTTATGTAAAGCTCGACTACCGAACAGGTTCACACGAGCCTTCGAGAAAGCCGGCGATGATGTCGATGCGCAGTTTGAAGCAGGCGTAGAGTATGCGTCAAAGCAGGCTGAAGAATTAATTTCTGACGGCGCACCCGGCATGCACTTATATGTTCTTAATAAGTCTCCGGCGGCCGTACGTGTTCTTGAACAGGTCGGTATGACACGGCCCTGAAAGATTTCTACGATTAGCCCTCTCTGGGTGGAAGGTCACTATCCATACTGCTGATATAGCTTCGCAAACGCTGGAGTTCATCGCTTACATGACGTAACTTCAACATGTTTTCTACTCTTTTTACCAACTCAATTTTATTTACTGGCTTAGAAAGAAAATCGTCTGTGCCTGCCTCGACAGCACGTTCGATATCACCAAGTTCTCCAAGTGCCGTCACCATTAACACCATAATCTGTCGAGTTGTCGAGTCTGCTTTGAGTTGCTGGCACACTTCAAACCCAGATAATTTCGGCATCATAATGTCGAGAAGAATAATATCTGGCTCAAATGAAGCTACTTTTTCCAAGGTGTCAGCACCATCAACTGCTGTCGCAATTTCACAGTCAACATCAGCCAAGTAAACCTCAAGAAGTTCACGATTGGGTTCATTGTCGTCCGCAATAAGAATCCGGCTTGTTCCGATTGACGACGAATTACTGTTGTTTTTTTGCATGAAAATAAACGTGGAGTCAGGAAGTTTCTGGGCTGCAAGTACAGCATCAAGGAAGCTGGAAAATTGATTGGCTTTTAACTATTGCGAACTCTTCTGGAAATGTATGAAACGCTTGTATCAAAAGACTACTTGTCCGTGTCTCGACATTGACCCAACTGATAGCCCCAACACCAAGCCGACCGCCGGATGCAAACCGATGAAATAAGCCTTGTGAAATTCCATCAGCTGATAATTCCTGCTGGAATGTCCAAAACACATCAGGACGCACTCGCTCCAATTGAAAGCTCGTTTCATAACAAACACCATTCGCACATTCCAGAGAGTCGGTACGTTCTCCCTGAATAGGATGAGAGAGCAGTCGTCTTTTTCTAGGAAGAGGCTGTTGATCCGACGTGGCAACTTCCACCAGAGTCAAGTTACCACTGTTCCATGAAACGGTGTGTCCACTTCCAGTTATCGCAATCTCGGCGTGAAAATTCCCGCGTTCAACATAACGTACTGCATATCGCTGAAAGAGTTCCGGATGCAAGGAACGACCATAAAGCCGAAAAACCAAGTCGGTGACACTGGGACGGGCTGAAATCAACGTTACATACCTCCACAGAGCATTTTACTGGTTAATCCATTGATGACCTTATGCCCTGCCTGCGACAGTATATCGGCTTCTGGTGGCAACTCCTACCAATCGGCAGAAAGCGTTTCCATAAAATTCTCTTCGAGCAAAACTAGACCACCTGTTTGCTCAGAAAAAATGCTGAATAATCGGTAAAAAAATGTCCCGTCTCTCCAAATTCCAGTCGTTTTCAGAGGTAAAAACGAGCCCAACAGAGAAGCCACAACCGCATACAACACAATCAGAAAAATAAAATTTTTTTCGAGCTTGTTTTCAGGACAAAGTTAAGAGACTGTACCTGAACGCCACAAAATTTCTTATTGAAGAATTTCTCCGAACATTGCAACCGTGATCAGTGATAACTTACGGACAAGCGAGCCTGTGCTTGACAGGATGAATCGACCGCACAGAATGCTCATGTGGTGGAAATGATTCATCACAAAGTAAACACAAATAAATCTCACTGAGTTAAGGAATTTTTTCTAAGCTAAACTCAAAGGTTTCATTGAACCGTAGTTTTTTCTCTACGGATACATTGGAAAATCAGGGGGAAAGATTTTTACGAGCTGGTCGCATTATTTATTCATTGACTGAACTCGTTCATGATGTACAACTTCGAGGAAACCAAAGGGGGGCGGCGACGTGAGGGATCGACAGTCGACGGGTTCACCTGTGGCTTGGATGTCCCCCCCGTCTTCGAGTTAAAGTTAATTCTTATTGCCTATTAGTTAATTCTTATTGATTGTGTGCTTGCATGCTCGAGCGTGGGTGTCCGAAGGCCATACCTAAACCCAAACTGGAGCATTCACATCAGAATGCTTTCCAAAATCTCAATGCCGAGAAGGACTCTGGGGGGACTTCTTAACTTAACTGGCACATTTCCGTCGCTTTTTGTGTCGCATGCAACGATATGAGGATACGTAATGGTCCTTGAAGCCAATCATCAAAAGACCGCGAACTGTCTTATTGGTTGCGGTGCAAATGAAGGTGCCCGACGAGAGCAACTTAACCAGGCGATCGACATGCTTCGGTTTATGCCCGGTGTTCGGCTCGTAGATGTCAGTCAATTTTTAGAAACGCTACCTGTAGGCGGCCCACCAGGACAGTCTCCGTACTTGAATGCTGCTTGTCTCATTGAAACAACCTTCAAGCCAGCGGAAGTTCTTGACATGCTGTTGGCTGTTGAAAACACTCTACACCGTTCCCGAGAAACACGATGGGGCCCACGGACTATAGATCTGGATTTACTGCTCTACGATGACTGTGTTTTGAAGACCGAATGCCTTCAGGTTCCACATCCGCGTATGACCACACGACGGTTTGTTCTTGAACCGGCAGCGGCTATCGCCGCTGACTTAAAGCATCCAGTGGCTGGCTGCACGATTCGTGAGCTTCTTGAGAACATCTCGGAACGCCACCTTCACGTCGCTGTAGTCGGCGTTCCGGGAAGTGGTGCGCCAGAAATTGCTGATGCGGTAGCTGACGTGACGCTTTCACGATTGATTCATGCCCCAGCTCCACTTCCATTAAGTTCTTTTGGGGCTCCTAATGGAGAACAATCAGCTATAAAAGAAGAGCCAGTCGATCAGTTGCTCCTGCTCTCTCAGAAGTATGCTGCCCCTCTTCTGAAGGCCAACTGGCCTGTTGATCCTCACGGCACTGTCACTGATTATTGGATTGAGTCCATTCGACTCGCTGCACAGACTAATTCCGTAAGTGATACGAACAAGCAATTTGAAAATGCCTTTGCAACAATCAGCCAAGAAACGGTCGTGCCCAACGTCATCCTACTTCTCAATGTGAATCACCAGACGCTATCAGAGAGAATCGCCTACCGGACTCACTCCGCACAACAAAGTGACATTTTTTCTGATTTAGTTGCGGTACAAACAATGATGACCACCGACCAAGGAATTCATACGTTACTCACTTTGCAGGAGCGACTCGTAAATTGCTTACTCCATAATCAAGAAACGCAATGCCGTCCGAAAGCAGTCATACAGCTTGACTCCGATGATCTTGGAAAGGCAGCGTTTGATGCGGTTGCTGCAATTGAGGGCATCTCATAATTATGCCAGCCCCACTTGTTATTCGTGATCGCAAAGTTATGCGAGAGATGATTCTTGCGACTCGTATGAAGGGACGACGCGTCGGCTTTGTTCCCACGATGGGAAGCCTTCATGCAGGACACACATCATTGGTAGATCGTGCAGTTGCTGAGTGTGATGACGTCTTAGCATCTATTTTTGTCAATCCAAGCCAATTCGGACCACAGGAAGATTTTGAGCAATACCCACGAAATTTTGATGCTGATTTCAATCTTTTATCGCAGCATAGTGTTCACTGGATCTTCGCGCCTGACGTTCGCGAGATGTATCCACCTGGTGATTCAACCCGTATTGAAATCTCCGGACCAGCCGAACCATATGAAGGACAGTTGAGGCCTGGGCATTTTTCAGGTGTCGCAACAATAGTTTTTCGGCTTCTTCATTGTGCCCCGGCACACGCTGTCTATTTTGGTGCCAAAGATTGGCAGCAGGTTCTTGTGGTTCAAAAAATGGTGCATGACCTCGAGCTCGAGGTGGAGGTCAGGACATGCCCAACAGTCCGGGACACAGACGGACTAGCGATGAGTTCCCGAAATACTTACTTGAGTGAATCTGAAAGAAAGCGAGCCCAAATAATTTATCCTGCACTTCAACAAGCAGAGAAAAACTGGAGCGGTGGTTTAGCTGTAGGTACGATAGAACAGGAATTTAAGGACATGCTTTCTGAGAAAGAGATTCAGGTTGACTACGCTGACATCGTACATGCTGAATCTCTGAAAAAAGTTTCCGAAGTGAATCAAAGCGCACCCGCAATTTTGCTTATTGCCTGCCGTATTGGATCAACACGATTGATTGACAACATTCTTCTGCCATCACAGGCTATGCCTTCGTGCTAACAACACTTTTTCATATACCAACGAAACTCTCATTTGGCTCAGCCTCCTTTCCAATCTTTGGATGGGGTGCTTTCTTTTTCATCTGGCTGTTTCTTGGCATCACGGCGTTTGTGCTCACCTGTCAAAAAAAAGGCTATAAAGAGGCCATCCGTTCTCTTCTTCTTCCACTGGTGATAAGCGGTGCTGTGATTGTCTGGGGACTACCTGCACTCGATGATGGCAATGGGATTCCTGTTCGAGGATATGGGACAATGCTTATCGCAGCGGCAGTAGCTGGCACATGGCTATCCATTATCCGTGGACAAAAGGTGGGCATCGATGCCGATTCCATTATTGCTCTCGGACTTGAGGTTTTTCTCGCTGGGATCGTCGGTGCACGAATCTTTTTTGTTATTGAATACCATGAACAGTTTTTTTCGCCTGACAAAAACCTGATTCAATCGTTACTTGCGATCATCAATATTCCTGCAGGTGGTCTTGTTGTCTTTGGAGCTTTACCCACCGCATCTTTGGCGGCATGGTTGTTTTCCCGAAGACGAAATATTTCAATTACAAAGCTTGCCGACTGCATTGCTCCGGGCCTTCTTATCGGTCTTTCACTTGGGCGAATAGGCTGTTTCTTAAATGGATGCTGTTATGGCGGGCCTTGTAATTTGCCATGGGCCTTGCAGTTCCCTGCTGGGAGTCCACCCTGGTTTGATCAAGTTAGTAGAGGGTTAATTCCATCTCCAAGCATGGATGGGAGCACTGTACCGACCCTTCCAATTCACCCAGCACAACTCTACGCTGCTCTTGATGCGGCTCTATTGGCCGTGTTGGCTATTGCGTTTACCCCTTTCGCTCGCCGAAACGGTGAGGTCTTTGCGCTGGTTATTACTCTTCATCCGATCTCAAGAATTCTGCTTGAAGAAATTCGAGTCGATGAACCGCCAGCCCTTGGAACACAATTATCAATATCTCAGTTGATGTCAGTCGGGATTCTATGCTGTTCGATGGTGTTCTGGTGGTGGCTTTCAACGCAACCACGACGGGTAATGAAAGACAATGCGCAAGGGACATGAGACGTGACATTTCACCAACCAGAAAAGTCCGCCACTGAGCCAGTTGTTGTGAGGCTCCGATGTCGAGAAGACGGGCCACTTGTTGTCGAATTACCGGAAGCTATGAATCAGTCTTCCCCAGTCGTCGTGCAAGTCACCGACCACCACCGACAGCCATTTACCCTCCCTACCAAGAAATCAGTTCTTGCACTGTGTCGTTGTGGAAAATCCGCAAACCGCCCATTTTGTGATGGCAGTCACAAAATCTGTGAATTTCGCGCAGGGGAAACCGCGGGCTCTCATAAATGCAAGAAAAAAGCAGATAAATCATCAGAATAGCCAACATTCCCTCCAGAGAAGGGGGCATTTAACGGCTCTTCCGGGAACCAAGACTGTTCCGAACAGGAAAACCTTGCCTTGAAGATGGTTCAGGACGAATCCATGAGGAAAAAAACAAGCCATTTACCGTGGAAAGATATAGACTCTGAAGAGGAACATGGTTAATTTTTTACCGTGTCCATCAATTAATTGAGTATTTATACGACTCACTTGATTGACGCATTCACTCACCAACCGCCATTCAGGCTCCCAAGCTCGTGATGGCAGTTGTTGGAAACTATTGTCGCCATTCCCAGATTTGTCACCTCAACAGGTTCACTTGAGCCCATATGTCTCAACGTCCAGGATTTTACGAGCGATACAGCGTCTGGATTCTCGCTATTCTTGTCTTCTTGCTTCCCATGGTGGTTGTGGGTGCGATCAAGGCAAAAGGAAATAATCGAAATGATGTGAAGGGTTGGCTGCCTCTGGAATACCCAGAGACCAAGACCTATCGCTTCTTTCGTGAGAATTTCCAAGGTGAAGAATTCATTCTCGTGAGCTGGGACGGCTGCACGATGGATGATCCGCGTCTGGAACTCTTGGCCAGGAAGCTGCTACCACCTCCCGAAGAGGCATCACGGATTAGTCGACCGATATTTTTCAAAACAGCTCAAACTGGCCCACGAGCTGTTGAGCGAATGACTGAAGAGCCACTCAATCTCGATCCCGAAGAGGCAGTAGATAGGCTAACGGGTGCACTCATCGGTAATAATGAGTCAACAGACGACCAGATAGCAGAAGAAAATAGTTCTGATAATTTGACAGATGCAGAATTAGATGACCTTCAGACTTGCCTTGTCCTAACGCTATCTGATGCAGCTCGAGCAAACCTCCATGGTGCAATCGACACAATTAAGAACG
>JALCBP010000089.1:0-8609 GCA_028066355.1 Pirellulales bacterium
CATGCAGAGGCTGCGGCGAGGTTTGACTATTCAGATGTTCCCGGGAAAACGTTGGCTGGCGATCCACGAGAATTTTCTGTCCAAACGGTTGAATTTCTTGGTGATGATTCCGGCAGGCTGAGGGGAGTCAAAACAGTTCGTCTTGATTGGACAAAACCCCAAAAAAATGGCCCGCCATTCAGTATTGTTGAAGGCAGTGAGCAGGAGTGGCCATGTCAAATGATACTGCTTGCATTGGGATTCGGAGGCCCAGAAAAAGTGATAGCCGATCAGTTGGGCCTTGATTGTGACTCGCGTACAAATTTTGCAGCAGAATATGGTCGCTATACGACAAACATAGACGGGGTTTTTGCGGCTGGTGATTGTCGCCGGGGACAAAGCCTTGTCGTCTGGGCAATTAATGAAGGCCGTGAAGCTGCTCGACAGTGTGATCGGTATCTTATGGGGACGACTAGTCTCCCAAGTGTAGAGGATGAAGAAGCTGTAGGCGTTGCCTCGTAACAGTTTTCCGTAGAAAAAAACCGGTCATCTCTTTGGTTGTTCCAGTGAACAGAGATGACCGGCTTTTTGAAAACAGAAGTAAGTTTTCGAATTAGATGGCGTCAGCAGCAGTTTCACCAGTTCGAATTCGAACAACTTCAGCAAGGTCAGAAACAAATATCTTGCCGTCGCCAACCTGACCGGTTCTTGCTACGGTCATAATTTTGTCGATAACAGTCTGTGCTTCGCCATCGTTGACAACAACTTCAAGTTTGACCTTTGGAAGAAAGTCTACGGAGTACTCAGCACCACGATACGTTTCGGTGTGTCCCCGCTGACGACCAAAGCCTCGAACTTCGGTGACAGTCATGCCTTTGATTCCAACTTCATTTAATGCATCTTTAACTTCTTCAAGTTTAAAGTGTCGCAGGATTGCTTCGATTTTTTTCATGATCATCCCTTTCTTATTTGTTTTAACTCGCTCTAGTTTCGCATTCTGTCCGGTTCCGCCGCCGTGAGTGTGCGTGTGCCATAGATTGGCTTTCAGTTAACCTAGTTGCAATCAGCGTGCCATTTCTTGGAAAAAATAAAATGTATTTTTTAGCCGCTTTTCGTGCCATGACGGAAAATCAACTGTCATAAATATGTGACGCATCGGGAAGCGGAAACGTTCTTTTGGTTGAATCAATCAGGGGAAAAGTCGATTTTCTTCGCATGAAACAGCTCATTCACGCAAACGAGGCGCGTTGTCATCATGCTGATGCGCGCGTGGAAAACGCTTTGTTGTCTTAATCAAGTTCATCCTGGTCAGAATCACTACGAAAGCGTGCTGGATCTATGCTGTGCGATTTCAGAAGTCGATAGAGGGTGCCTCGAGGAACCTGAGCTCGTTTTGCAGCACCTGAGACATCACCTCGAAACCGTTCTAGAAGTTCTTGGAGATACTTCTGCTCAAATTCAGCAACATGTGCAGCTCTCTGCGAAAAAAACCCACTTGATTCAAGCGATGCTTTTGGAGGATCTGCCGGAGCATTCCCCGTTTTACCGGCTGCAGCGACAATATCATCTGGTATGTCGTCCACTCCAATAACATCGTCTGGTGTAAGTGCCATGGCCCGGCGAATTACGTTTTGAAGTTCTCGTACGTTGCCTGGCCATGGGTAATGTCGCAAGACCTGATATGCATCGGTTGAGAATCGGCCTGCATCCCGGCCCATTTCTCTTCCTGCTCGGTTAGCAAAAAACTCAGCCAGCAAGCCAATGTCATCACCTCGCTGACGCAGAGGCGGAAGGCTAATTCGTACCACGTTAATACGATAAAAAAGGTCTCTCCTGAATGTGCCATTTACTACCATCGCATCGATATCACGAGATGTTGCTGCAACTATGCGAACATCAATCGGTGTTTCTTTACGGGCACCAACCCGACGAAGGCGTCGTTCTTGCAACACTCGAAGCAGTTTTGCCTGGAGAGAAGGAGGCAACTCAGCAACCTCATCAAGGAAAAGTGTGCCGCCATCTGCCACTTCAATCAGTCCAATACGTCGGGCGTCGGCACCAGTAAAAGCACCACGTTCGTGTCCGAAAAGTTCACTTTCCAATAAGGTTTCAGGAATGGCTCCACAGTCAATTGGCACAAATGGTGCATCCTTACGTCGACTTCTTTTATGCACTGCTTGAGCAACAAGTTCTTTACCTGTACCAGTTTCCCCGGTAACAAGAATATCTACAGAGCTCATTGCGACACGTTCAATAAGCGAGTAGACAGCTTTCATTTGAGGACTTTCACCAAGGAATTCCTCGAATGAATAGGACCGCTCAATAGCCCGTCTCAAGGTCTGTTCGGCATCCCGCTGCCTCGATGCAGTGAGGGTCTTTACGAGAGCATCTTCAAGTTCTTGCTCAGCATTTTCAGCGAGCAGGTAGGTTGCAGCGCCGTGTCGTAGGTAGTCACCAACAGCTTCTTCACTATTTTCATTGCCAACAACTACGATTGGGAGGTCCGGATCGGCTTTTACAAGCTGATCAAGTGTGCCTATATCGGTGCTGCCGTTTCGGATCACAAGGATTGCAAGATCAAACCCATCGTCTTGGGCAATATCGATATCGTCGGCAACACTTGTCGTATGCCGAACTTCGAGAGGTTGCAGTCGGGCGACAAGCTTGCCGTAAGCAAGGCCGTTCGGTCCGGCTGGATCAACGATCACTATGCGTGGCTGACGCACGGCGTGCCGTTTCTTTGAGGAGAGAACTGGTAAGGATAGGCCCACCTGCCATCACAGCCTGCAGGACCTTCTGACTTTAATCAGTATCACATCGGAGCATAAAGTGTTCAACCTAGGTCGCTCTGAGGTGCTTACACGGCCATGACCCGAGCTTATAAGGGGCCAATTCCTGCATGACGGATCGTCTGGTAAAGTGGTTTTAAATCGTTCTCGAAACCAACTTGATACGTTTACAGACTCTGAAGGAGACTTTTCATGCCGCTTGATCCGTATTCACTGTGCCCCGGCGGAACTGGCAAGAAAATCAAGTTCTGTTGCCACGAACTACTTGGTGATCTGGAGCAGTTGGATCGTTTGGTTGAGGGTGAGCAGATCGAAGCTGCACTCGAGCAGGTAACGCGTCTATCAGAAAAACATCCTGGAAAAGCATGTTTGCTCGCGACGCAAACAAAACTTGAGTTAGCAGCAAAGAAGTTCAATGATGCAGCTGTAACGAGTCGGGCTTTCCTTGAGGCGTACCCTGAGAACCCTCTTGCGCTTGGTCATGCAGCTGTTGCGGCAGCTCTAAATGACAATATGCAAGAAGCAGCGAATCTTTTTGATCGCTCGCGGGATGTTGTAGGCGATGAGGTGCCTGATGATCTTGTCCGTATTGCAATGACATTAGTTCAGGTTGCGGCGCAGGTAGGGCAGTTCGGTCTAGCAGAATCGACGATTGAATGGCTTGTCGAAAAGTCACTCGGATCAGAAGAAGAGCGAAATGTCCTCATGGAGGCACTGCTCGCATCAGGTTTGCCGCCGGCGTTGCGTATTAAGGTGCCATTTGCGGCAACAGACGAGGATTCACCATGGCGGTTTGAGTTTGACGCGGCGCTTAAGCATGCCAAGGCGTGGCGTCTTTCAAAAGCTATTAAAACATTCAGTAGCCTTAAAGGGGTTGCTGCAGACAGTCCGGAATTGTTTACAAATATCGCTTTGTTATGCGAGCGAGTTGCTCGCCCTCTTGAAGCGGCAGAGGCCTGGCTGAAAGTTGCAGAATTACGAGCCGCGACACAAGAGCCTTCAGGCCATGATGAAGCAGTGGAAGCAACGGGTCGGGCAATTGTTCTGGAAACACAGGCCAACCCGGAACGTTCACCGGTCATTCGCTATGAATTACTTCGTGGCCCACTTGAGGGTGATGCCGATCTACTAGAAGATGCGCTGCGGAAAGAGGATCAATTCGAGTCGATGCCGGTTGATCGCTCCCGGTGGGTTTCACGAGGCGCTGTACCTCCGCGTTCAACCTGGCGTGTCTACGAGTCTACCTCTGGTGAAGATCAACTGCCACGATTACTCGGCAGTTTGCTCTTGCATGGTAAGCAAACTGATCGTGAGGCAGAAGTAACCCTCCAGGGATTTGGACCTGATGTCAAGGAAGCGAAGCCCTTGGTAGAGGCAGCTCTAAAAACATCGCTCGTTGAAGCGGAGCAGCCAGCTGGAATGCCATCAGCCACCCCTATGAATTATCTTGCAAGCAGTCAGTTTCGGATGAAGCCACCGGCAGAGCCAACTGCACCACCAGCAACAGGTGAAGATGCTCCGATTGATAAGCTACTTGCAGAGCAGCAGGCCCAAGTCGCGGATCGATTCACCTCTCTTTGGGCAGAGACACCGCTGCCAGAGCTAATCGGCAAAACACCGAAGCAAGCCGTTGCAGATGGAAATGAGTCCTGCCGTCGAGTCGAGGCTCTGGTGAGTGACGCTGAAGCCACCGACATAATTGCACCAGGTAAAGATATCTGGCCTGATTTGAGAAAAGCTGTTGGGCTCCCAGTACCTGCGACTATTGAATCAGCTGAACCGTTAGGGAATGTGCCACCTCAGCGCTGGCTGCGTCTGGATTTTCAAAAAGTAACAAATGATCATCTGCGTGGTTTACTTCTCACGGCAGCCGAAATTGGTTACAGCAAGGTAGCAGAACTGGCAGCCGATACGTTGCTTAGTCGTGAGGATATCACGGATGCAGACCGCTGGCAGGCATACGGTGTACTCGAAGCACGTGCTCGGACTACGACAAGGCGACTCGAAATTCTTGAAAAAATCAGACCACTTGCAGCAGCGTTGAAAGCCGATGAAGGTATGCTTGACGTTGGTGAATTACGGATTCATCTGCAGAGAGGGGACCAGCCGGCACTGCTTAAAGTGCTTGATCGAATACGTCGTGACCACAGTCAAAATCCACGGGTTTCAAATGCGGTGATGCAAGTGTTTGCTGAGGCCGGCATCGATCTTGGTGCAATGGCTGCTGCTGGGGGCGGTGCTGGTGCTGGCCCCGGTGTTGGTCCTGGTGCTGCTTCCTCACCGGCTGGCCCGGTCGCTGCTCCAGCTGCAGAGCCTGGAAAACTCTGGACGCCAGGTAGCCAGCCACCATCAGGTGGTGGAGATGAAAAACCCGCAATCTGGACTCCCTGATACAACGGTCCGGCTATGTTCTCTTCCACTGACAAAATGCTAATGCATCGAGCATGCAAACTGGCTCGTCGTGGTGAAGGGTTTGTTGAGCCAAATCCGATGGTTGGGGCAGTTGTTGCAAACTCTGATGGCACTGTGGTGGGAGAGGGTTGGCATAAGCAGTTTGGGGGTGCCCATGCTGAAGTTCATGCGTTGACAATGGCGGGCCAGGAAGCCAGAGGCGCTACGCTTTTTGTCACACTAGAGCCGTGCTGCCACACCGGAAAAACGCCCCCGTGTACGGATGCAATATTGAGTGCAGGTATTCGTCGTGTAGTGGTTGCCGTAACCGATCCTTTTCCAGCAGTTGCAGGAAAAGGCATTTCGTTACTTCAGAGAGCAGGCCTCCAAGTTGATGTCGGTCTGTTGGAGCATGAAGCAACACGTCTTATTGCTCCGTTTCGTATGTTGATGATGTCCAAGAGACCGTGGATGATTGCCAAATGGGCAATGACCCTCGACGGCTCTCTGACTCTTCCACTTGCGAGTACGAATGGCTCTGAGGAGCACCTTCAACATCAATGGATATCTTCAGAAATCTCTCGAGCCGTTGTTCATGATTTGCGCAGACGTGTTGATGCCATCGTTATTGGCGTACAGACTGCTCTTACCGATGATCCATTGCTAACGGCGAGACCTTCTGGACTGCGGCCGCTGGTGCGAGTTGTCTTAGATCGTCAAGCTCGCTTGCCAGTTCGCTCACGTCTTGTTCAAACGGCTCACGAGCACCCAGTGCTTGTCGCAGTTGGGCCCAACGCGGCAGAAGACAAGATAAGTCTATTGCGTGACAATGGCTGTGAAGTATGGCGCAGCTCTACGGATCAATCGAGCCAGATGCTCCTCGAGTTAGCCCGTGAGTTTGGTGTCCGCCAAATGACAAATGTCTTGGTTGAAGGCGGCACCCGTGTCCTTGAATCATGCTTCCAGGCTGACATCATTGATGAAGTCTGGGCATTTCTAGCTCCAAAACTTTTCAATGCAAATGAACCTTCTCTCCGTCTGCGAGAATTACTTTCAAGCATGACGATCGAGGCAATTGATCAAACCGGCGGAGATCTCTTTGTCCGAGGTCTCCGCCGACATCACTCACTTGGCCGGTAGGTCTTCGATACGATTCTGCCAGCGGGTCACCGTGGCGTCTTCCTCAACACTCGTTTTGGCTGCTGCTGATTTCAGGCATCGGAAAACGTCAAAAATTGTGGCGAGTTGCTCGAGTGCATCTGCGACCTCATCAGTCTCCGAGTCAGGTCCAATAGTTTGGCTTGGGTCGAGGGTGCCCTTCTCTTGCTGTACGCCACCACACCGGATGACATACGTAGCCCAAGGCTCGATTATGTTGGCGAATGCGACCCAATCAAGAATGGCAGCTGCAGCTAAATTTTCGCTAAAGTCTCCCTCAAGTTGAAGTGGTGAGCCAGCTAATATTCGCTCGGCTTGCTTCGGTGTGAAAGAGAATACGGCAGCATTTTTCCCTACCCCGATACTCAGTTGTATTTGCTCATCGAGTCCACTTTCAGGAAGAGCAAATGTCCAGAGCTTTCCTTCCTCGGTTTCCTGTTCCTCAGGGTCCGGGATGCGGTATTCACTTGGTATTGCATCCTCATCAATTTCACGAATGACAGACAGTAACTTGTCACTGAGTGCAAAGATGTCACTCAGTCCTTCTCGGAAAAGTTTGTCATCGTCAAGCGACAAGACAATGGCTGGCTCAATGAGTGGGAGTGGTTCCGTCGATGAGGGCAGATTCGTCTGAAGTTTCGTGGTGGTTGCTTTCCCGTCAAGAACAAGGCCAAATTGACCATTTTTCAGTGACGGAAGAAATTTTTCTCGTACAGTGTTCGTCAATTCTTCGGCAAGAGGGACGATTTTCTCATCAAATGTTTCGAAGCCTTCCTTCACATCGTCATCACCTGTCGAGGCGATAGTATTTGAAATAAATGTACGGAGTGAATTCGCCCAGCTTACAAACGCTTCAAACTGCCCAGCGTCTGTTTTTGTGCGAAGAGCAATCACTGCAAGTGGATCACCGCCAAAGTAATCAAACGAAAGCGGCATGCTTCCATTCCAAGGCATATTTTTAGCCCAGTTCCATTCCTCACCGGCATATCCGGTATCCGTCATGTAGGAGTATGCCAGCCATGGGCCAGCTTCTGGCATTCGGCTTGCATATCCTTCGAGAAGTTCTTCAACGAGTTTCTCGGCTTCGGCAGTTGCCTCTGGGGTCAGTTCATTTGCCTCAGCAACTGCAGAAGCAAATTTTTTGGCCTGCTCAATATCTTCAGGCGATGTTTCCCAGGCTTTGGCTAGTTTCTGGCTTCGGTACCAGATGCTGGTAAGGGGTTTCTCAGCAGAATCTCGCACAACCTTAAACGGTTTTGTGTCAAGAAGACTGCCACCCGTTGAGCCCATTTCTTGAAGATGCTCAGTTCCACCACCAATTGAGAGGACAACATGTTCTTTAACAATGCCCAGAGCAACAACAAGTTGAAGTTCGTTAATTCGTTCCAAGATCTTTTCAAGCTCTTCTTCCATATCATTGAATTGAACGGAATTGGAAATTGCCATTTTGATTAGGTTTGGATCTGGCTTGATAGTTACTGTGATGAAATCACCAGCACCAATTTTTTCCCTAGCAATAGCATCGGCAAGCATTGGTTGTGCTTGAGCCATGCTCGTTGCAAAACCCTCGATTCTATCGAGTTGCTTTTTTGCAGAGTCAACTTGCGTTGTGTGGAATCCCCAAACGAGGTCGGGGATCACAATCTCATCAGTATTTGCTGCAAGCGTTTGCGCAAGTAACTGGTTCTGGGTTTCCTCAGCATCAATCTCTAGATCAGTGCCCTTGGTAATTGTCGCAATATTGGCAGCCTGTTGGGCAGACTGAAGTTTCCTGAATAATTTTGAAACAGTTACCCAGGAAGATGTGCCAAAGACAAAGGTGTCGGTAGCCACCATGTCCTGCAATAAGGCAATTGCTTCCTGGTTGTCAGGCATCTGCATCATCATCATTGCAATCGCCATTGGGTTGCCCGGTTGCGTTTGCTGCTTGGCAAGTTCGTCGAGTGCTTTTTTGACAGATTTAAGATCTTTCAGGCTGGCAAATGCGTTACTCGAAACAATTCGATCATATTGTTCTCGTCCTCGTAATGTGCTTGACAGGAATGCAGCATCTTCTGGAATAAGACCAATGCCAAGGTCCGCAGCCTGTGCTATGTGAGCATTCGCAAAAAGTGCCACAAAAAGAGCACATCCAAGGGTGAGTTTTGCAATCATTGTTTTCTTTCGGGACAGTGAAAAGGAATCAAGGGACTTCTCTGTATGTTCTATGCAACTAATTTGCTTAAGCATGTCCAAAAACCCTTGGGTTAACACAACGGATAGGCGGATCGGAACAGAATGGCTCGGTTTAGT
>JALCBP010000090.1:0-4521 GCA_028066355.1 Pirellulales bacterium
TCAAAGCGGATGCGATCTCACGAGCAGCTCCTTCGCGTTGGGCAGTGATTGCCTCAACACCTACCCATCCGCGATAGCCTCGCTCTTCAAGAATTGCCAGAACAGGTGGCAAATCGACCTGACCAGTCCCCAATGGCACAGCTTTTCCATGACCGGCATAGGCTCCAGCAACTGCATCTGTTGCGTGGACATATCCGATATCTCCAGCCAATGTTGTTGCAGCATCAGCCGGATCATGTCCATGAACGAGCAAGGCGCCGGTCACCAGATGCACCTGCAGACTGCCATCTGGCACAGACTCAATAACTTTTTTAAGGTCGTCTGGACCAGCCCGACCTGCTTCGGCACAAAATATTGCACCGGTTTGTTGGCCTGTTCGGCCAAGATCAGAGAGCACATCAACAAGAACCTGCCAACCGGGATCCTCCTTAGACGAAGGAATATCGCCTAGGTGACCGAGCAAGACTGATGCACCAAGTCGATGTGCCTGAAGCATTGCCTGCTTTGTTGCCAGAACGCGAGCTTCGAGCCGATTTTGGTCTGCGTATCCTCCTCGAGTTGGAAATGAAACAGCCGCTACATGCAAACCTGCATCATCGAGCCACTTGCGAATTTGACGGACTCCGGTATCGGAGAGTGTCGCAAGATCAATGCCATAGCGACCATCCACTTCAATACCACCAATACCAAACTCACGTGCAATCGAGAGTGATCGCCGAAAGTCTGAGGCAAGCGGCAATACGGGAACAGCAAGGCGTGAAGAATTCATAAGACGTCCATACTTTGTTCAGGGTGTCTGGCAAGGAAATCCAGAAGGTCACTTAATCAGTCCTGTTTCCATTGCGTCTAGTCCCTCTCACCGTATGGTACTTTGTCACTGGGGATTTCACGAGGAGGCCCATACAGGTTAAGCATACGACAGCCTTTTCGGGCACGTGCTTTCCGCGGCTAGATTACGGATTTTTGTAAGAGATGGTGTATGGAGGCAAAGGAACACGATCTTTGTTCTCTCATCCTGTTTCTCACTATCGGTATGTGTATCATAGGGAACATGTCGAATCTTGCTGATGTCATTGCCTCGCTTGAACACCTTGCCCCACTCAGACTTGCTGCTGACTGGGATAATGTTGGCCTGCTTGTTGCCACGAAAAAACCGTCTATCCACCGTGTCATGACGTGCCTGACGCTCACTCTCGATGTTGCCCGTGAGGCTGTAGCTCAAAAAGCCGATCTGGTTGTGACTCATCACCCCCTTCCTTTTCGTCCGCTCAATCGCATTACTGAGGAAACCCCCACTGGCGCTACGCTCGTTGAGCTAGTATCAGCTGGCATTGGTGTCTGGAGCGGCCATACTGCCTGGGACTCAGCCGCGGAGGGTATTAATGCAATGCTTGCTGGAATCTTATCGCTCCAAGATGTGGCTCCTCTTGAGCCTGACGAGACTGATCCCAGTGTCGGGTTTGGACGCATGGGCACGACCTCATCACACGATACGGTCGACGCGGTGACGCAACGACTCACATCTGCCTTAGGATGTTCAGGCTGCACCGTTGCTGGTGACCCCAACCGGTCGGCTGGCCGTATTGGTATTGTCTGTGGAAGTGGTGGTGAATCTGTACCATTAGCTGCTGCTGCAGGATGCCAGACCCTCGTCACTGGTGAGATCAAATTACATGATGCGCTTGAAGCGTTGGCACGCAACATGACCGTCATCGCTGTTGGCCATCATCGCAGTGAACGGTTCGCTATGGAACACATGGCTGAAAAATTACACATGGTTCTGCCTGATCTTCATTGCTGGGCGAGTACCGTAGAACAAGACCCTCTTTGCTGGCTGCCAAATAGATAGCCACCTACTTCCTTTTCCGACTACTGGGTCTGTATTGAAACAAAGAAACAATATGAGCCAATTTCTCACTGCACTACCCGTATTTAATGAGGACAAGCATGTCCAAGAAGTCCTTGATCAGGTGCTGCGACATACCGACAACGTTTTGGTTGTTGATGATGGTTCAACTGATAACACTGCATCTATTCTGAAGGAAAGAACGGTAAAACAGGGTGATATCACAGTCATTCACCACGAAACAAACCTCGGTTACGGTGCTGCTCTTGCTAGTGCTTTTGCATATGCACAACAGCCCCGTGAAGATGGTTCAAGCTGGGACGGTCTCGTGACGATTGACTGTGATGGCCAACACCAGCCGCAACTCATTCCGTCATTTATTGCTGCACTTGGTAATCCGAAACACCCTGCTGCTGATATTGTGAGTGGAAGTCGTTACCTAAAAGATCTCCCGGACAATGGTCAGGCGCCGGAGGGCCGCCGTCGTATCAACATGGAAATCACTGCTGAAATCAATCAGCGACTTGGCCTGTCACTCACTGATGCCTTTTGTGGCTTTAAAGCCTATTCAAAAAAAGCTCTTCGGGCACTGCCTGTCACTGAGCCTGGCTACGCAATGCCTCTCGAAGTCTGGGTACTGGCAGCGGTAGAAAAATTGCATATTGTTGAACTACCTGTCCCTCTGGTCTATCTCGATCTGACGAGAAGTTTTGGTGGTGCGCTTGATGATGGAACAACTCGTATTGCCCATTATCGTGAGGTTCTTGAACGGACAATCCGTTCGATACAGGCTAGGAGTGGCGTCAATCGCAGTGTCGGGTATGGTGTGAGTTCCCCGTCCCAGAGAGTTGACGCTTGAGTAACCACCCTCGCTTTGATCGTCGCAAACATCGCCCACCACCGGATTCCGGTGGACGGCTGTTTGACCCTCCAATCAGTCCTGATCCGACCAATCCAGCAATTGCGATTGATCACCTCGTTGATAACAACAAGTTACTTCGAACAGCCTTTGATACACAGGTCGGGGATCTCAAACTCTGGGAACTGGTTGCAGCAACCCGCCGAGAAGTACTAACTGTAGCCACGGAGTACACGTCAAGTTATCGCGATGTCATCCGGCCCTCAAATACAGCCGAATGGATAGCAGCCCCGATCATAATGGGTGGGCATCAACCAGACCTCTTTCACCCGGGTGTTTGGCTGAAAAACTTTGCAATTGATGCATATGCAAGGCGTCTTGGGGGCACAGCAATCAATTTGATCGTTGATACGGACTGCTGCCGTTCAACAAGTGTCGGTGTTCCTGTTGGAACACCTGAGTCTGCACGACTGGAACAGGTTCCCTTTGATCGATCTGAACCTCCAGTTGCATGGGAAGAACGCGGTGCTGCAGATATAGAATGTTTTCGATCGTTTGGGCGCCGAGCTTCTGATCTTCTTACACCACTTGTACCTGATGCAATCCTGCGACGATGGTGGCCACTTGCTGTTGAAAGAATGAGCGAAGGTCATCGGGTTGGTCTTGCGATTGCACAAGCACGGCACCAACTCGAAGAACGTTATGGACTTGAGACGATTGAAATACCTGTCAGTGAATTAATGCGACTTCCTACCGTCATGGTCTTCATGTCGTGGCTTCTTGCAAGAAGTCGAGAACTCCATAGTGCATACAATGCAGCTCTTGGTCGGTATCGAAGGCGGCATCACCAGCGAGGGCAAACTCGCCCCATGCCTGATCTCATTGAAAAAACAGTAGATCCATCAGAGGGGCCATGGTTTGAAGTTCCGTGGTGGATCTGGTCAGAGGACGACCTGCAACGACGACGGGTTTTTGCAAATACCAATACACCGGGTGTCCTCATATTGTCTGACATGGAAACCTTACGAGTGGAACTTCCTATTTCACTCGACACGCCACCCTCAAAATGGGTTGATGCTCTCTCGCGAATGGAAGAGCATGCCTTACGTCTGCGACCCCGAGCCATTATGACCACGCTCATCGCACGTCTTCTTGTCGCCGATGTGTTCGTCCACGGAATCGGTGGTGCGGCGTATGACGAAATCACTGATGATATTGTCCACGCACTTACTGGTTGTGAACCACCTCGACATGCTGTGGTTTCAGGAACACTTCGTCTGCCTCTCGAGACCCGATTCCCAGAACTTTCCGAGCAACAACCACTCGCAGAACTTGCTGGTGTCCATCAAACACTTCGAGACCTTGAGTTTCACCCAGAGAGTCATCTTGAGCCATTCTCAGACCAGCCAGAGGCCGTGCGAGACCTAATCACAGAGAAACGACGGTGGATTGATACTCAACCTACAGCGACTCTTGCCCGCCGACGCTGTCATGAAATTCGATCAACAAATGCCCGCCTTGCCTATTACACGCAACCCGTGCGAAAGCAATTGTTGGACCGTGTTGGACCACTTGCAAACGCTATTCGGGCACAAAAAATTCTGCAAAGTCGCGACTTTCCGTGGTGTTTTTTCCCAGAAAATCAACTTCGTGAGTTCCTCCTACTGGAAATCGATTGAGTTTCGACATATCGTGTCGGGTAACGGAATGGATTTTTACCTCCTAGGGACAGGAGACAATATGCTGCCGGCACGATCTTCCCGCACAGGTTCATCATCACGCACAGGTTCATCATCACGGACAGGCTCCTTACGCA
>JALCBP010000090.1:4621-8461 GCA_028066355.1 Pirellulales bacterium
CGCACAGGTTCATCATCACGCACAGGTTCATCATCACGGACAGGCTCCTTACGCAAACCATCTCGTAGCAATCAGCCAACACGAAGCAGTCGGTCTACCACCGTCAAAAAAACTTCGCGTGTTCGAAAACGTTCAGCAGCACAAACAGAATGTGATATTCGTCCAACTGCTGTTGTGGCTCCTAAGAAAAAAAAGGCTGCTACGTCATCTCGTCGTCGAAGTCGATCCAAGGCAATCGGTGCTGTTGAAATCCGACCATCAGGTACGATCTTCAGTCGTCGTTCCGATGAAAATCGTGAAGCAATTCATCATCTTCCCGAACACCCGCCCGTTGACCTCACTCCTCCAGCTTGGATGCAAGAAGAGTGTCAGGTAGGACCAGCACAAGCCGGTGATCAAACTGAGATCCTCCAACTTCTTTCCGGCTTACCAACACCACCGAGCCGAGCTGAATTCCATGCTTCTGTCGATCATCCAGAGCATGACTCAGCAAATAGATTAGTTGCTCGACTTGCCGGAAGAATTGTTGGTCACATTGAGATTGCTCCCCGCACAATCATGATCGGTTCGGCTCCTGTGAAAGCCGCTGCTCTTGATAGGGTTGCGATTCTTCCCGAGTGTCGAGGCGCTGGACATGGACAGCGCCTGGTACAAGCAGCCGAACGAAGGATGCGTGAACTTGGTGTTATCGCCGCGTTCTCAAGAACACGAATTGCTTCATCTTTTCATGATTTAGGATGGAGCGTTCTTGGTCGTGACTGTGCATCGGCAGGCCGTCCAACTGACATTCTCTCGCGTCTACTCGCCGCACCGGAACGTCAGGGCCCTGACGTAACGATGCGTCAGTGGAGGCATGTTGAGCTTCCGGCCATCTTGAGAATCTATGAGCAGAATGCTTCTCGATTTGTTGGAACGACAGCTCGCACTGAGGCGTACGCTCGATGGCTCGTGAGTCGCAAAGCATTTGATTCAATCATCGTGGCTCTACAAGGGAACGACCGCTACGACCTCCATGAAACGACTGCAAAAATTGTTGGATACTGTATTCAAACAGGCGGTCGTGTTCTCGAAGTAATGGCTGACCCGAAGTATCAGGGCCTTGAACGTGAGATTCTTGCAAGAGTCTGTGCAGAAGCCATCGAAAATGATCGACAGGAGCTGATCTATGAATCAAGCCCAACGGACCCTCTTCATGAGGAAGTTCGGGGACCGGCATGTGATGATAAATCACCACCAATCATATCCCGTGTTGCACCACAGGACCGAATGATTGTCGCCCGTGTTTTTGACCCACGAAGCCTTTTAACAGCAATGGCTCCAACACTGGCCAGCCGAGTCGTCCAGGCAGGAATGCGTGATACGGTTGAACTCGGTTTTGACAGTGACACCTTCCGAGGATCTGTGACGATTCCTGCCGCCAAGGACGGCGAACCGCGTGAAACCATTGTACAACCAGGGCGAGTTGGCCGAAGCTACCTCAAACTGACTGACGATGAATTGACTCGCCTTCTTTTGGGGCAGTGTGACCCGCTCGAAGCAGCGACAGCTGGTCGACTTGAACCATCGACACAGTTATCGCAGAAGCTTGCCGAACAACTCTTTCCAAGGCTGCCACTTTGGTGCCCGATGTGGGATGACGTGCCGGCATAGATACACTCTATAACGATGTCATGCGTGCTTTTGCGGGTCACGCGCGTTAGGCACCAGCGTGGTCTGCAAGCCATTGATCTGTCCAGCCACGGACGTCATCGAGCCCTTTCCGATAACAGAAGTCGCCGAGGGTTTCGTTTTGCTCCCGCTCAGCCTTATAACACGCTAATACCGCTGTGATCTCTCGTGGTAGATCATCGAAAGGAATCACGTCCTTATACTTCTCATTCAACCGATCACCAAGCAATCGACCCCCCAGAAATATCGTGTACTTACCGAGCGTACGCCCAACGATGCCGATATCTGAGTTATAAGGTCGTGCACAAGCATTTGGGCAGCCGGTCATTCTCAATGTAAACGCATCTCTATCTAACCCGAGTTTGGCAACTTCTGGCTCAAGAATATCAATCAATCCTGGTAGAACTCGTTCACTTTCTGCTACCGCAAGGCCGCATGTGGGCAAAGCAACACACGCCATGCTCCAACGCCTGAGTGTCGATATCTCTTCTGATGTCTTTACTCCATGATCATGAAGGATTGACGCGATACGTTCTCGATCACTCTCCACAAGATCCGTGAATAAGATACTCTGATGGGCCGTAATCCGCACACCGGGTGACATTTCAGTAAGAATCTTTCGCAAAGCTGTTTTGAGCTGGAACCCTTCACGATCGATGATACGACCGTTTTCAATATTTAGCCCATAGAAGAACTTTCCGTCGCCCTGTTCGAACCAGCCAATATGGTCATCAAATCCATGGACATCGACGTCTCGACAGGCTGTGAGTGGCTTTCCGAAATACTCTTGGACCTTCTCTTTGAAGGTCTCAATGCCCATGTTGTGAATGGTGTATTTTAACCTCGCAACTTTTCGATCTGATCGGTTTCCATAGTCTCGCTGGACTTCCACAATCGCAACGGCAATATCAATGACATCTTCTGGCGGGACAAAGCAAAGGCGTTTTGCAAGTGCGGGAAAAGTTTTTGCGGCACTTGGCGTGACTCCCATACCGCCACCAGCAAGCACGTTATACCCAATGATTTTTCCATCTTCATGAACCGTAAGAAAACCTAAATCATTCGCGTAGACGTCAACACAATTGTCTTCCGGCAGTGCGAAGGCTGTCTTGAACTTTCGGGGTAAATAAGTCGGGCCATAAATTGGTTCGACTTCGTGGCCATTTGACCCACCTGAAGCAAGTGTCTTTTCTCCCGTTTCGTCATCGGTGAGCCAAATTTCATGATACGCGGTCGTTCGGGGCGCAAGTGCTTCAGCAAGTTCTTCGGCTTTGGCCATCATTTCATCACGTACTGAATTATTTCGAATGGGAGCCGGGCAGCACATGACATTACGTTCAACGTCACCACAGGCAGCAAGAGTTGTTAATTGAATAGCATTTATTTTTTGAATGTATGCCTTGAGATCTCCTTTTATGACACCGTGGTGTTGAATCCCCTGCCGCGTCGTTAGTCGAACACTTCCATTAGCAAGATCATCTCCAAGATCAATCTGAGCAAGCATTTGCGAAGCAGTGAGTTTCCCACCTGGAATCCTTGTACGAATCATGAACGAGATTTTCTTTACTCGCTTTTCACCAGGGGCTAGCTTTTTCTTATCACGATCTGCCTGTTGGTACGTTCCATGATTCTTCAGTAGTTGGATGCTACCCTTTCCAAATCCGGCTTCTCCATCATTGAGTTCTTCCGGTATATCACCCTTCAGGTAATCACTGTCAGTTTTAAAGACCTCAACGGCACTCGGCTTCGCAGGTGCGGATTCGTCTGGCATCGCTTCTTTTCCATCCTTCTCAGTAATAACACGTGCCCGGCAGTGGCACGACAAAACGGCGACTGCTCTAATAATAGGCGATTTTGTGTGGGGTGGCGATAACAGTTCACTGAAATAGACAAAATCAAGGTCTTCAAAACCCCTTGTTTGCAGGACCTAGAAATTTCGAGGTATTTCGTGCCGCCAACACTTGTCACACAACTCATCGCCGGTGACCGTGACGCGTTCGCAGACCTGTACGACCGGTTTGGAAGAAAGCTGTATGCAACCGCAGTTCAATTGAATTGCACTCACCAAGAAGCGGAAGATATTGTTCATGATCTTTTTGTGGAACTAGCTCACCACAGACACGAACTCAGTAATATAAAAAATCTTGAAGCCTATATTTTCACGATGCTACG
>JALCBP010000091.1:0-8421 GCA_028066355.1 Pirellulales bacterium
GCTAAGGCCTTCATGATCTTATTCGGGGGTGCATAACCAAGACGCAACAGTTCCTCATGAAGCCGCTTGCCTGACTCACCAGCAATACGATTTGCCTCAGCTAATTGATCCTCACTAATGATTGCTTTCGAGAGAAGAATATCTGAGAAGCTGGATGGCATCGGAATCTTACCCCTGAGAACTTATTGCTAACTGCCTGCAAAATCATCGACTGCATGACTCGATCTAAACGCCGCCATGTAATCAAACCTATGACATTCACGTAAATAGTCATCGTAAGTCATAGCAAAAGTGGTATGGGAATTCACTGTTGGCCCGTGATCGGTGGAAAAATCATTTAGTAATACTCTTAAGGATATCACGTTTTTCTTCGACTCTGCTGAAAGAGCAGGAATATGCTACAGAAGTAGCTAACATGCCGATCTACTTCAATTTCTCCACGAAAGGGACTTCAAACCTCGACTAAAATTAACTTTCGCGCTCATAAACGCTTCTGATGAAGCGCGGCTGGTGACATGGTCCGTGTGTCCCAAGATTCTTCTCTCTCATTCAATCCAAATCGGACCGGGAGACTTTCAATCGGCATTTGGTCATCTGATTCGACGATCATTCGACTATCACTTGGAGCTATTGCAGCAAGAGCTTCAAGTAATGCCTTTATTTCCGCCACTCGTGTATGAAAAAAATTCCATGGTGGTGATACAAAAATGATCCATGGATTATCGACAGATAAGGGTGGCATTCTGCGAGACCACAGCAAAACGTCTCCCGGTATAATATCCACACGCTCAACAAGACCAAGTTCTCGACTACTATCTCGCAAACAATCTGCAGTTGGGAAATGACGTTCAGCAAAAATTGCTCGCTGTGCTCCCCGACTTAGTGCCTCAAAACCTAGAGCTCCGGTCCCAGCAAAAAGATCAAGTACCGTTGCACCACGGACCGCAGTACCAAGCAGGTCGAATGTCATCTCTCGTACGCGGTCTTTCATCGGCCTCGTTGGCCCTCCCGGCCGAAACGCCAACCGACGGCCCTTCAGATCACCCCCTATGATTCGCGGAGGGCTTGCCGCATCCGCTGGCATCTCATTTTGGCCACGACGAGTCTTCTTTTGAAATGCACCGGATCCATGCTGCGCAATCTTTGTTTTAGGTGTCATACGTGTACTTTCAGGATTTGCCCTGAAAAAATTGAAAAAAATCGTACCGATCAAATATGTGATGACATGGTATCGTAGGACAAAAGTTCTAAACTTGCTATCGTCACTGATTCAAAAGTTCAGTGCAAGACTGTCGCAATGACCCGAAGGAGAAAAACCGTGCTACAACGCTTCCAGATACCATTGCTTATGGCAGGACTTCTTTATTCGTCGCTCGTCTCCAATCAGGCTTTAGAAGCTATAGAGCCTCCTGTTAAATCAGGAAAAGAAAAAACGGATTCTTCTTCTCAACAAACTGATTCCGAATTCGTTCAGTCTCAGGCAGAACTAAAAAAACTCATTGGAGAATTGACTGCGCTGCA
Organism: Pirellulales bacterium; assembly: GCA_028066355.1. Taxonomy (GTDB): domain Bacteria; phylum Planctomycetota; class Planctomycetia; order Pirellulales; family UBA1268; genus UBA1268. The sequence goes on from JALCBP010000091.1 coordinate 1,522, forward strand.
GGCTGAATACCAGCAGCCAAACGCAGATAAAGCTTCAATAGAAAATAAATTCAATATCACTCGAGATAAAGCTCGCGAGGCAGCTCTCGCACTCGAACAAAGTGCTTCAGCGGCTGTCCTCGCAAACCCGGAAAATACGGACGCGTGTGCTGTTGTACGCGATGTGCTCCAGGCTGCAATCCAAGCAGACGACCCCAAAAAAGCTTTGCGACTCGTGAATACACTAAACGACGCCGGCAAAGCAAACGAGGACGTGCTTTTGAATGGCGCAACTGCAGCAATGATCACGTCAGAACTCGATCTGGCGGAAAAATTTCTTAAGGCTGCCGAAGAAGCGGGCATGAGCCCAGATAAAATTACCTCACTTCAAGAAGCGATTGAGGCTGAGCGTCCAAAGGTGGCTACCGAAATGGCAACCCGGGCAGCTGAAGAAAAAGCTGATGACTTGCCTCAAGTGAAAATCGAAACAACAAAAGGCACAATTGTTGTCGAACTTTTTGAAAACGAAGCACCGAATACGGTTGCCAACTTTATAAGCCTTGTTGAAAATCAATTTTATAATGGCACACCATTCCATCGTGTTATTCCTCAATTTATGGCTCAGGGTGGGGACCCAACTGGCACGGGAACGAGTGGCCCGGGTTATACAATCGAGTGCGAATGTGATCTTCCTAATGCACGCAAACATTTTTTGGGAAGCCTATCGATGGCGCATGCTGGGAAAGACACCGGAGGGTCGCAGTTTTTCCTTACATTCCGACCAACCGAGCACCTCGACGGCCGGCACACAGTTTTTGGCCGTGTCATTGAAGGGTTTGATGTTCTTCCAAAAATTACACGAACCGAAGGGCCACAAGCTCGTCCGACACAAGATAAAATTATATCTGCTGAAATCCTTCGCAAACGGGACCATGCATATGAACCAAAAACATCAAAAAAGAGCTAGTATCGGCTTCTCACTGGGCAGAAGCATGCGAACAAGCTGTTGATTTCCTTCGTAACAAAAATGATAGTTATTTGTAGGGTTTATTTATAAGGGAGCATCATCAATGCGATTATTTTGTTCCATTGATCAGAGATTCCTACGTTTTGCATCGGGTGTATTCTTGCAAGCGACAGCGGCGTTTCTACTGCTGACCTGTGCCAGCCTCGCAATAGCGAAGCAAACCAATCAGAAGCGAGGGGATCGCATGGACGACAACTCAAGTAAGAATCCAGCAGTCAAAGGCCGCATACCTGATTCTGAGATTCCTAAAACAAATGTTGAATGGAGAAAACGACTGACGGCAGAACAGTTTGAAATTGCGCGCAGGAAGGGAACTGAGCGTGCTTTTTCAGGAAAATACTGGAACACAAAGACTCCCGGCACATATCGGTGCATCTGCTGCGGTGAACCCTTATTTCGCTCAGGTGAAAAATTTGAGAGTGGATGTGGTTGGCCAAGTTTTTACGCACCAATTGACGGAACAAAAGACGACGTGAAGGGAAATGTTGTTGCAGAGCATGAAGACCTTTCACTTGCTGGCATTCCCGGTTTTGGTGTTCGTACAGAGGTAACTTGTCGTCGATGCGGAGCCCATCTTGGTCATGTTTTCAATGATGGCCCACCCCCCACCGGTCTACGTTACTGCATCAACTCGGCATCTATAACTCTTGATCCTGAAGCACCTAACAACGGATCGAAAGACGAGGAAGACACCGCAAAAAGCCGCTAAATTAACAGTATTTCCTAAAAACAACGCCTGTTGCTCACTGAACTACCTTTCTGTACCCGATTTTAAAGGTAGAATTGTATGTTTTCGAAGAGACCGACGCGTGTCGGTAAAGGAGCACAGCCTTGGCCGATCCGTTTATTAGTCTGACTCACAAACAAGCTATCGAAAAAGCTGACACGCTAATAGAAGCGTTAGGCTGGATTCGTAAATTCCGAGATACAACCACTGTCATAAAGCTTGGTGGCAGCATTCTGGAACATCCAGACGCGTTGCGTCATCTGCTGCTTGATATTGTTTTCATGACAACATTGGGCATGCGCGTCATAGTTGTTCATGGTGGCGGAAAAGCGATATCTCGTGCGATGGATGCCGCTGGTATTTCACCAAAGTTTGTACAAGGCAGACGGTACACCGACTTTGCAACACTTGAAATTGTGGAAAGAGTTCTGGCAACCGAACTCAACCATGAATTAGTTGCAAATATTGAGGAGTTTGGTGGCCGGGCAATGTCACTGAACTTTCTTTCTACAAATGTGTTATTTGGAGAACGTCTCACGCTTCATGACGATAAAGGTGATCCCATTGACCTCGGCCAAGTAGGAAAAGTGACTGAAGTTGATCGACTCACAATTGACAATCTTTCTTACGCGGGACAAGTCCCAGTCATTCCATCAATGGCGATGGGCGACGATGGCGAAAAATTGAATATCAACGCTGACACCGCTGCCACGGCGGTAGCAGCAGCCGTTAACGCTGAAAAACTTGTCATTCTTAGTGATATCCCCGGAGTCCTGAGAGACATGGACTCTCCAGAAAGCCTCATTCATTCTTTGACTGCGTCGAAGGCACGAGAACTCATTAGTACCGGCACCATTGCGGGGGGCATGATTCCAAAAATTGAAGGTTGTCTGAGCACTCTTGATAAGGGCGTCAAAAAAATTCATATCATTGACGGTCGTCTTCGACACTCCCTTCTACTTGAAATTTACACAACAAGTGGCGTAGGAACTGAGCTTGTAGCAGATGCGTTTACAGACGCCAGTCGCCATCATGAGAAAGTAATTCCCGTCGGATAGATATCCCATTCCTCGATTCCAAAGAGATTTTCATGGCAACAATCGACGCAATGCAATCGACAGATGCCCACAGACAAGGCCCAGAAACACAAAGAGTCATAGAGACATTTGACCAATATGTCGTGCCTAACTATCGACGATTTAATGTATGTCTTGTCCGGGGAGAGGGGTCGCGCGTCTGGGATGCTGATGGACAATCCTATCTTGATTTGTTTCCCGGCTGGGGCTGCAATTTGCTGGGGCACTGCCCTGCCCCAGTCGTGGAAGCTGTCCAGAAACAAATGGAAAAACTCATTCATGTTCCAAACACTTGGTACATGGAACCACAGGGAACCTGGGCAAAACTTCTTTCTGAGCGGTCATTCGGTGGCCAGGCATTTTTCTGTAATTCCGGGACCGAAGCGAACGAATCTGCAATAAAGTTGGTCCGATTAAGGTCTGAGGGAAAACGATACAAAATCATTACCTTTCAGGGCGGTTTCCATGGCCGCACAATGGGTAGTGTCTCTGCAACAGCTCAGCCAAAATATCACGAAGGGCTGGGCCCCATGGTCGCGGGGTTTCAATTTGCGCCGCATGGAGACCTTGATGCCGTTGAACGTTTAATCGATGAGCAGACTGGTGGCATCCTCATCGAACCTATTCTCGGAGAAGGTGGCATTGTTCCAGCTTCTCAGGAATTCCTTGCAGGACTTCGAAAGATTGCGGATGACAATGACTTATTACTCGTCTTTGACGAAGTTCAATCTGGCTGTGGGCGAACCGGCAAGTGGTTTGGCTATCAGCATACAGACGTCGTTCCTGATGTTATGACACTGGCGAAAAGTCTGTGTGCCGGTATCGCTGGCGGCGCGATGCTCACAACATCTAAACTAGCCAAACACCTCCGCCCCGGAATGCATGCTGCGACTTTTGGTGGCAATCCAATAGCCGCTGTTGCTGGTATCGCCGCTATAGAAATGATTGAGAAGCAAGATCTGCTCAACAATGTGGCAAAATCTGCAGAACTTTTCCGTAATAAACTAACTTCACTAAAAAGCCAATGCGACTGCATAAATGATATTCGAATTCAAGGAATGATGATCGGTATCGAAGTCTCCGTTGATGGGGCTGCAGTAGTGCAAGCATGCCTCGAAAGGCAACTTCTCGTTAATTGCACACAAGGTAATGTTATACGATTGCTTCCGGCAATGACGATCACTGAGGCTGACGTTGATGAAGGATGCCAAAAACTCACAGAGGCCATTCTTGAGGTTGCGAGCAGAACCTAAAATTGCTCCGCACTCGCATCAACTCGGTTTACTCGCCCACACGACATCCGTCCTAAATCAATGGTATTTCAATGCGTCATTTATTAGTTGTAGAAGATTTGACTCCACAAGAGATCGAAGGTGTCTTTGCGATTTCACAGGATCTTGAAACAAAGTACACAGCAGGTGCTCGTGATGCACTTTTTCCTGGTCGCGTTCTTGCTCTTGTTTTTGAAAAACAGAGCCTACGAACACGTGTCAGTTTTCAAACGGCGATGGTGCATCTCGGGGGATCCAGTCTCTTTTTGGGAGAGGATACGGGGTTTGCAAGTTCTCGGGAAAGTATCGATGATTTTAGCCGAGTGCTTAGTGAATATGTTGACTGTATTGCCTGCCGCTCTAAATCGCACGCAACCATTGAACAACTAGCTGCTTCAGCAAGTGTCCCTGTTATCAATGCACTTAGTGACTTTAGCCATCCGTGCCAAGCACTTGCAGATCTTTACACTCTCCGCCGACAGATTGGTCGACTCGAAGGACTCACATTCACTTTTGTAGGTGATGGAAACAATGTCGCAAGGTCACTAGCGATCGCCTGTAGCTTGCTCGGTATGCGTTTCATTCTTGCTGCTCCCAAGCAGTACCAATTTGATGACACTTTCAAGAAACGAGTGGCATCACTGGTGCCCGAGGCACAAATCAAACAGACAGAAGATCCAACTGCCGCAGTTCAAGATGCGGTTGCCGTCTATACTGATGTATGGGCCAGCATGGGGCAGGAAAAGGAAAGGGAAATCCGGCAAACAGCTTTTCGTCCTTACCAGATCAACGCACAGTTAATGGCGCACTGCCCGAACGCCCTCTTTATGCACTGCCTTCCAGCACGCAGAGGTGAAGAAGTCACCGATGAGGTCATTGATGGAAAGCAGAGTGTTGTAGTGACGCAGGCTGCGAACAGAATGCACGTCCAAAAAGGCCTTTTAGCGTGGCTTCTTGGCCATCGCTAACGTCGTGTTTCGAAAAATTTAGATCGTTTGCAACTTTCCCAGAATATGGTATTTTGAATGATCAAAAAAAACTTTTTGATCATTCAAAACTTTGAATCAATGTCGTTTAATCGCATTAGAAATAGATCTAAGAATTCTCGACTGGCTGCGCTCAATGCCTGTAGCCGTGTCGTCTTTTTACCAACCCGTTCTGGTTTCACGCTTATTGAACTTCTTGTCGTAATTGCAATCATCGGCGTCCTCATCGGGATCTTGCTTCCCGCAGTCCAGCAGGCCCGCGAATCTGCTCGACGGATGCAATGCGGATCGAATTTGCGACAACTCATGCTTGCAATGCACAGCCATGAATCTGCTCAACGACAGTTTCCGGCAGGATATCTTTCAGATACTTCACGGAGTGATCGAGACAGTAACACGCTAGATGCAGCCCCAGGTACTGGCTGGGGCCTTCTGTTGGCTCCTTATCTTGAAGAGGCTGCCATAGCCGATAATTTTGCACAGGTGAATGATCCAAGCCAAGGAGTGCTTCATCCGGCAAACCGAAGCCTTGTAGCTCAACAATTTCAATTCTTTCTCTGTCCTTCCTCCGCTGGAGACCAAGAACCTTTCGTGGTCAAAGATATCAGTGGGAATCCGCTTGCGGAAGGTATTGAGCTCGGTCGCTCAAACTATGTTGCAAACGCTGGGCATGAGGAACCCTGGGGAATATTTCCAGCATCTTCTTCATGGGACGCGATTGCAAATGGTCCTTTTTATAGGAATTCTTCGACTCGCAATAAAAGTGTGACCGATGGCATGTCGACAACGGTTTTTCTGGGCGAACATACATCAAGCTTATCTGAAAAGGCTTGGGCAGGCGTCGTACCAGGTGGATCAAGTCATCCCACACATAATTTTGCAACTCGCCTTGGGACAGCAGCAGACCATGCCGCAACACTTGTTCTCGTACACAGCGGGCCAGCCGCAGCTGAAACTGCTCTCTACGGATATGAAGTAATTCATCCTCCAAACAGTCCAGCCAGTCATGTGTGCCAGATGTACTCAGATCATCCGGGTGGAGCGAATGTCGCGAATGGTGACGGCTCGGTTCGTTTTGTTTCGGAGTTTATTAATCAAGATGTCTGGCAATATGTTTCCAGCATTGCCGATGGTGAAGTAATTTCATCAGGAGCGTGGTGATGACAACAAGGCTATCACCTTATTTTGGGTTGACCATTACATCCCTTATGCTTTTTGTATTGATTGGATGTCGGAGACCATACCCGCAACTTCCAGCAGAGCAGCTTAAACTCATTCAGGGCATCCGAACTGCGGCAAATACAGGAAATAAACAACGGGTTGAAGCTGTTAAACAGGCCATTACAAACGCCATTGAAGCAGGTGAGATTCCTCTGGAAACACAGGAACTTCTTCGAGAGCTCTTGGTAGACTGCGAAAAGGAAAACTATAGCAAAGCTGAAAGAAAGTGTGTTCTTCTGTTGAAAGATCAACTTCTTCAATGATTGACTACTGTGAATAAAATAGGGCATTTACGGATTTCGTAGGGAACTTTTCGATAGTTCTGGTTTAACGCTCTTGCGGACAACGATCTTCAGGAAGGATCGCGGTTTCTTGGGCCGCACCATTGACGTGGAGTGGCTGCAATGACGCTATCGAAAGCGAGGAGATTAACTGTCCTTTTTATGCTCTCCATGATGATGGGGCTTTTCGATTCCGTACTTGAGGCACAACCACCGCCACAGTCTGACGTGCAGCCGGAAGACACTCGAGAGGCATGGGAAAGAACTGACTACGGAAGCGGTCCCGATCGGCGTCTTGATATACCTCGCCTGATTGATAGAGATATCTACCT
>JALCBP010000092.1:0-8199 GCA_028066355.1 Pirellulales bacterium
ATCTCTCCATGGAGATCGTTTGCCGCCTGCTGAACGTCGCTTGTGGCATTTTGGAAAGATTCCAGGGCGGATTCGCTCTCAGAGACACTCTCTGCCAGATGTGACATGGCGATCCGTATCTGCTCGGCACCTTGGCTTTGGGCCTGCATTCCTTCAGCGACCTGTTCGAATCGTTCAGATATTCCCTTGACCGAGGAGATGATTTCTGCAAGTTGACGAGATACAGCACCAATTTCAGTAGCACCTGTTTCAACACTCTTTGTAAATGCATCCATTTCCATGACACCGGATGAGACGCTGAGTTGCATCTCTTTTACAACTTCCTCAATTTCAAGAGAGGCAACAGCGGTTTGGTCTGCAAGCCTGCGAATCTCTCTTGCGATGACAAGAAATCCAAGGCCGTACTCCCCTGCCTTTTCTGCCTCAATTGCCGCATTGATGGAAAGGAGGTTTGTCTGGTCGGCAACCTTCGCAATGGTCGTAACTGCAAGATTGATTGTTGTTGCTCGCTCACTGATAACGGCAAGACGTGAGCCAAACGATTCTGTGCTATCAGCAAGTTTCCGCATGGTAGCGTCCATACTTGCGAGATTTTCTCTTCCTTCAATAGCCATGGCCCCTGTCTGCCCCGCCATCTCATTCACTGCGACCATGGTCTGCGTAAGCTCTTTTCCTGTTACGCTGATTTCTTCAACGGCAGCGACTGTTTGTGCTGTCGAGTCACCGAGCCGCTTGATGACATTTTGTTGATCGGTACCGGTTACTTGAAGGCTCGAAGAGGTGTTTGTTAAGGCATCACTCGAGGTTTGGACTCGGCCAATTAACATGCGGAGATCCTTTGTCATCGTTTGAAGTGACTCAAGGAGTATCGCTGTTTCGTCTCTCGATAAAATGGAGACCTCTTCTCTCAGATCACCTGCTGCTACATTTCGCGAAAGGATGATTGCTCGTTGAATTGGTGTACTGATACTTCGCGCAACGAAAAGGGCAACCACAACAACAAGAAGCACAGTTCCACAAAGTAAGCCAGCAATCACAAGTTGTTGAAAGCGGAGTAATGCAAAAGCTTCGGTGGTGTCTTGTTTTGCGACGAGCCCCCACCGATAACTTGGCAGGTAGCACCATGCGGCAGCCACTTCCTCCTGCCTGTAATCAGGAAAAATGGCATACCCCCGATTACCACTGGATGCATGTCGTGCGGCAACGGCTTTTTGAGCTGTGAGCGGTATCGTGAGGTCATAGGCAGCGTCAGCACGGTGGCGGAGAGGAGTGGTTACTCTTGCCGTATTGCCTATGCGTTCTGCTGTAAGAATTTCACCAGTTGCACCGAGTCCAGTCGTGTCTGTCAATATTTGCCAGACGTGTTCAATGGGGAGTTGCAGAGCGAGGACGCCGATAACCTTTTCATTCTCAAAGATCGGGGATGTAACAAACGCTGTTGGAGTTTCAGAGGTTCCAAAAGGTGCGAAATTACAAAGTTCTGACTGTAAAAGCGTGCGTGAGCGATCAAAACTTTTTGCTAATTCTGTGCTACGCAGAGATTCCGAGGTGAGCTCTGCACCGGGCGTAAGTTGTTCTGCGGATGAGTAGAGCACTGTCCCGGTAACGTCAATGAGAAGGAGACTTTTGTATCCGCGAGATGTCGCAACATCTCGCAGGTAGGGCGAATAGGCTGTCGCTTTTTGCTCAAGTGTTGATCGAGAATCGGCAGAAGAAAGTTCGACAGTTGAAAGTTGAGACATGGCGGTCACAACCGTTGGCGCTAGAGACAATGCCGTGCCATCACGCACCCGCTCAGCTGCGTATGATTCAAGATTGGTAGAGCGTGCCGAAGCAATTTGAACAAGTCTATTTTGTACTGATGTTTCTAAAGCACGATTCGCAAGTCTGGCGGTGATCGCAGTCAGAATCCCACATGGGAGCAATGCGATCAGTAGGAACCAAAACAAAAGTCTCCGGGCGAGCCTTTGGTGTTTCTTCTTCACGGGTGGTGTTGAGCTCGGCTCAGTCATTTTTGAGAGCCTCATCACTTTTATTTGTCTGGGTATTGGACCACCCCCCCCAGCGACGCTGAAGATCGTTTACGAAGGCCGTCCAATCCCGTTTTGAGCGTGTAATTGGGTATGGAACCGGACGTACAGAGCCATTACTGGTCCAGACGATCTCAAATTGTTTGTCCGCTTGGATTTTGCCTATATACACCGGTCGCCATGTATGCTGGGTGCTTGGGTCTACTGCGATAATGCCCTCTGGGGCGTTGAGGCTCTGCTGCCGGAGAGCATTGCGAACCTGTTGGACGTCGGTATTTCCACTTTCACGTACCGCATTCGCCCAGAGATAGACACTGTTGTAAGCAGCGGCTATGACGTCACTCGTGACTCGATCAGCTCCATAGCGTTCTTTGAATGCTGAAACGAATCGCTTGTTCTCTTCACTGTCGATTGATTGAAAGTAGTTCCAGGCTGCATAGTGCCCAACCATATCAGCATGATTTGTTGAGCGAAGTTCATCCTCAGCAAGAGCAAATGTGATCACGGGTATATCGTCAGGTGAAATGCCGGCTTTACGAAGTTCACGGAAAAATGCTATAGCCGAATCTCCAACTACGGAGCAGAGAATTGCATCAGGTTGTGTATCAACGATTTCTTGAACATAAGCTTTTAGGTTAGTGCTACCGAAGGGAACGTATTGTTCGGCCACTTTTTCAACACCGAGCCCCATGAGTTGGTCTGAAATAATTGCATTGACACAGTGAGGCCAGATATAGTCTGAGCCAAGTAGGAAAAAACGGCGGGCGTTTAGTGCACTTTGACACCACTGAACGGCTGGAGTGATTTGTTGATTGGGTGCAGCACCGGTATAGATGACATTCGGGCAGGCCTCGAGTCCTTCGTACGCCATCGGATAGATGAGCAGATGATCTGATCTTTCGAGAACAGGTAAGACACTTTTTCGGCTTGCGCTTGTCCAACAACCAAAAAGAACCGTCACGCCTTCATCAGAAATCAACCGTTCAGCTTCCCGAGCAAAGGTGGGCCAGTCTGAGGCACCATCTGCAATAATCCACTGGATTGGTCGACCAAGGATTCCACCTGCAGCATTGATTTCTTCAAATGCCAGTTGTTCAGCTTCGATCATTGCCTGTTCACTAACAGCAATGGGACCCGTTTGGGAATGAAGCACACCTACGAGTATTGGTTTGGGCACCAGAAAAAATTGCCCGGCTCCGAACCACGCGATCAGGGCAAATACCAAACCACAACCAACAATAAAACGCCAACGCTTTTGAGAACGGGCATTCATATCAGGGGGCTCAATGAAAGGGGAGTATTGATTTCCGAACACGCAGGACCTGCCCGCAATCTTTGCCTATAATTCCCAGTCGTGCGAGGCTTTTCTGTCGGTTTTATTCTGAATCAGGTATATGCGTTATTTTTTTGCCTTCGCGAATCGCAGGCGGTTGAGTCCTTTTTCCTTGGATTGGTGCTATTTTCCGAACCCAGATGTTTCGAAATCGCACTGGATTTCTGTGGTCTTGCAGTCGGATTGGGAGTTCCGGCGGATGTGGACTGTACTGGGGGGGGCGATTATAGGGCGTATCCCCGAGCAGTTCGAAGTTATTTTGTACAAGGATGCCATTGTGAAGCACAGTCACGGTGGCTGGTTCTGTGAGGTTTCCGGCCGTATCAAACCGCGGTGTATTCCAGATGATGTCGTAGCTATTCCAGTTTCCGGGTTCTCTCATGGCGTTGACTAGGGGTGGTGTTTGTTTATAGATCGCCGCGGCTTGTCCGTCGAAATAAGTCACATTATTGAATGAATCGAGAACCTGAATTTCATACGGTCCAAAAAAGACGCCGCTGTTACCGCGTCCCTGTCCGTCTCCTTTGGCCGGTAGTGGACTTGACCATTCCACGTGAAGTTGGCAATCCCCGAACGTTTGTTTTGTTTCAATCATGCCTTTGCCAACAATCAGGACTCCGTCTTTCACTGTCCATGTTTCGGCATTATTCCAGGCATGCTTGTCACTGCCATCAAAAAGAATAATCGCGTCGCTCGGTGGGTCTCGATTAGTTGCTCCTGGGGTTACCAGTTCAGGTTCATTCCATTGAATTCCGGGAAGATACTCGACAGCATGGGCTGGAAGTGGTGAGCAGAGTGAGATGTACACCATGCTTATTACTGAGTAGAGCATCACCCGGTTTGTTGCTTGGAGGGACCGCATTGTTAGATTTTCCACGATTGCATACCTCGTTATTTTGAAGCGTTCGATGGCTTCCGGTCGATTTGGAGTTTTCTGAAGCTACGTGAGGAGTATGCCAGTGGTCTTAGGTTCTGTCAGGAGGTGTCAACGGGGCCCGAGAACCAGCACGATCCCTACAGGCAGGTGTCGCGGCAGGCTAGGACGGTTCTGCTGGCAGAAAAGTTCGCCTGTCCGGTAAAGTCGCAGCCTAGTATTGAAAGTGTTCAGTGTGTCACCAACACGTGTATCGTTTCAACGAGATGGAGAAATACCACCATGCCAAAACTGGGGCTGGCTTTATCGGGTGGCGGTTTTCGTGCGACACTCTACCATCTCGGTGTGATTCGCTATCTCCGGGATGCTGGAGCCCTGCAGGAAGTCAGTGATATCGCCTCGGTTTCCGGTGGATCAATTCTTGCAGCGCACCTTGTGCTGAACTGGGATAAGTATACGGGTGACGAGGATGATTTCTCGGCTGCCGCGTCTGAGATTATTGACTTTGTGCAGTTTGATATACGCAACCACATTGTCAGGCGTCTACCACTCATCTACAGCCTTAAGATGTTTGGCAAATTAGCTCGTCGTGAGATGAATTACCTTTCACCCAATGCAGTCCTTGAGAAGTATTATCGAGAGTTGCTGTACGGTGACACGTGTCTCTACGAACTTCCGGATCTTCCAAGGCTTCATATTCTTGCAACCAATGTCAGTGATGGTGTGCTTTCGGTATTCAATAAAAACGGTCTCTACATTCAGCGACGAAATAATGATGGGGGATTTGAGTTCGAACACATTCGAGGTCAGATGGCAACACTCCCCCGAGTAGTTGGCGCTTCATCTGCGTTTCCCGGGTTTTTCCCACCGGTCGAGATTTCAGCAGAAGATCTAGGTGTCCGCGAAGGGCAGTTCCCAACGGAGTCATTCACTGATGGCGGCGTCTACGATAACCTCGGGACGCGTGCATTCTCATGGCTCGAGGATGAAGTTGGGGCGTTTGACCGTGTGCTTGTGAGTGATGCGGGAAAACCCTTTCAGATCCTAGGGGATCAATCACTGGGGTTTGTTGGGCAATCAATACGCGCATCAGACATTCTTTGGGACAGAGTGTGGCAGCTTGAACGAGAAAATTTTGGCCAGCACTCAGGTTTTTCATTCTTGCCTATCACTGACGTTGTCTCACGAGATGAAGACCCAACAGCACAGCATCCTGTTGTTCAGGCAGAGGTGCAGTCGATTCGAACAGACCTCGATAGGTTTACAGATTATGAAGTGAATGCGCTGGTGCGTCATGGCTATGAGGTTACAAAAAAAGTCTGTCGTGATATCGGGCTAACACGTGATCACGACGATTTAGCTACTCCGTGGAACCCGTGTCCCGGAACACAGCGAGGTGGAGAACTAGCTAACGAGAAGGCCTTGGCATCGGAGCGTGGGCCCTCCAATGCGACTGAAAACTCACGCGAACTGCGTAATTCAAGTCATCGGAAGGTTTGGTCAACACTCTTCGACTTTCGAGATTGGCCTACCTATGTATTTCTTGCAGTTGTGCTGTTGGCATTTGTTTGCGGGCCCGTGTATGTCTACCGATTACGAAAACATACGGAGCTGCTTACTTCAATGATTGACTCGATTGCCATGGGTGATCCGGATATTCGGCAGATTCTCGATCTTGTAGAAGGAACCGTGGCTACAGACTGGCAGGTTGCTGAATTAGGTGAACTGGTTGGTGACACAGCCGCGCAGCTTGAGGGTGTTGAAGTACTTTCACAGAGTCGAATTTTTGACCTTCGTAACTTTGATCCAAATGCAGGTGATGAAACATCGCGTGGCACTGTTACAGCATGGGACAGAATCGTTGTGCGGCTTAACGAAAATTATGATGGTGATCGGCGTGTTGTATTTACCGGCATTTTTCCGATGAATGTTGTTGAAATTCGGCAGCCAGCCAATCAGCCTCAGGGAGAATTTAAACGAGTTGTTGAGTCAGAAGATTACGAAGAAAAAAGCGATGGAGCGATGCATGCGAAACACCAAGTGATCTTTGATCTTTCTAATGTGCCCATTGGGGAGCGAGTAACACTGCAGGCAATGACGACAGCGACTGTGCCTTTATCGATGACAGGTCAGTTGCCCTTCTTTGTAAATAAACGCACCGAGTTGCTAACCTCCTGGCTGCTGTTTCCAGAAAATCTGCCGTATTCAACCTACAAATTAGTTAGATATCCAGTTGATAAATCGACTCCACCGATACCTATGGACCCGCGGTTTGCAATTGATCACCCTTTCGGTTCATTAATTGGGTGGTCAGTTATTACGCCGAAGGAGGGTATGGTTTACGAGTGTCGCTGGACAAATCAGTAGGGCGAGTAAATCCATCAGCCATGCGAATTCTTTTATCATCTTTGGCTCGCCGTCGTGCCCATGCCGTGAACCCGACTGCGGCTAGCAGGAAATACCACGGAAGCATTTGGATAACCCAATCGAAAGCAGCCGTTTGAGTGGTGGTTGGGTCGGCTTTCTCGACAGCAGTGACAGCTACTGCGAAAGCAATGCTCATGAGGCCATAGCTGACATTTACAGCGAGGCCACGAAAACTGAGTACCGTCGCGCGATGTTTGGAGTCTACTAGCTGGTTTAGGTAGTGGCTCTGCAAAAACATGAGGAGTCGCATGGATAACGAGAGGAGCATAAAAAACCCAACACCCCACCATGGGATAAGCAGTGCAGTACCGAAAAGCCCGAACGTAACGGTACAAAAAAGCAGAACAAAGTTGGCTCTCGGTGATTGGCTTGTTGCTAGACGTCGCATTGGTGTTGCAGCGAGAAGCCCGATAACCGCTGTCCCGGCGCTAATGATGCCAAAGTAGAGAACCGGTATCTCAATCCGGGCATAGAGTTGACTCGACACTACGAGCAATTGACGAATTGGCTGATCAAAAAGCACACCAGCAGCGATCACAATAAGGACCAACGGATTCGCAAGAATCCAATAACCTGTCTGGAGTGTTTGCTTGAAAGGGTCGATAATCCCTACGCTGCCTCCAGAGCGATCTGGTGATAGTTCCTGCATTGACAGTGTGACTAGAATAGCGGCACATCCAGAAAAGAGGGTAAGCCACACTGGAAGGCGAAATGTGTCGTCAATAGTTAGCTGTGCGGTAGAACCAAACCAAATGACAACCTGTTGGATAAGGTCAGGGCTGTAGACAAGTGATCCCGTCACCATTGCAACAATTGTTGCAAGCCCACCGACTTGCATCAGTCGTTCAAGCACCCGTGGCCAGTCAGCGTCTTTGCCAGCTGCTTTTAGCGAGTCAAAGGCCAGTGCTTCATCAGCCCCTGATGCAAATGCCTCAGCAGCACCGCTAAGGATTCGGTTGAGTAGGAGAGCAGGAAATACCCATGAGGAACCGATAGGAACAATTGCAAGAAGCAGCATCTCAAGCGTCATCATAATTGCTGCCGTAACGAGAAGAGATTTCCTGCCAAGAAGATCGGCGAGTGCTCCAGAAGGCACCTCAAGCAAGACGATGACAACGGCCCATACAGCGTTGAGCAAACCAAATTGTTCAAGAGTTATTCCATACCGAAGAAACATCACCATGAACACTGGGTAGTAGAACCGGATGTTAAAAAGAATCCGGAACGCCATGAATAAACGGACGTTGCGTCTTGCTGTGCTATCGGCGGAAAGCTGTGGTGTCATAACCAGACTATACAGGGAAAAAAACTACCGCCCCAAAATGGGGCGGTAGTTGTTAAATGAATGCCGTTGAGTCAAGTTTTGCAACTAGAGGCAAAAACTCGTCAACCAGGCGGATTGTTCAGCGGGAAAACCCACCTAAACATTCACCTGTACAGTCACCATACGTCACTGGATCACCTCCTTTACTACGAGACTCTCGGCAGTCGCAACCACTGCACTGACTGCCGCCGAGCGGACCATTCTGACCAAA
>JALCBP010000093.1:0-6926 GCA_028066355.1 Pirellulales bacterium
TCGTACGCAGGCATCTGCCAGAGCTGGCTCGGATCAGTTGACGGGACATTTGTTACAAGACTTGTCACCTCAAGGGTAAACTCAATACCAGATCCAGGCCAAGAAACATCGATCAGTCTCGGTAACGCTGCTCCCGATCCAGGATCCACGCGATGTCGCGATGCACGCACGCTCGCTAACCGCGTACCCGTAGACGTAAACAGGTGCTGCTCTTCGACGAGACCTGTCATCGGATGAAGGATAATCGATCGGACAAGTTGCTCGTCCGGAGAATCAATAGTGCTACGAATTTCAAGTCTACCGTCGGCCGTCATAAACGGCCCTTCATGTCGGTGCTGAGGGCTGAAACGAACCAAGCCCAATAACTCCGGCATCCATTCCGCCCGAATCGGTAACACTTGTCGAGCAGAAGACTGGTCGTACTTTTCATGCTCACAAAACAGCATGATCGGCGGATCATGGCGACGAATCCAGAGCCAAAAAAGGTCATCATTACTGCCTATATCGAGTTCATTTCCCGTCAGTGATGTCTGCGCCCGCAACCGAAACCGTCGCGGAGGCTCACAGGCAACCTGCGCAGAGAGCCTTGGCACCCCAGGCACGACGAGAACAGCCTGAGTGGCTGCATAACTCCGCACCCGTGACGTATTATCCTCTATTGCTGCGATGATCTGTTCACGAGTCGGCTGTGCCGGAAGCGTCCGAGGTAAGGGCATCACTCCAACCTGATACCCACGGATTACATTTGGGCAACTTGCTCCACTACCTGCAACAAGAACAACAGCAGTTGCAAAGAATACCAATGGACCAAGTGGTCCTGAAACTGGCCTTTCCAAAGAACTCATGACTCCCCTCCAGACCAGAGAAGTGCAGCCAATCGCTCTTCGAGCACAGCACGCTCTTCGGCTTCGGGCATGACGGCCACGACCTTGTACTCGCAATCTCTTCTGCGACAAACAAGCGATACAACTTCATCCGTACGTTCACGTGTGTCGTCACCGTCCGCATCGCCTTCGCTAGGGCTATCACCAAAGCGAAGCACCTTACGACGAAGAAGCTGGAGGGCTAGCAAGTATCGAAGTGACGCCTCTTCGGGCTGGTCGGCAAGTGATTCCAGAATGTCAAGAAGCGCCTCAACGGGGGCAAGAGAGACTCCCTCATTTTCTTGCTCAGGCACAACACTTCGCCACCATGCGAGTGTTTCATCAGGTGCGCCTGACCACGCCTCATGAGACCAATCACAGCGAACGAGTCTTCCTTCCTCTCGAACGAGCGCAGAAAACATCAGATCACCAGCCTTGAATTCAGAACCGGACGTTTTACAGGTTGGCGATGGCCGCTGAATCTTGAGATCCATGACGATTGTCCGTGTGCAGATTCGGTTGCAACGAGATAGAATGACAGGAGAGACACAACCCATACGTCTAGAGAACACACCTTTCTCTCACAAGATGAGTCGTTGAAAAACTGCCCGCCGTGGCAAAATACGAAGGCTGGGCTAGCGGCTTGTCATGATCTCTACCAACTCAAGAAGCCCATCTGATTCGTGGCAACCAACAACATGATCTGCTGCGTCTTGCACCTCTTGGCGTGCATTCCCCATTGCAACACCAAGACCAGCACCAATGATCATGGGAAGGTCATTACGGTCATCACCAGCCGCGCAAATTTCCTCTGCTGAAACTTTCCACGAGCCCGCAAGCTGGAGAACACTTGACCACTTGTCAACTCCGGCCGGAGCAATTTCGCAGAGCCAATCATGATACCGAGGACTACGTATGGTATGAACAGACAGCATGCCAGGAAAACGCAAAGCAAGGGCACTCTCGAGCGATTCCATTTCATGGGCATTTCCCATGACGAATCCTGAGAACACATCTGCCGGCGGAGATTCGCAAAGTGCTGCATGAACACGAGCCAGTTCTTTGTTTGCCTGCAGGTATTCCCCAAATCCGGTCAATGAACCCTTTTTATTGCGTGAGACAAGCGTCCGACAGTAAAAGTCAAAACCTTCACTGAAACTGTCTGTGTAAAGAACTGGCTCATGTCCAAAATCAATAATGCACTTGAGCACTTGAGCGAGTGTTGTTTCGTCAAAACACGAGCGAAAGAGTGTTTCATGACACACCGGCATCTTCACAAGTGCTCCTGAAGCAGTTATGACCGGCTCAGTGACTCCTAGTTCGGTAACTACAGGAAGGACGTCCCGATATCGGCGACCAGTAGCTATCACCACACGTATACCAGCAGCCTGTGCCTTGTGCACAGCCTGCTTTGCTGCTTGGGTGACGTCGTGCCGACTGTCTGTTACCGTGCCGTCTACATCAAGAACCAGAAGTTTGATTGCTTTAGACACGTTATTTTCTCGCATTGAAAACGGTGAAAAACGATAGATGTAGATCTATCACCGCAGATATCATAGTGTCGGAGTACGCATGACGACTGGCAACCCAAACATTCCGTTCACACCAGTGCTTGATACTGGTGATATCCCAGCCGGTGAAGGCCGCACGTTTGAGGTCGCCGGACGACTCATCGCCGTCTTTTTCGATGGTGAATCCTACCACGCAATGGACGATCTCTGTCCGCATATGGGCGCATCACTCGGATCTGGACCGATTGTGGAAGGTATTGTCACCTGCCCCTGGCACGCATGGCGATTCCAGGCATGCGATGGGGCCTGGTGTGATAACCCGAATCTCAAAGTTGATGTTTTTCCTGTGCGAGTTGTCGACAGTAAAGTTGAAGTCCAAGTGCCACCGAGCGAATCGAGTGAATGAAACGCTTCGATTCCCATCGACTTCCTATGGCGTCACACCAGATGGCCCAAGATTTTGAGACTTCACTTATTCGAGAGTCACGGACTGTCCTGGCGTGCATACCTGCGGCTCGGCGACACCTTCGTCACGAACACATTGCGCCCATGCTTCCACGTCCTGCTCGATAGGAGGCCACGTACCAAAATGACAAGGCATCACAGACTTTGGCCGTAACAGCCGAATCGCTTCGAGAGCATCGGTTGGTCCCATCGTGAACATGTCGCCGATCGGAAGAATTGCCAAATCTAGTTGCCTCCCCTGGCTATCCGGCTTTCCGATACGCTCCATATCAGAAAAGAGGCATGTATCACCCGCTATGAACAGTCGCTTTCCCCCAACGTCGAGCAGCCAGCTCGCTGCTGGGCCGGCATACGTGCCATCGGGAAGACTCGATGAATGGTGTGCCATTTCCATCTTCGCAGAACCACCCGGCACGTTTGCCGTACCGCCAAGATTCATACCCACAGCACCCTCAATGCCTTGCTTGGCAAGCCACTCGGCGATTTCAAAGGCACACAGAACCGGACATTGCGTTCTTTTGGCAACTGATACTGCATCAGCAACATGATCGAAGTGACCATGAGTGATTAAAATTGCGTCGCAATGAACGTCTGATGATTCAATCGGGCAGGTTGGGCAATCATCGAGAAATGGATCGACAAGAAGCACCCCCTCTCCGGTATCGACAAGAAACGTTGAATGTCCTGTCCATGTAATTGTAACTGCCATTTGTTTTCCTCATTCACCGCGATTTGATAAACAGAAATACTTAAAAAACTCCGATTATCCATCGGGACGAAGCCTCTTCATCATAAACTTTTTGTATGCCTCCACACCTGGCTGACCGTAAGGATTTGTCCCAACAAGCCGTCCCTCGACAACCGTAGCAAGCATAAGCATCTGCAGAAGTTGACCGATTGTGAATTCATCGATTCGAGGCAAGTGAATAGTAGCCGTCGGACGATTTACCGACGCATATGCTTCGTTTGTCCCATCTGTGGCAGCCGCAAGCATGGATGGCCATGTCGTGCCAATAAGATCATCCAGTTGATCTTCGTTTCCGGTAGAGCCACTCAGTGGTGGCAGACCAATGCAATCACGGCGAGACTCTCCAACACACAAATTTGTAATGATCTTGTCACGACGACCATCTTGATGCTGCTGTCCCCGTGAGTGAAGATCTCGCGTTGTGACTGTGGTAAGTGGTGTCGCCCCCTTTTCATCTTTTCCAAGACTTTCCGAAAGCAACTGGTCGTACCAGAGACCAACTGCTTCAAGCTGGTTGCTCCAGCTCGAAAGAATTCGAATCGTTGCTCCCAACTTTTCCTCAGCCAAGTGCGATATCGCGACATATTGCAATACGGGATTTTCAGAAACGGGTGACTCACGAAAGCGTCGTGTCATCGCTGCAGCCCCCTCGAGCAAACGTACAACATCGATTCCAACAAGCGAGGCTGGCAAAAGCCCCACGGCGGTAAAGACTGAGAAGCGGCCGCCGACACCATCGGGAATCCCAAACACATCAGGGCAGCCAAGCGTCTTCGCGAGGCTTGCCAGCTTTCCACTTGCACCGGTAATCGGAACAACTCGCTCTGCTATTTGCTTGGCGTCACCACCAACAGCTTTAGATAGTTCACTGAGAAAAAGTCGAGTCGCTGCAGCAGTCTCAAGAGTGCCACCACTTTTGCTTACGACAAGCATCGCCCATTGAGCCAGCAGATCATCTCCATCACCACCACTTGGATGTAACCGGAGAACATCGAGAAGACCTTGTGCAGAGTCATTGTCGATATTGAAACCTTCGAAAGACAGCCGAGGCCGTCCACCTCGTTCTCCTCGAGAGAGCTCATTGTGAAAAGGGTGACAGCATGACTCGAATAGTGCCCGAGTACCCATATAGGACCCACCGATACCGAGCACGACAACGCGATCAACAGCCTCCCGAAGTCGCCTTGACGTTTGAAGTATTGAAAACAATTCACTCTCTGGACGACGGGTTCCATAATCTGCCAGGAGTCGCTCCGGTAAATCGATAAAGGCTGGATCGAGCGATTCTTTGCCAGCGTCATTCGCTCGCCAGCGATCGAGATCATTGAGGCTTTCTTCTCTTGCTGTAGAGAGCGACGTCACAAGGTTATCCAAATCCGTTTGTTTAATTCCGCCAGTAGCAAGCACCGCGGCGGCATCGTAGGAAATTGGATCATCAGACAATTTAGATCGAGCAGTATTCATAATCTGGATAACTCTTGAAAGGACGAAAAGCAAATCAATGGAACAATAGTACTCAGGGTTCAGCAGTGATCAGGATTCAGCATGTTAGACTTTCAGGTAAATCGAAGCATACCTGTCACCGCACCGAGACTGCGAAACCTTACCGGAGAAGAGGATGGCTCAGCAACTCTTTCAATTAACAAATACCATTGCACTTTTTGCATGGATCCCACTGATCTTGTTTCCAGGGCAGATTTTCGTGCGAAACACCCTGTGTAAGCAACTTGTTCCTGGAATTTTAGCCGCCATCTACCTTGGTGTCATTTCATGGAAATTCGCCACGTTAGGTCCTCCGTCAGCCGACGTCATGACACTTTCCGGACTCCGCAGTATTTTCAGTGACGACTTTGTATTTGCGGCCGCGTGGACTCATTATCTTGCTTTCGACATGGTAGTCGGAACTGTGGTTGCTCGCGAGGCTGTCGCGCACGGCATCCCCTGGCCGTTTCGTAGCCTCTCTTTGATGCTCACATTTCTATCGGGTCCGATTGGCTACTTGACCCATCTCGGCTTTAAGGTTTGCTGGCAACGCGAAAGTGACACCCCCCCCCTTGCAGACCACGGCCCCGAAACCGACAACTGAGGGCTCAATCTGGTTATTTTTTACTCGTCTCCTGGAGCCTTCATTGTGACCGAACACGAACTGATCCAAGAACTCAAAAGCTCAAATAGCTCCAAGATCGTCATGCTCGTTGCAGATGGGCTTGGTGGCCTGCCGTTGGATCCCGGTGGAAAGACAGAACTAGAGACCGCTGTGACACCAAATCTCGATAGGCTTGCTGGGATTGGTACAAGTGGCTCGAGCATTCCGGTGCTGCCGGGGATCACGCCAGGTTCAGGTCCGGGACACCTTGGCCTTTTTGGCTACGATCCTCTTGAGTTTAAGATCGGTCGCGGCGCCCTCGAGGCGACTGGCATTGGCTTTGAACTCGGACCTCATGACGTCGCTGCTCGTGGTAATTTCTGTACACTTGATGAAAACGGGCTGATCAGTGACCGACGAGCTGGTCGTATTCCCTCAGAAGAAAGTTTTCAGGTTGTTGAGAAACTTCAGGCTGTTGCAATCGACGGCTATGAAGTATTTGTGAAGCCAGTAAAAGAGCATCGTTTTGTTGTTGTGTTTAGAGGAAGTGGTCTTGATGGCAGAGTTGCTGATACCGATCCTCAGGCTACTGGTGTACCACCTCTTGACCCACAGCCACTTGACCCCGCAGCCGTGAAAACGACTGAAGTCGCTAAAGAGTTTGTTCGGCAGGCCTGTGAAATCCTGAAAGACGAACCCAAAGCCAACGGCATGACCTTACGAGGTTTTGCTGCCAAACCAGCTCTGCCAACGTACGAAGAACTTTATGGCCTACGAGCAGCCGCGATCGCGGTCTACCCAATGTACAAGGGACTTGCCAGCCTTGTTGGCATGAAGCTTGTGGGGACACCACAGACGCTAAGCGAGCAGGTCGATGAACTAAAAGCAAACTGGAATGAATACGACTTTTTCTTTCTGCATTTTAAGTACACCGACTCAACTGGTGAGGACGGAAACTTTGCAAACAAAGTGAAGCGAATAGAGGAACTCGACAAGATGATTCCTCGCATTGAAAAACTCAAGCCGGATGTTCTTATTGTAACTGGTGATCACTCCACTCCGAGTAAGCTCAAAAGTCATTCGTGGCACCCCGTTCCAACCCTTTTGGTAGCAGACCCATGTCGCCCGGACGGGGCTACGGCTTTTGGTGAACGTAATTGCCTCAGCGGTGGACTTGGGCAATTTCCAGCCAAGCATCTCATGCTCATGGCCATGGCTCACGCCGGACGTTTCGGAAAATACGGTGCGTAAAT
>JALCBP010000093.1:7026-8101 GCA_028066355.1 Pirellulales bacterium
TCCACTTCTTCTCCCAAAGCATAAGCTACATGGCAGCATCAAAAGCCTTCATCGGCGGTAGAATAGCAGACCGCCTTTTTTATTAGGCCTTTGCGCCATCAACTCTTTCGAACTCATGTACAAAAAGGCCGCTACGAAGTTTTGGCTCGAACCATGTACTTTTTGGTGGCATGATCTCATCTGCATCCGCAACTGCCAGCAGTTCGTCAGCACTTGTTGCGTGCATTGAAAAGGCAACGCCTTGATCACCCGCACGTCTTTCTAATTCATCACAGCCACGAACACCTCCGACAAAGGCGATTCGTGAATCCGTTCTCGGATCACCAATGCCTAAGAGTGGTGCGAGCACTCGGTCTTGGAGAAGAGCGACATCAAGGCTGGCAATTGGGTCATTTCGATCTATCGATGACTCTGGGAAAGTAAGAAGCCACCACTCTCCATCAACAAAAACGAGGACCTGTCCCGGCTTTTCTGGCGTTCCCGCCTGTGCCTGCTCAAGCGACCCAAGAGTACGCAGTTTGCTTAGGAACTCTTCCGCGGAAAGACCATTCAAGTCAGCCACGACCCGATTGTAGGGCAGTATTCTCAATTGATCGTGAGGGAAGACGACTGCCAGAAACCGGCCATATTCTTTGTCGTCACTACCATTGGCATCCGCTTCCTTGGATGCTGTTGCTGCACGCTCAGCACCCGCCGATCGATGATGACCATCCGCGATATACAGCCTGTCCAGTTGACTAAATGCTGATACATAGCTCACCGGATCAGACACGCTCCAGCCTGTGTGCTGCACACCATCAGGAGCGACAAAGTCAAACAAAGGCGACGACTGCATGTCGGCCTCCATCATTGAGTGGATGGTTGTGCCCTCATTCGGTTCATCACGGAAGCATAAAAACACTGGCTCGGCATGGCAGGCAGTTGCGAGCAAGTGACGAGTCCGATCATCCTCTTTGTCAGGCCTGGTTTTCTCGTGCTTCCGAATCTCACCAGACCGATACTGTTCTGCCTCAACGCACCCAACAATACCCACCTGGGCAATGCCTTCCCGTATTTGCCGATACAAATAAATACT
>JALCBP010000094.1:0-8010 GCA_028066355.1 Pirellulales bacterium
CTACGGTAAATAACACGGTATGCTGCCTTGAGCGCGGTGAGTTCGTCTGCTGAATAGCCAGCTCGGCGAAGCCCAATAGTATTTAGGCCAACAATGCTTCCTGATTGGCCATCGATAAGCATGAATGGTGGCACATCCTGAACGACTCTGGCGTGCCCACCAATCATTGAAAATTGGCCAACACGACAGAATTGATGTATCGCAACGGCGCCGGAAACAAAAGACCGATCTTCAATAACCACATGCCCACCAGCAAGCGAATTGTTAGCAAAAATACAATTATTTCCGAGGTGTGTGTCATGGCCCAGATGAGCACCTGCCATTAGGTAATTGTTATCACCCACTCTTGTTTGCCCATCAGGTTTCAGTGCTCGATGAATCGTGACACCTTCGCGAAAAACGTTGTGTTCGCCGATGACGATTTTTCCGACGGTTTCTGGACGGGCGGTGTGCTGTGGCTGCCCACCAATAACTGTATGTTCACCAATCTCATTGTCAGAGCCAAGAGATACGCCGGTCTTGATCACGGCACCACTCGCAATTCTGCAATAGTCTCCAACAGATACACCAGCTTCAATGGTTGCGAAGGCAGCCACCGTAACACCGACTCCCAGTTCGGCTTCGGGGCTCACAAGTGCCAGCGGATGAATACTCACGGAATGCCTGTTGTGTGGGGTTGTTCGGCAAAGGTGCCGTCTCAGCGGTTTATCGGTCTGCAGGCCGTTTGAATTCAATCCCATTTTCGCAGAATTAAAACGAAGCACGAAACCGATTTCGCCTATTCTTCGTGTTTTCCAGAGAGCAGCTAAATAAACACGTGTGAGGCGACAATGGAGAAAATAACGCTAAAATTTGAATTCGCTTATTATTAACCAGTGACAAGATACCGAGCACCGCGAACGTGTGATACTGGAAAGGGTTGAGACATGAATAAAGATGATGCCTACGAGGCGGCTGAAAAGCTAAAAAATGAGGGAAAGCTGGAAGAGGCAGTGGTGTCCCTTGAGGCAGTTGTCGCCGAAAACCCTGATTTTGCTTTGGCCCATTCAGCTCTAGCGGCTTGGTGCACTCGATTAGAGCGACATGAGAAAGCCGTCGAGCACGCAAGGCGTGTATGCGAACTCGAGCCAAATGAGCCGTTCAGTTACACGGCGCTAAGTGTTGCGTGCATGCGGGCAGGTAAAATTGAAGAGGCCGAAGAAGCCCTTGGCCGTTCACGTATGATGACAGGCTAATACCGATTGTTACGAAACGTTACTGCAATTGAGTGCGAGAGGGGGGAGTCGAACCCCCACACCTTGCGGTACTGGAACCTAAATCCAGCGCGTCTGCCAATTCCGCCACTCTCGCGGTGGGTGGATAACTGTACTCATTGTTAGTGTAGCTTTTTTCGGGATTCGATTCTCACAATTTTTCAATTTGTCGTTTTGGTTAAGTCCCATTTTCATCTAGAAAACGATCAAGATTTCCGGAGCCGCGCCCTCTTGGTGGCCAAGATGCTAAAAGCCATTGTCGTAGAGTTGTATCCGGTGCAAATTCTCGGGCAATTCCCTCCTCATTGAGTTGAGGAAATTCATTGGCTGTGCTCTTACTCTTGTGAACTACTTGGGTGAAATATATTTCGAGTGTCTGAACGGCTTTTGATTCCGGATTTCGACGATTCCAGTCAGCAACAAGCCCTGCTGCAACTGCTTCTCGAAGTGGTGCTTGTCGCGATTTTGGCAATTCCCAGAAAATCTTATGCCAGCGATGGTTGGGGAGAGATGAAAACCCACCTGGTGGGCGAACAGCTTTGAAGGGCCTGCCGTGTCTTAGCAAGTCAACAACACTGGTATCTTTCAGGGTGGCCTTTCCCGTAACCCATTGTTCCTGCGGACCAACTTGTCCAAACACTCCCCAGGGCTGTTCCAGCGCAAGTGCGTTCTTGGCCAGCGTAAGCCAACGAGGACGTTTTTTCCCGTGTCCAGCAGCGTTGTAAAAAAGAGCGAGTGCAGCAATGAAAAGAGATGCCGTGACAAAACAGTTTGTTATTCTGCGCAAACACAAAAAAAATGGCATATGGCTTTGGCTGCGTTCGTGTTTTTTCATTTGAGGGCCCGTTCGGTTCGTATGCCATGGAACTAATGCTAGCCATGCGGTGATGCCAATAGGCGAAAACATTCCAACGCTTAGCGTTATCCAAATGCCAACGTGGAAAAGGATGAAAATGAGGGCGATAGAGCGTCTTACGAAATGGTTTCCACAGAAAAGAAAAAGGAACGGCCCACCGATCTCAAGAAATAGTGTTGATAGTGTTAGGAATTTTGTAGCTGCCTTGGATGTGTTGAGAAGTTCGCCCACCCATGTTCCGTGATCGTGAACAGACAGTACATAAGCGATGGCGGATCCATTGAGCCAATCGCCTTGTAGCTTGCTAATGCCTGCATAAACATACACAACGAGTACTTGAGCAAGGAACGCTGCTGACGCAAAGCTCAACGTTGCATGCGTCGTTTTCTTCTTGCGAAGGCTGTCGATGGAAAGTTCATCACCGAGCGGTAGGAACATGCTCCAATACAAAAGGCATGCCATCCAGTAGGTGCCTGCATTCGCTGCTGGTTCTGTACGCCTAAGAATACTGATCCACACGACCCACGCTACACAGGAGGAGATGGACGAAAAGTAGCCCACCATCAACGAAAGTCCAGCCGCCGCTTGAGTTGCCAGCAGTGTGGCCTGCCACCAAATGCTTTCATTCAGGAAATTAAGAGACCAACAGCCTGGCTCTAAATAATTTTGGAGCGTGCTTGGTGGGAAAAGTCCCTTTGGTGAAAAGAAAAGCCAGAAATCACGGCTGCGAAGTAGTGCATCAGCAATCAATACTCCGCCGACTGCAATTCGAAAAGCAGCGATGCTTTTTCTATCAAGTTGTGCTGCGGATCGCACATTTGCAAACAAACGTGCAATTCCTAGGGTGAGGCAGGAGGAGGCCATTACTTCGGTCGTTTCTGGTGGTTTCTTGTATGAATTAGATATCGAAACTACAACAAGTTAGCGGTTTGAGGCGATTCCATCTTCCGCAGACAAGTTTGAAAGAAATAGAAGTACACGCTTTTTAGGAGAGTTATTCATGCATGCACCGCTTGTGGTGCTGGGCGGAGGCCCTGGCGGCTACGCTGCAGCCTTTATGGCCGCGGACCTTGGTATGGAAGTTACGCTGGTCGAAAAGGATACGCGACTAGGTGGCACCTGTTTGCTGCGTGGGTGTATTCCATCAAAAGCATTGCTGCACGTTGGTCGTGTCGTTGCCGAAGCTCGTGAAATGCAGGAGTGGGGTGTAAATTTTTCAGCGCCGAAGATTGATATTGATGCTGTTAGGAACCGCAAGGAGAAAGTAATCGGTGCCTTGACAGGGGGGTTGGCACAGCTTGCCAAAAGACGAAATGTTGAAGTAGTGCAAGGGCAGGCAATCTTCACGTCATCGAATGCGATCGAGGTGATACAACAAGGCTCCGATAGTAAAAAGCTCACGTTTGATCATTGCATTCTCGCCAGTGGGTCTCGTCCAGCTCGAATTCCGGCATTTGATATCGGCAGCTCTCGTGTCATGGATTCTACTGCAGCTTTGCAGCTAGAGGATGTTCCTGACTCATTACTTGTGATTGGTGGTGGTTATATTGGTTTGGAAATGGGGACGGTTTACGCGGAACTCGGGTCACGAGTTTCAGTTGTTGAGCTCACAGACGGTCTCCTGCCAGGAGCGGATCGTGACCTTGTGAAGCCACTTCACAAAAGACTTAAGGGGCTATTTGAAGCCATTCTTTTAGAGACAAAAGTTGTTGGGCTAAATGATATTGGTAATGGAGTTGAGGTTTCTTTTGAGGGACCAGATGGAAAGACTTCGAAGACATTTTCCCGAGTGCTTGTGGCTGTTGGTCGAAGGCCTAACTCGGATGGTATTGGGTTGGAAAACACCAATGTTGTTGTTGACTCCAAGGGTTTTGTTGAAGTGGACAGGCAGCAACGCACAGCCGATTCTCATATTCTGGCAATTGGAGATGTGTGCGGCGAGCCAATGCTCGCGCACCGAGCCAGCCATCAAGGAAAAGTAGCGGTTGAGTCACTTCATGGAGAGCCGGCGTTATTTGACCCACGGGCAATACCTGCAGTTGTTTTTACTGATCCTGAGATTGCATGGGCAGGTTTGACCGAACAGGAAGCGGAATTGTCCAAGCGTGAAGTAGAGATAAGCCGTTATCCATGGGCTGCGAGCGGGCGAGCGCATGCCCTTGGGCGAACAGAAGGCATGACCAAAATACTTGTCGATCCCGAAACAGAGCAGGTACTGGGTGTTGGAATAGTAGGTTCTGGTGCGGGTGAACTTATCGCCGAAGGGGCTCTCGCTATTGAGATGGGCTGCAGTGCGAGAGACCTTTCAGAAACGATACACCCACACCCTACGTTAGGGGAAACTGTGGCCTTTTCAGCAGAAAATTACTTCGGCTTTGCGACCGAAATTTTCCGTCCTCGTTCGGCTTCTACAGCACGTTAGAAGGATTCTCCGGTGTTTGGGACTCCCGATCCCGGTCCGGGTAGACCTTTACGCCGGCGGAAACCTTCGTGATAATGTGTAAAAATCATTCATGTTGGAGAAATCAATGGCCAGTTCCGAGTTGGATCAGTCCCACGGTGAATCTACAAGTGTCGGGGCGTTGAACGCCGGAACGGCTTCAGGAGGTGGAGCATTACCTCGTGGAGTCCATACACAAATGTCAATTGGGCAGGCTAGTGGTTCAGCCGGAGGCCAGCCGAAACATTCTGACGGGGTTTCGGTTGTCGATGTTGATCCAACTGAGACTCAGGAGTGGCTCGATTCCATTCGCTACGTGTTGGAGAGCAAAGGGGTTGATCGCGCAAGTTATTTACTACACGCCATTGAGCAAGAGGCGTATCGTCTCGGCGTACAAATTCCGTTTGTGGTAACCACTCCTTACATCAACACCATTCCAACCGATCGGCAACAGGCGTTTCCCGGCAACCGTGAATTAGAGCGACGGATTAAAAGTATTATTCGCTGGAATGCGATGGCGATGGTGGTTCGAGCGAATCGTGAGGACAAAAGTATCGGTGGGCATATTTCTACATATGCTTCAGCAGCAACGCTCTACGAAGTTGCCTTGAATCACTTTATCCGAGGTCGTGGCGAAGACTATTCTGGCGACCAAGTGTACTTCCAAGGGCACGCCTCTCCCGGCATTTATTCGCGTGCTTTTCTTGAGGGCCGCCTTACTGAGAAGCATCTCGAAAATTTTCGCCGTGAACTTGCGGATGGTGGGGGGCTCTCGAGTTATCCTCATCCGTGGTTGATGCCAAAGTTTTGGGAATTCCCAACGGTTTCGATGGGCCTTGGCCCGATCATGGCGATCTACCAGGCTCGATTCAACAAGTATCTGCAGGATCGCGGTATCAAGGACACGAGTCGTCAGCGGGTTTGGTGCTTTATCGGTGATGGCGAGTGCGACGAACCGGAAACGCTTGGTGCGATTTCGCTCGCATCCCGTGAAGGTCTTGATAACCTCGTCTTTGTAATTAATTGTAATCTTCAGCGTTTAGACGGTCCTGTTCGTGGAAACGGGAAAATTATTCAAGAACTCGAAGGCGTTTTTCGTGGTGCCGGCTGGAATGTGATCAAAGTAATCTGGGGCGAGGAGTGGGATGCACTTCTGGCGAAGGATGAACAGGGCCTTCTTCTCAAACGCATGAATGAAGTGGTCGATGGTCAGTACCAGAAGTACGTTGTTATGCCAGGAAGTTATATCCGAGAACATTTCTTTGGTGATGAGCCAGAACTTGCTGAGATGGTCTCACACCTGTCGGATGAAAAGTTGAAAAAACTTCGCCGCGGAGGACATGATCCCGAGAAGGTATATGCAGCGTTCCACAAAGCCGTTCACGAACGAGATATGCCAAATCGTCCAACTGTTGTGATTGCAAAAACAATTAAGGGATATGGCCTTGGTGAGGTTGGTGAGGGAAGAAATGTCACGCATCAACAGAAAAAGCTAAACGAAGAAGAATTGCGAGCTTTCCGCTCCCGATTCGGTATACCAATCTCAGATGAAGAGGTGGCGAAAGCACCGTTTTATAAGCCAGCAGAGGATTCGCCTGAGATGAAGTATCTCAGAGAGCGTCGAGAGGCTCTTGGAGGGTATGTTCCAACCCGTCCGGAAGAGTCTCCAAGCCTTAAAACACCTGGGCTCGACGAGTATCGCCCATTCATTGAAAAGAGTGCCGGCCGCGAGGTGTCAACGACCACAGGGGCGGTGACTCTTATGGCTTCGCTGCTCAAAGACAAGTCAGTTGGAAAGTACATTGTCCCAATCGTGCCTGACGAATCACGGACTTTTGGCATGGATCCGCTGTTTAAGCAGTGTGGCATTTATGCGCATACGGGGCAATTGTATGAGCCGGTGGATTCGGACCAATTGCTTTACTATCGCGAGGCCAAAGACGGACAGATTCTTGAAGAGGGGATCACCGAAGCGGGCAGTATGTCTAGTTTTGTTGCTGCCGGAACAAGCTATTCAAGCCATGGCGTCCCCATGATCCCGATGTTTATTTACTATTCAATGTTCGGTTTTCAGCGTATCGGTGACCTGATCTGGGCGGCATGCGACATGAGAGCCCGGGGTTTCCTGTTTGGTGGCACAGCGGGACGCACAACACTTAATGGTGAGGGCCTGCAGCATCAGGATGGTCATAGCCATTTGTTTGCAATGGCATATCCAACCGTTCGGGCATATGACCCTGCTTTTGTGTACGAGGTTGCTGTAATCATGCTCGAAGGTATGGATCGCATGTTTGCCAAAGGCGAAGACTGGATCTACTACGTCACGGTCTACAACGAAAATTACGAAATGCCTCAGATGCCGGAAGGGTGCGAAGAGGGCATCCTGAAGGGGATGTATAAACTGCGTGAGGTTTCGGCCAAAAAGTCATCGTCTAGAATGCCTTCTGTGAACCTTTTTGGGTCTGGGGCGATCTTAAGGGAAGTCTTGCGGGCGGCTGATATTTTGGCTGATTCGTGGGGCATCAGCAGTACAGTTTGGAGTGTGACGAGTTGGAAAGAATTGCGTCGCGATGCCCAGGAATCGCGGCGGTGGAATATGCTGCACCCAGAAGAACACCCGAAAACCAGCTATCTGGAAGATGCTCTTGGTGATGCGGAGGGTGTCTTTGTAGCAGCGAGTGATCACGTTCGAGCTGTTCCAGAGCAACTCGATCCTTGGATTCCTGGAGGACTTTTTGTTCTTGGAACTGACGGTTTCGGGCGGAGTGAGACGCGTGAACCATTGCGTCGTCATTTTGAGGTAGATGCGGAGTGTATCGTTGTAGGGACGCTGTCGCAGTTGGCAAAGCAAGGGGCAATTGGCGTTGACCAAGTTGCGAAGGCAATCAAGAGCCTGGGCATCGATCCTGACAAAATTGATCCTGCCTCCGCCTAATTCCAGAAAAGAATCAGTTTTCCAGCTATTCTCGTCCATTCGAACCCAAAACATCTGCTAGAATTAATGAGTTGGTTTTGTTGTTGATTTTGGAATCAAATCGATTCGGTTTGTTTGTACTGCTTACAATTGATTCACTGTGTGTGAGATAGAATGGCGACAGAATTTACCCTGCCCGATCTTGGTGAGAATATTACTTCCGGAGATGTTGTTTCAGTTCTTGTAAAGGCTGGCGATGTCGTAGAGCCTGGTCAGTCAGTGCTAGAAGTCGAGACAGACAAGGCTGTTATTGAAGTACCCTGTCCGCCGGGTGGCGTTGTACAGGAAGTGCTCGTCAAGAAGGGTGAAACAGTAAACGTTGGACAAGCATTGCTTTCCCTTGGTTCGTCAACTTCGCAACCTGCCGAAAAATCGGCTGAGCCAGTAAAGCAACAGTCGGTGGAGTCTAGTCAGCCTCCCGCAGTTGTTGAACAGCCAGTTGTTGAGCAGCCAGTTGTTGAGCAGCCAGTGGCAGCAGCCAGTGCGC
>JALCBP010000095.1:0-7979 GCA_028066355.1 Pirellulales bacterium
GAATTGGTTCTTCTGGCACCGGCGTGGACACATCGGTTTGCAGCGTGTTTGGATTTTTCGTGTTTGTAGACGATGACAACGGACTTGTAGGCTCGGGTGGCAAAGATGAACCAATAGCCATAGCAGTGCCCTGGGGTACCGTTGCATTGTTCACCATCGATGAACCTGTTGGATCTGTTGCTGAAGTGGACTCCGCTCCAGCAGAAACTGGAGGATCAACGACCTTAGATGACACAACCTCGGGTCTTTGAGAATTCGACCCACTATCGACACCAGAAAATAGCCGGTCATCTAGTGATGGTTCGTCAGATTCTTTTTGTGCCAATTCTCCTTCCAGAGATTCCGTCTCGAGAGTGGGTTGAACCTGGCTCTGATCGATTTTTGAGTCCACATCCTTATTACCCACAAGATCGGGCAACACTGGAGGTTGGTCTGCCTGCTGCTGTACTTGGGCGTCTCCAAACGTACGAAATAGTTGGACCCCAAAAATACCAACAAGAAGAAAAAGCAAAGTTATTGCCACGATGATGGCAAGTGGGGCAAACATCTGCTTTTTTTCGAACGCATGTACAACATCTGCTGACTCTTCGCTATCCGCATCAAGGGTTAGATCATCCAGTTCAGCACGTATAGCACGCGCATTCTCGATACCTGCCGCATGGCCTGTCTGGCCAGTCAGCAAAGAAGCTTTTCTTGACGTTAACTCAAAAAGCTTCCGACCTTCGTCGTCACCAAGTTCCATCATCAACTCTTGCTGCCCAAGCATTTCCGAAAGCAACTGGTGACACTCAGCTGCTTCACACAACTGAACGTCAGACTCAATGCAATTTGATTCAAAAGCACCAAGGCATTCTTCAGGTAACGCATTATCAAGAAATTCAGCCATACTATTAGCACTGGCAGACAAGCCTGCAGCATCTACTCGAGGTGATGGCAGATCAAGATTCCCAAGGACTCGCTCAATCCTTTGCTCAATTTCTCGTGCTGCATCGTGAGATAAAACTTTTTCGTCTAAGTCTCGTTGATCTTCTTCAGAGAGCACATGGTCTCGCCACGCCAACAGGGTTCTGACAGTCAGTCGCATTTATGATGCCTCACATTCAGGAACTAGCACGTGTCTTTCTGTACAGACACCAGCGTCACCGATATAACGCTAGCGGCATACTCACTCCCGCTGACTATATCTGTGTCGCATTCCAGCCAAATTCGTACAAAAAAATAACCAGTAGATACAAATTGAAGCGTTTCTCCGAGTTTCTTTAAGAAAACCGAACTTTTTCATGCTGTTCTTCGTAGAAAATAACTCTGTCTCCGTCTCCGCAAAAATCTCCTGGCTTCTAAATTAATGTGTCTTGTAACTGAGTTGATTCGAGGGTCTGAGATGTCCGTATCTCATGAAAATATGACTTCCCTAGAAAATATGCGGCATTCTGCCCTGCTACGACAGGCGTCTGGCTACATAGAACTTGCAGAGTTCAACATGACGCCCAATGGCGAAGTATCTGAACCATCCAAAAGGCTTCTGCGCAAAGCTATTGAATTATTAGACAGACTTTCTGCAACAGAAAAATTAAATGGAAATGCCACTGTATTACGAGCGGAGGCACTTCGAGTACTCGGCCGGTTTTCTGATGCGATTCCATATTTTCGACTTGCTGTTACCAAAACTCCCCAGTCTATGACGAGTTGGCTCGGCTTCGGATGGTGCTTAAAGCGTCTGGGACAACTCTCAGACGCAATAACCGTGCTGACTCAGGGCATTGATGTTTGTGGTAATGAACCAATTCTCGCGTATAACCTGTCCTGTTACCACTCGCTTGCCGGAAATGTTCCTGCCGCCATCGAATATTTAACCAAAGCGATTTCCTCAGATGACCGTTTTAGGTCGCTTACGAGCCGCGAAAGTGACTTTGATTCGATTCGTAACGACCCGAGATTTGTAGCGGCGATTGAACAGCCTGTATAACGTGCAGACAAATTCTGCCGATTGATCGGTGGTTTCAAGCGAGTGATTTTTGTCCACCATTCAGCGAAAGGGAATTTCAGTACTGAATGCCATGATCAACCCGGCCCTGCAGGAAGTTATCGCTGTTCTCGGTCACCCAGCTGCAGGGAATCCTGCGCAATTTCTCTTCGAACGAGTTGTAACTCATGACTCACTCGATTGGAGATTCCTGACACTGGAAATAGCACCGGCCCGTCTTGCCGATGCACTCGTTGGTGTTGCTGCTCTAGGATTCCGAGGGTGTATGCTCGCTGGTCCTTTACAAGAACTCGCTGTCGGCTTCACAACATCTGTGAGACCAGCTGCTAGGTTTGCAGGAGGCTGCAACCTATTGGAGCAAAGCAAAGATGGGGGACTCCTTGGTCACCTCACACTTGGTCGTGGAGTGCTTGATTCGATCAGACTTCACACAGATCCCTCAACGACGCGCGCGCTCATTCTCGGGACGAATCTTCTCGCTCGTTCCCTCGCTCTTGAATTAACACTGGGTGGCATTCCTGGAATCACCATTGTGGACCCTTGGGACGATCAAGCGTCCGCTTTAGCAGAAGCCGTCAATGCGGTTGAAGGTGGCAATGCATCGGCTGCAGAAAATAAAGTCGTACCAATGGATGAAGATCTAGGGATTGTCATTGCTACTGAAGAGGATCGACTTCTGCCTGGCGATTTTCAACTCCCTGAATTTCGAGAAGATCTTGTTGTTGTGGACACGTCACTTGATCCAAAAAACTCGGTGATAATCAAGGCAGCTAAGGATGCCAACTCATGCCGAATTGACGGCCTTGAGGTGACTGCATGCATTATGGCACTTAATTTTCGGATCTTAACCGGCATCGAAACTGACACGGAAGCACTCCGAGAAGCTCTTGATGAATTTCTTGATTACTAAACCATCAAGATCACACTGATAGCTTCGATATCAGCTTATCCCGCTAGTCGATCAATCTTCTTAATAACAGCCTTGGCACTACTTCGAACCTCAGCAACCGAATCTTGTTGCAACTCTTCAATCTTCTTGATAATACCGCTCGGCGGACCCTCATTTGTCGCATCGATCAGCATCGTAATACCTCGCAAGGCATTCACAACAACAAGGGCTCGCTTGTACCGTTCTGACTGCATCTTATCGTCAGGCGTTTTTTCATCGAGATAAACATCTTCTAAGGCAAGCATCTCCGAAAGTGTGTCATAGGCGTCTGGCTGCCCAAGTCTCGCTAACCCGAGCGCTGCGTTGGATCGAACATCGGCTGACGGATCTCCGACCAACCGCAACAGTCCATCAATACTCCTTTCACCACCAAGCACTCCAAGCGTAAACCCACATGCATCTCTCACCCGAGAATTTGCTGAAGTAGTTGCAGCCAACACTGCGGCCACAACATCGTCGCGATTCTCAAACGATCTGCCAGCTTTCTGCAGGTTTGTTGCTAGAACAGCGATCGCCTCAATGGCAGCCTGTGTTGTAGGTTCATCATCATTTGCATTGACACGTCGAACGAGTGCTGGCGCCGCCTCCGGAACAGAGAACTCACCAAGCGCCCGACACAAGTAGAGCCGCAATGTTTCTGATTGCTCGCCAGTTCGACCACTGCCTACTTCATCATCAAGAATGCTTCCTAACTCCGAAGCAAGTTTTACATCGGCTTTCAGGCCAGAACCATTTGGGCCTCGCAAATCATTTGCCAGATTGAGCGCTGCCTGCCAACGCCCTTCATTGGCGCGGCGAAGAGTGCGAACGTACGCTTGTGGATCGTTGCCGAGATGTGCCAACCAATGGAAGGCCAACCAAACACAAACAATAATTGCGACGATAACACCTGGAACAAGAAACAGCTGAACAAGAAACGCCGCACTCGGTGGTTCAACGGGCGGGAGACTGTCATCCGGATTAATCGGTTGATTTGAAGTGGTAGCCATAAATTATGATTTTACGAGTGTTTAAAAACCTAGACCATTTATCAGATGCATCAGGCCAACAGAGTAATAAGCTAGTTCATCTTCTAACATAATAGACTTTCCACCTAGACAGTGATGAATTGTGATGAAAATATTTGGAAGTAACGCTCAGTGGCTTGATGAATCAATACTTCCGCCACTGATTTCGGCTGCAGAACAGTTAGCCGTTGATGAAGCCATGCTAAATGAAGCAGAAAAAGGCTTGCTCCAGAACTCGGTGGTTCGCACATGGCAAGCAGCGACACCTGTTGTTGTCCTTGGTTCATCAAGTGAACTTCTAAGAGAAGTGAATTATGACGCTTGCAAACGACTCAAGATTCCTATTTTACGACGGCCAAGTGGTGGTGCAACGGTAATACTCGGTCCGGGTTGTGTCATGTGGTCGATCGTAATTCCCCTTGAAAATGTCCCACCACTTGAAACTATACACACCTCCATACTTGATCCTCTTGCTGCAACTCTTTCCGCAGAAGGACCAGAGGTCTTCCGAGAAGGAACCTCTGATTTAGTCGTCAGAGTAGCAAGCGGGATGAAAAAGATTTCTGGAAATGCTCTTCGTGTACGTCGTCAGAGCGTGCTCTATCACGGAACTCTTCTAGACGAATTTCCACTTGAACTTGTTGGACAGTTGCTTAGGCACCCCCCACGGGAGCCCGAATATCGACATCAACGAATTCATAGTGATTTCATAACGAATCTGTCGCTAGGTCGCGAACAGATCGACAAAGCAGTGCGAGATGCTTTCTGTGCTAGCAGCAGTACGACAACGTGGCCACATGCTCAGGCCCAACATCTTCTAGAATCACGCTATAAACAGACTTCTTGGACAGAACGGCTCTAGATCAACTGATTGAATACGTGCCCAAACCTAGTTTTCATAAAAACTCAAATTTTCCCCCTATTTTTACGACGGCAATCAACTATGGCAGAATAGGTTGAGATGGGGGATCAGGGCGAATAATCAGGCTTTTTTTCAAGTCATGATTTGGCCTGACTCGCTTTGCCGATTTTCCTTACGGCAGATAATACAAGAGGTTGGTGAAAAACTCGCCTTCCACCATGGCCTAGAAAATCGCTACGGTTTGATACTTCCACGAATGACATGAGGTCGTCCGGAATATTTCGCAACAGGAGGTTGCAGCAATGCATTTACATTTGAATGCCGCGGACGTGCGCGACATGGTAACCCGCTTATTTGTTGATCTTGGTGCTGAAAGTGATGACGCCGCCGACCTTCAAGAAAACATTCGTATTGATCGGGGTCGGTGTGTTGCTCGCTGCTATCGCGTAACAGAAATGTTCGCAATGTGGCTCATTGACTGTGGCGTTGTTCAATTCTACAACGCTGACGGGGAGATGCTTCACACGGTCAATCTTTTCAACGACCTGCAACCGCAGCGAGTTGCCGCATAGTGCGGTCCTTTTGATCCTTACGGGATACCGCCAGCATGCCGACCACTACGGCAACACCTCCGCGGCTATCGATCGTCATCCCAGCACCTGGGGACGAGTCAACTCTCGAGGAAACACTCGTGAGCGTGCTTGAGAATCGGCCAGAGAACTCTGAAATTGTTGTCGTTCTTGGCTTTGGCTATCACGATCCGTGGAATGTTTGCGAAGAAGTTCGCTTTATTCAGGCGCCTATTGGGTCCAACCGTGTTGCATGTATAAATCTCGGAC
Organism: Pirellulales bacterium; assembly: GCA_028066355.1. GTDB lineage: Bacteria > Planctomycetota > Planctomycetia > Pirellulales > UBA1268 > UBA1268. Next base: position 5,642 of record JALCBP010000095.1, read on the forward strand.
TTGCCGCAAGTACTGGGCGTATCATTCATGTCCTTGCAGCTGGATGGCGGGCGACCCCCTTTTGGACAGACGCCGCAGTCGAACATTTCAATAATGAGCAAATCGCCGCTGTCGTGCCGCTTGAGGTCGCCTCTGATGACAGCGATCGCATCGTAGCGACTGGTATAGAAGTGGGCCGGGGTGGCAGACGTATCATGCTACGGCCATGGGGTGATGCTTCACGAGTGCAGGGGTTCCATACGGATGATTTTCCATCACCATCAGGCCCTACACTTGAGGCAGGTTTTTGGAGCCGCCAGATGATCGACAGATTAAGTTTTGGATTCTGTCCTGCATGCGGCGATGAGTACGCCGATGCTGATATGGCTGTCTCATTACAAGCAACTGGTGGTCACGTTGTTTTTGAACACACCTCAAAAATTATTGCAGCACAAGAGCGTCATCGTCCACAGCCAGCATTCAAAGCAGGACTATACGGAGAGCGACTTTTCTGGAGGTCCATTGCCGCAGAACCACTACCACAAAGTCTGGTATTCCATGCTGTTGAAATTCTTCGTCACGCCATCGTACGAGCTCCACTCGGAACAATTCCGCTGTTGGCTGGCAGGTTGGTTGCTCTCCTTCAATTCGGAATGTACTTCTCGCGGTTCCGTGAGCTATCTGCTCTCATGAGAGGACAATCAACCGGAGTGAAGCGTACAACAAACAAAAACGCAGGCAGTACGGCTCATCTGCTTCGCTATGATGAAAGTCACACACGCGTTGGACGCCCATATCGTCGCCGTAAATTGCCACTCAAGCGTAGTGCATAATTTGTTGAGTTGATACCAGCTAGACTGCCAGTTCACCATCCCGAAGAACATCAAAGGAGCAACCTTGCTTACAAAGAGCACAGGTTAACCATATGTGGTTTGAGGGCAGTTTACCCGTGGCGTAACATGACTGTAGCAGCTTCGTCACAAATAAAAAGTTTGTGCAGGTTTCTTTGGCCACCCGACTCAATAGCAAAACGTGAAGCTCCGCATGAATTAGCGTGCGTTGGGATTGAAGGGATGATCCAAGGGAAGCTTTTTCCAATGCAGCTCTACTTCTTGGACCTTATCCCAACAACCCTGAGGGAAATACCACAAGTTCTCAGACTCTTCATTCTCTTCTGGACCCAAGTTTGTGACTACAAATCCTCCTTGGAGTTCACTGAGTTCATTTTTAAACGGACAGTGAGCTTTAAAATCTAAAATCCCAAACTTGTCTTTTAATGACTCATTTATGATCCTGTAATGAACGTACACGCGAACAGAGTTTGAAGAGGTTGTTTTCGCTTTTACCCCAAGACATTGGACCGTGACTTCAGGGTCACCCGAAGTTATGGCAACCGCTTTTCTTGCTTTCGTTTCTTTGGAGAAACCTACTACCGGCAAGCCAATGATGAACAGACACCCTAACAATAGTGTTCGTAATCTCATCACCCACCGTTATTACTAAGCCGGGTCTTTACGCCTAATGTCTGCATTACCTTTTTAAGGTTACATGTGCATGTATTTTGAATAGTCAGAACAGGACCTTACTTAGTTTTGTTAACTCGAGTACTCGGCTTTTCGATTCCCAGCGTTTCAAGCAATTTTTTATGACCATCGATTGCTTTTTCTATAGACGACTGCATTTTGGCAACGGTTGACTTTGCAGCTTCCGAATCAATTGGCTTTTGAATCGTAATTTTATTTAGATCTGCTTGGTGTAGCCTCGCCTCCTGAACGTGACCTTCCACTTCTGAAATAGCCTTAACGCCATCCGCGTTTTCGTGCGCAGAGGCTTGGCTTTTCATCTGACCAAGATGCTGCTGGGTCTTAGCCAAATGCGAACCAATCGTATCATGGGCCATGCGAGCAACCGATGGCTCTACTGTTTTCGCAGTTGACAGGTAATTGCTGTAATGCGAAGCGTGGCTTTGGGCGCCGTATAGATGGCTGTGCGAACTGTGGCCATGATATTCGGAGAAGTACCCGGCAGCTTTCGAACCAGCATTTCTCCATGACTGGGCAACAGCAGGAACTGTTCCAACTGCGACACACAAACAAAATGTTAAAAAATGCAAACGGCGAATCATTGGGGGCCTCTCAGTCGGTAAAAGTAACAGAGATTGGTACTGTCTCATCTCGTTAGGCAAGTTCACACACTTATTATACCCCATAGGATATCATCTATCCAGTTTCTATCGAAGCATGACTATGGCGGACAAATGAACCGGTCAATCTGACCTACCGATCATTTACATACTCTTTTAGGCACGTGCTGTGAGACGTGAAATTACAAACAAAAAGGTTGCGGGATAATGAAGATT
>JALCBP010000018.1:0-43123 GCA_028066355.1 Pirellulales bacterium
TCGAATGTAGTGACGAGATGGGCATCCTCACCCCTCCTTGGGATCGGTCATACCCTGAGCAGCGCGCCTTGCGGAGACGAGTTGCTCAATCATCGCTGCCTCGTCGTCCGGCTGGAGCGGCGAGGTTTTCAATTTTCTGACGGTTTGCCAGGCGGTCCTTTCTGCCTGACGTCTTTCCAATGCTTCACTAAGGTGATGCAAGCGGCCAATTTGATCAAGATGAGTCTGTTCACGAATTGACTCATCCAGTTGTACGAGCAGCCCATGGAGTTCAGCCGCTGGTAATTCGAGTAGCAAGGCAGCCAGACTTGGTAGCTTTTCAGCGGCGATAAGGCTTTTTGCAGCTCTGAGGATTGCTTTTGCGGGCTCAGCCGAGATTTCATCCTCGGAAATGCGGTCGAGCAGGTCAGAGACTTCCTCAGGGGCCGCGAGAATCGCAGACAGAACTTCTCGGTCCCACGGAACAAGTTCTGCTGCGTCGAATCGAAGACCCCCTTTTGAAGGGGATGGCGGTATGTCATTTGTGCGTCGAGACCGTGAGAGTTCCTCAAGTCGTGTTTGGAGGGCGTCTCGAGAAAGCCCAAAGCGGCGGGATAGTTTGCCCAAGATCTGGTCCTGTCTGAGTTGTCTTTGTGATGGCGGCAGGGGAGATCGTGGTGACACAGCAGAAAGAATCTTTAACACTCCCTCCACGGCACTCAACGCTAACTCATCCGATGCATCGTGAGGCAACCGTTCGAATGTTTCCCGCATTCTGTAGTCAAGCGGATCAACAGCCTCATCGATAACGGCTTCAAATGCTTCAGGGCCGGCTGTCAGGCACTGGTCGCACGGATCGATACCGGCAGGCAGGCGTGCAATGCGTATATCAACCGGTTCAGCAAGCAGAACCTCGAGAACTTCATCGGCGCGTCGGCGACCAGCATCGTCACCATCAAGCACCACAACAATACGATCTGCATAGCGACGCAGGAGACGTGCATGTCTCTGGCCAAGTGCCGTACCAAGAACTGCAACAACGTCTTGAATGCCGGCCTGCCGTGCAGCAAGGCAATCTGTATAACCTTCGACAACCAATGCACGTCTCGAGTGACTAATGGCTTCTCGAGCTGAGTCGAGGCCATATAGCATTGATTGCTTGGAAAAGACGGGCGTTTCTGGGGAGTTAATGTACTTCGCACTGTCAGGCGTTGCATTTGGTAGGACTCGTCCACCAAATGCAACGCACCGGCCCTGGGGATCAGAGATCGGAAACATGATTCGTCCACGAAATCGATCATAATGTCCTGACCGATCTTGGCGAGCTACAACCAGGCCTGCTTGTTCAAGGTGGTTGGTCGAAATACCTGAAGCCTGTGCTTGACCAAGGAGCCAATCCCATTCATTCGGTGCAAAGCCAACAGAGCTGTCTTGCAGTGTGTCATCTGTCAAGCCACGCTCGCGGAGATACTCACGTGCTTCCCGTGCGAGTGAGCTATTGTGAAAGCAGTCTACAAAACGATCAGATGCCCAGTTACATACTTCGTAGAGAGACCGCTTTACATCACTTCCTGGCCCTTGGCCTCGGGGCAAATCAATTCCCGCACGATCGGCAAGTTGTTCAAGTGCTTCACGGAAGTCCAGTCGATCCATCCGCATTAAGAAGCTAAATGCATCACCGCCCACATTACATACCCAACAACGAAATGTCTGACGTTCAGGGTTGATCTGGAGGCTAGGCCGTGAATCGTCATGCCAAGGGCAGAGACCAACAAAGTTTTTTCCACTTCGTCGAAGTGAGATATAGCTGCCTACAAGATCAACGATGTCGATCGCTTCTCGTACCCGCTCTTTGACGTCGTCACCATGCGCTACTCCACCTGCATCATGTCCGGTGTGTGGACTCAGATTGTTCAAGGAAGTGTGCATTCAAAAATGGCTTTTGCAGAAGGAATTAAATTGAGAATAAAAGAAAAGAAGGTCTAATTTTTATTTTTGCATTATGGATACGCGACCCTAACGTTCTAACCCGTCGCCATCAGGTGACAAACAGAAGTTTTTTGCCAAGGACTATATTTCACATTTCCCGACGAAATGGGAAGATAGACAAGATAGGCGGGTCGGTTTTCGGTAGAAAATCGATTTTTGCTTCAATTATGCGAGGAGCTTCTCGACACTTTCGAGCAAGCGGTCCATTGCAAACGGCTTCCGAATATAGTCATCCACTCCGAGCATCTCCGCATAGGCTCGATGGCGATTGCCCTCGTTCGCTGTCACCATGATGATGCGAATCGGATGGTTGTATTCACGACGTAGTTTTTCCAGAACAAGAAAACCACTTCGTTTTGGCATCATCATATCAAGAACGACGAGATCAGGATTTTCTCGTTCTGCGACAGCGATACCCTGACTGCCATCACGTGCAACCAAAACGGAGTGGCCTTTTGCTTCGAGGATAGTGCGCATGGATTCAATAATTTCTGCATCATCGTCAACGAGCAGAATTTTTTTCGTCGCAGCCGGAGTTGCTGCTTTAGTTGCCTTTTTGGCGCGGGTCGCTTTTTTTGCACGTTTTGCTGCTGGCATTGAAAGTACTATTACTTGTGGAAGAGTTGGCTGGAATCTACGTGGTTCACCTGACGTCCAGCCTTATTCTAGCAGATTGGTATAGGTTTGATGCTGCGCATGTCTGAGAAAATGAGATCACCCAGTTGGTGTGTGGCTTGGAATAGTTAAAAAGCCAACGGAAACTCTTCATGCGGAACGACGAGTGGTATTTGGGCCGAGAACAAGAGCAGCTCCGAGAACACCGCAGGCTGCCCCAAAACACACGTCACTTGGGTAATGAGCCATGCTGGCAATTCGTTGGAGACAAGCGCTCGTGGCCACCACGATGAAGAAAAGACGGCCTTGAGGGTATTTCCAAATTAAAACTGTTGCGAGAGCGGCGGCCGTTGCTGAATGCCCCGACGGAAAAGAGTGAAGGTCATTGCTACGAAGAGGTCCGGCAATGACTGAGTGGGAGCCAAATGTGTCCAGGACGGATGTTACAAGAGAGAAGTCTGTTGCGCGGGGACGTGATCGGTCGATTAACAGTTTAAGCACAAGGACTCCAATTGGTCCAAGTAGCAGTCCACCTAGCATCCTTGCCCCGTATCGTTTTTCGATTGTGGGCTGATATGTTGGCCATCGGATTGCTGGCCAGTAAATTGATGGAAACCGCATTGATCGATCAAGGCAAAATACACCGATCATGATCATGGCAACACCGATGCCATGACCAAAGACCTCGGCAAGGTTTAGGTATCGCATCAATTCCTTGGGTAGTTGTGTTGCCTGAACCCATTGAGCAATAGAAATGTCGATGGAGAAGGCAAGAATCCCAACGGCAACGAGTAAACCCACTAAAAACAGTCGTGTCTTGAATGCATGCTTGTCGGAGAAAAAAGAAGGTTCTTTGTAAGGAAAGTTCATGGAAGGAGCGGTGTGGTGCGGGAGACTGGGTAGGCAAACAAGTTTTAGTGTGAACCTATTGGTTTTTCAATTCTCGGCTGAATTATGAAAGTCTGGCACAACGCCCTGGAAATTGTCGAGGGGAACATTCAAACAAGTAGCTGTCGTCTGCTAAGTCCAGAGCTTGCGATCAAGAAGACGATATTGAACCGCCTCGCTGATATGTTCAGTAAGAATTTCTTCTGATTGAGCAAGGTCTGCAATTGTCCTTGCAACGCGAAGAACTTTATCGTGGGCGCGGGCAGAGAAGCCAAGAGTTGAAACCGCTGTGCGAAGTAATTCCGCTGCTTGTTTCCCAAGTTGGCAATGTTGACGAATTTCTCTCGACGACATGCGAGCATTCCAGCAGTGTTTACTGACTCCCGTTTGTTTAAATCTTTGCTGTTGAATCTCGCGAGCAGCACACACTCGATTTCGTAACACCGCACTTGAGGTTCCTGATTGCTTTGATGCAAGTTCACTATAAGGGACAGAAGAAACCTCAAGATGGATGTCGATACGATCGAGAAGCGGTCCTGAAATTTTGCTCATGTACCGTTCGACCTGTGGTACCGTGCATTGGCAGTCACGGCTCGGATCCCCTCGATATCCACAAGGGCATGGATTCATTGCTGCAATAAGCATGAAAGACGAGGGGAAGCATGTTGTCGAACGGGCTCGACTAATTGTTACGGTTCCGTCCTCAAGGGGCTGGCGAAGCACTTCAAGTGTGCGGCGATTGAATTCAGGTAATTCATCGAGAAACAACACGCCATTATGAGCGAGGCTAATTTCACCCGGCATCGGCACCGACCGGCCGCCGATGAGACCGGCCTCACTAATTGTGTGATGTGGTGCGCGGAATGGGCGATGTGTGAGAAGAGGCTTCCCGGGTTTGAGGAGGCCAAGCGCACTATAGATTTGAGATGTTTCAATGCTCTCTTCTGTTCTTAATGGTGGAAGTATTGTAGATAGACGCTTCGCGAGCATGGTCTTACCACTTCCGGGTGGACCAAGCATGGCAACATTATGGCCTCCAGCTGCTGCAATACAGAGAGCATGTTTGGCCATTTCCTGTCCACGGACGTCACAGAAATCGACGGAGCTTGTTTCGGTGGACTGAAAACACTCTTCGACACGCGGGGCAGTTGGTGTGATCTCAATTTTTCCAGAAAAGAAATCTACAGCCTCACGAAGCGTGGTGACAGGTATGACTTGAATATTCTCCACGACAGCAGCTTCTCCCGCGCTCGCTCGTGGAACAACGAGACCTCTGAGTTTGTTTTCTTTTGCCGCACGGATTGCCATTGATAGTGCGCCGCGGGCTGGCCTTGTTGAGCCTTCAAGAGATAACTCTCCAACAACGGCGTAGTCCCGAAATCGATCGGATGAAAATTGACAACTTCCCGCAAGTATTCCGAGGCTTATTGGAAGATCGAATGTAGCTGCCTGTTTTGGAAGATCGGCTGGTGCCAGGTTGATAACAATTCGATCATTTGGGCGGCTAAATCCACAATTCACCATAGCTCGTCCAACACGATGGGTGCTCTCACGAACAGCTGCATCTGGTAAACCAACAAGGATAGTAGCCGGCAGTGCGCCGCCGGAAACATCAACTTCCACTTCAACAGGTATGGCATCCACACCAACCAATGAAAAAGTTTGTAAGCGAGCAAGCATCAGGTGGCATTCCTTTGAGTGATGTGCGGGCCAAGGCGGATAAATACCTCGCAGGCAGAAAGTGTACAGATGTACACTCACATTGGCAAGTTGAATTGTAGAGCGGGAGGTTGGTGTGCTTCAAGAAGCCAGAGGACACTGCGAGGAGGTAGGATGGTGTGAATCGTTCATGGACGATTAGTCGGTAAGATCAAGAAGGACACAGCAAGTGAAAAATACATCGTTTTATGTTGTTACCGTTTACGACTGCTTTTTGATTACTGTTGTCGCGTTTTTCGTTTCGGCTTGTGGCCTCGCAGGTGATCGGGCACGTGCTGATGAGGGAATGTGGCTTTTTAATGCGGTGCCAGAAGAGCTTTTGTCCCGCGATGTAGGGTTTGTTCCGTCACGTGCATGGCTGAGTCACCTTCAGGAATCAGCCGTTCGTTTTAACAGTGGCGGTTCTGGTGCTTTCGTTTCCCCAGACGGTCTTGTGCTGACCAATCACCATGTTGCTGCCAGTAGTCTTCAGAAGTTATCAACACCAGAAAGAAATCTTGCGAGAGATGGCTATCTTGCGAGGTCACACGAGAACGAAATCCGGTGTCTTGATCTTGAACTCAACGTGCTTCGTTCTATTGAAGACGTTACGGCACGTGTTGAAGAAGCCGTTGCCGGTGCGAGAAGTTCATCAGATGCACTGGTGGCACGACGTGCCGCACTTGCAGCAATTGAACAAGAGTCATTAGTCAAAACCGGTCTGCGTAGTGATGTTGTTACCTTATTTGGTGGCGGCCGTTATCATCTCTATCGATACAAACGGTACACCGATATTCGCCTTGTATTTGCTCCTGAGAGGCAGATTGCCTTCTTCGGTGGGGACGCAGATAATTTTGAATTTCCAAGACATTGCCTCGACATCTGTTTTTTTAGGGTGTACGAAAAAGGGAAGCCTCTCGTAGTCAAATCATTTCTCCCGTTCGCTGACAATGACGTTCAACGAGGCGATGCGATCTTTGTTGCAGGGCATCCTGGACATACTGATCGCGGCAAGACAATTGTTGAAATTTGTTCGATGCGTGACCGGCGAATACCTTATATGTTGGAATGGCTTAATCGACGCGAGGTATTACTGCAGTCGTACGCCGAAGAAGGACATGTTGAACGGCAGCGATCGATGCAGGATCTTTTTTCTGTCCAGAATAGTCGGAAGGCTCGTCGCGGCACGCTGTCAGCACTGCTTCGACCTGACATTCTCGAACGTCTGGAAAAAGCTGAAGACGCGTTACAGAAGAGTTGGGAGCAGCAACGCGGAGAAAGCCCGTGGGAGAAGATTCAACGTGCGCAAAAAGCAATTGATGAGGTTGCTGTTCGGTATAACCTTCTGGAAGGAGCAATGGGTTTTCGAAGCCGATTCTTTTCAAACGCGAGGACACTTCTGCGTCTGGCAACGGAGTCAGAGAAACCTGATGGTGAGCGGCTGCGGGAATATCGTGATGCTGCTCGTTTCTCGCTCAAACTTCGGCTTTTTTCAGATCAGCCATTGTACGACGACTACGAAATTCTTGGGCTCACTGATTCGCTACTTTTTTTGATAAAGCATCTTGGGCTCGAAGACCCACTCGTGCAACAGGTTCTCAACGGAAAATCACCTGCAGATCGGGCCACGGAACTGGTCGCCGGTACGTCGCTTGGGAAGCGTGGTGTTGGAACGCTTCCCGACCGTCGAAAAGAACTCTACGAGGGAGGTGTTGCTGCCATTCAATCGAGCAGTGATGCAATGCTTTCACTTGCCAAGCTGGTTGATACCGAATCACGTAAGCTTCGAAACATTGTTGAAGAAAATACAGAAATCAAAAAGCAGGCGCATGCCGAAATCAACCGGCTCAGGCTTCGCGTCGCAAGCACTCCCGTTGCACCCGATGCGACATTTACGCTACGGCTGGCATACGGGATGGTGCAAGGTGTTTCCGGACAAGGAAGTGAGGAGCGACCATGGACAAGAATCGGCGATCTTTTTTCCAAAGCGGACCAAGAAAAGAACGAGGTGCCGTTTGATCCACCAGACTCATGGCTGGCTGCTCGAACTAAACTTGCCGAGTCAGACGTTTTGTCGACTCCGATGAACTTTCTCTCTACTGCCGACATTATAGGAGGGAATTCCGGTAGCCCGGTTGTCAATGCTGCGGGTGAACTTGTCGGCGTCATATTTGACGGCAACCAGGATTCACTTGTGCTGGATATTGCATATGACAAAGAACGTGCACGTGCGATATCAGTCTCTGTTGGAGCGATTACCGAATCACTCCGACATGTCTATCACGCTAAAGAGTTGATGACGGAACTCGAGAGGGGCAGGCAGATCGGTAGTGTTGATTGGACGCCGCTCTTCGATGGACACGAACTGGGTGACTGGCAGTCGAGCGAATTTGGTACAGATGGTCCGGTCGAAGTGATCAATGGGGAAATCTCGATAGGCATGGGTGATCCTCTAAGTGGGATTACCTGGCATGGTGATTTTCCTAAGGACAATTACGAGTTGTCACTCGAGGCAAAGAGGGTCGAGGGTTTTGATTTTTTCTGCGGGCTGACGTTTCCTGTTGGGGAAGACAACTGCAGTTTTATTCTTGGGGGTTGGGGCGGTGGCCTTGTCGGTCTGTCATCAATCGATGGCCTTGATGCATCTGAGAACGATACGAATCAATACCTCGAACTAGACGATAATCGTTGGTATGCGATCAAGGTTCGGGTTGATGCAGAATCAATAACCTGTTTGCTTGATGGGAAAGAGATTATCGTGCAAGAGAGGGCTGGGCGAGAAATTTCAATTCGTCCTGAGATGTTTATGTGCAAGCCTCTTGGTATTGCGACGTATGCAACGACTGGCCGGTTGCGAAACGTGCAGTATCGATTGCTTACTGAAGGAGACAAATCTCAGGAAAACAGAGATGTCACACGGTAATAAAAAGCGGGGAAGAATTGCGGCAGAGGCTGCACGTCGTCTCATGCGCGGTGGGGATATTCGTGGGGCTCGTATTGGAGCAGCACGAAGACTATCGCGTGAGTGGGTGTCTGAAGAGGACCTGCCATCATCGTGTGAGATAACGAATGAACTTTCACGGCAGCGTCTTCTTGATGACGTTGATTGTTCGGCTGGTCTTGCCTCGTTTGTCGGCGATCGTTTTGACAAAATTGCGGCACTGGTTCGGCCTCTTTCAGCCATACGGCTTGATGTATCGTTGCATCATGCCCCCACGCTTCTTGACGCAACTCTTTTGTCCTTTTTGTACTGTAGGCAGAGGCGGCCCTTTGATGAAGAATTACTCACGGCTGTTCTTCTTGTTGATGCTGGTCGAGTTATTGATCGTCAAGATGCACTTTTGGCAATACTTCAGGTTGCAGCTGGCCTAGTGACAGCGCGGACCGCCTGGCTTATTAAAATGCGGGATCGTGCGATCGCATATTCTGATGGAACACTTGGATACAGAGCACGGCAGCGGCTTGTTGCTCATGAAGACTTTGATGATGTCATGTTGCTTGCTGAATCAGTTCGAGCACAAAAGCAGGGAGCGTTGTGTTCGTTGTCTCTTGATGAGGCGATTGAAGTGCTCCGTTCGTTGAGTGCGTGTTGTGAAGAGTAGCCAGGCTGCCGCTTCGCAACTCGGTGTATGAGTTTAAAGGAGGTGCCGTCATGGCGAGAACACTTGACCTAAGCGGCTATTCACTCGAAGTCGCGGGGCGTGAGTTGCGAATGAAGCCGAATGCAGATGGATATGCATTTGCGTTTATGTGGGCAGGTTTTATGGCTCTCTTACTTGGAATTCAATGGTGGGAATATGGCGAGTCTAAAGATCCACGTCGGGCGGCTTTTGACAAACTTTCTGCTGCAGAACAGGATGAATTCCTTCAGGCCGGAATTGAGGCGAAGCGGCATGTGAAGTCGATACAGAAGGAATTGAGTGAATTGCAGGTGAATACATTGCTTGGCAAGAAAGTTTCGCCTGTGATGCAGGAAAAAATAACAAAGCTGAACAGTGACTTGATGAAGGCGGAAAAGCAGGCACGGGAACTTGTTGTTCCTGAACTGCCACCGGCCCGCCCAATTTCTGCAATGGTGTATCGCACATGCCAGGTTCTATTCGTTGTTTTAGCCCTCTTGCCCTTTGCCATAATTCCTCTCATTCGCCCAAAAATTGTCTATCAAGGGCTTCCTGGTGACGGTGTGTTCGTGGTGACACTCGTTCCTTGGGTGTGGCACTATCGGCAAGGCGTGACGGGCTTCCACGCTATTACACCAGCAGTGAAACGTGAGTTTCGGTTCTACGGTCGGGGGTCTGATACACAAGAAGCAGACATGGGCTTTATTTGGATGATTCGACTCACACCACAACCAGTCAGCTCGTTTGAGCTTGGAGATCATGAATTCCGCATCATACTCAAGTTGATGCCAGACAAGGGAATGGTTCGCGAACAGCTACCCTCGTATGTTCGAGACCCTCTCCGATTCTTTGAAGGCGTCACAGGACTGCAGCATGATAGAATTCTTGTTGAAGACGTTATCGCTACAAACGTCGGGAGATCAGCTATGCGAAAAAGATTGGATATTATTCACGTACAGTCAGTATGACGGGTAAGTGAATCTAGAGACTCGCATTGACTAATTGACGTGCATCAGATTCACGCAGAATTGTAGTTCCATTGTTCATGGTCCACGGTTTCCAATGAACCCAGACTATCCTCTCTTGTTGACGTTTACGGCTGTCTGAATCAAATGTTTCAATTTTATAGATGACACATTCTTCTCCGAATGGGCGATGGCCTAGTATTCGGACCTCGCTTGGATTACGAAACTGGGCATAAAGTTTCATACGGGCGATATGCTCAACTTTTTCTGGATCGTACTTTGGTGGGTGAAAAATATCCGTGTATGCCCAGCCCACAAGCCAAACCTTATGGCCAATTGCAGCAGCATGCCGAGCAATGAGGACACTACTAAGAAAAAAAAGGACAAAGCCAAAGAGACCTATCCGGAAGGACCTGTTTTGGAGTAGTCGAAATGTTTTCTTTCTGGGTGAGATATATGGCCTGCTTGTATTCATTGCTCTCCGCCTCAGTTATCAAAAGTTGTGTCCACGAACCGAGTGCTAGTCAACGGCTAAAAACAAAAGAGTGGATCACTCACTTGGGCACTGAATGATCCATGTTTTGTTCATCGAGCCAACATCTATGCGAAGTCATACTTCCTCTCTACGGTAGACAGGAGCAAGATGCGTGCCAAAAATAATCCAAAAGAAAAAGCCTTGCTCAGGGGGAACCTAGTCGCCCCGAGTTACCAAAATTGGTGAATTTGCGACCATTTTTGTTCAATTGAGGCATTCCGAGCAAAACAAGCAATCGGCTGAAAAGGACGGCTGTAGCAAATCAAACGAATAAACAGCCTCGACGGTATCCGGGTGGGATTATGCTGCCCAAAAAGCGGGCATGTGCTGCATAAAATTCAGAATTACATGCCACGGTTGGCTGTGTGAGAAGACGTAGTTGTGACGCTGTTGGAATGCGTTTTTTGATGGATTTTAGTTTGTTTTGTTGCGAGTCATAGAGGCCCACCCAGACTTCAACTCATCAAGTGAAACTTTCTTGTCTTGATTCGTATCGAGGGTTTGAAAACGCTTCTCAGCAGTTTTGAGGAACTTTTCATTTCCTCCATGTTTAAATTCTTCAAAGCTTAGAAAACCATCTATATCAATATCTTTCTTCTCGAACATTTTAGCTGCTGTCCATCTGCTTGTCTTACTTTTCTCAGCCGAAAACGCGCGAATGTTCATGAGACTTAAGACAATGAAAACGGGAAGAAACGTAATGTAAGAAGCAAATTTTGTCATAATACTTTGGATAGTAGAAAAGTTTCTTTGGGCTATTTCGGACAAGGTGTTGAATGTTTCATTAACCTTGAATCGCGTTATCTATCGCTATTCTTTTTTATGAAACTGAAGTGCATGTGACGGCAAAGGTAGGAAATCACTTTCACGGATCATCCATCCCTCTAGCGATTCGCGAAGTTTGTCTTCGGTTTCACGAGTAGATGTGGTGTTAGCAAGATTCTGCAGTTCAAACGGGTCATTCTTCAGATCATAAAGCTCAGCAATTGGTCGGGGCTTTTTAAAATAAAGCTCTTGATGAAGTCGTGAGAGTTGACCCGAAGCATAGGCCTGCTGAATGGCTTTCCAGGCATCTTTGTTAGCCATATCGACAGGCGTATAGCTGCGGTCCGGTAATGCATTGTAGATATAGCGATAACGTTCTGATGTAATAGATCGGGAAAAGTCCAGTCCGTCGGTTCGTGTGATTGGGCCAAAGTGCCAGCCACGTTCAGCAAAAACATAACGACGTCCAGCATCTTTCTTTTCGGTAAACTCGCTGACAAAACTCTGGCCACTCATCCCTCTTGTGGGTTTCATTCCACATGCTTCAAGAATAGTTGGGCCTAGATCAGTGCCACAAACGAGTGCAGAGGATTCGGTATGTGGTGCTACATGACCTGGCCAGCGAATGAGCAATGGTACATGTGTGCCTCGATCATAAAGCGTACCTTTGCCTCGAAGCAGAGCTTCTCCATTGTCGCCCATAAAAAGAACGAGAGTGTTGTCTTGAATGCCACGCTCAGCAAGAAGTTGCATGATCTGTCCAAATCCTCGGTCCATTTCACGAACAGATGCAAGATACCGGGCGTAATCAATCCGAACCTCAGGCAAATCCGGCCAGTCGGGTGGCAGTATCAATTCATCAGGATTAATACCGTCATACGTTGCTGAGAATTTTCGATGCGGCTGGCTGAAACCGAAATAGAGAAAGAATGGTTTGTTTTTGGGGACTTTATCGAGGGCCGCGTTAATTGTCTGGCCTACTTGATCGAGCTGTTCGTCTTTTGTTCTCGCACTGCGTACAAAATGATCGAATCGTGCTTCAAGATTCTGCATGCCGGCATCACGGAGAGCCATGTCGATATGCTCAGCTTCTCGAATGCGTCCGTCAAGGTGTTGATGGCGGCCGTCGAGGCCAACCCAGTACCCACCAGCGCGAAGCACATCTGTAAAAAATGGGACATCCGCTTGTGCTGGCTGCGCGAATCGTGTGACACCGAGGCCGATGGGAGAACGACAGGCAAAAATTGAAATACGTGAGGGTGCGCATTGTGGAGCGGTGGTGTATGCCCGATCAAATCGCATGCCCTGTTTGGCAAATTTCTCAAGATTTGGTGTGATATCAAATTTCGTTGTGTTGGGGTCGTCATAGCAACTGACATGTGGCACGCTTTGGTCATCAGACAAAATGAGTAGCACATTCGGTTGAGATTGGTCAGCCATTAAAGGCAAGCTGGAAGTGCAAGTAAGAAAAATGCATAGTATTCGGCGCGCTGATTGCAGCCGCATTGACAAGCACATAAACGGGTCTGTGTGCATTTGAATTTTCCAGTTGGCAAAGTGTGAGTGGTTGTTGTGTTGACCTGCTATGAATGGTGATGGCGTCAACTACTTTTTCTTTTCCGTCTGATTTCGCTTTGGCCGGTTCGCATTGAGGCCGACAGCAGGGTACGAGGAAATTGCAGACTGGAGTAGATTGCGGGCGGAATCGGCCGGCTCTTCGGGTATCGTTGCCAAGATGGGCACGTTTTCAAGGACATCGGCTGTTGTGTCGAATAATTCTCCGTTGTTGTAGAGCTTGAAGCGTTTGTTCCGTGCGAAGCTCACCTCATAGTGGCTGTATTTGTCATTGTATTTTGCAGATGACGGACGAGGAAAATAGTAGCAATAGATCCAGTCACGGGTGCGTCCAGGTTTGCCTTCGCACTGTGGCCAGAAACTCCAGCCATCAGCGTCATCAATCTGTTTTTTAGGTAGCTTCGCCGCGTCGACCATAGTTGGGAAGATATCAGAGAAACAGACAAGGTCATCGATGACTCGTCCTCCTTGGATTTCTCCTGGCCAGTTAACGATAAGCGGCACATGCGTTCCATAGTCGTGCGTATAACCTTTGCCGCCACGAATAGTTTCGCCCTCGAGTTCAGAGGTTAGTTGTGCGTTCGTGCCATTGTCGCTCGTAAAGATAATGAGAGTTTTCTCGCGCAGTCCCAGTGAAGTCAGTGTGTCTTCAAGACGGCCAACGTTCTTGTCGATGTATTGCACCATGTCAATGAAGTTACTCTTGGCATCTGTTGAATGAGGGTCTTTGCTGTCTGGGGTGACATGGAATGGGTTGTGGGGAAGAATCATCGGGAAATAAACCAGGAACGGTTCAGCTTGGTTTTTCTTTATAAAATTAATGAGGAAATCAGTGGTGATATCGGGCCCGTAACTGTTTTCAGGGAGATCAAGTAGTTCGCCATCCTGCACGAGTGAAGGGTTCCAGTAGCGATTTCTGCCGCCGCCTGGAATATTCCATAAACAGTGAGTTTCAAAGCCAGCTTCCTCGGGCGTAATACCACCTTTTCCTGTAAGCAGTTGCCACTTTCCGGCGACCGCTGTGTGATAGCCTTGCTCCTGAAAGTAATTAGCGAACGTTGGCTGACCTTCTGGATACACGCCGAAGTCAAAGTAATTAAACACGTTTGACTTTCCAGACATAAGGTTGACTCGGCTCGGTGTGCAAAGTGGTGTTGAGTGGCAGTTCTCGAATCGAACTCCGTTTGCGGCGAGTGTGTCCAAGCGTGGGGTCGCGTATTCGTGGCTCCCGTATGAGCCGAAGCATTCGAAGCCCACATCGTCACAAAGAATGAGAATGACATTCGGCTTGTCAGCCGCCGTGAGCGATTGTGTGACACAGGTGATAAGAAAAGCAGTCAAGTAACCGATATGTTTCATGGGGGTTCCGGCTGGAGTAATTTTGCCTCGATCGCTTCAGCGCACTCAGAGGCCGAATTCTTTAAGATCAATGGTTTGGAAGATAAGATCCGCTCTGGATGATTCGTACAGGATTCCAAGCGTGTCGTGGTCTACCATGACGAGCGAACTGTATGCCCCGCCATCCTGATCAAGCAGGATCTGTTTGTTCCATGTGACGCCGTCGTCAAGACTCATTTGAACAGTCATTTTTTTCCGTTTGGATGTATGGTTTGGATTTGAAAAAAATAGGACCGATCGGCCGTCATCTAATTGATGAGATATGAGACTCGCCATACACACAGGCTCGGGTAGAGCGCCATGGTCAGACTCATGTATTGTCCAGTGATCACCAAGGTCCGAGGTTACGCTGACTGCTCGGCCATTTGTTTTTGATTTGTCTTGACGGTTTCGATTGTCTCGGCTGTTAAGCATAAGTGAGCCATCAGACAGTTCGACAACAGCAGACTCTGTTGTATCCGATCGAGCAGGCCTGGACACCGTCCATGTTTTGCCATGATTGTCACTCCATGTCAGATTGGAAAATGGTAGGCCGTTTGCATCCCGACCCTGTGTGGGTATGACTAATGTGCCGTTGGAAAGTGTGATGCCGTTGCCTGGTGCTGGTGCAAATAGAAACCAGGAAGGGTTTTTGAGCTGAGAAGTCAAGTTTTCTGGTTTAGTCCACGTCTTGCCATCATCATTCGACCGCACGGCCATGAATTGTGATGATTGAGCTGGATCAATTCCAGGCTCCGATCCACCATCCTTCCACTGATGTGTTCCTGGTTTTGCATGAGTCCATAAAGCAGTAACAAGGATTTCGCCAGTACCTGCATCAATCAGAATGTTCGGGTCCGAGCAGCCGTTCTGGTCCTGTGGCAGACCTCCATATTCACCCATATCCATTATTGGTCGTGGGCGTTCCCATGTTTGACCGCCGTCTGTTGAGCGAGATAGGCCTATGTCGATATGTGCTTGAAGATCTCGGCGGCTTGTATAACGCATGTCGTAGACGGCAAGTAATGTGCCGTCATTCGTTTTAGCGATTCCAGGGATGCGGAATGTATGACAGCCAAAGTCTCCCTGGCGATGAATAACGACATAAGGGCGTTCGTTATCTGCCGAGAAACACAGTTGGGGGCAGATTGCGATGCCCACGAGCACAAAGGCGTATAAAGCAAGTCGATTCATCATGGAGTCTCTACTTGTTATGGGACTTGATGGTCGGTGTTCTCTAATTCATTGATGGCTCTATTCGCGACTCGAACAATGTACTTGTTCGGCTGGTTCAGCAATGCCTGCTGTAAAGATGGGAGTGCAGGGCGGGCCTCTTCATCCATTTCATCGAGGACAATGGCGGCAGCGAGCCGTCCCCACTGATGATCACTTTGAAGCTCGGCCTCAAGTACCGGTAATGCTTTCTCGGGAGAGCCTAGCTTGGCAACGGCTCTGGCTGCTGCGATGCGTACACTCGGCGATGGGTCATTGAGGCTTTCTGCAACACGTTTGAGCGTGCTCATGGCTGCTGGACCAATATTCCCAATGCCTGTTGCTGCCCAGTACCGAATTGATGCATCCTCATTTTGAAGGGCATCAAGAAGTTTCGGAATGCCGGCGGGCCCTTCGGATGCCGATGTGGCGATATCGACAAGCAACGCAAGGCGTTTTTCTGTAGAAGAGTTTTTGGTTGTACTCTGCAATATCGCAAACCGCGAGCCAGCATCCTGTTCAAGAATTTCAATCTCGGCTTCTGGGATCAGTCCGACGTCGCCAATCTCGTTCTGCCACTTGGAGAGCGCGTGGCGCATTTCACTAAGCCTTTGAGAAAACGCCGGATCATCTGCAAGATTATGTATTTCAAACGGATCCGCGTGCGTGTCATAGAGTTCTTCAACCGGTTTCTCATGTGCTGAAAATAATGCCATCACTGGATCGAGTTGGCCGGAGGCTTCCTTCTTGCGAATCTCTTGCATCGTCGCACCCTTCTCGGGTGTATTCATGTATTGATAGTACGGCTTGAGTGGTTCAAAGTTCCGTATGTACCGATACTGTGGGCCTCGGACCGTTCGGATGATGTCGTACCGTTCATCCATTCTGTCGCGTGCACCGTAGACAAACTTCCTTGGCGGGCTGAGATGAAGCCCGAGGAATGCTCTTCCTTGCAAATAGGAAGGTGGGTCAATGCCCGCAATGTTGAGAACTGTGGGTGCAAAATCTACAGCGCTGATCAGTTGGTTGTCTGTTGCGAGCGATGAAATGTCGAGTGACTTCTGGAATTTTGCAGGAACACGAATAATTAATGGAATGTGCGTTCCCGAGTCATAGAGCCAACGTTTGGCCCGTGGGAGCCCGACGCCATGGTCGGACCAGTAAATAATAATCGTGTTGTCATATTCACCAGCATCTTTAAGTTGCTGAATAAGATCACCTGCCCACGCATCCATGGCAGTGATCAATTCATAGTTGCGTTTCCAGTCTTCTCGGGTGATGGTAGTGTCTGGGTAGTAAGGAGGAAGTGTCGTCAGTTCTTTGGGGTTTTGCCGCTGGGAAGGCAAGAGGTCTTCGGTCACGGACTTGTATTTTGACTCTGAGGCAATTCCACTTTCGTGACACCCCGTGAAATTGAATACAGCAAAAAATGGTTGTGATTTTTGAGGCCGATTCTTCCAGTGTCCCTTCGCACCACATATGTCCCATATTTCTTTTTTTGCTGGTTTTGAAAATTGATAATCAGTCTTGCTGTTATTTGTACAGTAATACCCAGCCTCACGAAGGTACACAGGGAATGGCTTCAGCCATGTTGGGAGTGTTGCGTTACAACGCATGTGATGTGTCCCAATACTATTTTGGTACATCCCTGTAATAATCGCTGAGCGACACGGCGCACAAACTCCAGCAGTTGTAAACGCATTGGTGTAGCGTGTCCCTTCTTGGGCAAGCTTGTCCAAGTTGGGTGTAATGGCGTGAGGGTCACCATAGCAGCCAAGATGCGGGCTGATATCTTCGCACGAAATCCAAACAATATTGGGCTGCTCGGACATCGCAACTGATGAAAGCATGCATGGCACAATGATGAATGGAGTCATGAACAGAGCGATGAACAGACGAAACATACTAGTGGCCCTCTATTTGATTGGCGGGTTCTGTTCAGGTTTCCGGTATAAAAATGCATCTGAAGTGAGAAGGGAAGTGAGAAGGGCCTTCATGCTGCCACCACTCTGCTTGTATGCCTTGTGTGCATCCTGAAGAACGACTCGGTCATGGAGTGTTTCATTTCGGCCCATCCAGAATCGAAAGGCATGTCTCACAAACACCTGCTCTGCCCGCTCGCTTGTCGCAAGTCGTTCAATAAGATCGAGCGCGTCCTCCACTGGACCATCGAGAGTTTCATCACCCGAATTGATAATTTCACCTGTCGTGTCTACTGGTCGTTCAAGTTCTGATGTACGGAAGAGTCCTGCATGGTTGTACATTTCGAACGGAAGGCCAAGCGGGTCCATTTTCTGGTGACATGTCCAGCAGTAGTCTTGCTTCGTGACTTCCATTCTCTCACGCAAGGTTTTCGCGGGTTCATCTGGCAGCGCTGCATCAACGGTGATGGGCACGTCAGGAAGACCACCGCCGAGAAGTCGTTCCTGAATCCACCGTCCGCGGCGGATTGCGTGATTGTCCATGGCATCGGAATGAGAGACAAGCCAGCTTGGATGTGTGAGGATTCCCAAACGCTGTCCTTCAGGTGTCTCGGTCAAAATTCGCTTGGGGCTGAGAGATCCGGCGCCAAAGCTCCGATGGCTGACTCGCGCAAAAATGTCAGTTCCTTCAAAGGGTGCCTCCTCAACAAAAACATTAATCGTTGGGGCCTGTCTCCGTTTTTTCTTTTTTGGTGGCTCTTTGCCGGGGTTGGCCGCAATCCATGCTTTACGCTCAGCTTCTTCGCGGAGCTTTTGTTCCTCTGCAGCTTTTTTTATCTCTTTTTGCAGGGCTGTTCTGGCGGCCTTGGTTCGGGGCTGTCCAAAGTACTCGCTGTCATTTTTTGTAACGACAACTTTTTTTGTGGTCAGTAGTTGTCGCAGGACCTCGCGGTCCTCCTTGAGAATCAACTCAACGAGTCGGTCGGTGCTTGCTGAGGCCTCAAACATCGTACGGTAGTGACGCCCTCGGCTCTTTTGTCGAATTCCTGTTTCTTCCAAAGATCGAGTGTCTTTGCAGATATATCCTCCTTGGTCGTAGTCAAAGTACTCTCTGAAAAATTGCAGGATCCTCGGTTTTCGGATGCTGTCATCTGCAAGCATTCGTTGTACTTCACGTTCGACATCGTCTCGTGTCCGCATGGTGCCGTTGAGGACACTTTTCTTGAGATCCTCATCTGGCTTGATGTATCGAAGTGCATGATTTACGGCCAGTCCGAGTTCCCAGTCTTGAAGCATGATCCGTCCGAATGCATCGGGTGTTCCATATTCAACAAGTTCAGGACGAAAGAGTGCGTCACGGTCAAGGAAAATCGCTGAGAGACCTAGTACTGCACCATCTTTCTGGCCGAGTTTGTGAATCGATTCTTTAACAATCGTCACATAGCGATCAGATTCAGATGGCTGTGGTGGCCGGAACGTAAGTGCTTCAAACAGATAGTTGACGGCCTTTCTCAGGTTGTCGTCTGTTGCAGAAGGTGTGTCTATTGCTGCGATGACTGGTGTTAACGGTCGGACAGTCTTCGTGCTATAGACCAGGCTCGATGGAAGCCCGCGATTGTCACCTGGCACATACTTTTTGAAGTAGGCTGCTGGGTCATCGGTGATCTGCTGAGGTGCAGCTATGCTCAGAGGGCCATAGGCCATGTAGCGGAGGATGTCACTCGCTGTGCTCAATAGTTGCGTTGCTTCTGCACTATTTACAGAGTACAGGTCAGGGTAATTTTCGAAGCCATGTGTTCGGGCTGAAGATAACACAGAGGGAATGCTCTTAACTGCTGTAGCATAGGCAACCGTCCCACCTTGCCACTGAATAATTCGGTCTGTTCCAAAGTAAAGCTTCAGTTCACCACCATGGTTTGTTGGTACCTCATCGCCACGTGTTCGCAGGCCCGGTTTGCTGGCATCGTAAGGAGGTTCCGTATTAATCAGTTCATTGAGCCGAGTGATATGTTCCTGAGGAGTCACTCGCCAAAGTCGTGCTCGTGAAAATGTTGGTTCGATTTCGATATCGTCAGGGAGTGGGCCAAATAAGAGATCATGGGGAACAAAGTTTCCTTTTGTTGGGTCACGATGAGCCCGGAAGCCACCACTGTCCGTCATAGTTGCGTCGAGATTGTGCACAACCCAGTCCCTGAATCGAAGGCGGTCTGATGCTGGCGGTTGCTCGGCCTCTTCAGGCGGCATTTCCTGAAGTGAAATTTGTGCCCAGATAGACCTCCATGTTGTTGCGTTCACTTCATTTGTGGCACCAAGAGTATCAAGCGAGAGCCCTGCCTCAGGTTTGCTGCCGCTGTGGCAATCGAGGCAATACTCGTTCAAAAACGGCTTGGCGAATGAATCAAAGCTCTCTGGTACTGCACTTCCAGGAACGTATCGATCAGATGCGAAACATGGCAGCATGGAAATTATGCAGAGTGACGAAACGCAAAGACGAATGGCATGTTGCAACTGATCCTTGTCGGGTGACGAACAAGTCAGTTTTGCTCTCCGGATCGTCATGCCAAGATGTCTCCGAGAACGCCATTGCCGGAATCAAAAGTCTTGGCAAGGCTGTCGGACATGTTGAAACGTTCGCACTGGCCACCTGCCGTTTGTAAGAGCGTCGTGTACAGTGAGTTAATCGGTCGCTTTCCTTCAATCTGTGTAAAGCAGCCTGTCTTGAACGCACCGTCAAAGTTGCCAAGGAGCATCACAGGCCAGTTTGCACCACTTGTATGTTGTTTGTCTGCGTTGTTGCTGGTGTAGACAATAAGGGTGTGGTCCATCATTGAGCCGCTTCCCTCAGGAATGTTGTCAAGTGTTTCCATGATTTTGACTAGCATCCTTGAATTGTATTGGCGAATTTTGATCCAGATTGGATTGTCTGGCTGGTTCATATGACCGAGATTATGCCCCTGTTCTTCGATACCCAAACCTTTCCAGGCACCAAAGATTTCACCTCGGCCGGATCCGATGGTAAGAGTATTCGTTATTCCAGATGCGAGTGCAGAAATGCCTAGGTTCAGTAGTCTGTCGTGCCAATCGGTTTCGTGCTCAGGTGTCGCGTATAATTCATCAACCCTCGGTGCAAATTTGCTGAGATGATCAGAAACCTGACCAAGTTTCTGTCGAAGGCTGCTCAAGTCTTCGAAGCCTTTTACAAATTGGTTATAGCGCGTTTGTTCTGAAAGAGGCAGATTCATGCCAGCTTGTGTTGCCTTGTGTTGAATCTGATCTAGGAGGTACGAGCGCGCCTCGAATTCTCGGCGTATCGCACCTTTTGATATGCCACCGAATAGGAGTTGGTAGAGGTGGTTGGGGTTAGAGTACATGAATATCGGCTGATCCGGTCCGCTTGCCGAGAGGTTGGCGACGGTTGGCTTGTTCTTCATGTTCTCAAGCGAATCCATGCCGATACAAAGATGGGGTAGAAGTGTTTCTGGCAGGGTCTTGCTGAGTTCATAATCAATCGTTGATCCGCGGGGCGCCACACCGTCACCGCCACGATACCCACCAAGCGCACCAAAAAACGCACTATGTGATGGACTTGTATGTTGTCCATGGAGACCGTTAATGATGTGCAGCCGTTCTTTGTATGGCTCCAAGGGCTGGATTGGTTCCGGTAATGTGTGACCAGCAAGTGAGCAGTTGCCTGAGACCCCAGTTGGGATACAAGTCTTCGGGTCGAACCCCTGGTTCTGCAGAAAGAAAATAATTCGCTTTGGGAGTCTCGACACTCCTGTCAAGGAAGAGTTGGCGAGTAATGGGAGTGGTGACCCACCAAGCCCTAATGCCGTACCAGCTCCAGCTGCAATTCCTTGAAGTATTTTTCGTCGAGTAAGCATGAATCAGTTTCCAAAGAGGTGTATGTCAGTACGTGTTAGGTTTGCTGAATCGATGAGGTGCAGTTTCGTGTGTGAGATAAACCAATGAGTCACCACCAGTTTATCAGTTTTGGAGGTGGTGATTTTTCTGCCTCTCTACAATGCTTTCTTTTTCTTTCGTTTCTTTTTTTGTACAGCAGGGAAATACGGAGAGTCTGTTCTTGCTGAGGCAAGGAAGGTCTCGAGCTTTTTAACTACTGCAGGATTATCGGCAGCGACATTCCGGGTTTCTTGAGGATCGTTTTTCAGGTCATACAGTTCGAGAGATTCTTCAGTTCCAAAACGGATTGCTTTCCAATTACCAAACCGGACAGCCTGCTGAAAAGGGGAATGAATCTCCCAATAATGAATGTCACGAGATTTCTGCTTCTTACCCATGAGTGTTGGTACGACCGAGATACCGTCTAGATTTTCAGGGTTTTTGGCGTTGCCCAGTTCACAAAGCGTTGGGAAAATATCACGCATATCCCATACGAACGTGCTTTTTCTCCCAGCCGGAACATGGCCCAGCCAGCGCACAGCCATGGCTGCGCGAATGCCACCTTCATAGAGCAGCCTCTTCGTCCCACGAAGTCCGCCAGCACTGTCTATCGCCTTCACAAATGGTGCATTTGGTCCGTTGTCTGACGTGTAGAAAATAATTGTATCTTTGTCCAGTTGCAGTTCGCTTAGCGTATCTAGAATCTTACCGACCATCTGGTCTGTTCGCGTAATCATGGCGGCGTAATGTTGAACCTGCTTGCCACCAGGGATTCCTTCGTACATTGCGAAAGTAGGATCAGTCTCAGGGATAATGTAGGCCCCGTGTGGTGGCGTTACTGCCAGATAGAGAAAGAAAGGCTTGCTTTTGTTTTGTCGGATTAATTCAAGAGCTTTTTTTTCCTGTTCGTATGGGATGTAGGTTTCTTTTTTCTTATTTTCATTTCCCGGTACAGCTACCATTTTCCCACCATCCCAAATCTCATCTGGAAAGTGATCAT
Source organism: Pirellulales bacterium (assembly GCA_028066355.1). Lineage (GTDB taxonomy): Bacteria > Planctomycetota > Planctomycetia > Pirellulales > UBA1268 > UBA1268. Next base: position 22,044 of record JALCBP010000018.1, read on the forward strand.
GGGCATGCACCTGGTCAAGATATCCATACCAATAGTCGAATCCTTGCTTTTCAGGAACACCGGCCGAACCTGGATTGCCCAGCCCCCATTTGCCAACACCAGCAGTGAAGTATCCAGCGTCGTGAAGCGCTTCAGCAACGGTTACGTCACTGTCTTCAAGGAACACAAGTGGTCGACCATTTTTTTTACTTAACTCTTGTGTCATTGCCTTCGCAGTATTGTCCCTGCGTCGACAGTGGCCAGTATGGAGGCCCGTCATGAGCACGCAGCGCGTGGGCGCGCACACAGCAGATCCTGAATAGTGGTTTGTGAAGGTCATGCCTTCAGCACATAAGCGATCGAAATTAGGTGTTTTCACATAGGGTGATCCAAAAGCACCGAAGTCACCGTATCCAGCATCATCGAGCATAAGATAGATGATGTTGGGTTGCCGGCCGTCCGAAGCAAAAGCGCATGCGTACGATGTGCCAAGAGTGAAAGCCAAAAGGAATATTGTTATGTGCCAAAAACGTACTTCACGCATGCCATGCTCCTCATGTTCACCGTACTCATTGACTGATATATCAGTTCAGTCTTGATGTGTCTGCTCCCGCCTTGTGTGGCCTGTACTCATTCTGAATAGACTCGCCATAGTATTCAAGTTGAAAATGAACCTTGCATGACTTGTTTTGCGACTGGAATGATTACGTGAAATGTTCGGTTGGTAAGGAAGCAATCTGAGATACTACTGGGATAGCTTTCTCATGGCTGGTATCTCCTCTGGTGTTGTGAAAAAGTCCACATTATTTCCTTTCATGTCTATCTATTAGTAGTATGGGTCATGTTGCGTTGGGTAAAAAATCTTTGTACGCCATGCGATTGACTCGTCGCATTCTGATCCATTCAATGAATACGCGTGGTAGATGTCACATCCTCATACAGATCGTCCCATGTTCGCAAAGGATAGTTTTCGCTTGCCACGGTGGACATTAGGCGACGTCATTGACTTTGAAGAGGCAGAGCAACAGATGCTTTCGAGTCAGGATGCCGAGAATGTGTTGGGCGAAGACGGAAAGGTGCTATCGAAGACTTTTTCTGAGCAGAACTTTCGTAACGTTCCACGCGGCAAACTTTTTCATGCCTGGCTTTCTCTGGCCAGGCGTAGAGACTCACGGTTATTTGGGGCCGGGATTGATCGTGTATGTAATGTACTCACGAGCATGTCATGGGTTATCGGAATTGTGTTGGGTTGTCTCGCTGTTCCTGCCTATCTCGCCTACAAAGGTGAAAAACCCATCAATGTGATGGTAGTTTTCTTTGGGTTGATCGTTCTTCCGTGGCTGATTACTGCCATAAGTCTGTATCTTTCCTTGTGGCTACATAACGCTTCATTAAAAGGAGGCGTCGGTGGGGGTGTCGCATTTTTGATCTCACGCCTGTCGCCAGAGTGGAGAGAGAGTTGGAATGACTTAAGGCGAGTTTTGCTGGAACATGGCAAACGGATTGCTGCAATTGTAGCTGGGATATTTTTTGGGTTCACTCAGCGGGTAGCGTGTGGGTTTGGTCTTGGTTCACTTCTCAGTATTCTTTTTCATGTCACCGTTTTTGATCTTGCCTTTGGATGGGAAAGTACTCTGAGCATTGGTGATGAGTTTATATGCCTCTTTGTGAATGTAATCTCAGCGCCGTGGTCTTGGTTTTGGACAGCAAGCGTTCCCACCCTTGAACAGGTCCGTGAGTCAAGGTTTTCATATCTTGCTGGTATGGAGGCAGCAAGCGTGAATGCCACACGGTCGTGGTGGCCCTTTATCGTAGGGAGTTTAGGTTTCTATGTTGTCATTCCACGGGGTTTTCTTGTTGCCTATGCAACATTGAAAACGTCACGGCGATTTTCCACACTAGACTTCAATCGTACTCAGGACATTGCCCTGCATCGACGACTCAGCGGTCACTTGTTTCAAACAGATGAACCATCGAGGACTGGATTTCTCGGAAATGATGCCGAGGTGTACGCCCCGTCATTTGCAGAAAATGGATCATGGGATCTGCTGCTTGGTGAGGGGCTTGTGCAGAAAGAGGAGGATATCCGTGCGCAGGTGGAATCGATACTGCATGGGAAAATAAATCAGATTTCTACTGTTGAAGTGGATTATGCGGATGGGAATGAGGAAGTGCTTCAGGCTCTTCTTCAATCGAAAGATGGTTTGGCTATTGCTATGCCAGCGGGCGTCAATCCGGTCGATGCCATAGCAGTGACTCTGCAGAGGTTTTCTGATGCATCGCCGTCCAAGGATAATGTCATTATTCTTTTCGGACCGGAGCAACGGCTGGCTCTATGGAGAAGGTGGCTGCGCGAAAAACAGCTTGGATTCGACCTGCTTGGGGTAAATGAATGATGAATAGGCCATCCTTCGCGCTTGTTGGTGCAGTGAATCATGGAAAATCGAGTATTGCTGCGACACTCGTTGAGCGTGACAACATTGCGGTAGGTGCTGACCCAGGTATGACGCAGGTGTGTCAGAGGATTGAGCATCATTCAAGTGAGTTTGTTCTTTGGGATACACCAGGGTTTCAAGATCCACGAACAATGTTGGCCGAGGTAGGGACAGAGTTATCAGAGTCAAGAGCCCCACGCTCTGTCCTCCGGCAGTTTTGTGAAAAGTATGCATCGACTGATCGGTTTGAAGCAGAGCGAGAGGTGTGCAAGGTTCTTTGTGAAGAACCAGCAGTGCTGTATGTCATTGATTCATCCAAGCCGCTTCGGAAAATTCATGAGGCAGAAATGGAGTTGCTCATGCTCACTGGATTGCCGCGGCTTGCCATATTGAATCCAACGGCTGATCCTGTGCACGAAGCAGAGTGGCGGGCGAAACTTGGCCAGCGATTTGGAGCGGTCGCGACTTTTAATGCACATCAGGCCCGGGCACAAGATCGTGTTGCACTTGTACGGACACTGGCAACAGTTGTTGATAAATGGCGAGATGATTTGTCGCAGATAGCAGATGAGATCGAAAATGATTGGTCGCATCGTGTGAACGAGTCGGCGCACAGTATCGTGGAATTATTATCAAAAAGTATCGGTCATACCCGGAGTGTTGAGGTCGCGCCTGGGGAAAAGAGAGAACCGCTCGTAGACTCTGCGAAAAAGAAATTTCACTCAGACCTACAGGAAAAGGAGCGGCTTTTACACAGTACGCTTCAATCACTTTTTCTGCATGAGAAAGTCGGGCTGGCAGATAAGGTTGAACTAACCTATTTGAGCGATCTTTTTAGTAGTGAGACATGGCAGGTGTTCGGACTACCGTGGTGGGCTCTGCTGTCTGGTGGTGTCTCTGTTGGGGCCATGGTCGGTGGAACTACTGGTGCAAAGATTGGAGCTGGGGGTGAAGTGGCAATGCCGTCGGGTATACCGCTTACTCTTGGAGCATTGACGGGAGTTGTGGTTGGTGGTGTTGGTGGGGGCGTTGGTGCGATGTATTGGGGAAAGTCAGTTGCTCAGCCTGCTGTCACCGAGGGTGAATCACAGTCGCCACTTACTGCATTGCCAAAGTCTTTGTATCGCAACACGTTTGGGTATTTGGCCCAGACGGGAACGACAATAACGATTGGCCCGATACAGGGAAAAAACTTTGCCTATGTTCTTCTTGATCGAGCAATGGGCCTTGTGATGCATTTGGCACACAGAACACACGCGGTTGGCGGGAGAGAAACTCTCAAGGCTAGCGATATCAAACAGGAGCTAGATGCCCGCAATGCCTCTACTGACCATTGGCCGAAAAGCCTGAGCACCAGTTGTGAGATTTTTCTAGAAAAAACAAGGAAGAAGACGGCAACCCAGGCGGATTTTCATGCCTTCGAAGACAGTCTGGCTCGGCATATGAAGAATGTTTTATCAGGCTAAATACCAGAAGGGTTTTCAATTGGTGTTCCCGGTGACTGTAAGCTTTCGATCACAACGCTGAGGCGGTGCTACAACACGCCGTACATCGCCGCGATGCAGACGACAAAAACAAGACCAAGAACCCCAATGATCGTTTCCTGAATAGTCCAGGTTTTGAGTGTCTCTCCAACCGACAGTCCCAGGAATTTGCCAACGAGCCAGAAGCCCGAGTCATTTACATGGGAGGCTACTGATGCACCTGATGCAATAGCAATTGTCACCAGTGCGGCGAATGGTTCAGGTTGCCCGGAGGCTGTAACCAGTGGCGCTACCAGACCCGCTGCTGTAATCATTGCAACGGTAGCTGATCCTTGTAACACGCGAATGATTACAGCTACCAGCCATGCGAGCACAACCGTGGGAACTGATGCGGATGTTAACGAAGAAGCGACGGCGTCGCCCGCACCCGAATCGATCAGCACCTGCTTGAAAACACCACCAGCACCTGTCACAAGAAGAATCACACCGGCTGGTTCAAGTGCCCGCTCAGCAATTCTCTGTACTTCCTGCGCCGGCATTCCAAGCTTCTTTCCAAGAAAATAAAATGCTGCAAGTGTGGCAATAAGGAGGGCTGTAAAGGGATGTCCCACAAGCATTAACCAAAGTGCGGTAGGCGAGTCTTCTCCAAGCGCAGCTCGTGCCGCCGTTTCACTGACAATCAAGACAAGCGGTAAGACAAGAAGCGTGACAACGATGGCAAGGTGTGGTGACTTTCGCTGTGGAGCAGATGTGTCAGGCGATACATCGAGGGACACATTGCCGGAGGCGACCTTCGATAAAACTTTTGATGCAAAGATTGCCGTGATGATTAATGTTGGAAGTCCAGCGGCAATGCCGACGGTAATAACCCATCCGAGGTCGGCGCCAAGTAGATTCGCAACTGCCGTCGGGCCTGGTGTCGGAGGAACAAAGGCATGCGTTACCGCCATGCCAACAAGCATTGGCAGAGCAAACCGTGTCACCGGCTGACCAGTGCGTTTTCCTGCGGCAACAGCAAGTGGGAGGAGCATCACAAGAGCAACGTCAAGAAACACGGGGATGCAGACAAGAAACCCAACGATCCCTAAGGCAAGAGCTGCTTGTTGTGGACCAAAAATTTTGACAAGACGATCAGCCAGTTTCTCCGCACCACCAGACTGTTCGAGCATCATGCCAAAGATCGATCCAAGACCGACAACCACTGCGACAAAGCCCAACGTGTTGCCCATGCCGGAAGTCATAGACTCAATAACTGTTTCTGGAGACATGCCGGCTAAGAGACCGACACCGATAGAAGCTGTTAGCAGCGCAACGAACGGATGAATCTTCAGCCACATGACAGCTGTGATAAGAGCGGCGATGCCACATGCGACAACAGCAACGAGATACCATGATTCCATTTGTTTGTTTCCCCTGCCAGAATGTGATGGGTCCTCCCATTGATCACCACAGAAGCGTACCATGTTGGGCATCATGAAAGCACTCCTCCTGACAGCGCCTAGTTCACTCACCGTCACGGATCTTGAAACACCCGAGCCAGATGCGGGTGAGGTGCGGGTGCGAATCGCTGCATGTGGAATCTGTGGCAGTGATGTACATGGTTACACAGGATCGACTGGGCGTCGGATTCCGCCGCTTGTTATGGGCCATGAAGCTGCAGGAATCATTGACGCTGTTGGCAAAAACGTGTCCGGCGAGTTGATAGGTCAGCGAGTTGCGCTCGACTCTACCGTTTTCTGCGGTGAATGTGAGTTCTGTTGCAATGGTAAGGAAAACCTCTGCACGCATCGTCAGGTTCTTGGTGTCTCGTGTGACACCTACCGCCGACAAGGCTGTTTTGCAGAATATGCGATTGTGCCTGAGAGGTGCGTCTATCCATTACCAGAACAGATGGGTTTTGTTGCCGCATCATTGCTTGAGCCACTTACAATCGGATTGCAGGCAGTCCGGCTTGGGAACGCAAGCCCAGCGACGCGATCCGCTGTTGTTATCGGTGCTGGCACGATTGGGCTTGCAATCATTGTCGCACTCAAGTCATACGGCGTTCAACGGGTCGCTGCAGTTGACCTTGATGCGAGTCGCTTGAACGAAGCCAGGGAATTTGGTGCCGACGCTGTGTTTGAAGCAGACCAAATAACGGCAAAGCAACTCGCAGAGTGGGGGGCATCTTCTGCTGATACTGACGGTGCCGATCTTGTTCTCGAAGCAGTTGGTGCAGCGGCTTCTGTGGAGACGGCCATTCACGCCGTCACTCGTGGCGGTACTGTTGTGCTTGTTGGAAATGTTTCGCCTGTGGTTGAGCTTCCTCTTCAAACGGTCGTCACACGGCAAATCCGGTTACAAGGCTCATGCGCTTCAGCGGGGTGTTACCCGGAAGCAATTGAACTGGCAGCCTCGGGCGCGGTTGATCTGTCACGATTCGTCAGTCGAGTAGCACCACTTGAGGATGGAATAGACTGGTTTGAGAGACTGCATAATCGAGAGCCGGGTGTACTCAAGGTTGTGCTGCAGCCATCAGAAATAAGTGAAGGAGAAGCCAATGTCGCTGTTTGACCTTTCCGGACGCCGGGCACTCGTTTCAGGAGCAAGCCGCGGACTTGGGCTCCAAATGGCGGGAGCTCTCGCTCGAGCTGGTGCTGATCTGGTGATCACGGCTCGTGACGTCGCTTCTCTCGAAGAGCCGCGGCGACAGCTTGAGTCGTATGGAAGCACAGTTGAGGTCGTCGCGCTGGACCTGCAGCATGAGGAAAGTATCCATGCTGCTGTTGAAACGGCAACGGCAAACGGCCCGATTGATATTCTTTTGAATAACGCAGGATGTAATATTCGAAAACCTGCGCTGGACGTACAGTGGGAAGACTGGAACACCATTCTCGATACAAATTTGCGTGGCATGTTTTTCATGACGCAACGTGTTGCTCAATCAATGGTGGCACGGCAACGTGGCCGCGTGATTAATATCGGTAGTGTAACCAGTGTGTTCGGGTATGCCGGACTCGGACCGTACTGTGCAAGTCGTGGCGGTGTGAAGCAACTGACCATGAGCATGGCGGATGAGTTCGGTCCACATGGCATTACAGTGAACTGCCTTGCTCCTGGCTGGTTTCGGACGGCTCAGAACGATGTGCTTTATCAGGACAAAGAATGGCTTGAGTACCTCGTTGATCGGATTCCATTGCGGCGGCCGGGCAAAGCGGAAGATCTTGATGGTGCCGTGGTGTTTCTTGCATCTGATGCGAGTAACTATGTAACCGGTCAGACGCTTTTGGTTGATGGAGGCATTTCCACGGGTGCCACCAGAGCGATGCCAAGGACTCCGGCCTAGCTGAGCGTGAGAGGAGCTATGAAGGTTCCGGAGAAACTCGTGCTGGATGAATATGAGCGGATTGGTGCGGCTGTGCCGACTGTAGGTTGTTAAAGATCTGAGTAATCGTCGCGCCAAGAGTGGAATACAGCAGATTCAGACGGTAGCCTAAAAGGTCGGTTTTCTCCGTTGGGCAACAAGGTTCACCTGCCATGCCAATCATTTTTACCAAGAACGCTTTATTCTGTTTGACCGTATCAACCGCTTTTGGTTTGTCTGCGTGGCAAGGGACTCATATTTTTGCTGATGAGACACAAGCGCAGATCACGACGACACGTCGGGTCGAGATAATACAGCCACAGCAGCAGCTGCCTCCTCCTCCGCCACAGCCTCATCCACTTCTTCCAGCAATGAAGATCGCTGGTGAGTCGTATGCGTTCCTGAAAGATCAAGTGTCTGATTACGCGTGTCGGATCGTTAAGCAGGAACGTATTGATGGACGGCTCAAACCAATGGAATTCATGGATGCCAAAGTGCGGCATCAAAGAGTAGTCGATGGGCGTTACGTACAACGACCGGCAATATATCTTCACTTCGTTGGCCCGGAAGAGATGGTTGATCGAGAAGTGTTGTGGGTTGAAGGAACCAATGGCGGAAAGATGGTCGTGCGTCGAGGCGGAACACGTTTTGAATACCTGACTCTTGACCTTGATCCAGCTGGTGATGCCGCGCTTCAGTACAGCAGGTATCCGGTGAGTGAGAGTGGCATGATTGATATGGTCCGAAAACTGGTTGACGTCGGTACTGCTGACATGCAGTACGGCGAGTGCGATGTCCAGATATTCGATGACGTGAAAGTCGATGGCCGATCGTGCAAGTGTGTGCAGGTTGTGCACCCCCGTCGACGCTCAGTGTTTCTCTTTCATATCGTGAGGATTTTTATTACGAAAGACGTTCCGATTCCAGTTCGGTATGAAGCGTACGATTGGCCGGCAGGTGATTCAGAATCACCACCGTTAATCGAAGAATATACGTTTCAAGATGTTCGTCTGAACGTTGGTTTCTCTGACGCTGAGTTTCAGCGCAACTACCGGGAATATAAATTTCGTCCCAATTGAAATGAAGCGAGATAGTGATTCCCTCTGTACCGGCACCGAATTCATTTCGTAATGAACGTAAGGCAATAATCGCGTTGGCTGCATCGGCCTTGCGACATGGGTGGCGACAGCTCTTTTTAGCTGACGTACTTTTCAAGATTCTCGCGTTTGTTGTACTTGTTCCACTTGTAGTTGGATTGCTTCACGGCCTTTTGTGGCTGACTGGACGTGGCACCCTGACGGATACCGACGTGTTGTTTTTCCTGCTGACACCCGGGGGAGCGGTGGGTATGTGTCTGGTGGGAGCGGTCTGGTTGAGTATCACTGCTCTTGAGCAAGCGACACTTCTTGCGCTGCTGGTGGCTCAGGGAGATCAGAAAGGAAATGTGTGGGCTGCATCGCGATGGGCTTTTTGCCATAGCGTTCAGGTAATTCAGTTAATGTTCCGGCTCATTTGTTGGGTTGTGGTTGTGAGTGCTCCCGTAGTGATCTGTGCAGTTTTTGTCGCACAGAGACTTCTGGGAAAACATGACATTAACTTCTATCTCGCTGAACGGCCGCCTGAGTTTCTTCTTGCAGTCGGAATTGGTGGGCTCCTTGTGATCGGATTGGCTTTCATTTTACTGAGGCTTTTTTCTGGATGGTTTCTTGCGCTGCCGCTTATCGTCTTTGAGTCAGCAAGTCCGCGGGACTCGCTTTCAATGAGTTGGAGGCGGCTTGCCGGCAGGCATTGGGTTGTTGTCACGCTACTTGGTGGTTGGATCGGTGCGGTATTTATTATCACTGCAATAAGTACATCATGCATCGTGTTCGTGGCTTCGGAACTCGTGCCGATGGTGAGTAAGACTCTGGCAGGCGCCGTTTTTGCTGTTGGGGTTACAACGCTTGTGTGGGCCTCATCCAATTTGGTTATTCAGCTCTTGTCGGCTGCCGTATTATCGGCTTTGTTGTATAGCGTCTGGGAAACATATGATGGGCGTGTCGATGCGAACCAGCGGACGCAGTTTGAAAGAATTTCGAGTGTGCAAGTAGGGCTTCGATGGAATTCATGGACGGTCACACTGCTGGCCTGTGCGTGTGTCACGGTCGCTATTCTGATTGGCTCTGCAGCAACAGCGAATATTTCGTTCGACAATACCATCGACATCATTGGGCATCGGGGTGCAGGTGGCGTTGCTCCTGAAAATACCCGTGCAGCAATCGAGCAGGCGATCAGTGCTGGCGCGCAATGGGTAGAGATTGATGTGCAGGAAACAATCGATGGAGAGGTCGTTGTCATACATGACAGCGACCTCATGAAAATTGCTGGAGTGGACCTGAAAGTATGGGATGCAACCCTTGAGGAAATTACAGCAGTCGATATTGGGAGTTCTTTTGATTCTAAATTTCAGGACGAGCGAGTGCCCACCCTTCGGGAGGTATTAGATCTTTGTAAGGGGAGAGTCGGAATAATTATTGAGCTGAAATCATACGGCCATGGCCAAATGCTCGAGCAACGTGTGGTTGATCTTGTAGAAGCGGCAGGGAGTGTTGAGGAAGTGCAATGCATGTCTTTGAAGACAGAAATTGTTGCTCGGCTCAAAAAACTGCGACCACAATGGCGTGTTGGGCTTTTGCTTTCACTGGTGGTCGGGGACGTGCGAAGCATTGACGCAGACTTTCTTGCTGTTAACGCGCAATTTGCAACGAGTCGGATGGTTCAAGAGGCTCATGAAGCCAATAAGCTTTTATATGCGTGGACGCTCAATGACCCGGTGTCTGTATCAAAAATGGTTGGGCGTGGTGTGGACGGTATTATTACGGACTACCCTGGCATGGCGAAAAGAGTTCTCATTCAACGGGCTGAACTCAACTTTGTGCAACGGTTGCTTGTTGAGCTTGCAGAGACGCTTGGAGTGCAACCGAGTATTGCTCAGCAATAAAGTCAGATGATGATCAGTTCTGGTTTGCTGGTTGGCGTGAATTTGTGTTGTTCGCAGATGGGATATCTCATGCACACACGCTTGCAATGACAAGAACGCGTGCGCGACCACGAATGCCCGTGCTAATACTAACGGCTCAAAAAATTCAGGTTGCTCCGGCAAGAACCTTGCCAAGTGTTTCCTGCAGTACCGCACCGCTTCGCTTGAGCGATTGTATTTCTTTTGGCCAAAGTTCAACTTCAAGAGTCTGTTCCGCACCGCCACGACCAACAACAGTCGGTACAGAAAGAGCGACGTCTCGAAGCCCATAGCAGCCCCGCTGGACTGTTGAAACCGGCAGGATGCGTTTGCTATCAAGAGCAATCGCATGAACAACTTCAGCAATTGAAACACCAACAGCAAACCCAGCGCCGGTTTTCTTTTTGATCATTTCAGCACCAGACGTCTTTGCACGAATGAACGTGTCCTGACCAAGTTTCTGAGTGAATCCCGGATATTTTTCAAGGGGAAGGCCACCAACACCAGCGCTCGACCAGATTGGCACCATGCTATCACCATGCTCTCCAAGAATGACTGCTGAAACCTGAGTCGCAGGAGCATGTAGATTCAGAGCGAGGAGACTACGGAAACGAAGCGTGTCGAGTAGTGTACCCAGGCCAATGACTCTGCCTTGCGGAAGACCGAGTTCGTCTTCAGCAAGATACGTGAGAATATCGACTGGGTTACTCACAACAAGAATAGTCGCTTCTGACTTGATTCCGGCTGACTTGACAGATTGGAGGATGGTTTTGAATAAAGCAACATTCCGATTGATTAATGCAAGTCGGCTTTCATCAGGCTTGCGACGTAGTCCTGCCGTGATGCAAATCAGATCGGCATCTGCAAGATCCTCGTAGGTACCAGCTGTAATGACCTGATCAGCAATTGCAGGAGCACCATGCATCATGTCGAGTGCTTGCCCGTCTGCGAGATCAGCGTTCACATCAACGATGACTATTTCGTGAACAATGCCACCAAGTTGGAGGGCAAAGCCGGCGGATGCTCCAACAATACCACCGCCACCTATTATTCCGACTTTCATACTCTTTCCTTCTGTTGTTCAAATGCCTGTACTGCCACAGTGCAAGATAGTAGGCGGTGCTCTTAGGCACTGAGTCCGAGTTCTTTGCAGACCTGCTCAGTCACGGCTTTCACAACAGCCTCGTAGTCGACGTTCTGATTCGGTGACGGAGCGGTATTCATGGCTGGTGGTGGATCAAATGCACTTCGGCTTACACCAGTGTTCCCCCAACTCGTGCGGAAGACATCATTCGCGCAGATGTCACAATTTTCCATGCTCTTGTCGAGGCGAGGATCTTTAAAGCCCCACTGTTGCTTCAGAGCAAGTAATTCTTGGGTCTCATTTTTTGAAAGGTAGGTGACACGGCCAAGGTCTTTGGCAAGCATGAGAATTTTGCAGTAGGCATCAAGAATTTCTGTCCACCAATATGCCTTTTCAACTGTTTCACCAAAACTCACAGTTCCGTGATTTGCAAGAATGACGACATTTGAGTCTTTCACGAATGGTCGAACCGTGTCAGCAAATTTCTGGTTTCCAGGAGTCTCATATTTTGTGATTGGTATGTCACCAAGAAAAACTTCCACTTCTGGCAAAACGCACTGAGGAATTGGCTCACGAGCGACTGCAAATGCGGTCGCATGCGGGGGGTGACAGTGCACAACGGAATTTACGTCAGGCCTGTCTTTCATGATTGTCAGATGAAGGAGGATCTCACTTGATCGCTTGCGCTGACCAGCCAGTTGATTGCCATCCATATCAACGATGCAAAGGTCAGAAGGCTTCATGAAGCCTTTTGAAATTTGTGTTGGAGTACATAAGACTTCTTTATCATTGAGCCGGAAAGAAATGTTTCCATCGTTTCCTGCTGCAAAACCCTTGTTGTATATACGGCGACCAATGTCACAGATCTCTTCTTTCAGGCTTGCTAGAGATCTGTCTGTTGTGGTGATTGCCATCAAAGTGCTCCTCGTAAGTTCACGCGTTGTCGTTGTGTGTTCGATTTGATGAAAAGGTGTGCGGGTCAGTAAAACGGGCCGCGTTATTGGTGTTACTCAAGTCTTCCCCATGTTTTGGGTTGCGGCCGGTTGGTTGATAATTCTCGTTTCACGATTCGGTTGGGTTAGGACGATCGATCCGATCAATAAGGGCCGAAATGTACGCGTCGACCGGCTTTCCTTCGGGTTGAAACGGTTGTGCGGCCTCGCCTCCTTCGCTGAACGCTACGAGTTGGCCGTTTCCAGCTGAGAGTTCGTCCCAGGCAACAATCGCTGCCGATGGTCCATCTTCATCATCAAGATCTTCCGCTCGAAGAGGCACAACAAGCCGTAAGAGCCCGCCACGCATGGTGGGGTGGGCCTCCGTGAGCGTGATGCTTCCTATTGTTCGTCCGATTCTCATGGTGTTGCTTCTTTATGTGGTGGGGTTTTACGGCGTCTGGCAACTGCAGTTGCCATGGCTGGTGACGGTTTGTGCGACGGAAAGTATTTCGGGCGGCTTTCCTGTTCGGGTTGTAAGGTTCTTGGCAATCTGTCCCAGGCTGGCGTTGGAAAATTGCCGTGGGTTGAGGATGACCAGGTTTGCATCGCACCGGGTGATGGAGTCTGCCACCGTCGTGGCATCTGAACCGAGAATGGCCCGGACAGCTGGAAATCGATTCGCTGCAACACAGGCTACTGCTGTATTTTCAGTGAGAAGAATACATCGTCCTGCATCACGGCCCGCATGTTCGGCGAGAGACTCAAGCGTGGTGGCGAGGCCGGAAGAAGGCAACTGTTGGCTTGTTGATACCGCACGGCGCATTGTTGATACGGCAGCTGACACGTCGGTCGTGCATTCTGCTTGGGCAAGAAACAGGCGTGAACCTGCTGGTTGCCGTGTGTCAGGTTTTGTGTGAACCAACTCGATCCCACGATCGCGGGCAAGATCTCGTGCTGAAGGCGTGATGACGGCCTTACGCTCAACGTGAACAACCTTGGTTCCAGGGGCAAGTTTGACGATTGTCTCTGCTGCGATCACTCGATCAGAGACAGTTGTTATCGCCGATGGTAAATTCCGTGCATTCTCAGTTTGTCGTTCATCTGCCTCGGCGCGTATTCGCCTGAGTACCTCAGTTACGAGGCGGGCGATGTCACTGGAGGATACAGGAGGCTGAGTTGGCATGGTGTTGTGGTCAATCAAGGATGTGCTTAGTCAACAAGAGCGATTGTGCTCCAACGGGCTGGTGTGTGCTTGCTATTGAGAACTTCTCGCATCAAACGACCATCACTTGTAATGACAACGTGGTCGTGTATTCCTGCAGAGACTGTGTCTATGGCCACCTGTGGGTCGCCGTCGTAGCCTTCGCCATCGGCAAGAAGCGGTTGAACAAGCAATAGTTTGGCTCCCACGAGGGACTCGTGTTTGAAACTACTGGTGACCGTTCCGATAACTCGTGCTACTTGCATGAAAACTGTTCGTATAAGTTGGGCTGATGTTTTGGGAAATGTGTGAAAGTGCGGTTCGGTTTATGCTGTCATTGAGGACTGCCAAGTACTCGAAGGTCATCGACCAGTGTGCACCGACGCTGTCGTGTAAAAGTGAGCGGAGTCGTTACACCCTCACCAGTTGGCGTTGCAATTGAGAAGGAGAGATAGCCTTCTCCTCCAAGACCCAGTCCAGCGACACTCGGACCATTTTTTACGAAGAGTGTTGTGTCGAGGAGTCGTCCCATTCGGGTCATATTGCGAACGTTGTGCGAATGAATAACGGCTGTATGCCTGAATCCATGCTCGCTCTCATAGGCTCGTTGAATGGCCTCATCAGCACTGGCACAGCGTACGAAAGGAACGAAAGGCATCATTTGCTCAACAGGTACAAAAGGGTTTGAAATATCTGTTTCGCCAAATACCAGCTCAAGCCCTTCGCGACCGGAAGCACCAGCGGTATCTGCAAGTAGTGCCGCATCTTTTCCGAGAAGTTCCTTCGCAGGCACTGGATGGCGATGCTCGCCTTCACCGACCTGCACGATTGCCTTCTGTGTAAGGCGGTCGACTTGCTGACTTGAAAGCTGCAGCGCACCTGCACGTTCCATCGCTGATTTCATTGCATCAAACACGGCGTCAACGACGAAGACCTGTTTCTCACCGATGCAGAGCAAGTTGTTATCATACGCAGCGCCTGCAATGATCGATTGAGCTGCATTGTCGAGGTCAGCGGTTTCGTCAACAACGACCGGAGGGTTTCCGGGACCCGCGACGATTGCTCGTTTGCTGGACTGAAGTGCCGCGCGAGCGACGGCTGGACCACCAGTGACGCAGATAAGTTTGACACCACGGTGATTGAATAGCTCTCCAGCCGTATCGAGCGTCGGCTCAGCAACGAGGCTAATAAGATTGTCGACACCAAGATCTCGCTGAATCGCCTGGTTAAATCGCCGTACTCCTTCAATGGCAATCTGTCTGCCGCTTGGATGAGGGTTGACGACAACGGTATTACCCGAGGCAAGCATATTGATTGCATTACATGCAATCGTGGGAAGGGAATGCGTGACCGGAGTAATGGCACCAATCACCCCAAAGGGAGCATGCTCAATGACAGCAAGTCCATGATCTCCGCTGAAGACCTCACTCGACATGAATTCCACACCAGGAACGCGGTCACCGAGTACCTGAAGTTTCTCGATTTTATGAACCAATCGGCCTATGCCGGTTTCCTCGTACTCCATCCGGCCTAGTTCTTCGGCGTCTTCAATTGCTATGCGACGAATATGGGAAATGGCTCGTTTTCGGCCGTCCATGCCGAGTTGTTCAAGTTGTTCAAAGGCATCACTAGCTGCGGATACAGCTTCATCGACCGTTGCAAAGATCCCATTCCGGCCAGCATGTCCCTGGCCGCTGACAGGACCACCAGCTGAACGTAGCTGGGCAATGACCTGACGAACGATTGAGTTGATATCTGGTTGATCGGGCGCGTTCATTGAATTGATAAAGGTATGAGTTAGTGAATTGGAGGAAGGAAATTAATCGGCCTGATTGTCGGCAGTATCACGGTTAAAGACTTCTTTGCCTTCAACTTGAACCGTGTCGACCAGCCCAATGATGACGGCGTCAATAGGCAGTGTTTTGGTCTCGGGAGTCATACGAGCACTCGATCCTTGCGTCACAAGGACAAATTGTCCTTCACCAGCGCCTAGTGAATCGACTGCAATAAAGGTTCTGCCAGTAGATACCAGCTTTGTTCTTTTCTTTTCATCGAGTCGGTATGGCTCCACGATGAGTAATTTATGGCCGGTCATCGTGCTTGTCTTTTGAGTAGCGACAAGTGATCCGGTAACGAGTGCAACAAACATGATGGAGATACTTTCAAAATGTACGAGGTGTCAGCTAGGAAGCGAGTGCCAAGAGATTACGAGTCTGGCGGGCAACGATAAGTTCTTCATTTGTTGGAATGACCCAGATGGCGACAGATGATCGGGCAGCTTCAATTCGTCGTTCGCCTGTGGCATCTGAGTTATTCGCCGCACTGTCAATTTCAATACCGAAATCGTTCAATCCAGCCACAACAGCTGCTCGCGTGGCTGGTGAGTTTTCACCAATGCCGCCAGTGAATGCGATTGCATCAAGGCCACCAAGTTCAACCATGCCCCCGCCAAGCCAATGGCGAATCGAACTGACATAGACATCGATGGCTGTTTTCGCAGCTTCATTTCCATTAGCTGCTGCAGCTTCAAGATCTCGCATATCACCCGACGTCCCCGACATGCCTGCCAATCCAGCCCGTGTTGATAATTCAACAAGAAGATCTTCGAGTGATCGCCCTGTTGTTTTGGAAACATGGAGAAGAGCATAGGGATCAACGTCCCCCGAGCGATTGTTCTGCGGAAGGCCAGACTGCGGGCTCATGCCCATCGATGTGCCAACACTGTGGCCGTCACGTGTCCAACAGATGCTGCTCGAACCCCCGAGATGGCATTGAACTGCACGTAAAGGACGCTGCTTCATAATTTCCGTAAGCCTTTCGGCAATAAAACGGTGGCTGGCTCCATGAAACCCCCACCGTCGGACGAGGTGCTTTTCAAGCCATTCCGTTGGTACTGCATACCGGGCGTTGCGCTCAGGTATCGTGGAATGAAAACCCGTTTCAAACGCAGCGATCAACGGTACGTTTGGAAATCGTTCCGCGAGTTGCTTCATGGCCTTGACGTAGGGTGGATTATGCGCTGGAGCAACGTCAGCCATTTCTTCCATTGCATCTAATACCGCGTCATTCACGCGGACTACTCCACCCGCTTTGCCACCATGGACAGCCTTAAACCCAATTGCAGCAACATCAGTAATAGAAGAAAGAGGCCCGCCTTCTGCTGTCAGTTGCGTTATGGCAGCCTCGAGTGCAACACCATGGTCAGGTATGGGCTGGATCGTTTCGATTTGGTTCACTTGAGCCGCCTCGTTGTCCAATGACGCGTAGACGCGGCTTTCCTGACTACCGATACGCTCCACACCACCCCTAGCAAGTTCCCGCTCGTCTCCAGAAGTGTCTGTTTCCGCAGACACGTCAAAGAGTCGATACTTGAAACTTGTAGAACCGAGGTTTGCGATGAGGATCTTCATTGGGCTTTCTCCTGATGCCAGGGATGCTTCCGTGCACGAGCTACAACGGAGTTTCGACTCAGCTGAAAAATGCTGAAACGAGACTTTCCGCAGGACGTGGGATAACGTGGCTGCCAACAAGTTCACCAATCTGCTGAGCAGCAGTTGCGCCAGCTTCGACTGCAGCACGAACGCTCCCAACATCACCCTGAACAACGGTTGTGACAAACGCACCACCGATATCAACACGCTTGAGGATCTCCACGTTGGCCGCTTTGGCCATAGCGTCTGTTGCCTCAACAAGGCCAACAAGGCCTTTTGTTTCAATTAATCCTATTGCCGTATTCATGAATCTTTCCTGAAAAAGTTAATAAGTCTTGAAAGGGGATACTCTTAGCTGGTTCACCAGATAGAGTCATTTCGCTGCACTAACTGCTTGCCTTTGGTGTTTTCGTTTTAAGGATGCTGCCGAGGTCCTCGTGAGGACGAGCAATAACCTGAACACTTACGACTTCACCAATTCGACCGGCGGCTGTCGCACCGGCGTCAGTTGCAGCCTTCACGGCTGCGACATCACCGCTGACGAATGCGGTCACAAGACCACTTCCAACTTTGTCCCAGCCGAGGAAGGAAACATTTGCTGCCTTCACCATCGCATCAACAGCCTCGACGAGCGTGACAAAACCTTTAGTTTCGATCATGCCCAGGGCTTCGATGTTTTTTGCCATCTTCTGCTCCATATCATTTTCGCATTCATTCCAACCGGGCAGTGCCCGGGTCGACTGCGCTGACACGTGTCAGCAAAACAGTCATTGCTTGTCTCTTCATCCGTGAACGTTCTGGTCTTACTCCTGGCGGATTAGTTCAACACTCGTTGCGTGATCAAGATCTGCGGAGTTGCCTTCGTCTGTATCGATGTGCACTTCCAGTTTGCTGGTGGCGTCTTCACGAACGAGGAGGTCACGGAAGACCGTGCCGCACGGGCCGTTGATCACAAGGCTCATCCGATCACCATTTTTGACTCCGAAATGTGCTGCATCGGCATGACACATATGAACATGTCGCTCTGCGCGGATAACTCCTTCGGTAAGCTCAATTGCGCCGGCGGGCCCAACGAGCACACAGCCTGGTGTTCCTGATATGTTTCCGCTGGCTCGCACGGGAAGATCAATTCCCAGTGAAATCCCATCCGTAAAGGCAAGTTCGACCTGTGATGCCGGTCGAGTGGGGCCGAGTACGCGTACGGTCGGTAGCATTCGGCGTTTTGGGCCGATGATCATGACAGTCTCTTCCGCAGCATAAAAGCCATCTTGGTAGAGATCTTTCTGTGGTGTGAGTGTGCGCCCAGCACCAAAAAGTTTCTCCACATGCTGATCGGTGAGATGGCAGTGTCGTGCTGAGATGCTGACGACAAGCTTCGGGGCGGTATTCGATTGTTCGCGAGATTCTTGACTCGGTACACCGTCATGTCCCGCAAGGACGATGTCTCGCACAATGCGTTCGATGTCAGAACGGGTCAGGTTGTGTTGGGGGAGTGTGGCTTGCATTGGTTCGTGACTTTGGGGTTTCCTATCAGTGAGGCTATGCAGTGTGTGATGTGTCGCTATCACCATCTTCTGCAGGTGCTTCAGCAAGTATCAGACGAGGTCCAGCATCGAGAATAATTTGCTGCCATTCATCAGAGAGTCCGGTGTCAGAGACAACCGTATTGATCGCATCAAGGCCTGATACGAGTGTGAGGCTTTTCCTTCCAAATTTTGAGCTGTCAGCAACAACAATAACTTTGCCTGCGGCGCGAAGCATTGCTTGTTCGGTTTCGGCCAGAAGAAGTTGGGCGTTGAAAAGACCTTGTTTCGAGATACCGGCAGCTGAAAGTACCGTTGTGGTGACGTGGAGCCGACTCAGTAATTCATTGGTGTAGGGGCCGAGGCAGACACCAGTCCGTGGTGAAACAAAGCCGCCAAGGAGGATAAGATCGGTTCTCGACTCAGAAGCAAATAAATTGGCGACTGGCATACTATTGGTGACGACCTGAAGTGGTCTGCCGGCAAGAAGCCGTGCTACCTCGTATGTTGTGGTGCCACCGTCGAGAAGAACCGTCTCCTCATCGTCAATAATCTTTGCAGTTTCAGCAGCGATTGCACGTTTTGCTTCCCAGTTTGCTGGTTGTTTCTCGTCAAACTCGGCAATGCGAGGGAGTCCGCCTGCGTACAGTACGCCACCATGTGTTCGACGCGCAGTTCCTTGTTCTTCGAGTGCATCAAGATCTCGACGAATAGTTGATTCGGAGACATCAAGTTCACGCACCAGCTCGTCCAGAGATGCAAATCCCCGGAGGCGGATAATGTCAATTAAGCGACTGCGTCGTTCTCGTCCGGGCACGGGTTTTCTCCTTTGTGAGCCCTAATTATTGCCAGAAGACGATTGAATGCAATCAAGTTTTGGTGAAAACGAGCATGGTATATTTCATGTTATGCCGATAATGTGCCTTTTAAGCAGCGGTTTGCTCATGTAATGTTAGTTTTACGCACAATTTGGTAAAGGTGGGGAAATTGCACAACACAAGACGTCGGCTGCATGTTTTGGCTGAATATTGACTTGACTAGAAACGGTCAAATTGATGCGAGCCGGTTTGTCAGTTTTTTGGGGAGCGCACGGATTCAGGAGTCTTACGTTCCTGAGCGTCTCGTTGTCGTTATTCGTTTCTCATGAATAACGACTGTTTCTTATCGTATGAGTTCCTGTTTTCTGCCGCAATCAATTCTGCGTGCGCTCTACTCTGTGAGTTGCTTGGGAGCGGGCATGGTTGGCAAATATTGAGTTTGTCACAAAAGGGAGACGTATTTGTACAAATACGAAACGAGTTGTTTTGGTAATTCCTGCCAACGAGTTTCCTGGCACGTTCTCCTAGAATGAATAACAATCTGATCATCACAGAAGGATTTCTGCTTTAAGCGGAATCATGTTCCGCATTATCTTAATAGGGCATACCGCATTCTTTGCTGTTTTTAATCGTATGAAAGAAAAATTCAGAATAGGTTTGTAATGCTTATTGATCTGCGTACTGCCAGCATTTCTTTGTGATGCCCAAGTTGTTCATCCTGCAGGTCAACAAATAAGCACGAAATGGGGGTCATGTGAATGAGGTGAACGGTGTTCGGAAAGTTGTAAGTACTGAAGCAGAATATGATTCACATAATCAACACGGGCTGAAATTCGTGAAAGCCCGTGAGTAGTGCTGTGTTGGCGTATGGATGTCACACATGGGGAAACTAGAAAGCGTTACATGAGTTACTTAGTGGCGAGTAGATACTTATAGGTAGAAAAATCATGAAGTCGATCTTATGTAAACTTTTGTTCTTCTTTGCACTGATGTCTGTATCTCAGGCGGCAGAAAAACCTCTCAACATTCTCATCATTTACGCTGATGATCTGGGGTACGGTGATCTTCAGTGCTACAACCCCGATTCAAAAATCCCAACACCGAATCTCAATGCACTCGCTTCTTCTGGAATGAAGTTTACTGATGGCCATTCCTCCTCAGGGATATGCTCACCCTCTCGCTACGCCCTGTTAACAGGGCGATATCATTGGCGGAAGTTCCACGGCATTGTTGGAGTGTTCGGGAATTCAGCATTTAACGCAGAACGATTAACGCTTCCGGAGATGCTTAAGACAAAGGGTTACAAGACTGCTGCAATCGGTAAATGGCACTTAGGTTGGGATTGGAATGCCATTCTGAGAGAAAACGCTGTTGTCAGAACGCAAGACGGCACCTCAAAAAACAAGAAGCCCCGTACGTTCTATGGTCCGGAAGCATTTGACTGGGGCAAGCGAATTCCAGACGGCCCGCTGGCTCATGGATTTGATTATTACTTCGGTGACACCGTCATTAACTTTCCGCCTTATTGTTGGATTGAAAACGACAAGGTTGTAAAGGCACCCGATGCCATCATGGATACGTCGAAATGGAAGCCTATCAAAGAAGGTGGCTGGGAGTGCCGGCCCGGCCCTATGTGCAGTGATTGGGATCCCTATCAAAACATTCCTGAAACGACCAAACGCGGCGTGAAGTACATAAAAGATCAGGCCAACACTGAAGAACCCTTTTTTCTTTACTTTGCCTACCCCTCCCCTCATGCTCCGATCATTCCGAATGATGCATTTGATGGGAAGTCAAAGGCTGGGCCTTACGGTGATTTTGTTTGTGAAACAGATGATTCAATTGGACG
>JALCBP010000096.1:0-7673 GCA_028066355.1 Pirellulales bacterium
GCCTTCCGATCAAGCGCGAGATAACCAAGTCCAACCTGATCAAGAAACTGCAAACGACTCCGAATTTCTTTCAGGAGTTCTGTTGCGATGACCTGCTGCGTGTCGTCAAGGATTAAATCTGAAATAAAGAGCTGTGCCTCACTGATAGGTAATGCACAGAATTTATCTAACGACAGCTCCCATTTGGACCTAGATGATTTTGCTTTCTTGCGTGAGGTCTTCTTTTTTTTCTGTGTGTTGGATTCTTCGTTCGGGCATGCCACGGCAGAAGTAATTCGGACAGCTCGTGATTGTGGAGATAGCCTCGCACCGTCACATACATGACAGTGTTTGACGCTCATGTACTTTTCAAGCATCCGACGGATGATTCCACTCTTTGCGTTTCGCCAGCGATTTGTCAGCATCGCCAGAACACCTTCGAATTTTGTCTTGGCTCCACGTTCGGCACGGCCGCGCCGCCAAGAAACCTGAATGGTTTCAAGGCCTGTTCCGTGTAGCCAGATTTTTTTCTGAGTAGGTGTTAGTTTCTGCCAGGGCGTATCGAGCATGACGCCGGCTTCGTATTTCTTTTTTTTCTCAGCGTGAGCTGCTACTGCATTGAAAAGCCGTCGAGTCCATCGAGGCATGTCACGAAATCGACCAAGAACTCCAAAGCATCCCTTTTTTACCGAGAGCGATGGATCAACAAGTAATTTCTTGGCGTCAATGCCATAAATGTCGCCAAGGCCATCGCATGCAGAACAGGCTCCAAGAGGACTGTTAAAACTAAACAGTTGTGGTTCCGGTGTGTCATAGCTCACGCCGCAGGAGACACAGGTAAACTGGCTTGAGAGTGTTAGATCTTCAGTTTGGTTGTCTGTTTCGGTCTCCTCGCAGGCCACAATCACCTGGCCACCACTTGTCCGAATCGCAAGTTCAACAGACTCGGCAAGACGACTGCGACTTTCCTCTGAAATTGTGAGCCGGTCGACAACAACCTCAATCGTATGCTTAAACTGTTTTTCAAGAGCCGGTGGATCTTCGACTCGATGGATTGTTCCATCAACACGCGCTCGGGTAAATCCTTGACGGACCAGGTCAGTGAAAAGGTCGCGGTGGGTCCCTTTGGCTTGCCGAACGAGTGGTGCCAGAATCATGGAACGCTGTCCGGATCGTGCACTGATAATGCGTTCAACGATCTGGTCTCGTGGCTGAGCCTCAAGCACTTTGTCACATGTAGGGCAGTATGACGTGCCAACCCGGGCATAGAGCACTCGCAGAAAGTCATGAATCTCAGTCATCGTTGCGACAGTCGATCGCGGATTGTGGCCTGCTGATTTCTGAGCAATTGAGATCGAAGGCGAGAGGCCTGTCACGCTGTCTACATCGGGGCGTGGAAGTTGACCCAGAAATTGCCTCGCAAATGTTGAAAGACTTTCAACGTAGCGACGCTGTCCTTCAGCATAGAGCGTGTCGAATGCAAGGCTCGACTTGCCTGATCCACTAACTCCTGAAAGGCAAACCAAGCGACCTCGCGGGAGGCCGACAGTGACATCACGAAGATTGTGTTCTCTGGCACCACGGACAATGATTGGAGGGGCTTGCATGCGTCGAGAAACAATCTTCCAAAAAGGGTTGAAAAGTCGATGTATTGTAGACCGTCATACCCTCTGCTAGACACCCACCCGGACGGTTCGTACGATCAAGACGCGAAAGAGACGAGTGAAAGTGAAACAATTTCTTTTTTGGGGCGGTAGCTCAACTGGGAGAGCGCGGCGTTCGCAATGCCGAGGTTGGGAGTTCGAGCCTCCTCCGCTCCACTGTTTTCTGCAGAAAAGGCCAATTTTAAAGAGTCTTGAAAGCGGTCCATCTGTTGTTTGACGGAACATTCCGTACCTACGATCGTTAAAAAACCACTTTATATTGAGGCGCGGAAGGTGTCGCCTTATAAGAAATTATTTATTTGGCGATAATATACGGGCCTTTATTCTATCTTGGCGTTTTCCCCATCCGATTTGTTGGTCGTGCCATGGCAACAATTTCTGATCCATCCACGCTGTTGATGCTTCGCGTGCGTGATGGCGATGCCGAGGCATTTGAGCAACTTGTTGCACTATGGCAACCACGACTAGTTACGCTGTTTCTGAATCACACAGGTGACCATTCCACCGCAGAAGATCTCGCGCAGGAAGTCTTCATGCGAGTGTATCGAGCTCGCCATCGCTATGAGCCAAAAGCAAAATTCACAACGTGGGTTCATACGATTGCAAATAATATTGCGAGTGACCTTCGCCAGCGAGCCTATCGCCGTAAAGAATGGGGTGTAGCCTCAAGCCCGTCTGCTTCGGGGAATATGTTCGGACTTGAACAGATGGCCGTTGCAGCAAGTGGACTTCTACCAGCCCGTCAGCTCGATCGTGTCGAACTTCAGTCGATTGTGCAGCAGGCCATTGCCAGCCTGAATGATCGGCAGCGTATGGTGATTCTTCTGGCAAAGTTTGAACACTGCTCGTATGACGAAATAGCTGCTGCCATGAAACTGTCAGTGCCCGCGGTGAAATCATTGCTCTTTCGCGCTCGTGAACAATTAAGGGAAGTACTCAAGCCTTATCTTCTTACGGAAAAAGAGGAAACCCAGTGAGCAAGAGTGACAAACAAAATACAAATCAGCATGATTCTCCTGTTGCGACACCAGCAGCCGATCTCGGGGAACTGTGGCAAACCCTTGATGTTTTACCAGAGGCAGAAACCCCTGAAGATTTACTTGCTACAACAATTGAAATGATTGCAGTTGATGGCAAACATCATCGTTCTGGTAGATCAAATTGGTTTTCACAAATACCTGCCGATCTTTGGCAATGGTTTGCACCTGCGATTGCAGTTGGCGTATCAATCGTGCTTGGCTATTTTGTCGGCCAGTCAGTACCGTTAGCACAACAAGAGCCTGTTGATTGGCGAGCACGTCGACAAGAAGTTCTCAAAAATACACTCCAAGAAGCAATTGAAAATAATCCCTCTGGAGCAAAGAAATTTTTCCAGGAGCAATTTCGTAATACGCAGAATGCTCAAGAACGACCGCTATCATCACAGCAAAATAAAAAGAAGGGTTCACGTGCTGCTGAAACGAATGCATCAATCCCTAAGAACCCCCGGCCTGTTCCATTGGAAGGCCAAGAAAGGAACAGACCGCCTCGTGGAAAACAGCTGGGGCCTCTAAAGGGACCAGGTGACCAGCGTCGGGAACAATCAGCAGGTGCCCCTCTGGAAGAATCTTCTCCATAGACTCCATGACAGCCGGGGGCGTGATTGTGTCTTCACTGCCACAGATGAGGATCACGGGTTTCTCAATATGCTGCATGGGTTCAGACATGTCGGGACGGTCTGCGAGAGCCTTAAGCGCTGCTTGAATCGTGGCAACAGATTGCTTGCCAATACATTCACGAAGGAATTCTTCATTCGCGGTTCTTTCCGTATGGGATCGAGCGGAATCAGTTGCTGCTAAAAGATTTGGCACCATGGCATCTGCAAGAACGTGTTGGCCGACTCTGCCAACCGTTGCGGCGAGATGAGCTCTGCTTTCTCGAGCTTCTGGTGTGTCTGCTGAAAACTTGGTGTCGATCAGGATCAGACGCGATACTTTTTCAGGATGTTGAATGGCAACATGTTGTGCAACATATCCACCCATTGAAATGCCAGCGATGGCAGCCGGTTCTTCAATTCCAAGGGCATCAAGAAGTTTTGCTACATCGTCAGCTAGCTGAGCAATGCTCGCTATCTCTGGCTTTCCAGAATCTTCAGGCTTTACAGGATCTCCTCGTTTGCTGCAGCCAAATCCCCGCTGATCAGGAATGATCAGACGTGCATGATCAGCCAGAGGCAACACCCGATGCCACATGGTGTGATCTAGAGGGAACGCATGAAGAAGAACCAGCGGCGGGCCCGACCCGCAGATTTGAACAGCAAGTGAAGTGTCTCCAATTGAAACCATCGTTGTTTGCATGGAAAACTCTGTCTAGGAGTTGGATCAAATCGGTTATTCAGCAAGAATACAGAGAATGTCAGATCGAATATAGAGTACGTCAGTTTGTTGGTGACGTCGACGTGCAATAGTCAGTTGACGGTGCCTACGCTTGAATGTTCCCACAGTGGCACGTCTTTAAAAACAAATGAAGCTGGGCAGGAATGATGTTCAAATATTTCAAACAGCTACGCATTCAAATGCAATACATACTGGAAGTAACGTTTGTGTTAATTGGTGTTGTTGTTGCCGGATGCTACTCAGATCGGCTTCCCGAAGAGATTGATCATCTGGGAGTGCCTCGTGTGAGTGCGCTTCAAGTAGAGCCTATTCCGCCGGTGACGTTGAGGCCTACTGAAACAGTAAAAGTTCCACTGCGAGTCAATCGTAATAACAACGAAGGGCCAATTGACGTCAGTCTTTCAAAAATGCCGTCCGGTGTTGAGGCGTCATTTGAAAAACAGATTCCAGACGGAAAGTCAGAACTGGAGATTGAACTTTCTGGAAATCAGTCACTTGGTGATAGGCAACGAGATGTGACCATTACTATCGCCTTGAGTATGGCTCAGAATTCTGTCGAGCAGACATTCGACATAAATCTGCCCATTGTATCACGGCCGTCTTTTGGTCGTTTACCACCCGTCTTTCTCCAGCCAGGAGATACAGTGAACCTTCGGGTACCCATTGAAAGAAATGGATTTGCGGAACCACTCACACTGGAGCCGGTGGAATACACGAAAGGAGCACTGTGTCGTCTGCCAAGCGAGCCAATCGAAGACAACAACATCAAGGTTCTTGTGGCAGCCTCAGAAGATGCCGAAGAGGGGAAGCAGACACAACAAATAAAAAGTAATGTTTTTGGACGGGAAGTTTCTGTGCCGCTGACACTCATTGTGACAAAGCACCCGTTTACGATGGAAGAAATGGTGTATGCAGCGGTCCTTCCCGGTCAGCAGAAAAAGATTGATATTACGTTTCAGCGAGATTCTTTGGAGTCATTAAGCAGGACGCTGACTGGCGGGTTGCAGGCACTGACAGGAGTTGATCTGGCTCCAGCAAAGTTTGATGGGCCTGTCATTGTCACTGCGGAGAGTTCACCGTCTGGAATTACCGTCGAACAGGCATATCTCGAAGAGGGTGCTCTCCGGTGCGGAATCACAGTCGATGTCACAGAGGATGCGTTGCCCGGTTTGTACTCGCTTCCACTTGCAGCAACAGCAGATCATTTAGAGACGCACGGGCTTCTTGTCCTACGAATTCAAGATCCTACTAACGAGCCGGGCGTGCTACCAGAACCAATTGTCTCGTCGATGTCTAAAACCATTCGGTATCGTCGAGGTGGCCTGAAAGGTCGAAGCACAGAAGAATCAAAAGAGTTGCTGGCTTCGTTGTATGGTGGCTCAGAACAATCAAAAAAATCTCTTATGTCTGCTCTGGCGTGGCTTGCAACAAAGCAAGCTGAAGATGGGTCATGGCAGCCCTTAGCTGCAGTCGAGAATCTTGATTCTGGCATGACAGAGGGGCCGGAGAACCTTTTGGCGATGACAGCTGGCGGGGATAGTGTGTCGACAACTGCTCTGGCACTCCTCCCGTTTCTTGCCGAGGGAGTCACATATGAACCTGAATCTGCTACTGCTGTGTGGTTAGAGAGCTATCCAGAAGTGGTGAGAAAAGGGCTCACATGGCTTGGTTCTTCTCAACCTCAAGTAGATCCACAGGGTGTTGGCCCAGTTGAAGTTGATTTGAGAGGTCTCATTTCAGGAGTGGTTGCGGGTTGTGAAACAAGCTCTTTAAGTGGCGATGGAGCATTGAAGAAGAATGCTGTTTATGCGCTTAAAAGTTTGGCGGATCGGCAGACCAAAGAAGGCTCATGGCAGTGGTCTTCCACGGAAACAGCGGAAACCGTATTGCCTACCTTACGCTCGATACTTGCAATGCGCGTTGCCGAATCATGTGGTGTGAAACCCTCGGTCGCTACTCTCAAAAGAACAGATGTCTTTCTTGAATCTGCAGCCTGTGGTACTCCAGAAATTCCTCAGTCACGTTTTGGTCTCGCGCCCGCGGGGCCTCCAGACCCAACAGCGACAGCCGCTGGCTTGCTTCTTTTGCAATATAAAGAAGAACCCTACGATTCACCTGCAATGATCGATGGCTCTCGTTTTCTCTCAGGGTTTGCTCCACCTTTGGAGGGAAACACCTATTCCCAGTCTGTGGATTTTCTACTTTTATCGAGTGCGGTGCTTCGGAACATCGAGGGCGAGCAATTCGATACGTGGTATGCCAAGGTCACGGCATTTTTACTAAGGACACAAGAGCAGGAGGAAGAAGAGCTTGGTAGTTGGGACCCAGCCCTCTTTGCTGGAGAGACTGATAGGTTGCAGGTGACTGCGCGAGCCATTCTCTGTCTGCAATTGCCTTACCGGTATTTGCCACTCTATCGTTCTGAGAAGTAGCACGATCTGTGCAGAATAGCTACTTTTGCATAGACAGGAATTTTTCCAGATTCTTTTGAATCGTATTACTACCGGGGTCTTTCCGTAGAGCAATAACCTGGCAGCGAATAGCCTCGTTGGCATTGCCGGCAGCTGCATAGCAGTGAGCCAATGTGTCAAGAAAACTTGCTGAATCAAAATCAAGTTCTAAGGAACGTTTTGAATACCGAGTTGCTCGCACCAGATCTCCCTCAGTATTTGCGACAAGCCAGGCATATTCGTTGTACGGATTTGGTTCATCCGGTTCTCTATCGATACGCTGCTGAAGTTTCTTCAATGCTCCTTCAATGAGTTCGACGATGCGTCCCTTGTCGGCAGGTGAGAGACCAGGGGAGTGGTAGTATGCGATGAGCGTGTCGATTTCCTCAGGATACTTTTCAAGTGCTTTATCGAGAGCGTCTCTTTCACCTTTTCTATTATTGTTTTCTTTGTCAGCTCGAGACAGAAAGAACCGTTGGCGAGCGGCGAGTGCTTCTTTTGAGTAGCCAAGAGAATCCATAACCTGAGTGTTTTTTATCGTGCCATGTGAACCGTCCAATATGTCTTGAAGGACAGCAGAGGCCTCTTTGCATCGGTCAAAGTCATTAAGTAGTTCGGCCCACTGTATTGAAAAGGGAATGATCTGCTGGGCAGACAACTTTGGTGTCAACGTAATGCGACGATATTCACGGTCTGCCCAATCAAGAAGTCCCCAGTGATCGAGGCGGACAGCAGCCAGCATTTGTTCATTCGTCTTATTGCTGCATAAGTCAAAGGCTCGTTTGGCCATCTCATCTGCCACAAGTTGATTTCCATTTGACTGTTCGCAGCTTGCTGCGGCATAGAGCGTAATCGATTGATTCTCAATAGTTTCCTGCAGGTTCTCCGGAAGATGATTTACAAGATCGGCAAGCCCAAAGTGTGCTGCCCAAAAGAGAACATCAGCAGTTGCCAGCATGTTTTTTTCTGAATTTTGTGGAATGTAGTCAAAGAGTTCTCTGGCCACAGTAACACCACGATCAGGAAGCCCAGCCTGTGCCGCTGCACGCGCCTGGCATCGAATAACAATCTCTCGTGCAAGATCCTGCACTCCACGTACGGTGGTATTAGTTCCGAATGTCTGCGTGTCGAATGGTGTCAGTTCAAGGAATCTTCCTAGAGCGGTTTCAAGCTTATTGAAAGTATTTTGTTTTTGTTCGAATGAA
>JALCBP010000097.1:0-7495 GCA_028066355.1 Pirellulales bacterium
GTCAGTCAGGCACTCGCTGTCGGACGACCTGTTCTTGTTGCGCTCACACTTTGTGACGTCGCAGAATCCAAAGGTATTCAGATCGATCGTGAAAAACTTTCACAGATTCTTGGATGTCCTGTCATTCGCCTTGTCGCCCCTCGTCATGAAGGTGTTGATGAGCTTGTTGAAGCGCTTATCGAGTCATCAGAGAAGTCAGGGCAAACTGTTCCTGCATCACTGAATTCTCGTCTTGCCAAAGCTGCGAATTCTAATCGTTCAATTGCTTCAGCTGAAGCAATTGAACGATACGCCTGGATTGATGAAATTACCAAAGATGTTCTTTCCGTTTCCGGTCAGCAAATCCGTTCACTTGGTGATCGGATTGATGCAATATTGACGCATCGAGTACTTGGAACTGTTGTCTTTGCTCTAACCATGCTTGCAATCTTTAGTTCTATCTTTTGGCTAGCTTCGCCACTGATGGATCTTGTTTCCGGGTGTGTCGAATGGACTGCAGCGCTGGCTGAATCTGTTATGCCAGATGGCATCCTTCGATCGCTTGTTATTGATGGCGTCATTGCAGGAGTCGGTGGAGTAATCATATTCCTGCCACAGATCGCCATCCTTTTTCTCTTTGTAGCAGTACTTGAAGGCTGTGGTTATCTGGCCCGAGCAGCTTTCCTTATGGACAGGCTTCTTGTTGGTGTTGGTCTCTCCGGAAAATCGTTTATCCCACTCCTTTCGAGTTTTGCATGTGCAATCCCTGGAATCATGGCAGCCCGAACAATTGAGAGCCGTCGTGACAGATTACTAACCATTCTCGTCGCTCCTCTGATGAGCTGTTCTGCGCGACTGCCGGTCTATCTACTTCTATGTAGTGCATTCGTACCAGACGTTACCGTGGGAAATTCTTGGATTCGTTTACCGGCTGTTGTCTTGGCCTCCATGTATCTCATCGGTATTCTTGTTGCTGCGTTCGTAGCCTTTATCTTTTCTCGTACGATCTTTCGTGGGCCACCACAACCATTTGTTCTGGAACTTCCAAGCTGGCGCTGGCCGCAGTTCGCTGTCGTTGCTGAACGTGTACGTGAAGCTGCAGTATCATTTTTAAAAAATGCTGGCACCCTGATACTTGCCGTGAGCATTATTGTGTGGGCACTTGGAAGCTTTCCACGGCCGGTACTTGATGCTGGTGTTAACCCCCAATCTGCCGAGCAACAGGGTGAGGCTTTGCGACAGAGTTTTCTTGGTCAGGCTGGTCATCTCATAGAGCCCGTTGTGAAACCACTGGGATGGGACTGGAGGATTGGGTGTGCAGCGGTGGCGAGTTTTCCAGCTCGTGAAGTGGTACTAGGAGTACTGGGTGTCATCTATAATCTTGGTGATGTTGACCCTGGTGAAGAAGAAGGTGCCAGCATGCTTATCCGCCAGTTGCGTGCAGCCACCTGGGACGGCACAGATCGTAAAGTTTTTACTTTACCAGTAGCCCTCTCCATTATGATTTTCTTTGCATTGTGTGCTCAGTGTGCAAGCACTTTGGTCATTATTGGGAAAGAAACGGCAAGTTGGTTTTGGCCCCTTGTGTCATTTACCTACATGACTGCCCTAGCATGGGTCGGTGCATTTCTCGTTTTTCAAATTGGCACCGCGCTAGGATGGTGAGTGGTGATACAGGATATTGTCGTCTTTTGTATTGTTGGAACTGCCTGCCTCTGGCTGGGCAGACACCTGTGGAAACGAATGACCGCACCGCCGTGTCAGCCACCCTCACAGAGCCCACGTGGCAGCGACGGCTTTGTGCCTCTTGAAGACCTTCGTTCGTCCAGAGAAGCAAAGTAGGTGCTTTTATGGGCAGATACCGGGCTTTTCTTTCCATGTCAGGTTCGGTATCTCTATGAAGGAAGAAAGCATCTTCTTGTGCTTTTCAAGATACGCGCAACACCCTTGGACACCATACGATCAGTTATGATCATCCGCGGTCCGGAACAATCCGATCAGTCGGCAATTGAACAACTCTTTGCAGCACTTTTGACGGCTGGCAATCAACATGTACTGCCACCTTATTTGTTGACCCAGCAAAATCCTGTCAATATTACGAATGCGCTCTATACAAGCGCACAATCAAACAAAGATCTCCATCGCTTTGGCTTCACACGTGGGCAAGCGGTTGTCTATGGATTCCTTTCATCGTGGGAAGACTCTCTTCAGTCGCCACAACTTTCTCTTGCTGTACATCCCTCATTTCGGCGGCATGGATTCGCACGCACGATGTGCAATCAACTCCATGACCTCGCCCGCATTCGCGGTGCCCGATCAGTCCGTGTTCTTATCTTAAGAGAAAATAAAGACGCAATCGCACTCTGCCAATCCTTGGGCTACAGACTGTCACCGGCCACCGAAACACATCTTCATGGTTCTCGTGATTTGGACGAGATTCAAAATGAACACAGCCGCCAGGTGGCATGAGTTTCAAGAATGTTCGGGCAGGACAAAACGACCGCTTTGACGCAAGAATGTGAGTGGGTTTTTGAGGCTAATTTTTTCTACAAGCTTTTGATTATGCCCTCGTCGCCGCATCTCAACATGACACTTTGGTACTGAAAGTGGGTCACTCGGACCCCAGTCACCAGCAGAGTTAATCCAGATACGTTCATTACCGTAACATTCAATGATATCCACTGCTCGTTGAGGCGTGCATTTGCTATCTGGATAGAGTGTCATTCCGGCCCAGAATCCACGATCAAGAACTTCAGCCACGGTGTGCTCTTCAACATGGTCTATAAGAACACGCCCCGGATCAATTCCGGCATTGACGAGTGCATCCATCGTCATTCGTGTTCCCTTCAATTTATCTTCAAGGTGTGGAGTGTGAACAAGAATCAAGCGATCGTGTTGTTTTGCTAATTCAATCTGTTCTTCAAGAATGATCAGTTCATTCCGTGAATTTTTATTCAGGCCAATTTCACCAACACCCAAAACATTTGGCTTGTCTAGGAATTCTGGAATAAGCTTCATCACCTCACGTGCAAAGGCGGGATCTTCAGCTTCTTTGGGGTTAATACAAAGCCAGCAGTAGTGGGCAATACCGTAGTGTGCGGCACGCTTTGGCTCAACATCTGTCAGTTGACGAAAATAATCATAAAAACCAGCCGGGCTGGAGCGGTCAAATCCTGCCCAGAATGCTGGCTCGGTGATTGCAACACAGCCTGCCTGTGCCATGCGGCGGTAATCATCTGTAGTCCGACTGACCATATGAATGTGTGGATCTATATAGGCCATAGTGTGCTCTCAGTATTCTGTGTTTGGATCGGCTCCAAGTGCTGACTGTGTGTGTGCAGCAGGAGTTGGCTCCGTTGTATGGTCGCTGAAAAGTTCAAGCATCTGTCGAACACGGTTTGCATGATTCTCACACCTTGAATCAAGTAAAAGTGGAATTGCTTTTTTTAAGGCTCGTACTCGCACGTCCTGAAGACCTTCTTGGTCTGCTGCTCGCTCAAGGCGATCGAGAAAGGCAGCTATGTCAAGAAGCTTTGCCCTGTGCTCCATGAAATAGATATCAACAACCTGCTTACTGGTCAGTGGACAACTCGGTTGTGGCATTTTCATGCTCCCTCAAAACAAACCCGCTAAACAAAGATAGACTCAGCCTAGTCCACGAAGGCGGTGCTGAAAAGCAAGAGGGTTGGGCCACCCATCTGAGCGACCCAACCCTGTCATTCTTGCTAGAGGTGTATTGCGACGCCTCAGACGGCATTAATACATATCGTAGTCACCGCCATGGCCTCCACCGCCCTTGCCCTTCTCGTCCTTCGGCTTTTCTGCGATCAGCGCATCGCTTGTTAGAAGAAGCGTTGAGACACTTGTCGAGTTCTGCAGAGCAGTTCGTGTGACCTTAGCCGGATCGATCACACCAGCCTTGACGAGATCTTCATATTTGTCAGATCCCGCGTTGTAGCCAAAGTTTCCTTCACCAGACAGTACTTTTTCACAAACGATTGAACCATCTTGTCCTGCGTTGGTTGAGATCATGGTTACTGGAGCACGTGAGGCTCGCACAACAATCTGATAACCAACAGACTCGTCATCTGTTAAGCCCTTTGCCTTCACTTGTGAACTGGCACGCAGCAGTGCAACACCGCCGCCAGGAAGAATACCTTCTTCAACAGCAGCACGGGTTGCGTGAAGGGCGTCTTCAACACGGGCTTTCTTTTCTTTCATTTCACTTTCTGTTGCTGCACCAACATTAATCTTGGCAACACCACCAGCCAGTTTTGCGAGACGTTCTTCCAGTTTTTCACGATCGTAATCACTGGATGCATTCTCAATTTCACGACGAATCTGTTCGATTCGCGCCTTGATGTCTGCTGTTTTGCCAGCACCTTCAATTATGGTCGTATTGTCTTTGTCAATGATGACCTTTTTCGCACGACCCAACTCGGCAAGACCGATATTCTCAAGTTTCATGCCAAGATTTTCAAAGACAGCAGTTGCTCCAGTGAGGATTGCGATGTCTTCAAGCATAGCCTTTCGGCGGTCACCATATCCTGGCGCTTTGACAGCTGATACCTGGAACGTTCCCCGCAAACGATTGATTACCAATGTAGCAAGCGCTTCTCCATCGACCTCTTCAGAAACAATAAGAAGTGGCTTGCCAGCATTCATAACTGCCTCCAACAGCGGGACAATGTCCTTCACTGTGGAGATCTTTTTCTCGTACACAAGGATGTAGCAGTCTTCAAGAACGCACTGCATGGCCTGTGCATCAGTGACGAAGTAGGGGGAGAGATATCCACGGTCAAACTGCATGCCCTCAACAAACTCAATTTCTGTTGCGAGGCTTTTTCCTTCATCGACAGTAATGACTCCATCCTTGCCAACCTTGTCCATCGCTTCTGCAAGCAAGTCGCCAATCTCGGCATCATTGTTTGCTGCGATGGATGCAACTTGGGCCATCTCCTTTTTGCCCTTTACTGGAATCGCTGAACTGTGGAGTTTTGCTGTTATATCTTCAACTGCTTTTTCAATTCCGGTCTTCATCTGGATTGGATTGACTCCAGCGACAACGGCTCGCAACCCTTCATTGAAGACGGCTTCGGCGAGAACAGTTGCCGTTGTTGTGCCATCACCAGCAACGTCACTGGTCTTACTGGCAACTTCACGCACCATACGAGCACCCATGTTTTCGTAAGTGTCTTCAAGGTCAATTTCTTTCGCAACAGTTACGCCATCCTTGGTGACCGTTGGAGAACCGAAGCTCTTCTGGAGAATCACGTTTCGACCCTTTGGACCGAGAGTCACTTTGACTGCACGGGCCAATTTGGAAACACCTCGCCGCATTGCTTCGCGAGCTTCTTGATCAAACGCCATCATTTTGGCCATCGAATGTTTCTCCTGTACTGAAAATTATTTGGACGGTTAAGTTGGAAATACGGACTACAGTCGATTGTCGACTACAAGTTGAGTTGAACTACCCAAGGACTGCGAGGATGTCGTCTTCTCGCATAAGCAGTAATTCCTGCTCAGAAACCTGAAAGGCTTCACCTGCATAGCTCGTGAATACCACGCGGTCACCAGGTTTGACCTGCAGAGGGTGACGGTTTCCCTTATCATCGAGTTTGCCTTCACCGACACTGACAACAACGCCTCGTGCTGGCTTGTCTTTGGCTGAATCTGGCAGAAGAATGCCACCAGATGTTGTCTGTTCGCTCTCTTCGCGTTCTACAACAACACGATCACCAAGGGGGATAAGGGTTGATTTGGCCTTCCCGGCCTTGCTTGCAGCGGCTGCCATTCTGGGGTCCTCTGTTATCCGATTAAAAGGGAACGTCGAAACGATACGGCGGAAACGATATTTCAAGGCTCAGAACCAGGGATACCATATTCCTAGTGCGTTACGACTGCCTCAGCGGCATTCACACACACCGAAGATATGTCAGTGCAACTCGCGCGCCAGATTAGGAAATGGAAATAAGAAAATTCGTCAAGAGCAGTTTTTCTTGACTTTCGAAGACTGAATTCCCGAGTTTTTGCAGCCTCTTTTTTACCTTGTATGCAAAGTTGTTCATGCTCCGGAACACAGAAATTTAGAACTGGAGCAGACGAGCAGACTGCCATATTGGCGGAAACGATCTTGAAAGTTCCCTATTTGTTTCTATTTTTTGTCCTAATAGCCGCTGATTCTCGCTATAGCCACTAAGAAAACTCCCTCATAACGATCTGATGATACGCCATCTCCATCACACTCGTTGGTAATCGACTCAAAAAATCGCTAGGCTTAGCGGCCCGACCGTATGTATGGCTGCACCGCATGGCAGATTGATGCTGATGCAAGTTGTTTCACTGAATTCCTCGTAGGAAATCAGTTTACGGAAGGTTCAATATTTTCATTTGAGGTTGTTCGCTTTTAAAACGATGTGGAGAAGAACAGCATGGCTCAGTATCGACGGATAGGCGTCACACTTAATAACGATGTCGCCATCGTCAGTTTCAACGACAAAAAAATTCTCGATGAGGCGAGCATCCAAGAACTCGGCGCTGAACTCTTTGGTCTAGTTGAACAGCAAAAGATGGGTGACATTTTGCTTAACTTTACCAATGTTGAGTTTCTTTCGAGTGCTGCACTCGGAAAGCTGATCACGCTTGATCGCAAGGTAAAGGCAAGCAAAGGTCGAATGAAAATGTGTAACATTCGTCCTGAAATTTTTGAAGTTTTCCAGATTACGAAACTGAATAAGGTTTTTGATATTCGGAAAGACGAAACAGAAGCAATAACTGCCTTTGCTTAATTGCTTACAGCTTCCCTTACTGGAACCGTCAATTCTTTTCCCGCAATGAACCTTTCTTCCCGCAATAAATTTATGCGGCTCCTATGACCGAATCGTCTTCTCATCACGACAGCAGTTCTGACCAAGCCGAATGGCAGAAGTCTATTGACCTGCCAAGCGAGCGGGGCGCAAGTCGATTGATCATGGAAGAGTTACTTGACAGGCTTGGGGAACACGGCTGGGCTAGTGCTGATATTTTTTCAATCCATCTGGCTGCTGAAGAAGCGATTGTGAATGCAATTGTTCACGGCAATAAACTTGATGCAGACAAAAAAGTACATGTTGAATGCTTTGTTTCGCCTAAGGTTGCCCGGATTGAAATCACGGACGAAGGAGAAGGATTCAAGCCTGACGAAATACCAGACTGCACGCAGGACGATCGGCTGGAAGTTCCAAATGGCAGGGGAGTCATGCTCATTCATAATTTCATGACTCGAGTCGAGTACAACGAAAAGGGCAATCGCGTGCTGATGGAAAAGGTTCGGGATACCTGATAACGGGCTTTATAAATGGGATAGCGATGGCAGATCGTTTTTTGCAGAACGAAAACTGGCACATCTCGCCTTTGATTCACTTTTTGGGTATCGTTTGAGATTCAAAGACGTCTGAATATTCCCCGATAGCTCAATGGTAGAGCGAGCGGCTGTTAACCGCTAGGTTGTAGGTTCGAGTCCTACTCGGGGAGCTTC
>JALCBP010000098.1:0-7464 GCA_028066355.1 Pirellulales bacterium
CATCCACGAATAGAAAGCCTTCTTGGTCAGGATGGCTGTGCGCCGGGTCTTCTTTGCTTAGGGCGTGACGGTGAGGTTCGCGACACCTCTGAAACATTAGCTGGTCGCCACTACAATATTCTTGATCCTCGTGTGCAGGCTGCAGTCCTTGATGTTGTTGCAGAGCTTGTTGAGCGGCTGCAAGGTTCCGGTGTCATCGATGGAATAGCCGTTGAACTTCCTGCGGATGGATGGCTACATCTCCCTGGTGTTGCTTGGGGGCTCGACGACACAACATTTCTGCGATTTGTGCAGGAAACAGGTCAGGGTGAAGCTGTTCTTCATGATTCAGGTCCGAATCGGTTTGCGACCCGAGCGGCAGCGGTCGAAGGTGAATTACGCTCATCGTGGTTGGCATGGCGGGCAGAGCAGATAGCAAGACTTCATCAAGGAATTGCTCGTCTTGTAGCTGCTGAGTCTGACTGGAATTACTACATCATGCCAACGACGCTGATGTTTACAGGTTCCGTTGCTGAGCGATTGATGCCGGTTGTTGCAGGTCAGCCTCATGATCAAGCGGTTTTGTATGAGCTTGGTCTCGATCCCGCAGCGTTGACCCAGCCAACGAATTCCGTGTTCATTGCACCTCGGCTTCATATTTCAACGGAAGACAACATTGATGCTGCAACAATCGCTACCGTGAATCAATCGGCTTCGATGTCTGCCTGGGAACGCCGTGCTGTACGAAGAGGGCTTGTCCTGCTTGAGCAGGAAAAACAGGTCGATATCTCAGCGGTTATTCCACATGGGCCGTTTGACGCTACAGAGTTTTCAGTTCCGAGTGTTATGCATGCGGTGAGCGGTGGGCCAAAGCGACAGGAGTCGTTTCTGTCAGGGCTCGCAACAGCTGATGCGGAGGTTGTTTTTGATCAGTCGCTTCGTTGGGCCGAATTGACAACGGCCGATACTGCTATTCGACGGGCGTTTTTGTCTTTTCCTGTCCGCGGCCTGCAATCTGTGGAGGGTGTGCCTGCTGATTTTCCAGTTCGTTTTGCTTTGGGTAATAAAGCAGCCTGGCTATTGGTAGGAAATGCAAGTCGGATGGCGGCGAGAGTTGATGTGGGCCTGAGCGCTGCTGCAACCGGAGTCGACGCTATCACAGAACAAACACTCGCAACAGTTGACGATCGGTTCGAGATTGAAGTCTTGCCCTGGAGTCTTCGGGTAATTCGTTTGGATCGCTCAGAGACAAATATACGGCCACTCTCAGTAGTTGTTCATTTCCAAGAAGATGCCGTGCGTTCCATTAAGGAGAGTGTGGCTGACTTGCGGCAACGACAGACAGTGCTTGAGTCGCCCCCTCAGATTCAAGTGCTTGATAATCCAGGATTCGACCTGCCGAGCCTTGGCAATGGTGTGACTGGCTGGGAGGTTGTTGAAAATACTGCTGGACAGCTCGAACTGGTGGAAGCGATCTCACCGATAGCCGGCAACGAGGAAACGAATCAGGCTATTCGGATGACATCAGTTGCCAGTCTTGCGACGGTGCGAAGTAATCCTTTTCAGCCACCCCAAACTGGTCGCTTAAGTGTTGCGGTTTGGCTTCGACTACCGCCATCAGTGCCTCAGCCTCCTTTGCGGATTGCAGTCGAAGGAGTTGAGGGTGCCGAACAGTACTATCGATTTGCACCAGTCGGTGCGGCCTCTGGTGGGCGACCTTTGCAAGAGGGATGGAATCGTTTTGTCTTGCAGGTGACAGACCTTCCTGCCGATCCTAATGAATCGCTACGTTTGCGATTTGACATGCTTGGTCCGGGTGTCGTCGAAATCGACGAGCTCGAGGTCTATGATCTAGTGTTCAATCAGGAGCAGCAGAATGAACTTCATAGTGTGCTCAATGAGATGGAAAGTGAGCTTGCAGACGGGGCAACCGCGCGAGTGCTCTCGAGGCTCGAAGGATACTGGCCACGTTTTCTGCAGGCAGCGGTGAGTGACGAGCAGTCCAAAAGAGTTGCAAGGCGTATTGCCCGCCGCGAAGAGCGGCAGGTAAAGGCAGAAGCAGAGGCGAACGAAGAGGATGATGGATTCTTCGGTCGAGTTCGCAGTTGGTGGCAGTAGCAGTTATGGCTTAACGTTGAGAGCTACGTTTGCATGTTATCCCGGCGGCCATCCTAGTGCTCTTCCACCGAGTAGATGAATGTGCAGATGATTCACCGATTGGCCACCATCTTTTCCGCAGTTCACGACAAGTCGATATCCGTCGGTTAGATTTAACTTCGTCGCGATGTCTGTTGCCACACTCATGAGGTGACCGAGCAGATGGGTATCTGCGTCGGTCACTTCAGTGAGGCTTGGTATCGGCTTCTTCGGAATCACGAGAATGTGAGTTGGGGCTTGTGGTGAAACGTCATGGAACGCAAGACACAACTCGTCTTCATGCTCTATCTGAGCAGGTATTTCCCGGCGGATGATCTTTGCAAAAATCGTCTCAGCCATTGATCTCTGTCTTCTTTTTTCGTGACCGCCGTTTTGGAGCCTTTGGTATTGCCCATTCTTTTGTCAGCATCTCAAAGACTTCAGGAGTTTCGTAACGGATCACGTTTTTGCCTTCAGGCATTGGTCCAACAAGGGAACGAAAAACAGGTGCACCCCTCAGTTCGAGGTCAGTGCTACAGTCATCGATCCCAACCTGTAGATGTGAGTTCGGAATATCCTCAGCTTTATCAAAGTCCTGGATAATGAGTTCGCCGCTGCGGCCTTGTGTCACAATCCGCCAAGTATCTTTCGCCATTCGTGTTCTCCTGCGAAGCTGAGACGGCCGGCCACGGCATCCCTGCACCTCTTTTCTTATTTAATTGAAATCGGTTGGGCAGGTAGTAGTTGGTGACGTTGAGATCCTCGGGCTACCCTGATCGTTACAAACCGGCCTTCGGCCATATGGTTCATCCAGTCGCTAGAAGCGGTATAAGTGATTTCCACCTTGCTTGCTATCGGTTTACAACAGAAGGTAGTTGTAACGAATATGAGCCTGGAGCCATCATGTTCAGTCTGCAGTCAGTGTGGTGCTCTTGGGAAGGAAGAAGAACTTAAACGTTTTGATCTGGCTCGGTCTCTGGTGCAATACGATCTATCTGTGACTGTATGAGCATTGTCAGTTCCGCACGATCATCTGGACTAAGTTGTCTTGAGTCGGTCATCGTCGTTATTGTTAGTTGGTTGCAGTAGTTTGTTATGCCAACACTGAGAGCTGTGCCGGGGCGAACGGGTGGAACACCTCTCATGTTCGTGATAGTAAGTCCACCAGGTGTGTTGCGACCGTCTTTTTTTGGCACGTTTGCCCGCATTCGCCCCTGAACATTGCCGATGTTGCTGACAACGGCCGTTGAGAAGCATAGGGGCAGCCGTGTGATCAGCCGAAGCAACCATGTGCGTTTAAGGAAGAAGCCTAGAGCAATGAGAAACATGCCAGCAGCGCCGGAGTGTTGAATCCAGCGACTTGCCTCGGCGATCGACTTGATCGTCTCATGAGGTTCTTGCAACTGATTTGGGTGACGATCTAGGAATGCATAACCGATTTGATTGCTGGCAGGTTGCCGGGAACGAGGTGGTCGTAAGTTGACTGGCATGGTGATCCGAATTCGATTTTTTGGCTTGCTTTGTTTCGTGTTCCACTCATGAATAGCCAGGATTGAAGCGGCAACAATAATGTCGTTGATGGTCGCACCAGACTGGCTTGCGTGTTGTCGCAAGCGTTGTACGTGAATTGGCGCGAGCGTGAATGACTGAAATGGTCTTTGGTCTGGATGAGGTTCTTGTTCACGATGTGTCGACGCTGCCCTCGATGACGCAACGCAAGAGGGTCTGAATGTTGCAAACGAAATTGTTTCACGGAGGTGCTGGTGCTCTTCTTGAACATGCTTATTACTATCTTTTGCAGTTCGCAGCTGATCACTTTTTGGTTCCACTTTCGATCGGAAAGGACGTGGAGCACTACCGTGGTAGAGAGACCAGACGTCTCCAAGGAACTCAAGCGCGGCAAGGCCATCACAGACACTATGGTGTACCTGAAGAATAATACTCCATTGCTGTACGCCTTCAGGGACAACAATGAATCGTATTCCAGGTTCCCGCCGAATGTCGAATGGCCGGAATGCAATTGCTTGTAAATCCTGATTTGCCATCAGTTCAAGTTCAATAACTTGGGGGAGTTCATTACTCGGGACCCATTGCCAACCTTGTTGGCTGTAACGAGCGCAGGACCGAAGTCTTGGGTGTTGTTCCACAGCAACGTTGACCGCATCTTGGAAGCGGTGAATAGAGAAATCACCCGATAGCTGTGTCTCGATGAAGAAACACATTGGGTAGCCAGGTCGCTCATCGAGCAGCATGAGAACATCAAACGGTGACAGTCGTAATGCGTGTGACTGTTCTTCAGGCTTTGCAGTCCGAGAACCAGTCTGAGTCATGCTCGGTAAGGATTGGGTTTGCATAGACGTTTTTACCTGTCTTTTCGCAGGATTACGGCAAATGGCTAGTTTTAGGGCGATCGGCTGGCATTTTCTTTGTGGTTAGCCCCATTCTTGACTCCGGAAATTGTGGATCAATACTAAATCTACGGAAGTGTGTGTATTCGCCACTTCTCCGTCGTTTTGAGAGATGTACAGGGCTTTGGTCACGATGTGATTGAGTTGATCCTGATCGTGTTTCTCTGCGTCGTTTTTAACCCATGGATGGGGTCCAACCCCTAGTTCGTTCATTCGATTCCTAAATCCATGGTGTTCCTCTTGAAGCAATTTTCCTTGCATGACTGCAGGTGCCCATTTCGGTCTTCCCGTAG
Organism: Pirellulales bacterium; assembly: GCA_028066355.1. GTDB lineage: Bacteria > Planctomycetota > Planctomycetia > Pirellulales > UBA1268 > UBA1268. The sequence continues at coordinate 4,817 of JALCBP010000098.1, forward strand.
CTGCGGTGTTCATCAGTGTCGTCGCGACCATAAAGAGTCATTGCTGCTGCCAGAGTTGTGTCTCATGTGAAAAAGTTTCTAGTCATACAAATTTTTTAAAAAGCGGAATGAGGAAAACATCGTGTTGAAGGAACCACTCGCACTCGTTGGTATGTCGTGTCGACTTCCAGGGGGTGATGGGCTCGATGAGTTCTGGGACCTAGTTGCTCGGGGAGCAACGGCCTGGGGGAGTCTTCCTGAGGATCGCTTAAACCGAGATCTTTATTTCGCTGAAGAAAAAGGAACTGTTGGAAAGAGTTACTCAGAGCTAGGAGGGCTTGTCAGTAACCGGCCTATAGACCGATCTGTCTGTCCACTTACGAGTGATCACGCAGAAAAGTATGACATCGCACATCAGATATTTCTTGAAGTTGCCTCGCGAGCATGTCGTGATGCAGGCTTGGATCCTTTCGCGATGCCAAAGCATTCAAGAACAGGAGTGTATGTAGGGCATACTGGTGGAAGTGCTCTGGTTGGTGATTATGTGTATTCCACCCGTATTGACGAAGCTGCACATATCCTTAATGAAGTTGATGTCGCGCGAGAGCTTCTTGGTGGTGACGCGGTGGCACGTTTGTCTGAGCAGGTCACGACGGCTGTACGCCAGAGGTATCCAGGTCGGAAAGCGGGCAGGCCGATTTCGCTAAGTGCTTTGGATGCAGCCAGGCTCGTTCGTGAAGCACTTCGACTAGAGGGCCCATATCTCGTTGTGGACGCCGCATGTGCTTCTTCGCTGCAAGCCCTTGCAATTGCCGCACGTGCATTGAATGCAGGAAGTATTGATCAGGCGATTGTGGGCGGAGCGTCGTACTGCAAATCAGACAGCCTTGTTCTGTTTTCTGCTGCACAGTCAGTCAGTAATGCTGGATCATGCCCTTTCGGGAAAGACGCAGATGGCCTGGTGACTGCTGAGGGCTACGTCGCACTTGTATTAAAAACGTTATCAAAAGCTGTTAAGGACGGAGATCGTATCCGTGCGGTGATTCGTGGGATTGGTGTTGCAAGTGACGGAAAAGGAAAAAGCCTCTGGGCTCCTCGGCAAGAGGGGCAGACTCTCGCAGTTCAAAGGGCCTACCCGAATAAAAAAGATTTGTCTGAACTCGACTATATCGAGGCACACGCAACCAGTACACAGGTCGGTGATGCCACAGAGTTGGGTGCACTCGCTGGATTACTTTCATCGCATATCCAGTCGGGGAAGAAAGTTCCCATTGGAAGTGTGAAAGCAAATGTGGGGCACACACTTGAGACAGCAGGGCTTGCCAGTCTCGTGAAGGTTGTTCTGGCAATGGACCACAATTCGATCCCGCCTGGAACAACAGCCAAAGAATTCAATGATGAATTCGATTGGAGAGATGGCCCTTTTCGTGTGCCCAAAAGTACAGAAAGATGGGGTCCGCGGAAGGATGGCAAGCCTCGGCTTGCTGCAGTCAATGCTTTTGGCATTGGTGGCCTGAACGTTCACCTGGCGATTGCAGAGCATATCGATGATGAGGCCCCAGTTCACTCTATGCCAGTTGAACCTACACAAGTTCAGTCTCTATCAGTACGCCCCCTCACGGTGAGAAACCAGTTGGCTCATGATGAGCCCATCGCAATAGTTGGTAGCGGTTGCGTCTTGCCGGGTGCATTGTCAGTTTCTGAATTCGACAAAATGCTTTCGGAAGGTCGGTCTGCGATTCAGGCAGTACTCCCGGAACGCTGGAGTCTCGAGCGAGCGATTGATGCGTCTGGTCCAAGGTCGTGGCACACGGTGGCAGGTTTGGGCGGTTTTGTTGAGGGTTTTGCATATGATTGGCGACGACATAAGGTTCCTCCAAAGCAGATAGCAGCAGCAAACCCGCTGCAGTTTATGCTCCTTGAAGCAGCCGATGCTGCGCTCGCTGCTGCCGGATCGAAGAGTAAAACGTGGGACAGGACACGCGTGAGTGTCGTCGTAGGCACAATGTTCGGCGGTGACTTTTCTCATGATCTTCAAATTGGTCTGCGCCTACCTGAGACGGCAGTCATTCTGAACGACCTGTTGCGTCGGCACGGCTTGAGCAGTACTCAGATTACTGATGTTATTTCCGCGTATGAGAAAAAAGTACTCGAGCGGTTTCCTGCGCTTGTTGATGAAACCGGAAGTTTCACAAGTAGTACCTTGGCGAGCCGCCTAACGAAATCTTTTGATCTTATGGGTGGCGCACTCGCACTCGATGCTGGTGATTGTTCGTCCACGACAGCTATTGCGGCAGCGGTCGATATGTTGCGTGACGGAAGTAGTGATGCCGTGCTCTGCGCAGCTGGGCAGCGTTACCTTGATTTGGTTGCATTTGAGATGCTTTCTCTGCGTGGAGGTCTTGCGTCTCATCCGCGAACAGCCCTCGATATGAATGAGAATGGAAGGGTGCCGGGTGAAGGTGCTGTAGTGCTTGTCATGAAGAGGCTCTCGGACGCTAAGGAAGCAGGGGACAGCATTTACGGAGTGATTCGTGACGTGAGTGTTTCTGCTGGTGAAAAACCAGGAGTTACAGCTGCACGGGTAATGAATGAAGTTTCTAAGATTTCACAGATGCCGAATGAGGCTCTTGTTGTTTCCGAATATTCAGGACTGGGCCACGCGGACC
>JALCBP010000099.1:0-7385 GCA_028066355.1 Pirellulales bacterium
GACCGTACTACTGCTCCGTGGGTGCCTCGAATGCTCATGGCAGAGCCTGTGTTGACGAACATCTGGATGCCTGTCTCGATGCAGGTATCAACGTAGAGGGCATCAATGCTGAAGTTGCTGCCGGCCAATGGGAATTTCAGGTATTCGCCAAGGGTGCGAAACGAGCAGGTGATGAAATCTGGGTTGCACGGTATCTGCTTGAACGCATCGGAGAGAAATACGGATATGCTATTGATTGGCATCCGAAGCCACTTGGAAAAACCGATTGGAACGGATCTGGCATGCATGCCAATTTCTCAAATGAAGTTATGCGTACGTGCGGTGATAAAGAAGTCTTCACCAGTATTTGTGAAGGGTTCGGTGGTGTTGTTGAAAAGCACATCTCCGTTTACGGTGCCGACAACGACCAACGCTTGACCGGTCAGCATGAGACACAAAGCATTGATCAGTTTAGTTACGGTGTTTCCGACCGTGGTGCTTCCATTCGTATTCCAGTGGGTACTATTGAAGATGGCTGGAAGGGCCGGCTTGAAGATCGCCGACCGGCATCGAACGCTGATCCATACAAGGTTGCTGCAGCAATTATTGAAACGGTAAAAGCGTCATCTGGTGCCGCCGTCTGATTTTGTTAAAAAATAATCGGTAAATGAGAAAGGGTCTCCTAACAAACAGTTTAGGAGACCCTTTTCTTTTATTGATCCTGCTGTTCAAATTCGCGAAGCACCTGAAGTGTGTACGCTGAATCAAGAAGCCGTACGGCATCGAGCATTTCTTGCATTGTCTGAAATCGGTTTGCTGGTTTTTTCTCTAGTGCTTTCATGACAATTTCATCAAGCTCTTTCGGGATTTTCTTTTCTGGAGCGAATGATGAAGGAGGCGGCGGATCATGATCAATAATATTCTCAAAAGTTTCTTGAATCACACGACCCCGAAATGGCTCTCGTAGAGCAATCGCTTCGTATAGTACTACACCCATGCTGAAAATATCACTACGTTCATCGATTGTTGCCCGATTTGTATTCACTTGTTCAGGAGACATATAGAGTGGCGTACCTGGTCGATCTCCCGCCATGGTGAGGGATTGATCTGCCTCTTCTTGCTTGGGCAACTGTAGGCGATTGGGGCCATCATCCGGCTGACCCCATACTTTAGCTACACCCCAATCCAGTAAAATGACTTCTCCAAAGTTGCCCACCCAGATATTTTCGGGCTTCACATCGCGGTGAATAACCCCTCGAGCGTGAGCGTAAAGAAGAGCAAGTCCAGATGTCATAACAATCTCAACTCGCCGGCGAAGATCAAATTCTGCAACTGTGACAGGATCTTTCTGAGCAACGCGTGACAGTATTGCAAAGAGGTTTTCCCCGGAAATACGTTTCATCGTAAAATAAAGACCCTGACGGTGATCCCGCCCAATGTCGTAGACAGGCACAGTGTTTGGGTGCTGGAGTTGAGCAGTTATCCGTGCTTCTCGAAGCAGACGCTGATTTTCTTTTTTATCGAGAAGATACTTTGTAAGTAACGACTTCATCACGACGGTTCGACCAGTCATTTGATCAAAGCAGGTTCGTAAAACTGCAGATCCTCCTCGAGCCATTTCACGAAAACCTGTGTATTTATCAACTCCCTCCGGAAGTGTCTTCGGTAGTTCATAGTCAGTTGCCGAAAGAAAGATTGGCCCTTGACCATCTGCTTGCGATGGCATCATAAACTCCTTTGTGAATAGACTAAGGGCAGGGCGGTCATACAATATCCGCTGAATTATGGGCTCTTCAGAATGGTATCAATAATTCTATCACGAACATCTGTTTGTTTTTCTGTCATCTTACTTCTCGCTTCAACTCAGGTTGTATGTGCACAAGTGACTTCGCCACGTAGTCTTATTACCGGACATAGAGGTGCTTCTTCAGAGGCACCCGAAAATACTCTCGCCGCCTTTAATAAAGCATGGCAAATTGGTTGTGATGCTATTGAAGGTGATTTTCGACTCACGGGTGATGGACATATTGTTTGTATACATGACTCAAATACGCAAAGAACTACTGGCGTAGATAAAGAGGTCTCCCAGACATCACTACGCTCTTTACAGGCACTAGATTTCGGGAACTGGAAAGATGTGCGTTACTCCGGTGAAACATGCCCCACCCTGCCACAGGTCCTTTTAACTGTTCCACTACATGGGCAAATTTTTGTTGAACTGAAAACAGGGCCTGAGATTGTACGAGCCCTTGCTGCGTGCCTCAAAGAATCATCAGTTCCAACAAACAAAATTACACTGATTACATTTAATAAAAATACAGCAAAGAAATGCCGGGTGCTGTTTCCAGACATTCGAATCCACTGGCTTACATATTTTCAACGTCATGAGAATCAACCTGACAGATGGATCCCTTCTGCTGACCAGATAGCAGCAACACTCGATCAAATCGGAGCAGATGGGGTTGGTCTTCAAGCAAATCGTAATGTACTGACAAAAAGGTTTCTCAGCCAATTGAGAAAAAAAGGCGTTACAGAATTCCATGTCTGGACTGTTGATGACCCAGATGATGCGATTTTTTTTATTCGAGAAGGTGCTTATGCCGTGACGACAAATAGGCCCGGGCAAATTAAGGCGCATATTGATCTCACTAAATGAGATCTTATACGGGATCTAAGTCAAATTACCGAAACCACGCTGCCCAGTATCTACTCTGTACTTATCGCACTTGGGATACAAAACCTTTTCTTTTTTTGGTTATTGTTGCTATGACTCTTCTAGTCTTAGACAACACAGGGATAGCACATTCCATCAGGCAATCTGTATCGAAACCCCAAACACAGATGTTCTTCAATTTTGTGCCTCGATCATGTGAATACGTGACTACTCCCCGGCAATGAACCAGCGTCTATAATCAGTTTCAGTTGAAAATTCATAGGGCTGTCAAACCAGCCTCTTCTCGTAAAAGGAAAAACTCATGTCTTACCGAACTTTCGGTCTTGCTTTGACAGTAGCTTGCGCTCTCTTCGGAACTCGTGCTGCACTAGCCGGCTGTGGCACCTGTGACAAAACAGTCGTTGAAAATGCTGTAAACAATGAAAACTTCAGCACACTCGTCGCCGCTGTAAAAGCTGCTGGGCTCGCAGAAACACTGTCCGGAAGTGGACCATTTACGGTCTTCGCTCCAACTAACGCTGCGTTTGAAAAGCTGCCAGCCGGCACCGTCGAAAAACTATTGAAGCCAGAAAATAAAGGTCAACTCGTAAAAGTCCTGACGTATCATGTCGTGCCTGGCAAAGTGATGGCAAAGGATGTTGTGAAACTTAATAAGGCGACAACCGTTGAAGGTTCAGATGTCGCCATTGCAGTAAGCGGAGGCACCGTTACTGTTGACAACGCAAAAGTAATCAAAACGGATATCAACTCCAGTAATGGTGTTATTCACGTCATTGATACGGTCATTCTTCCAAAGAATTAAGCTGTAAGTTGTCGATACATAAAGTTTAAAGGCTGCTAGCGAAAGTTAGCAGCCTTTTTTCTTTTTATTCAACAAATTTGTATCTTGAAATTATTTGAATAACTTGTGCAGACGTTTTACATGAAAGCGAATGAACACCAAAATCATCCACAATACTTTTGTTCGACTCAGCGTAATCATCATTTTTTTCATCGATAAACACGTATGGGTTTGCCCGTGAAGGCGGGACTTTTCGTTCAAAGTGATGTCGATATTCGACAGGAAGACAAATCTTTTTTACCATCGAACTGGCTACACCGAATTCTTCAAACACCTCTCGCACCTCATATACCACCTGACTTTCGTCGCCTACCGGGGGGCCATCTTGCAAAATTTTTCCTGGAAGAAAAGCAATTTCAACTGGCCCAACGACTAACTCAATGGGCTTTGACTCTTTGGTGATCCACACTTTGATGCGGTACCGCTCGGTGGTTTCATCTGGAGAAGCAATCTCGTATCCCACCAGGCAGTTATCGTTTCTGACAGATACTCCAAGCTGCACAGGCCCTACCAATGTTTGCTTCCTGAGAAGTCCACTGCGTGCATTGCCGAGAGTCACCGAATGTTCTACTGACTTCTCAACTGATACAACACTGACAACAGCGTACATTTCTTCGAATTCAAGTCCCTTTGAATCTCTTGCTTCAGCGAACGTCGTACTGGTTCCTAGGTATAAAAAAATAATGAATACATTATTGAAAAATATTCTTTTTATTTTCATGAATAATCCCTTCATCCTGCTGCTAAACACGACGCGGGACAAAAAGACTTTTTAAGAGTGGTCCCACGATTACGTACGCAAGAATCATTGCGACTATACGAACGATATATATGGTTATAAGATTTGCCGGGCCCCCAGAAAGCGCCATCTGTATCATAAAAATTCCGAGATAATGTCCAGCCAGCGGACAGAGAAAAAGATAAATCAGCCCAAGGAGAAGTACACGCATTTTAAAAACCAGCCAACGGAAGGAACTGAGAGAAAGAACTTGAGAGGACTCCTTATTTGATTCTATGGTTTCTTGTCACGATTTCCTCAGGAAATTCTCTACTTCGCGTTCAGACTCAGCGGCGTTCCATAGGGTGCATGATGTTAATGGAATATACAAATCTAGATCGTCTTGAGAGACTCATACATATTCCGGTTAGCTCACGACCAGAATGGCTCAAAAATGCTCGCGAGGACGCAAAGGAAATTCTCTGGCTGGCTTATCGTGCACATACGAATCAGGATCTCGGTTCGCTTGAGGAACTAGATCGAGAGGCTGGCATCATGGCTGACACAATCCAATTTCGTATGGAAAACGATCGCTAAAAAGAAAAACAGTTTCCTTAAACTATCAGGCTTGAGGAAACTGTTCTCTATTTTTAACAGCTGGTTTTCTAATAGCTGGTTTGTGACAGCCGACACTTTACAGTTCGGTCAATCTCTTGTTCGAACAACGTGGGGCTCTCCACAACGATCCCAACGGATTGTCGCACTGAAGCCACAGCAGCAGTAGTCAACGTGGGTAACACCGCTACCAATGAGTGCACATCGAGTCGTTACATCTGGTTCTTCACAGACACAACACTCTGGTACACAAAGTGTGACTGGAACCGGACAGCCATCACAAGGACTACAAATCATCAGGCATACTTCCACCTTTGGTGGCGGTGGACAACGGTCTTTTCCACAACAACCAAAAAGACCTGCATCGGCATGACTGGAACCCAACACAACAACAAGAATCGCTGCTGCTATTGAGATTATTTTCGACGTTTTCACGTTGAAACTCCTATCGAGACATTGAGTGAATTGAGACTATTTCCAATAGTACCAACGAAAAAAATCAAAATCGAGTTTTTCTGTACTATTTTTAAAAAAACACATAAAACCCGTTATATAGAGCTTTTATGGCAACTCCCAACCTTTTCGATAGGCGCGGCTCACAAACTGGTTCACTTCAGAAACATTTGGGCTTTTGAGTTTTTCAGCATCCCACTCTATTCGTGTTCCCTCGCCAGCCCGAAGTGCGAGGTTCCCAATAAGTATCGTTTCTGTGAGGCGACCTGCGTAACCAAAATTAGACATTGTTCCAGGTTCGTACTCTCCCTTGATCGAACTTACAAACTCCCATTTCTGACGCTGGTCGCCGCTTCCCTTAAATGGAATTCGTGGCAATGTTTCAGCTGGTGGCTTGAAGTCTGCGAAATCTTCTTCAGGAAGAAGAAAATAACGTGCTCCGTAGGAATCTGGTGAGAACAGTAGGCCCTTGCTGCCGATAATAATCGCACCACTCGTTTTCCGGCCACCTTCTTTTTGTTTTTTTACTTTCTGTTGAAATGATTCGGGTAATTGGTTGATGATGGCATCTGGTGGCAATTCACCTCCGTCATACCAATGAAACTGGCACGGTGGCAGCCCATCCCGCTTACCAAACTCAAAGAGAAGATGCGAACTGCTAGGAAATGTTTCACCTTCAAAAATACCTGGGTTTTTCACCGCGGTCACGGCATCAGCATCAAAAAGTTTCAGTGCCATGATGGGCATATTGGTCGTGTGACACGCCATATCACCAAGAGCCCCAGTTCCAAAATCAACCCATCCACGCCAGTTAAAGGAGTGGTAAATGCCTTTTTTAAATGGCCGCATTGGTGCTGGGCCTATCCAGGCATCCCAGTTCAGGTTTTCTGGAATTTCATCTTCACCGGCAGGTCTCCCTCGACCCTGTGGCCAGACGGGTCGATTGGTCCAAACGTGAACCTCTGCAACATCTCCAATTGCGCCACTCCGAATCACTTCAACTGCTTCACGCAAACCATTCTCACTCGTGCCCTGATTTCCCATCTGCGTGACAATGCCCATTTGCTCCGCTGTCTCACGCATCAATCGAGCTTCATGAATGGACCAGGTAAGAGGCTTTTGGCAATACACATGCTTCTTCATCTTCATTGCCTTTAATGCTGCAACAGCATGTGTGTGATCAGGCGTACTGACTGTCACAATGTCAATCTTATCTCCAAGCTTGTCCAACATTTCACGAAAGTCACTGAATTTTTCTGCATCAGGAAACTCACGTGATTTTTTATCGACCGTTCCTCCATCAACATCACATAAACCAACAATATTCACCCCTTGCTCCGCAATGTGGCTGGTATCACTACTGCCCTTACCACCAACGCCAACACATGCAGCCGAAAGCCCTTGAAGCGCTGATTCATTTGCTCGCAAAGTTGGACTTAAACCTGACCAGACTCCAAAGCCAGCACCTATCGAAGCCGTATGACCAAGAAACTGTCGGCGGGATGTAGATGAACTCATGCACTTCATTCCTTTTATTTTCAAAAAGTCTCTTAAATCTAATTACTAATCTTTGTTAATTATTGATCTCTTATATCCAGAGTTGCTCATCATACTGAAGACAAGTGCTTACACAACATTTTCCCTATTTGCTTATTATCCCGTCTTGCCTGTTAAAGTAATACAATTCACCTCTCTACGCTGACCGGAAATCCTGTGAATACGAGACACAGGAAGCCTTTTTCCCTCAGCAGAGACCACATTCAATAATTCAACATTCGTTTTGCACGACTATATTGTTCAATCCACACCCAAAAGACAGGATGCGACAGTCGTCTTTCATATTCATAAAAACGATATTGTATTGTAACAAAATCATTCATTACGCATGTATGATTAATGTAACGTTCAACACCCTTTCCTCAACGTAAAACTTGTGTTTGCAATGCCTTACCGACTGTTTCCTACACGCCTTTATCCTCTCCTGATCCTCATATGCTTCTGCAACGTCACAGTTGCAGCTAGCCCTGAAATCATCCTCAAGACAGGTGGGGTCATAAAAGAAGATAGTGATGGAGCCATCATCGATATTGATCTCAGTGATCGTC
>JALCBP010000019.1:0-41911 GCA_028066355.1 Pirellulales bacterium
CGAGGAATAAGGCAGCATTAATACTTCCGTTAATCGAAATTTGTTCACTCCGAGCTAAAGCACTCAACTGCTTGATAGCCGTATCCGTTGCCTTCTTGTGTGCATTTGAATCAGCAATGGACTCAAAAAAGATTTTTTGAAGACGTTGTCGCACCTGTGCTCTGTCGAGCCGATTACCGTCAATAAATAGTTGAGGAAGGCCCTCGTTTAAGAGAAGTTGTTGATGTTTTTCTGCAAATGGTGCACCAGATCCAAGGTCTTTCTGGTATGCCTTCATTTCATTCGAAGCTTCGAGAGAAGCTATGCGAGTGTATCGTGGCTCGTTCTGCGCTGAAACAAAACTGGTATTGGAAGCCAGTGCGAGCAGAAAAAATCCAGCAGATTGAATGAAAAAAAAACCGTTATTGAATGAAAGTTTTTTCATGAACGTTCGAGCCGATCTTGGTTTTATCTTGGTTTAAGAATTTTTATGCATTTCGGTTGAGAGGCAGCGTTCACTAGAAGTCCATCATTTCCATTTCCATTTCCATCATGCTCGGATCAACAGTTTGCGGTGGTTGAAAACCGGGGAGAGTTGGTAAGTATTCTCGGACAGTTTCCTCACACGCGTCTGCAGAAATGACATCGAGAGTGCCAGCAGAATCAGTAATGAGGATTTCCAAGGGTTCGGGTGGGATGAATCCCCTTCCAGGCCGCTTTTTTCCATCGATTGTTTGTTGCCCAACTACCGCTAACAGCGTTTGCTCACTGTCGACATCATGTGGTGGAACAGAGATTCTTCGATTATTGAATTGTTTAATTTTTCGCGCGCCTTTCTTGCTCCCGACAACCTCGCCAGGCTTGCTTTCTATCGAATGTAGTTCAAAGTTACCGGAATCTTCATTGCTATCGAGAACAAGCAGTTCCTGGTCACTCACCCCTAGGCCGTATACCTTTTTTTCATCTCGCAATAAAAGTCGCGCAAGAAGTACATTGTCTGCCGGGACATGAACAGGCATAGCGTCCAAGCTCGGGAACGGGTCAGAAGTGGCCGATTGGACAAATTGATCGTCGGCCAATTCGGGACTATCAAGGAATTTTTTAGGGAGATTCCAGTTGGGGTTCCATGCTCGAAGTGTCACGCGGTATCGGTACAGTCGGCCCGGCTTAACACTTGTATCAATGAACCGAAAAAGACAATAGTCTTGATCAAGCATCATCCCTTCACCGTCGGGTCCATAGCCCATACCCATACCCTCATCATAGTACTGTTCATTCATGGATTCCTCTTCCATACCCATTTCGGTGTCACTAAAGGGGCTGAATGTGCCTGTGCTTGGCCCTGTCATTCCTCCCCCAAACTCACCCCCGCCTTCCATGCCATAACCCATTTCACCGCCTAGCCCCATTCCTTCTTGTTGCTCGAGGGCCAGTTTTTTTTGTTCGGCAAGGCTCTTTTTTATCTCATCTTTGACCCACGGATGAATTGTTTGCATGCCCCATGATGAACCATACTCAGGACCACCCATGCCGGATTCCCCCCCGGACATATCTACACCGTTGAGCGTAGGTTTGGCTGCAAGTGCAGGGAGAGGGCCCCAATAGCCGATTGGCACATCAGCAGGATTAAAGAGATTTTGTGTTGAAGGCAGTATAAATTGCTGAGGAATTGTGTCTGTCGCAGTGCCGGCCCAGGTGTCTTTCCAGTCTTCATAGAGTCGAGTGATGTCAATTACCTTCCAGTCACCGTCGCCGTCAGGACGAACCTCCAAACGCTCAACAGCATAGTCATGCCAGATAGGCAAGTCGCGTTCTGGACTCTGATAGCTTGCCGTTGCATAGAGCGCGATGTATTCGTCAATTTGTTTGCGAAAGGGGACAAGGCCAGTCAAAAGAACGTATGGCATTTTATTTGCGGGTGGCGACGTGACGGTGGGCTGCATGCCCATTGGATCTTCCATCATTTCCATTTCAGGAAAACCCCCTGAAAAAGATGGATCTCCGTCCATGAGCAGGTCATCTTGATTGGCTATAGCAACTACCCCAGCCGTTGCAACTAATTGCTCAATTGGAAAAATCACTGGAACCTGTCGTCGTTGTATGTCACCCAGTAACGGACGATTTAATCCCGCGTCAGCTGATAGCCTACTTATTTCAGAGGGATTCCATGTTTCGAGTGAAGCACTTGGCTCAATGCTTGCAGAACCAAGGGTTTTATTTAGTTCTGTTTGTTGGTCAGGCGGAAGTGGTCGATTTAATATGTTGTTTGCGTTCTCAACTAGACGCATGATCTGCGTTGGGTCCTCTTTTGACGACCGAGTTTTCGACCTCAAAGCATTGATGCCGCCCCAAGCAAGCGGCAAACTGCATAGCACCACAATTACAACAAGTATTTTTTCACCATGGTTTGCAACGAAGCCAAAGATTGCCTCAGGTGTAAATTTTATTTTTGGAAGTCCCATAAAAGAAATCCTCCTCACTTATTCTTGTGATTCAGTATCAAGCCCTAAGACCGTCGCATCAGGTTTTTGGGCAAGCGCAATCGCTCCCCTCAATTCAACGTTGAAATCATAACGCCGAACGCTATCCGTAGACATTAATTCTGAGCCCATTCCGCTCATCATCTCACCACCACCGCCGTACATGCCTTCCTCGCCATACATGGAATCGGCACTACCAGGATTTACTCTGACTTGTCGAACATCAATTGGTACAGACATAGTTGCGAATGTCCTAAGAAGAAGGTCAAGTTTTCTTTGGTCTACCAGACACTTCAAGCAAAACGGTATGTAATGAACAAATTTTGTGTCTGGTGATTCTGCAACGAGTGCACTCTCTAACGGCGTCCCCTCGGAATCTACATAAATCCAGTTCAGCAGCGCTTCGTCATTTTCCTCTGAACCAGAATCAATTGGCATTCCTGTGAATTCATCATACATTTCTTCTTCCATGCCATACCCGCCAACACTCGCGAATCGGGGGTTTGCTGGCTTGCCCATCATTTCACCATCCATGCCCATGTCCATGCCCATGTCCATGTCCATATACTCATCAAAGCCAGCCGATTTCGTTTTTAAACGCCCTCCTTTACGTCCACCAGGATCTTCTTCTGCGGCACGATACCCCACTGCCAACTGGCTGATGTACGGAATTGTTGCATTATGGGATCCAGTTGACTCATTGTTTGCTTGAGCGACTACATCGCAAAGAATTTCATATGCCCAGAGTTCTTCTTGCGCAAGAAGAATTTGCTTTGTTGACGGTGTCGATGTCCAGTAAAAAGTCTGAAATAGCTCATTTTGGTCCATCGAATCCCAAATGACTCTGTTGTCTGTGTCTTCATCGGTGCTAGCCATGTCTGGAGACATCCCGAACTCACCCCTCTCGAATCCACTCTCTCCTCCTAATGCTTCCATTGATTCTTTTGCATCAATTCGGCTGGGTAGCTTTTGGACAACACGACGGATTCTCTGAAGATATCGATCTCGGAAACGAGCAGGAAGGTCTTGGTCAGGTTTCAAACGAGCAATTGCTCGCAAGAAATCAACACCAATGTCAGCAGGGGCGGGCCACGTTCGAATGGCTTTTTGCTGATCCCAGAGATATGTCCACTCAGCGAAAATTTGTTGTCGCAGAGTGTTGTTTGAACGTGTGACCACCTCGGCCCAATCTGATTGTGGGTGGCCAAATTCCTCAAGGCCCGCCACATTTTTCCGTGAGACAGAGTCAATTGAATCGACCTTTGCCTTCACGGCAGATGAGCGAGTGTCTATTTCATTAAGTAGTTTCGCATCAGCGGTAAATGCAAGAGGGACAAGTACAAGCGGCAGAAGAAGCGCCAGCAGCCAAAAGTGATACTTCTGTACTTGCTTGAGGTAGCCTTTGATATCGTCTGGAATTTCAACCATAGTTTTTCCAATTCAATTTTTGGCTTGATCTGTGCGGATTCTTATAAACGCACAAACTTATTGTTAATAATCACCACTTTCGCTTTCGGCAACCAATTCAACAGCCCCCGGTGTTTTTGGTTTCCAAACAAATTGGATTACAAATCGATATTTTTTTAGCTCGATTCCGTCTTCCATTAACCCACCATCAACTCCTCTTGTTGGGCTTCGGCTTGAACCCATACCCATGCCATCATCACCGATACTGTCGACAGCAGTGGATATCCAGAAGTCCTCAATTGGATTGGATTCAATAATTACTGGAAAGCCAATGCCGATATCTTTTGGGAAAACTTTTTCTCCCGCCTCCGGGCCAGCTGATACCGTCACGATCTCACCTCTTTCGCCTAAAAGAGATTCAATGAATGTCGTCCGAAGATAGGTTTTTCCCTCAAACGGTGCATGATAATCCTCGTTGTGGAAGTGATGTCCGACGATTTGGATGACCCAGCCAGCGCCCGAAGGAGTTTCTGGTTCGCTCTCCTCGAATTCATTTGCACCGCCATCCATATTCTCATTGTCGTCATTATCTGTTTCAGATATAGCTTCTTCCGCAGAGTCCGCTTCAGATGGCTCAGCTTCAGAGGACTCTTCTGTATCAAAGCTTGCAAACTCTGCCGCAACGATTGTGGTTCTCCAATCTTCTTCAATTGGTTCAAACCAAGTAGAGAGATCTTCGAAATACTGGCAGTCCAAAGAATCGATATGGAGCTCATCGTAATTAATTGAGATCGGTATGGTCGGCTTCACCGAAAGAGCATTTGGCATTTCGCTTGCCTCTTGTTCTTTCAGGGCAGCCTCAGCAGCTTTCATTTCGTCTCGAAGCAATTCGTCAGTCTTGTCCGGTTCGTTACGAGGGATCATTGACTCAATAGTTCGAATCAATTCAAGGGCCTGAAAGCGACGATCACCGATTCGAATTAATCTTTGCTGGGTTTCAAGAATCTCGAGTTGCTCAGATTGAGCCTGCTGAAGGCTACTCTGGATCTGAGAAGATTTTGAAACAACAGAATCAACTTGGGTAAATGCATCTGCGAAAAGGTTCTCAGAGTAGCTACTCCAAGCAACGTAGATACCCAGGAAATTAATGAGTGCTGCAACCAGAAGGCCCAGCATGGCAGCAACTGCCCAAGGCTTCTTTGCCTCGATCAATCGGTCCCGCGTGACATCGCTTGGTAAGAGGTTGGTTCGTATGCTTGCAACGCCCAACCCTTGCAGCGCTAACCCATACACTGCAGCAAAGGCCAGTTGGTTTTCCCGGTATGCGGGAGTTTTCAGAATCAGATCTCCCTCAAGCCGTTTGAATTCTCGCAGACGGTGCACTTCAAGTTGGAGTTGTTTCGCAAGAAAGTCGCTAAGTCCACGAAGTTTTGCAGCGTTTCCAACGAGCAAAACCTGACCAATCTTTGCAGTGCGATCTTGACCGGTAAAGTAATTCAAAGATCTCTGTAGTTCACTGGCAAATTCATTGAAGACAGGTCTCAAAGTTTGGAAAACTTTTTTAGGATCGTCAGCCCGCGCGGCGTTCCGCTTTAGATTCTCTGCTTTTGGGAATGTCATCCGCATTCCCTGCACGAGTGCCCGGGTGAAATTACTGCCACCGATAGGCATTGTTCGCTGCCAAATTTTTAGTCCGTTTGTAACAATAAGATCTGTTGAATCCACACCCATTGAGGCCAAAACAATTGATGGCGGGGGATCCTCTGGATCAAGCTCAGTTGCTTTGGGAAGCTGATCAAACATAACAACATTCGCCAAGGAAACAGGGCTCAGTTGTAGGATATCGATCTCGATATCGGCTTCCTTGAACGGCTCGAGAGCTTTTGCAACTTGATCACGTTTCATTGCAAAAAGTGCAATTTCAGCATCAATTACGAAGCCACTTTCTTCAATTCCACCTTCGAGCCTCTGCCAACTCCATATGACCTGTTCGAGCGGGAATGGAATTTGTTGTCGGGCTTCGTACGTGACAATGTCCGGAATCTTGCTTGCTTCGACAGGTGGCAATTTAATGAACTTGCTGAGCCCTGCCTGTCCGGGAACTGAGACAGCTATTGTGTCTCCGGAGATATCATTACGACTGAGGAATTCTTCTACTGCATCGCGAACAAGTTCCCCAGGATCCGCCTCTGGCTGGGTAAGCAGCATGGGATATTCGATGTAATCGAAAGCCTCAGCGATGAGGTTTTCTCCCTCTGTGGAACGGCTGCAGCGCAGGGCTTTTAGCCCGCACTTGCCAATATCAATGCCCCAGACGTTCCGCGAGCGTGCCATGCCGCATCCGTTTTTCTTTGAATAAATTGAAAGGAAACTATTCCACTATCAAGTGAAAATCAGATCATCACCGAATTTAGAGTTTACACTCAAGAAGAATACCATACAGAAACTGTATGGATTCGTGTTTTCTAGTGTCAAACGGTGGATAAACAGACCTGTTACATTGTGTCAAAACGGCTGGTAGGACAGAGCGTGTTAGTGGAAATAAGCTACATTTTATTCGGCACAATCCCCCGGTTGTGCAAAATAAATCGGTGCGTCTTGAGCACTTTTACCGGGTGAAAACAAGTCTTTCGAGAACTTGCAGTTTGATATGAATGATTCTGAACAACACTCTCGACCAGAAGTGACGGTCTTTCTGCCGTGTCATTCGCTTGAAGATTTGTCTGAATGGATGGAGAACGATGAGGCATCTGCAATTCTTAATGCGTG
Organism: Pirellulales bacterium; assembly: GCA_028066355.1. Lineage (GTDB taxonomy): Bacteria > Planctomycetota > Planctomycetia > Pirellulales > UBA1268 > UBA1268. The sequence goes on from JALCBP010000019.1 coordinate 6,636, forward strand.
GACAGTTGCGTGGCATCCTTTTGTAATCTGTGAATCCGAGGGGCTTCCGAGTTGGGCAAGTGTTGACTTGCCGTGGACTCGTGAAGGAAAAATAGTTGGCATTATCCCGGAAGGACTTTCAGAAAGATTTGTAACCGGAGCCTCTCCACCATTCAGTGAAGGACAAATATTTCTACACCAAGTTGATACCGAATCATTTCTCTCAGAATTATATGAAGCATGCTGTGTCGATATGTCGAACAGTTCTCCAGTTAGCAGTGAGAATAAAACATTATCTGACTGGCAGGTTTCTTTTGTTGAAGATTTTCGTTCCCTCGGGTTAACAGTTTTGCTGTTCGAACGCTTAGCCAATCGAATGCGTTCTGATACGCCCTTGGATCAAACTGGTTTTCTGGAGGTTGTCACAGAATCGGCAAAAGCCTGGAAGGAAGATCAGCCGGCACTCGCTCAAGAAAAAATGGCTCAGGCGTTCCAGTGTCTGGAGGCTACACGAGATCACTTTTATCCAATGGAATGCTGGTGTCTTGATCTGGTTTTACTTGGGGAAAAATCGGTAGCAGAACTCCAGAACACATTGCAGTCCCCGGTTCCACTCACATTATTGGCTGATACCAAAGCGGTCAGTTGTCTGGAACAATCGTGTGACATTTCCGAACGAATCCGACACAGAGTTGCCGATGGCTCTCTTTCTTTGCTTGGTAGCGTATCTGGAAACCTTGCATTTGCTTTGATGTCACCCGAGCAAATGGATCGAGAAGTAGTGAAGGGAAGAGATGCATGGCAAAAGGCTGTTGGTGTTCTACCGGAAATTTTTGGTTGCCATGCTGGACCACGAGCTTCTCTCTTTCTGCCAATTTTGCAACGATGTGGTTATCGAGGAGTACTGTGGTCAAGCTTCGATGGATTCCCTATGCCATCTGCCGGTGCGGCATGCTTTCAGTGGAAAAATGAAAGCAAGAATCAGCTCGCGGCACTTGAGCCGAAAATGCTCGATGCCCGCAGTTCTGCAGCAGTTCTTTCCCTAAGTTCCACGTTAAGTGATGCCATGGACCACGACCATATGGTTCTTATTATGTTCTGTCATCACGCAGGGAGTGCGAGTCCATGGTTTGGTTTACTTCGTCGAGCTGCATCGTGGACGAGTGTTTTTGGTCGATTCTGTACTGCGGAAACATTGCTCGACGAAACGACAGACTCTTCTTTTCCAGTTTCATTTGAGCAGGATGGGTTTCGTGTTGGAATCTCTCCGTGCAAGGATGTTGCCATTGTTGATCGTCAAAATACAGCTGACGCGAGTTCCATGTCCCAGGCGGAAATTATTTCTATAGAGTCGTCTCAGCTAGTGGACGATTGGGTTAGATACAAGCAGGTTTTGCATCCGTACTGCAAAGATGAGAAAGTTCTTCACGAGTCAGTGGATCAAACAGAGTCTGATCGTACGCATCAGCATTGGGGGGAATATTTTCTCAACACATGGCTTCCGAAACGGAAGAAATCTCAGGATGTTCTTACGCTAAGTAGTGAAAATCTTGTTCTCAGGGTGCATGAGCAAACCGGCGGAATCGTATCACTCCGTAGTCGAAAGGATGATCGAAATCGATTGTCACAACAACTTGCTCTTTGTTGGAATGAGCCTGGATCTCATTCCTCAGAGACCCATTATTCAGCAATGGTAGCCGATAGAGTTGATCGTTGCGAAGATGGTATTGAAAGCCGTGGCGTGCTGATACACAACGATGGTTCTGAACTCGCACGATTCTTTCAAAGAGTACATTTCATACTCGATGGGTCCGCGGTGTCAGTATCGATGGTAATTGAGCCGGCTCAAGAGCTGAATTCAATCGTACCGCCTAAAAATGACGCTTTAAGTCGTTTTTTTGCAACACGATTCGCATGGAATGAAAATGATTTTTGTGATCTATTCCGGACTGTCCAGACGCAATTTGTAGCGACTGAGCGAAAACGTATTTTCTCGCCGTGGCTTCTTTCTGTCGTTCGTAGCGGGAGTCTGCTAGCTCGGCATGATGAAAAACAATCGACACTGTCTGAGTCGAGTGGATTGCAAATCTTTACTGGTTGTCATTCGTGGCATGTGCGGAATAGTTCGCATACGCTTGACACGGTTTTAACAACGGACTGTGGTGCTCATGCTCAGAAGTTTCAGCTTGCCCTTGGTATAGACTTGCCTCACGCAATCAATCTAGGTTTTTCATGGGCTGCTACAGGTTTGCTTGAGTCAGCCCCAATGCCGCTGGAAATACCTTCGAATGTCCGAGTGATATCAGTTGCAACCCTCACCTCTGCAGAAGAAGGAGTGCGTCTTCGTTTGCTCGAGTCATATGGGCAGGAGAGCATGATGAAACTCACTTTTATTCATCAGATTTCTCAGGTGCGTTGGAATGGCGAAGTGCATGAATCGCAAGCTGTCAAAGGCGGGCTCGTGATCGATGGGAAAACTATTGAGTGCGTATTGCGTCGTTACGAGTTAGTTGATCTGGAGATTGTTTTCAGTGAAAATTATCACCCTTGATGGGCCTGCTGGTGCAGGGAAAAGCTCCACAGCAAGAGCACTTGCCTATGAGTTGGGTTGGTATCACATGGATACTGGCGCAATGTATAGGGCAGTTGCTTTGGCAGCACTTGAACAAGAGATATCTCTGGAGAATGAAAAAGATTTAGCAGTGTTGGCATCACATGTTGACATTCAAGCTGCTCATGGGGCTGTGTTCTTGAACGGTCGAGATGTTTCAGGAGAAATACGGGTTGATCGTGTGACCAGGGCTACTCGATTTGTTGCAGATGCACCTTCTGTACGTGAAGAGATGAAAAAGAAGCAGCAAATTTTGTCCGCTAAGTTTGATCTGGTAACGGAGGGCCGTGATCAAGGTACTGTTGTATTTCCTCATGCAGGATTGAAGATATATCTTGATGCATCCCCTGCAGCACGGGCGGCTCGACGTTACCGTGAAAGAGTTGATCAGGGGGACCAAAGCCGAACTCTAGATGAGATTTTGCAAAGCCAGTTAGAGCGAGATCAAGGAGATCGAGATCGTCCGGTTGGAGCAATGGAAGCTGCGCCGGATGCGATTGTCATTAACACAGATAGGCTGTCCCTCAAAGACGTTATTAAACACATTTTGAAATTAGCTAGCGATCGCGGGCTCGTTTCAAAATAAAATCCCATCCAGATTCAAGTTTCAGAGAATGCGGATGAATTTTTTTAAACAAACTGAGTCGGTAGTGGATAAGAATTCCTCGGTCTCCATTACAATAAAAAAGGTAGAGAGTCACCAGGACTGGTGGGGGAGATTGCTCTATGACTCTTTGTGGTTTCTTTGCCGCATATTTGCCATATCACTGTTTGGCTTTCGTCTCGGAAAAGTGCATCAAATACCAGAAACTGGAGGGCTTCTCGTTCTCTCAAGCCACCAGAGTCATCTTGATCCACTTTTGCTAGGGCTTGCCACAAACCGACGACTCTCCAGTCTTGCCCGAAGCAGTCTTTTCACCTTTCCGCCGTTTGCTCGTGTGATTGCTGCGCTCGGTGCAGTTCCGATTGATCGTAATGCTTCGACAATTACGGCAATGAGAACAGTAATACAACGACTTAGGAAGGGGGCTGCTGTAATCGTTTTTCCAGAAGGAACAAGGACAGCGTCTGGCCAACTAGGCGACATGAAAAATGGCTTCGCGTTATTGGCGAAGCGTGCGGGGGTTCCGATTGTGCCAGTGGCAATTGTTGGGGCATATGAATGTTGGCCGCGAACTCGAATGGCACCTCGTCCCGGGCGCATTCGACTTGAATTTGGTGCGGTTATCACGGCCGACGAAGTTGCTGGTCTCTCAGAAAAGCAGTTGGCTGAGCGGTGTATCAACTCACTTCATGCACTCGATACCACTGCGCGCAGCACACAACGTGGGTGCGTGCGTCGATGATTTGAAAAATTTTCTTTTTTTTCAATCAGTACTGGTTCGCTTGCGCGAGTTGTACGGACGGAAACGTTGGTCATTCCAACACTGTACTGACTTGAGGTTTTCGCCGAAAAAACATTGGAGGGCCCATGGGCTTATTATTTCGATGTTTTCTAACCACCGCCAAAAAGAATTATGAAATACGTTTTATCTCGATTTATCGCGTTATTTATTGTTGCTTTTTTTGTCGCTGATGTACTTGCCCTTGACTACTCGCCGTCAACGACAGCGGTCCCGGTGCCAGGCAGTGGATCCAAGATTGATTTTGTTGGGGATACGTTCGAAGAGGATGATTGGAAGTTTTATCACAACCATCCAAAGAGTTCTCGCGAGGAAGATGGGCGGGCACGTGGCCCGCTGGCTTTTTCTGGAAATCGGAGAATGCAGGAAGGCCCTGAGCGAGGCCAACCTGATCTTTTAGAGGTTATCAAAACACCACCGAACGGATTGCCTGAAAGTAAACACGCGCTTCTCATTCGAACATTGCATTCCGGTGTTCCTGGCACTTATTCCAGAACCGTGCAGCAGGATGATTTAATCTGTGGCATCACCACAAGGCTTGGGTCTCAAATTCCAGTACATGAAATTCCTAGTTGTGTAGTTCGTGTTTGGTTGCCCCCAGCAGAGAAGTGGGAGAATCGTAGCGGACCCCATTTCGGTATTCGGGTAGGTGTACGTACAACGAAGCTTGAGCGAAATAGAGGGTTTTTCGCATCAGGTACTTCCTCAGTTGTTGAGCCTTACTGGCCGGGCATGTGGATTCACTTTCGAAGCGAAACATCACGGGGTGTGGAAAGTGATTCAGCACTTATAAAAGTTCGTGGAGATCACCGCGGAATTGATTTTCCAGTAAAAAATATTCCAGCTGATCAGTTTGGTTGGTGGACGTTAGGAATGTCACTGTCACCCGATGGTCAAATTCATTACTTTGCCCGACAAGGCGTTGATGATCTGACGTCCAAGGACCATTTAACGAGCCAATTCCCTTATAGTTTTCGAGCAGAACGACTGAATTCATTCTTCTTCAATTCGTGCAATCTGAATGACGGTACAACATGGTCGACACCATTTGTTATCGATGATCCGTCAGTCTATGTTGTGAACTCAGCACGGGTCATGCAGTTAGTTCAGAGACGAGAAGCGTATGAGCTTCGACGAAAACAGAAGCGATCGGCATATCGCACGCATCAGAGCAGATCTCGCTAGAAGTTGCTCGAATAGCCTATGTCGACGGAAATGATATGCGCTCTGTTCGAAGTCTGAGGGCATTCATCACAACAGATACACTGCTCAAACTCATTGCAGCGGCCGCAAAGATTGGGCTGATCTGCCAACTTGAGCCGATTACGGGCACGAGAACACCTGCTGCCAATGGAATACTTATGGCGTTATAAAAAAACGCCAAGAATAAATTTTGCCGAATGTTCGTTAAAACAAATCGGCTCAATTGGATAGAATATGGAAGAGTTTCTAAGTCTCCCCGAATGAGAGTGACATCAGCAGTTTCTATAGCGACGTCGCTTCCTGTTCCCATGGCAACACCGATAGTGGCAGCAGCAAGAGCCGGAGCATCATTCACTCCATCGCCAACCATTATGGTTTTCTCGCCTTTGGAATGCTTCTCAGTTATGAGCTGATATTTCTGCTGCGGTGTAAGCCCTGCCTTATAATGCTCGATGCCAACCAGCCGTGCCAGAACGCCGGCATTATCATGATGATCTCCCGTTAACATTGTGACTTTTAACCCTAAATGCCGTAGCTGCCTGATCACTGCCCCAGCATCTTTTTTTACGGGATCAGAAACCGCTAGGAGGCCAGCCACATGCGAATTGATTACGATGCCAGCAACTGTTTTCCCGTCTTGCCGAAAAGGATTTGCCGCTTTTCTGAAATCGTTTAGTTCGTCGTTAGGCACATCCTGTTTTTCTAGAAAGGCCTCATTTCCGAGGGCTATAGACTTGCTTCCCACAGTTCCCTGCACACCAAATCCAGGCGTTGACATAAAGTTTTCAGTATTTTTGTGCACAACAAGGTTGCGGTCCTGGGCGGCTTGGCAGATTGCAGTGGCGAGTGGATGTTCGCTTCCTACTTCGATCGTAGCTGCCAGCGATAGGACTTCGTCTTCAGATTGATTGCCAAATAGCACAATGTCAGTAACAGCAGGTCGACCTTCTGTTAATGTTCCGGTCTTATCAATCATGAGGCTCTTGCTTTGTCCAAGAATCTCGAGTGATTTGGCGTCTTTGAATAAGGCTCCTTCACGGGCAGCCCGACCAACACCGACAACAATAGACATTGGAGTAGCAAGGCCAATAGCACATGGGCATGCAATTACCAAGACTGAAACACTTGAAATGATTGCATGTGCTAACCGAGGTTGAGGGCCAAGAAAAAACCATCCGATAAAAGTTGCCAGTGCGATGGCCAGCACTGCTGGCGTAAAGATGCTGGCCACAGTATCGGCCATCCTTTGGATAGGTGCCTTGCTCCTCTGGGCCGAACTCACAAGCGAAATGATACGGGCCAAGAGAGTTTCAGAGCCGGTTTTTTTTGCTAAAAAAATGAAACTTCCTCGACCATTCTTTGTTCCTGCAATGACCTCGTCGCCCTTATTCTTTTCTATGGGTAGGGGCTCACCAGTTAATAATGATTCATCAACATGACTTGTTCCTTCTAGCAGGATGCCGTCAACGGGAATAATCTCACCCGGTCGAACTCGTAAATGGTCTCCAGGATGGATCTGGCTTAGTGGTAGGTCTTGTTCACTGTTTTCAAGTACAACACGAGCAGTCATTGGAGCAAGTGAAACAAGTGAACGAAGTTCAGTTCCTGTTTTTGACCGGGCTTGGCTTTCAAGTGCTTGCCCGAGGACGACAAGTACAATAATCATGCAAGCCGCATCAAAGAAGGTGTGCGGCAGCTCTGTTTGAGAATTCATGAACAATTCTGGAAAAAGGTTCGGGAATAGTGTTGCGGCAACACTGAATCCATAGGCGGCGGTCACACCAATGGTAATGAGCGTAAACATGTTGAGGTGGCCGCTTTTGATGCTACGAATGCCACTTGTAAAGATAGAACGGCCACACGTCGCGATAACAAAACTCGTAAGAACAAGTTGCAGCAGCTGACCCGTGTGCGGATCAATCCAATCTTCGGTTGAGAGGCCAAGCATCGGCCCCATCGCCAACAGTAGGACAGGAATGGAAAGTATGGTTCCAATTACAACTTCACCGAAGTTGTTCAGTATGTTGTCATCAGAGATCGTAGCGTTAGGCACACCTGTTGTCTCAAGGGGCATTCCGCAGTGAGGGCAAGGACCTGGTGATTCAGAGGAAACATCGGAGCACATCGGACAGAAGAACCCATTGCTCGTATCTCGCTGCGAGAAGTGTGTCTTCGCATGAGGTTTGTTCTGGCAGCACGAGGGTTGTGAGTGCATATCAATAGTCCAGAGAAGTACTTGCTTTCTTGAACTTCTTAATTCAGAAATTCAAAGAAAGGAGTACGTAAGTTTACTTATGGTTATTTTGAGGAAACAGCACGAGCCCGTTTGAATGGGTCAATAGTACTACCAGACGGCCCCCGGGGTGGAGTTGTTTCTGGTGCTGTAAACGGTAGCATCTTGGGCCATTCGAGACTCATGCCTGGCCAAGTCGATGTTGGCGCTGTTGGATTGGGCTGTGTTGTCATCACTGGCACGGCCTGCAGCTGTTGTTTTTGGAGAATCTCGTCGGGTTTGGGGAAGTTTGGATTTCCAGAAGTAATCTGGGTGACTGATGGCCCACTGTTGCCTCGGGATAATGGTTTGATTGATACAGAGTCAATCTGAGCCTCTCCCAGTCCTGTTAATGCAAAGGTGACGGTGAGTGGCGGGGGCGGTTCAATAGATGATTCATCGCTACTTTCTTGGGCAGGGGGCACGATTCGGTACAGCACGAGCCTACGCCAGCTTTCTGTTTTGTTTACTCGCTCAGCTAAGGCGGGGCCACCATACGAATCAAAAACAAGGAGCCCATCTACTGATCCTTCAATAGGATTTGGCACTCGTACCTGCGCAACAATTTCTAGAAGCGTGCCGGCAGCTGCATAGATAGGAGGAGTAGTGATCCAAATTGGAGGCGTCTCAATAACAACGGGTGCTTCTTCAGAATCGATCGCAGTTGTAAAGATTCGTAAGCTTCTCTGCCCATCCGCAGGTGATTGTCCTGAAAGCTCTACAGAGCCCTTAACTTGATCTGTTGGTCGCACAAAGTGTCGCCATCCAGTGCTGGATAACGTGTTGATCTCTTCCATATGGCCGCCTTCCAGTAAATTGCCGCCCACTTTTGTAGTTTGCAACGCATCGATCATTCTCCAGTGATCTGATAGTGTTGCGGGAGAGGTTGTAAGAGGACTCGCAACCATAGAGCCGGTTGCAGTGACTCCTCGCTCCCAAAAAAGCCGTTCCAGCTGACCTGCAATAGCACGTGATCGTTCAAGTTTTTTTACAGCATTGGTTGGATCTTGAGCAATCATTGCTTCGGCATATTGTGCTTCTTGCTGAGCCTCGATAATCATTTCTGTCACCGGGAAATGACCGAGTGCCTTCGGTGGAAGCTCTGCAGCTAATCGACTTGTACGGGCAATCGCATCAGCTGCTTGTGCGCGGGCGAGGAGTGCTGCAGTTGGTGCATTGCGGCGCACAAGCTCTTGTATGTGAGCCGTAGCGGCTGGATCGTTGCTTATCAAAATGACAGCAGCAGCATGAAAATTATCGAGTGTCATCGAAACACCACCGGTCACTCTGCGGTGTTGCAATGGTCTTAGGGTACTGTGAGTGATTTCCCAGGGCCGGTGTGCTTCTGGAATTCCTGGAATTAAAATATTGAGAGGCTGTTCCTGGCGCGGAATGTCACCGCGGTAATGTCGAGCCATGATTTGACCACCCTGTACGGATCGCCAGATGAGAACTATTCTCGAACGGGATGCCTCAATCACCATCGCCCGCACTTCGGGATCACTTGTTTCTGCATCGGCTGTAAATCGACCGCTTGCTCCCCACGCAGAGATTGTTTCAAGTTCAAGGTTAACAGCTTGTACTGCAGCAGCACGTGTAACAGTCTCGGGATCAGTTCCACTGAGTGATCGGTTTGAACTAAACAGAATGCCGCGACTTCCGGCTGCTATAGCCGTGAAGGCGGCTCCGAGAAGACTTTCCTCATCAACTGGCAGCCCATTGCTACCTGTCCCTGAAAGCAACGCTGCTTGACTAGCTGTTCGAGAGTCTATCTCTGTGGCAAGTGTAGCGAGCAGAGGTGTTCCTGGTCGGGCAAGTCGTGGTCGTTGTTGAAGCCACGTGAGGTAGTTCGCTAGCTCAAGGCTGGTTCCGAGTACGGCCCGATGTGCAACAAGCATATCAATGTGGCGAGAAATTTCACGTAGACCGGAATCAGCTGATGCAATGATGGGCCTTCCTTCCCGCCGATCACAGATTCGCAAGCGTCTAACTTGTTCAGCAAGATTAGGAATATCCTCGGATGAAAGAGAGCGGCCCATATCCCAGAGGAGCACACGGTTCCACTTATCAGAGAAAGTCGGTAGTTTTTCTGGCTCTGTGAGATCAACATCTGGCAGGGTTGGTGGTGGGCAGATGATCCAGACTCCAGCTTGTTCAGCTTCAGCTAAAAGAGTCGTTGAGGCAGGTTCGTAGAGCTGGACACAATTAAATCCTAATTGAGCAAGCTTTATAAAGGGCTCGCCTCGATGTTCAATCGCCCTGGGAAAAAAAGGTTTGCCATCGACTTCGAGTACACCACGCACAAGGCCAGCATTTTCAGTCGTGGTTGCTTTGGTAATACTTTGAATATTTTGTTGAAGCAGCATGGATGGCGGTGATGTAGCTGTTTTTTTTGGCTGCGCTGCTGTAATTAGCCCTGTGACTGATACGGTGTCGATTGATACGTTACAACGACCGATTCCAAGTGGAATTTCTACAGCCAGTCCAGAAATCGTTGCACCATCGAGGCTGATTTGAGGTCCGTACTGTGCTCGTAAAGCGGGTAGTTGTGAGCGAAGAACGGAAGGAATATTTCCAACAGTAAGAGATTGCCAACGCGATGAGGTGGTTGATGGTGATCCTGAGAGAAAAATACGGACGGCTTGGCCATCCGGACCTTGGACAGAAGGTAGTTTTATCTGACAGGCAAGACGAACGGAGGGTTGGTCACATCGAAGCCGAATGGTTGCCAGGAATTCATCGATAATCGCAGATTCAGGGATAGAGAAGAGGATTCGACCGAGGGTCGTTCGATCAGTCTGTAGAACAATGGTTTCACAGCTGTGACCGGTTGTGTCAATATTTCCAATTCGCTGTTCTAAGACTCGCAGGCCCGGAGAGGGTGCTACTGTGGTTACTGTTCCAGGGCCGTTGAAGTTTTCAATGAGACCAGATCCCATCGAAACCCGCTGGAGAACAAGAATTAAGAAAATAGAAAAAAATATGCATGAAAAAGAGGCTTCCTGACGGAATAAACTCCGCAGAGCTTGAACATGAGAAAGTGTGCTGGCAAGGTTGTTACAGATCGGCCTCCACACAACTTGTATCCAGTTCGGTACGAAAATTGGTCGTATTTTGGAAATGAATAATTGGATAAGAGAAATGGTTGTAAGTGGTAGAATCGAATTCAAAGGGTCACTGATGACCACCAGCGGCTGCCCGTTCTGACCAGAGTTTCTAGGTCGGCGTAAAACCACAAATGGTTGCCCTTAAAGTCCTGTGAGGCTGGCGCGATAAAGCGTAAAGTGGTCTTGTAGCAGGGTGTCGACGGTGTGCTCTAGAGGGGCTGGTTCAGCAGTTCGTCTTTTGGCTCAAAAACAGGACATTCAGGTAAATTAGGAAAGTATTTTCCGGCATTAATCCGATGACCAAGGTATTATTTGGACAAGGATTTTTTTCATGCAGGACCTCACCAGCGAAGAACTTGCCTCGGCAGCCATTGAACTTGGCCTGATAGACCCGGCGAAGATGCCAGGGGTATGGCGGGAATTAGGCTCTCATGACGCTCCTTCAGAACAATTTGGTTCAGTCTGTGTACGGAAAGAACTACTGACTGGATATCAATGGGAACGCGTGCGGCAGGGCTACCGCAATGGCTTCTTTTATGGTCGAGCAAAAGTTCTTTACCAGGCAGGCGCTGGCTCATTCGCACGAGTTTACCGTGCTATCGCACAAGACAGTGGAGAGATTCTTGCGGTGAAAGTTCTTCGGAAACGTTTTTCCTCTGATGAAATCAAAGGTGAACTTTTCTTGCGAGAGGGTCGTATGGGATTGATGCTACGGCATCCAGGTATTGTTCGGATTGAAGAAGTTGGAAAAGAGGGTGTCAGCAGCTTCATTACCATGGAGTTTGTTGAAGGGCAGACCCTTCGGGAACTAGTTAAGATTCGCAAAGGCCTCGATCTCATTCGTGGTTTTGATTTGGCATCACAGTTGATTGATGCTCTTGTCTACGCTCATGGTGAACATGTGACTCACCGCGACTTAAAGGCATCTAATGTTCTCGTTTCTTCAAAGGGTCAAGCAAAGCTTGTCGACTTTGGACTTGCGAGTTTCGTGGAGTCCAAAGCAAAAAAAGACGATGAAATTGGGAAATTGCGTACCGTTGAGTACGCTGCGCTTGAGGCTGCGGGAGGCGTTCGTGGTGACGATGTCCGCAGCGATGTGTTTTTTCTTGGAGCGCTTTTGTACCTTATTTTTTCTGGGCGTTCACCATTCAGTGAATCACGTGATCGAGCTGTACGGGCTGATCCGAAGCGGTATTCAGAGATTGAACCACTCGGGAGGGTTGCGCCTCATTTACCACGCGATTTGGTTGATGTTGTAAATAAAGCGCTCAGCCTGAAACCAAAGCATCGTTTTCAAACGATGTCAGAGTTACAAGAGGCAATCAAGCCAATACATCTGAGATGTAGTGAAGATAAAACAGTTCATACGACTGATTCGACAGAGAAAGTGAAGCAGCCCTCAAAATCAGGAAGCGTAAGGTCCAAAACTTCGGATAAGCCAAGGATCATGGTTGTTGAAGTCTCAGGTAAGTCGCAAGATTCCTTGCGACAATTTTTCTCGAAACAGGGTTTTCGTGTTCTTGTGACTGAGAATCCGAAGCGAGCGATTACCCGGTTTGAGTCGGTGCCAACGCCGGCAGATATTCTTCTGTTGAGTAGCCAAGTGCTTGGTCATGATGCAGTGTCGGTATTCAATTCATTAGCACCGGATCCGTATTTGAAAAAGATACCTGCACTACTTATCACGAGTGCTCGTCAGTTAGACCTAGTGGCCGAGGCTGTTGAAGACGACCTGCGGCAGGTTGTTACGATGCCGTTTGAGGCGAGCGATCTTTTGCAAAAAGTAAAGACGTTGACAGGCAACAAGGCATGATATGTATAGCCGAGGGGAAGTGCTAATCTCGAATGTGAAGACCGCATTCTGTTTTTTCACTGCCGCTCCAGCGGCCAGCCCGTTCATCTTCACCGGCTGTAATAGCTCGAGTACACGGCCAGCATCCAATGCTGACATAGCCTTTGTCATGGAGTGGATTGTACGGCACATCATCTTGAAGGATTTGATCCCAGACTTGGGACTTTGTCCAATTGGCAAGTGGAGAAATTTTGACAACGCCAAATTTTTTATCCCAACCAACAATTGGAGCACTTGCTCGATCTGGACTTTGATCCCGGCGAATACCACTCATCCACGCATCGAAGTTAGAAAGCACGCGTTCGATGACAGCGATTTTTCGATCACCGCAGCATGTTGATGGGTCAGTTCGATACAGTGGCCCTCCATGTTTTCTTTCGTATTCTGCAACAGTTGTCTCTGGACTTTCATACGAAACAGTAATCCCATATCGATCTCGAATACGATCACGCAGTTCAAGAGTTTCTTTGAACTGATAGCCCGTTTCCAGATTGAAAACAAATGTGGCAGGGGCAACAGAAGAGAGCCAGTGAAGAATCAAGCATCCCTCGGGACCAAAAGCCGTAGCCATAGTAAGCCGTTTCCCAAAACGGTCTGAGGCCCAACGGATAATATCAATAGGGTCTGCCTTTTCAAGAAGTTCACTCGCTGATGCTAACTCCGCCGTGAGTTCAGGGGAGGCTTCTAATCGAGGTTGTGAGGAATTTTCTGAATCAGAGGAAGGCATTGTCGCAGCAGGATAAGTTTTTAACGGAGCCTCATTTGGAAGCCGTCGGCGGGGGCTATATTTCTATATCGAATATCAGGAAAATATATTGCAGTTTGAATGATTAGAACTATTACCGCGTATCGTGCCATGATGTTGGAGGAGCGTAAACCTGAGTTTGTCTTCTTTCGACAAATAGGGAAATCGTCCTTTTCTTACGAGGAATTCGCCTTTCAGAGAAATCATAGGGCCTGATCATGGTGTGCGTTACCACAATTTGCGTGACCTAGGCGTGGCATCGAGCCATTTGGGTGGTACAACGGTTTGCTCAGCGGGGTAGTAGTGTAGGAAATAGGCGATAGGAGGGTTTCGGAAATGTCACGGACAGTTGCTTTAGCGGTCGATCTCGGAGCTTCGGGTGGTCGCATCGTCTCAGGTGCTTTTGATGGACGGCTTCTTGAATTGAAGGAACTCCATAGATTCGAAAATGGGCCAGTCTGTTTTGGTGGCCAACTTGTTTGGGACTTGGTTGGTCTCTGGAGCAGTGTTGTAGATGGTTTACGGATTGCGGCCGATCAGCATCAGAATGCAATTCAGAGTATTGGGGTCGATACCTGGGGAGTCGATTTTTCATTCATTACCGAGAACGGTTCACTCTTGTCAGAGCCTGTGTGTTATCGAGATTCTCGTACAAGGGGCCTTATTGAATCAGCACAGCAAATACTTTCAAAAGAAGATACATTCAAAGCTACTGGCCTTCAGTTCATGGAAATCAATACGCTCTATCAACTACTTGCTGTAAAGAGAGATCGCCCAGAACTTCTTGAAGCAGCTGATCAGTTGTTGATGATCCCAGATCTTATGCACTGGTTACTTTCAGGGCAGCGCTCGAATGAACGAACAATTGCCTCGACGACTCAATGTTTTGATCCTCAGAGCGGACAGTGGGCGAATGATCTTTTGAACAAATTCGAGATTCCGACTGAGTTGTTTCGGCCGATTGCTAATCCAGGGTGCGACATTGGCCATATTCGTTCAGACATTGCATCTGAAACAGGACTTGGAAATGTCCGAGTGGTGCTCCCTGGTTCCCATGACACTGCTAGTGCGGTTGCTGCAGTTCCGGCGCTTGAACCGCCTTCATCACGACCAGACTGGTGTTATGTAAGCCTTGGGACGTGGGCACTTGTTGGGGCTGAACTTGATCGGCCTTTAATGACCCCAGAATGTCTCGCACACAACTTTACAAACGAGGGTGGTGTAGGTGGAACAACGAGATTACTGAAAAATATATGTGGGCTTTGGCTTGTGCAGCAATGCCGAGTGAGTTGGCAAAGATCCGGAAATAACTGGAGCTGGGAGCAATTGACTGCTTTGGCTGCTGAATCTACACCACTGCAAACAATAATCGACACTGGCCATCCTTCACTTGTGGCCCCAAATGATATGCCTCAAGCAATACGGGAGCTTGCCCAACAAAGTAACCAGACGGTTCCGGAATCAACTGGTGCAGTAGTGCGAACAGCGTTGGAAAGCGTTGCTGCAGATGTGTCTCGAACGTTGCAAGATTTAGATGAACTCGTTGGGCGCCGCATCAGTAGAGTACACATCGTTGGCGGTGGTGTTCAAAATAAGTTGCTTTGTCAAATGATAGCTGATGCGTCAGATCGTCCAGTTGTGGCTGGTCCGGTTGAAGCAACGGCTGTAGGAAACCTCCTTGTACAGATTCTTGCTGAAAATGGGAAACTAGATTTGCGAAGCGTGCGGTCTGTAGTGAGGGATAGTTTTGACCCGATAACATACGAGCCTCAAAACGTTGCAGCTTGGAAAGAACGACTCAGCCAGTGTGATAGTCGATAGCTGTTTTCTGAAGAATTACAGTCGTGTGTACCACAGCGTCTACTGCAGCACCTGGGATATCAGGGCAATGATTCCGGCGGTGATCAATACCGCAACTGTACCAATGGCTACAACGAGCCATTGGTACGCAGCACGTTCAGTCTGCTCGTCAGAGTACTCAACACTGGTTGTGAAATCAGCGACAAATCGTGCATTGCACTGAGGGCAATTCAGTTCCTCGTTGAGTAGCCCTGCCGGTACCATAACAATGTGATTGGAGGGACAAGGCATGTGATAGTGGTCAACGGGTGCCGTCATGCTGCTCGATAGTTTGCGGCAGGTCTTTTGGTCACCTGTCCGTGGTCAACTTCCAGGATTGAATCGGCGAGCGCAAGAGTGCTTGGTCGGTGTGTGATCATAATCACCGTTCGGTTCTTGACGTAACATGAAAGAGCTTCATGAATAAGCTCTTCACTTGCCACGTCTATTTGGCTTGTAGCTTCATCGAGTACAAGTATCTCAGCATCTCTTAAGAATGCCCTAGCGAGAGCGATTCGCTGCCTTTGTCCACCAGAGAGACGAAAACCATTCGGGCCAACTTTTGTCTTATATCCGTCAGGGAATTCGGCGATGAAATCATGAGCGCGAGCCTTTCGGGCCGCTTCCTCTATTTCTTGCTCGGTAGCTTCCCACCTGCCATAACGGATGTTGTACAAAATCGTTTCATTGAAAAGTTCTGTTTGCTGAGTAACGATTGCAATTCGCCTTCGCAAATCTTGCACCGCCAGTTCTGTCAACGGAACGTTATCGAGTTCAACAGTGCCTTCTGTGGGATCGTAAAAACGACATATGAGGTTAATAAGCGTGCTTTTCCCACCTCCGTTGGGTCCGACTATTGCTACGCGTTCACCAAACTCAATAGCAACATCGACATTCTTTAGTACTGCGTCGATTCCATCATACGAAAACGATACATTTCGCAATGCAATCTCTCGGTGCGGTGATGGGAGATAGTACGGGTTTGGTTTTTCTTTCAGTTTTGAAGGTGTATCAAGAAGCGGATACAGTGACTGTGCTCCAACAATTCCTACGTTGATTCCCGTTATGACGCCAGAGAGTTTTCTAACAGGATCTGAAGCACCAATCAGCATCCCGAAAAAAACCATAATCCCAGGGACGGTCATTGGTTGCTCTGTCATGGTAATACCAAAAATTTGGGTTTCCTGATTGATAACCAACCACGCCCCGACGGCGATCGAGGTTGCGACCATTCCAATTCCCAGCACCTCTGTAATTGGATTTGCAAGAGCTCGATAAAAGTTGTGTCGAAGCCCAATTTTCATCATATGATTTGTGCTGTCCCGAAACCGATCCCGCTCGAAAGCTTCCATGGTATAGGCCTGCACAGTGAGTACGTTATTGAGTGCTTCGAGCATCACGTGATGAAAACCAAGTGCTTGAGCAAGAATGTTCTTCGAGGCACCGCGCATTTTTCGGTTGAGCCATACCATCAAGAATCCAACAACTGGTGCCAATGTGAGGCACGCGAGTGTTAGCTGCCATGAAATACAGAAAGCACCGCCGAGGCACGCAATTATTTTCAGGGGTTCGGTGACTGCACCACCAAAGGTAGTCGTGATTCCATTCGAAAGCATATCAGCTGTGTGGGTGACTTGAGCCATAAAACCAGCTGAACCATTTTTCATGAATTGTGTGCGGTCCAATTCAAGGGCTTTGTTGAAAATTTTGACTCTGAGGTCTCTTGAGATCGCCATTGCAACAAAACTAACGAGCATTGTGCTGGTAAGAAGTAGACAGTGTTTCAAGAAGGTGCTCACGACGATCAGGACAACTACAAGAAGCACAGTCTGAAAAGGATCTCGCGGAATATATTTTTCCAGCCATGGCTGAATTGCTTGAGCTGAGGATAAGATGGCTCCTTGGCCTTTGTCTTCGAGTGTGAGGGTGTCTATTCTATTTTGAAGCGTGTTTTTCTCCGCTTGTGTCCTGCCTCCACCGGCTAATTGCTCGCGTAGTTGATCAATCTCTTGTTCGTGGTTCGCAAGGTTCGATTCAGCCGTTTCTATTCTTGTTTTATTCCAATCCTGCAGAGATTTTCCGTTGAGGGTGACTTCGATGATCGGAAAAAGTGCTGCGATGTTTGCGCCCCACAGCCCGGCTACGCCAGCAGAACAAAGAAATGCAGATAGGAGCAGTGGCCAGCTTTTTGAAGCATCACGAAGGGCGCGAAGGAAATACTTCATGAAGTCAGTTTGATGTATCTAGGGAATAAGATGAATAAAAAACGCAGATGTTCACATTGATGATTCAGGAAATGGCAGGTTGTATCATTTCACTTCTAAATGTCTTCTTGTTGGAACGGCTCCAAGATTTCAGCCAAAAATTTAGGCTGAGTAATTTTGAGACTTTCCAACTACGCAGGAAGTTATTCTGGCGCAGAATTCATTTATTTGGAGGGAGGAGGGTAGTCTGAAAGCCCTGAGGAAAACAAGCCGAAAACTGTGATCAAGGCCCTGTTTTTTAGATATTCTGCCGCTCATGAGCCGCAAAAAATGTGTTTTCTAGAAGCATTGCGACAGTAAGGGGCCCCACTCCACCGGGTACTGGTGATATCGCTTCTGCAACCGAAGCGACAGGTTCGTAGTCAACGTCACCGACAAGTCGGCTTGTTTCGCCGTTTTGAACTCGATTAATACCTACATCAACTACAACAGCTCCGGGTTTTACCATGTCGGCCGTGATCAGCTGCGGAATACCAACGGCGGCTATAAGAATATCAGCTTGCTGAGTCACCTCCTTCAAATTAGACGTATGGCTGTGGCAGATGGACACAGTTGCATCGCCACCTGGCCCACGGCTGGCGAGAAGGAGTGCCAGTGGCTTTCCCACAATGTCACTCCGTCCGACGATAACGACATGCTTGCCACGAGTCTCAACGCCAGCATCGAGAAGCATTCTTTGAACTCCTGCAGCAGTGCAGGGAATAAAGTGAGGCCTTCCTTGAGAAAGGAGACCTGCGTTTACTGGATGAAAGCCATCGACATCACGGTCAGGAGGTACCGCATCGAGCACAGCCCGGGCATCGACATGATCTGGGAGTGGCAACTGAACGAGAATGCCATCAACCAGCCCGTGTTCATCTTGTCCGATGGCTTCGATGGTAGATACAAGCTCAGCCGTTGTAGTTGATTCTGGGACCGAAAAAACATCGGCGGTAATTCCTACCCGTTTTGCGGCAGACGCTTTACTTTTCACATACGAGGCACTTGCGGCAACGTTTCCCACGAGAACAACAACAAGCCGCGGGGGGCGGCCAATTCTACTGGTTAGTGCCGCTACCTTCGGTGTAAGTTCAGATTCAATTTTTTTGGCGAGTGCTCTGCCATCGAGCCGTTGAGCAGTCATCTAAAACTCTCCGGAACTGGAATATATTGAAACCATCACGGTAGTCTTTCAGTTAAATAAGACGGCAATGTTCACCGAGAATGCTGCCGAGAATACGATGGCGTACGTAATTCTTAACCTGGCTGCTCGTCCATGAACGTCATGCGAAGCTGATGAAGAATTTCCTCAAGAAGTTTCTTCTCATCATCAGCAAGATTTCCGGCTGTTTTCTTCTCGAGCATTTCAAGCATGTCAATGAAGTGTCGAGCAGTATCGAGGTTCTTCAGGGATTCTTTCGTGATAGGGTTCGGGATTTTCCCAAAGGCCATCAAAGCCTGAGTAAACATTGTTTGAACGAGAAACTCGAATGTAGCAGGAGGGGCTTTCATAGGGCCATTGTCGTTTGATGGAACTGGAGGTTCAGTCATAAGGGTGTCCACGTGGTTCAAGTAACAGGATCAATACGCTAGAGAGTACATTCGGTGTTGATTATTTCACACCCGTGTGATGGCTTACCGCTGCAGCAACAAGACCAGCAAAGAGCGGATGAGCAGCGGTCGGTTTACTTTTAAATTCTGGATGAAACTGCACCGCGACGAACCAAGGGTGTTCCGCTACTTCAACAATTTCAACAAGACTTTTTTCCGGATGTGTGCCAGCGATCAGAAGACCAGCTTCCTCGAGTTGTTTTCTGTAGCCACCGTTGAATTCATAGCGGTGGCGGTGACGTTCAGAAATATCTGAAACATCATATGCGGCTCTAGATCTGCTGCCGTCGCTAAGAAGAGCAGGCTGGCTTCCGAGTCGCATCGTCCCACCTTTGTCTGTCACACCCTCTTGTTCTTCCATCAGGCAGATAACCGGATGTGGGGTATCTCGGAAAAACTCTGTTGAGTGTGCTTCGCTGAGGCCAGCTACATTACGGGCAAAGTCAATGACCGCACACTGCATGCCTAGACAAATTCCAAGAAATGGAAGATTCCGTTCTCGAGCGTAGCGAATAGCTTCGACTTTTCCTTCCACACCACGTTCACCAAAGCCCCCAGGGACTATGAGTGCATCAAATCCGGCAAGTGTCTTTTCTGCACCGTTCTGCTCAATTTCTTCACTCTTTATTGGCTGAACTCGGACTTGTGTGTAGTTCGCAATGCCTCCGTGATCGAGAGCCTCGTAAATACTTTTGTAGGCATCACGGTGCTCAGCGTATTTGCCTACAAGTGCAATTGAAACCTCGTGTTCCGGGTTGCGAAGCCGATGCAGAATATCATGCCACCCTTCAAGATTTGCAGAAGCGGCGGGCAGGTTGAGTTGCTTCAGGATGAGGTCATCAATCTTGTTTGCCTGAAGTGACAAGGGAACTTCATAGATTGAAAAGTCTTTGTCCCGTTCTTCAATGACGGAGTGCAGTGGGACGTTACAAAAAAGCGCAATTTTTTCTCGGTCGGACGTATCAAGGCTTCGCTCGGTGCGGCACACAAGAATATCTGGCTGAATACCAATCTGACGGAGAATTCCAACAGAGTGTTGTGTTGGCTTGGTTTTGAGTTCACCAGCAGCCTTTAGGAATGGAACCAGAGTGAGGTGAATGAACATGCAATTTTCACGACCACGCTCAAGAGGGATCTGTCGAATGGCCTCAAGGAAAGGCAGGCTTTCGATGTCTCCAACTGTGCCGCCAATTTCTGTAATCACAACATCGGTGTCGGTATCATCAAGTTGTAGAACGACTTCTTTTATTTCATTGGTAATATGTGGGATGACTTGAACTGTTTTCCCGAGGAACTCACCCCGTCGTTCCTTGTTGATTACAGATTGGTAAATCTGACCGGTGGTATAGTTGCTCTGTCGTGTCAGATGCGTTGTGGTGAATCGTTCGTAATGGCCTAAATCGAGATCAGTTTCGCTGCCGTCATCGAGGACATACACCTCTCCATGTTGATATGGGCTCATGGTTCCTGGATCGACATTAATGTACGGATCGAGTTTCTGCATCTTGACACGCAGCCCACGTGATTCGAGGAGCATTGCGATTGAGGCACTCGTCAGCCCTTTACCGAGCGAACTGACGACCCCACCGGTCACAAAAATATGCTTAGTCACGCGGCAAGATTCCTGAAAAGGTGGAAGTAAATGAAAAAAAGCAGACAGAAACGACCTCAAGAACATACCGAATGACCCAAGTCGATCGCTACTCGGCCAAATGCACCCCGGGGTTTAGTGTTTCCAGCCGTGGTGTAGAGTGAGAGAGATGGAAACAAACACAAATTTATCTGAAAGCCAACCTTCGACTGCTGATGTCCGCATCAGAAGCCTTGACCCCCTTGTGCCACCGGCTCAACTTGTGTCCGCGCATCCATTGACCCATGCCGCAGCTGCAACGGTTGTTTCAGGTAGAGAACAGGTTGAAAGAGTGCTTGCTGGTGAAGATGAACGGCTTCTGGTTGTTGTTGGCCCATGCTCAATTCATGATCTAGATGGTGCTCGTGAATATGCTTCGAGACTGGTCACACTTGCCAAAGAACTTTCAGATCGACTTTTGGTTGTTATGCGTGTGTATTTCGAAAAGCCACGAACAACTGTTGGCTGGAAGGGTCTCATTAATGATCCGCACCTGGATGATTCTTTTGACGTTGGAACTGGCTTGCGCTTAGCGCGTGAGTTGCTGATTGAAATTGCAGATATGGGTTTATCGACGGCAACAGAATTTTTGGAGCCAATAACACCTCAGTTTATTGCTGATACCATCGTGCTTGGTGCAATTGGCGCCCGTACAACAGAGTCACCAACCCATCGTCAGATGGCGAGCGGTCTGTCGATGCCAGTTGGTTTCAAGAACTCAACAGATGGCTCGCTGCAAGCTGCGATTGATGCCATGCAAGCAGCGAAGGCCCCGCATTCATTTTTGGGTATTGATAACGGAGGTGGTATCTGCGTCGTGTCGACTGCTGGAAATCCTTGGGGTGTGTTGATGCTTCGTGGAGGACGAGCTGGTTCAAACTACTCTCCGGATATGTTACTTGATGCGAGAAACAGACTTGAGCAGGCTGGATTAAAGCCGCGAGTCATAGTCGATTGCAGTCATGCAAACTCAGGGAAAGATCATCGTCGACAGTCAATTGTCTTCCGAGATGTTCTCAAGCAGCGTATTGAAGGAGATCATTCAATCGTCGGCGTCATGCTTGAAAGTAATATTAATCCCGGGAAACAAAAGCCTAATCAGGATCGGTCAGCTCTTGAATATGGTGTTTCCATCACCGACGCCTGCATTGGTTGGGATGAAACTGAAGCACTACTTCGTGAGGCATACAGCAGCCTTGGTAAGTGATATTCTTGTACCAGTTTCTAGATTTGTTATTCATGTGTTTACCCGATGGTTCGTGGTTACCTGTTTGCAGATACTTTGGAAGATAAATTATTTCTTTCACTTCTTGGGGAAATGCTATGGGAACCATGAATATTTGGAGAAAGCGTTCTGCCTTTACGCTGATCGAACTGCTGGTCGTGATCGCCATTATTGGCGTCCTTGTTGGTCTTCTTCTGCCCGCAGTTCAGCAGGCTCGTGAAGCTGCACGGCGTTCGGCGTGTGGCAATAAAATGAAACAGAACGCATTGGCAATGCATACCTATGCTGATGCAAATAGATCGCTTCCTTCTGGATCAAGTCGTCGATCAGAGGGAAGCACCGCTCAAAATACGGTATGGAAATCATTTACCGTTGAGCTGATGCCCTTTATTGAGATGAGTACAGTCTATGACCAGTTGGATCTCACCAAAAGTCAACTGGATGGCACAGGTGGTCAAAATTCGAACTGGTGGAAGCTCGCACCAGTTACTCAGGGTAATCCAATTTATACTGCACAATTTTGCCCTTCTGATCCGGACTCATTTGCTGGGAGAACGGTAGACGGAAAATACTTTGGTGGGTACGCCATCAACAACAACCGACGCTCAGGTGGCAGGTGCTATGATGTGTCACTAGGCCCTATTGGTTTTCCTGCTGCCACGCCTGATTGTCCGAATGGACAAACTGCATCTTGGTGTCGTGCGAATTCAAATTGGTGGGCGTCGGGATCAAATCCAGTTCGTGAGATTTCATCAACCCCTGGAGTGTTTAACTGGAGTTTTGAGTTCAAGTGTGAATTCAAGGACATTACAGATGGTACTTCCAATACCTTGTTGCTCATCGAGCGGCGGCCTGGGTTACATCAGCGGTCTGCAATGTACGCCGCAGATGTAGGTGTACCGACATCAATTCGTCCAAATTCATCGCATATCGATGACACAACTTCTGCGGGTAACAACCCACAACGAGCAAAGAATTGTGGTGCCAGTAGCATGCACACTGGTGGTGTCTTCGGCGTGGCTACTGCTGATGGGGCTGGTCACTGGCTGAGCGATACGATTGACTTCCAGGTTTACAACTTTCTTGGAAATCGTGGCGACGGTGATGCACGCGGAAAGTTGCCTTAGTAGTTATTGGTGATTCATGCCCATCCTCAGTTAGCCGAGCCGAACTGGGGATGGGCATTTTTTATTGAGAGACGTATTTCATTCGAGGAGTCCTGCAGTGTTCACGCCATATTCTATCTTTCATTCAGTATCGAAAAATCTGAGCCGTTATAGCCTTCTTTTTCCACTCGTTCTTTTGACTGGTGTGGTTTGCATCACCGGGTGTGGCCAAAAGAACACCGGCGGTAAAGTAAAAATCAATGGAACGGTCATGCTGGATGGCTCGCCGCTCATTTGTGAAGGTGAGGGTGAGTCGTACGTGAATCTCGTCTCAGAAACGGGTGAGAACGGCGGAGGTTCTGGATCATTCGACAGATCAACCGGTGCATTTGAAATGGCTATTTTGCCGGGCAACTACAAAGCAGTCATTCGTGCGACAGATGGGTTCATGGTTGAGGATGAAAAACGAGGACGTGTAACCCCGGCAAAAAGCCTGATCCCCGAAAAGTATTCATCTTCCGACGACACCGATGTGACAGTGACCGTGTCACCATCTGGTGGTGAAGTGAGCATTGAGCTTTCAAGTGAGTAGTACTGACCTCACCCCGAACTCAATTCAAAAAGGCCTGCCCTACATTCTGTTCGGAGCAGGTCTTTTTTATTGCTTATTTCTCAACGGGGACGACAAGTACACTGGCAGCAGCATGGGAGAGAACTGCCTCGGAAGTGCTGCCTAATAACCAACGACTGAGTTTATCAGTCGGCGTTCGACCAATGGTAATCAGATCAGTGTGATCTTTTTTTGCCTGCTCGAGTATTTTGTCTCCAGGATTTCCTTCCAAGATTATTGGACTTGAACCATGGAAGCACTGCGGCAAATCCTTCTGGAAAATTTCCAGTTTACTCGTCAGAGCATAAACTTCGTCATCGTGCTCCTGCTGCCAGGCTTGCGCAATAGCTGCTGTATCAGGATCTCGCACACGTTTTTCAAGCCATTTTGGGAGTGGGCCAGCGAGCATTGATTCTGCTACGCCGATCACACTTCCCTCTGTTGTTTTCGACCAATGCAGTTCCTGTAGTGTTTTGCTGACTGCAGATGCACTCGCTGGGTGATGGCAGGCCAAGGTGCGAAAGCTTCCATCTTCTGGTGGGTGGCTGCGGACAATAAGTACAGGCAGGTGTGCTCCGTGAAGGACTGCACGGGAAACACTTCCTAGAAGAAATCGTTCGATTGATCCATGGCTACGGGCACCAACAGCGACAAGGTCGGCGTGCCAGCCATTCGCTGACTCCAGAATGCCAACAGCTGCCGATGCTGAGCTGCTGATCATTTCAACTGGTTTTGCAAACTCTGTCGGAAGCAGTGCACGTGCTTCTGCGAAGAGATCAGCTGCACTCCTACTCACGATTGAAGACGATGATTCAGGAAGCCGCTGTTGTAGTTCTGTAGGTGAGAAGTAGATGGCTACTTGATCTTCGGTAGGGTCAATGATGTGCCCAACCACACGCACTGCATCGAGTGATAGTGGTGACCCGTCAACGCCGATTAAAACTTTCATGAAATGTCCTGTTTGCTTCGAAAAACCTGCTTGCTTCGAAAAAGTAGCATGTTCAATTTTTCTTTCTTAAAAACCTCTGTTCAAGGCCTTTTTCATAAGTATGACATGTTTTAACTTAATCTTTAGGCCAACCATGTCTTGCTGGGGCTTCCGGGGTGTTCTCGGGCAAGACGTGGCACTGCATAGCCGGGCAAACGATTCCGTAATTCCTCGACGAGGCGTATTCCTGTTGCTTCAGGCACATCAAAATGGCTTGCTCCGCGGACGGGATCAAGGAGATGGAGGTAATACGGAGTTACACCAAGATTGAGCAGCTGTTCAGAGAGCTGAATGAGGCTTTCAGCAGTGTCGTTCACACCACGTAGTAAAACTGCCTGATTGAATCGTAACCCAACAGCTTGGCCAAGTTTTTTGAGTGATTCGGCAACGGTTGAATCAAGCTCTGCAGCGTGATTGGAATGGATAACAAGGCACACCGTCAGCCGTGTTTCATTCATGATACGAAGGAAATGCTCTGTGATTCGAGACGGCAAGACAACAGGTAGCCTGCTGTGAATACGCAGCCTCTGGACATGTGGGATCGAAGCAAGTTTTTTAATGAGATCTTCAAGAAGGTCATCGTCTACAAGTAACGGATCACCACCGGAGAGAATGACTTCCTGAATAGAGGAGTCTAGTGCAACCTTTCCAACTGCTGCTGCAAAGCTTGAAGGTGATGCGCCGCTTTCTGCGTAAGGAAATTCACGACGAAAACAGTACCGGCAGTTCACTGCGCAACCGCTCGTGACGAGAAGTAAACAACGTCCATGGTATTTCTGAATTAAGCCAGTCCCTTGTCGCGCCGCTTGTTCACCAACTGGGTCAGATACAAAATTTGGTACATCATCTAATTCTTCAAGCCGCGGTAATACCTGAAGGAGCAGAGGATCATTCAAGTCGCCCGGTCGCATGCGTGAAATAAAACCTCTTGGCACAAGCAATGGAAAGTCGCGATTCGCTTTTTTTGCTTTCTCGGCGACGACTGAATCAAGATTCAATAGATCGCAAAGCTCTGACGGGTCACGAACAGCATCGGCTAATTCCTGTTTCCAGACTTCCCGAGCCACCTGTGGCTGAAGGGCTTTTTTATCGATCAGTGGGGCGATTGATGATTCCATGATGAAAACTCAGAACCGATGTCGTAATGCGGGGCTGTACTGTACGCAGTCTACAACGGACCGTCTCACAAATGGTCCTGTTGTGAAATAGTTCGCAGAGGTGGATGGCTGTGCAATCACCGTTGGAACGCTGTATGATGGTGACGAGGGTTGAGGTTGAGTGTCGCGGAATACTCACTAGATGCCTGTGTTGTCCTGAATTGAAAGTGCGATTTCGATGGCTTCATTTAATACGAGTGAGTTCCGAAAGGGGCTGAAGGTCCAGATTGATGGTGATCCATACATCATGATCGAGTGCAATTTTGTCAAGCCAGGGAAAGGGCAGGCTCTTTACAAGTGTAAGCTTCGCAACCTGCTAAGAAGTACTGTGCTTGATCGAACGTACAAGAGTGGCGATTCGCTTGAGGCTGCTGACATTACAACAATTGATGCTCAATTCCTGTACAAGCAGGGAGATGTGTTTGTGTTTATGGACAACGATAATTATGAGCAGTATGAGTTATCATCTGAACAAGTTGATGATGCATGGAAGTGGCTGAAGGAAGGCACAGTCTGTGCCATGATGCTTTACAATGAAAATCCGATCACGATGGAGCCACCCCAGCATATGGTGTTGCAAGTTGAGTATGCAGAACCTGCTGTTCGTGGAAATACTGCAACAAATTTGACGAAGCCAGTGAAACTTGAAACTGGAGCAGAAATTATGGTGCCAGCATTTATCGAGCAGGGCCAATTCGTGAAGGTTGATACTCGAAATGGTGAATACACGGAACGAGTTAAAGAATAGATAGGCGTCTATGCTATCTCGAGATAGACGCAACCAGTATTTGACTACCGATGGTTGCCGCACGCTAGACTTCGGCAATAGTTAAAGAGGGTATACCATTCAATCGCTGCTACTTCTCGGAGAACACGGCAAACAACTTTGTTGGGATTGTGGCTTGCAGATTCAGATGCCTCAATAAATTGTTGTGGTTTCCAGTCGGTACACTGAGATAGCCATTGAGCTTCATCCGGAAGTTCAGTTTGTTTGGCATATTCTCGCACTTTTTCTCCAAGTGTGGAAAACAATGAATGGTCTCCCACACGGCGAAACCAGTAAGCTGCATTGCCCGCATCGGGTTCTCGACGGTGCATGATGCCGTGCCACCAACTGCCCTCAGGCGTTTCAATGTTTTGGCTGAGTTCATGGGACCGGTCGAGGAATCCATTCCAAAGCCACATGCCTGCAAGGCAGCAATCGGCGTCTTTTGGTGAAATGACGGCGGATCCGAGTATGGTTTCTGATGAAGTTTCTGCCATCAGTTGTTCGAATCCAGCCTTCGGTGTCCCTGGCCCAAGTGGTGGCAGGTCTGGGTCAAGCAGGTCAGCGATCTCGGAAGGAAGGTAGAAAGAAGGGTTTAGCATGGTAGTTGATGTTGTCTAACCTTAAAGGGTGGCAGTGGTTCACGTTGATTGTGAATTTGACGTGAATCACCACTCATCTTCACACCGTTAAGCAAAGTTGCCTTCGCCTATTGGAACAGTCTGCAAATAGGACTTCGTGTTCCATCAGGCCGCACAAGCCAAAAACCTTTATACCTGTTTTTTGATTTCGGAGACGGTGCGGTCTTTTCATTACAGTAGATTTGCCAGTAGACCGCGTACGGACATCCGAACTTACGTGCAACGTTCAATAACTGGGCGGTTCGATTAAAGGCAGTTTTGGGTGTTGCCTCTGATTCTGGTAGTCCGAACTCTCCAACATAAATACCATTAGTATGAAATGGGCCAGTAGGACGCTTGTGCCGTGAAATGAAGGCCAGCGATTTTCCAAAATCATCCGGAGAATCCTTTGTATCCCAAGCGGAATAAGACACCAAATCTACCGAGACATGCGGTAGCACATCTGTCGTAACACTCGGGGCGCTACGAGTCATTGCCTGTTTGACAAGATTGACCTCGAGTGCGTGGAAAACCTCTGCATTACTGTGCTTCCACTCGGCGCGGGCGCGCTCAATGCCTCTTTGCCGCGCCGCTACCCATCGGATCATTGCCGCAGTAGCGGATGGCTTCGGTGCCGTATGAGGATCGAAGTTTCCGCGCAATGCCCAATCTCCCTCCCAATTTTGAATAATAAATGTTTTATGGGAATTTCTATATGTGGAGAGCAAATATCGCGTGAGCGATGCAAAACATTCCTCTTCGGCTCGCTCATCCTCGGAAGTGAATTCTTCTCGCCAATAACTCGCAGAGCATCCGGGACGAAAGGCGTTTAAAATAAATGTGTCAAAACTTCTTGAAAACAACGCGCGAAAATAGGATGTATCTGCGAGGTCCTCGAGTGTTGCTGCAGAGGGCCACCTTGAGTTCAATGCATAAAGCTTTGGCGAGGGGTTATCTGTGTCCAGACTAAGGGCCACTTTGATACAACGCGCACCTATCTTCCTAGCTTCGGCAGCACCTTCATTCAGGTAATCTGTGTCGGAAAATGAGTAAAGACCACCAATATGGGCGATTCCTAGCTGGGTCTCCAAGCGAGGAGGCGACGCGATGGCAATGGGAATCGCTGCTGCAGTAAACAGAGACACGAGATAGGGCATTCTGTTGCGATGCAGCATTATTTTCGTGCGTAACGGTACAAAATCACGCTAAAAAGTCGATATCTTGACGGAACCAGCCGAGCAGATAGGCTGTATTGGATTCTCGAATAGTCTTGCACGGAACTATTCGTTTTGTAAATAGTGCTGTGGGCTCATTTTCCATGCTGAAGCATGGTTAAGGGCTTATGGGCCTGTAGTGGCGCTCACCAAATGAGGCCGCTCGTTAATTAGATCGTGGCGGATATGAATATCAAATCTCTCAAAATCTTCTGTGACATCGTTACGCGAAAGAACTTTTCTCGGGCAGCGGAAGATAATGGCCTCTCTCAATCGGCTGCAAGTCAGGTTGTAAGCCAGTTGGAAAGCCGCCTCGGTGTTCAGTTGATTGAGCGCTCCAAGCGACCACTCATGCCAACCCACGAAGGACGCGTGTTCTTCGAGGGCTGTCGAGACATTGTCGCGCGGTATGACGCACTTGAAGATGAAGTTCACTCACTTCGAGAGGATGTTGCCGGGCGGGTTCGTGTTGCAGCAATCTATTCGGTTGGACTTCATCATATGAGTGCATATGTACAAGAGTTTATGGCGAGATATCCAAAAGCAAACGTTCGGCTTGAGTATCTGCATCCACAGAGAGTCTGTGAAGCGATCGAAAATGATCAGGCGGATGTCGGCATTGTGAGCTACCCGCGGGGTTCGAGAGTTATAGAAGCTGAGGCGTGGCGGGAAGAGCCAATTGTCCTGGTCTGCGGTCCAGACCATCCGTTTGCCTCTCGTGAGAGCGCGGCTCTTGCAGATTTGCATGGGCAACGTCTAGTCGGGTTCGATCATGATCTCGTCATTCGTCAGGAAATCGACAAGGCTATCGAGTCGGTAGGAGCTGAGCCAAGTGTTGTGATGGAATTTGACAATATCGAAACAATCAAACGAGCGGTGGAGATTGACGCGGGCATGGCGTTGCTGCCTGAACCTACTGTCATTCGAGAAACTGCCGTGGGCACTCTGGTCAGTTTGCCGCTTGAAGAAAATCCGCTCACTCGCCCTCTTGGGATTATTCGGGGTCGAGGAAAACCTCTTTCCCCAACTGCAAGAAGATTTCTTGATCTGTTACGTGGCCATGCACATGACACGGACGAAGGTGTTCGAGAACGAAAACGTCCACCCGAAGTACTTGGTGACTTGGCGGTGGTTGGAACAGCCTGATAGCTACCGATGACTTGGAAGTGGCAAAGCGGATTGGTGGCGGTAGTCCCCAAATCCCGGCTTCCACCCTAAAAATAAAAGAACTTAAATTTTGAAACCCTCATGATGAGAAAACAATTGATGAAACCGCCAGTACGACTTCCTCAAAGCCGCGGCCTGTACGATCCAGCGAACGAGCATGATTCATGTGGAGTTGGGTTTATTGCGCATATCAAGGGGAAAAGGTCTCGCCAAATTGTTGATGATGCGGATCGCATGCTGCAGCACATGGAGCATCGTGGCGGTTGTGGCTGTGAAGACAACACGGGTGATGGAGCCGGCATGCTTACGGCATTGCCCTATGAGTTAATCGAAAGAATAGCCCAGGAAGAGCTTGGGCAGAAATTACCAGATCGCGGCTTATACGGCAGCGGCGTCTTTTTTATGCCAACAGACCCGACAGAGCGAGCTCGCTGTCGCGAGATAGTGGACGGAATTATCAATGAGCAAGGGCAAAAGCTTGTCGGTTGGCGTGAGTTGCCAGTTGATCCAGATGCAGCAGATGTTGGCCCAACGGCGCGGCGCGCGATGCCGCATTTTGATCAGGTAGTAATTGCCGCCGGGGAAGGACTTGATCAGGAAGCTTTCGAGCGTCAGTTGTTCATCATCAGGAAATGGGCCAGCCATCAAATTAGAGTTGAGAGCAGTTTGTCCCAAAAAATGATGTTCTATATTTGTTCGTTGTCGACGAAAGTCATCATCTGGAAGGGAATGCTGCGGTCCATGCAAGTCATTCCTTTGTTCAAAGACCTTCAAGATGCAGATTACAAGACGCACCTTGCAATGGTGCACTCACGTTTTTCGACGAATACATTCCCCAGTTGGGATCGAGCGCAGCCATGCCGTTTCATGGCGCACAATGGTGAAATCAATACGCTTAGGGGAAATGCAAACTGGATGTTTGCGCGGCAGGGTGTCATGAAAAGTGACCTCTGGGGTGATGATATTCGGAAACTCTGTCCAGTGATTGAGCCCGATTGTTCTGACTCCGGAAACTTTGATAACGCATTGGAAATGCTTTATCATTCCGGCCGTACGCTTCAAGAAGCCGTTATGATGATGATCCCAGAAGCCTGGCAGAATCATCACAGCATGCCGGAAGATAAGCGTGCGTTTTATGAATATCATTCAGCTCTTCAGGAGCCGTGGGATGGGCCGGCCTCAGTCTCGTTTACAGACGGTCACTACATAGGTGCAGTCCTTGATCGCAATGGCTTGCGTCCTAGCCGATATTACGTCACTCATGACGATCGTGTCATCATGGCGAGTGAAGTTGGGGTGGTACAGGTCGACCCTGAGCAGGTGAAGTCCAAAGGGCGGCTCCAACCAGGAAAAATGTTCCTTGTTGATTTCGAACAAGGACGCATCATTGCAGACGATGAATTGAAAACGTCTGTTGCCACAAAGCGTCCATACAAGACATGGATTAAAAACCAGGCAATTCACCTTCATGATCTCCCTCAGAAAGAGTCGCCTGCACACTACGATAGCGACGAACTCCTGAGGCGAATGCAAGCTTTTGGCTACACAACTGAAACGCTGCAATTCATGCTCATGCCGATGCTTCGAGAAAAACGAGACCCGATCGGATCGATGGGTAATGATGCTGCTCTTGCCTGTCTTTCTGACAAGCCCAGGCTGCCATACGACTACTTTAAGCAACTTTTTGCCCAAGTCACGAACCCGCCCGTCGATTCGATTCGGGAAGAAGTTATTATGTCGCTGGAATGTTTCATCGGTCCGGAAGGGAATCTTTTGGACGCAACCGAGGAGCAGTGCCATCGGCTTTGTATTCCACATCCGATCCTGACGAATGAAGAAACTTCTGCTATCAAGGCGATTGATCATCGTGGCTGGAAGTCGAAGACCATTGACATTACGTACCCACGATCCGAAGGGGATGCGGGTCTCAGGCCAGCGATTGACCGAATCTGTGCTGAAGCTACTCAGGCGATACATGACGGGTTTTCGCTGGTTGTTCTTTCAGATCGGGCTGTCAGTCATGAACGCGTTCCAGTCAGTTCTCTGCTGGTGACCGGAGCGGTTCATCACGCGTTGGTTAAACAAGAACTGCGGACACGAATAGGTCTTGTTCTTGAGTCTGGGGAAGCCCGCGAAGTTCATAATTTTTGTCTACTTACGGGTTACGGGGCCGATGCAATCAATCCCTATCTGGCATTCGAAGCGCTTCGTCAGGCCCGCGTTGACGGCCTGCTCGAAGAAGAATTCAGTGATGACAAAATTGTTCCGGCCTTCCGGAAAGCGGTTGCCAAGGGTATTAAAAAAGTGATGGGCAAGATGGGTATTTCGACACTTGCTTCATACAAGGGAGCGCAGATCTTTGAAGCAGTCGGATTAGCACCAGAAATAATTGAAAAGTGCTTTGTAGGAACTTCGAGCCGGATTTCTGGTGTTGGTTTTGATGTCATTGCTGAAGAAGGAATTCGTCGCCACGAAATTGGTTACCCAACCCGTAGTGATAATGCGCTGTCGACATTGCCCAATGACGGACAGTTTCATTGGCGAAAGGAAGGTGAAGCACATGCATGGAATCCACACACCATAGCGCAGGTGCAGGTCGCTGCTCGCACAGGATCGAGAGATGCGTACCGGCAATTCGCTGAGACAGTCAATACAGATGCCCATAGGCGTTGCTTCTTAAGAGGACTTCTTCAATTCAAGACTGGTCGAAACCCAGTGCCAATCGAGGAAGTGGAACCAGCTCGTGAGATCGTGAAACGGTTTTGCACCGGGGCAATGAGTTACGGATCCATTTCTGCCGAAGCTCATGAAACCCTCGCGGTTGCGATGAATGTGTTGGAAGCAAAAAGTAACACTGGAGAAGGTGGTGAGGACCCAGAGCGTTTCAAGTGGTATGGCCGCACTGAAGGTGAGCATGAGGAAATGCTTGATGTGCTCGAAAACCTCGATCCAGAAAAAGCCAAGGCACAGACGAACCAGTATTCGAAGAGGTCGTACATCAAACAGGTTGCATCGGGCCGATTTGGTGTAACGAGTTGGTACTTAACCAATGCGGACGAATTGCAGATTAAAATTGCTCAGGGGGCAAAGCCAGGCGAAGGGGGTGAGCTCCCAGGTCATAAGGTCAATGAGATTATTGCTGCTACTCGACACTCTACTCCTGGTGTAGGCCTGATCAGTCCGCCGCCACATCACGACATCTATTCGATTGAAGACTTGGCTCAACTGATTTTTGACCTGAAAAACTCAAACCCCTCAGCAGCAGTGAGTGTAAAGCTAGTGTCAGAAGTTGGCGTGGGCACAATTGCAGCCGGTGTGGCCAAGGGCCACGCTGACAAAATTCTGATTTCTGGAACAGATGGCGGGACTGGGGCTTCGCCACTCACAAGTATTAAGTTTGCAGGTCTTCCCTGGGAGCTTGGTATTGCTGAGACGCACCAGACATTGGTCATGAATGATCTCCGTAGTCGCGTCCGACTTGAAACGGATGGTCAGCTCAAAACTGGTAGGGATGTCGTGATTGCAGCGCTTCTCGGTGCTGAGGAATACGGTTTTGCAACAGCACCTCTCATCACGATGGGTTGTATCATGATGCGGAAGTGTCATCTCAACACCTGTCCAGTTGGAATTGCTACGCAGGATCCCGAGCTTCGAAAGAAGTTTTCAGGCAAGCCTGAACATGTCGTGAACTATCTCTTTCTCGTGGCTGAAGAAGCCCGGGAAATTATGGCTAGCCTCGGTTTCCGTTCCATTAATGAGATGGTTGGTCATGTGGAAGTTCTTGAAATTGATGAAGCGGTTCGGCATTGGAAGGCAAAGGGGCTCGATCTCACACCAATACTTACGCCCGCAGCTGGTCCCCATCCAGATACGGTGACACATTGCACCATTTCACAGAATCATGGTCTTGAAGAAGTCCTCGATAACGAGCTCATCAAGAAGGCTCTTGCCGCAATTCACGAACAAACCCCAGTACGGTTTCCTATGGAAATTGAGAATATTGACCGGGCATTCGGTACGATGCTCAGCCACGAAGTTTCCAAGGCCAACGGTGAGAACGGTCTGCCTGATGACACCATTCATATCGATGTGATTGGTTCGGCAGGCCAGAGTTTGGGTGCGTGGTTAGCACCAGGAGTCACAATCGAACTAGCTGGTGATGCGAATGACTATGTTGGGAAAGGTTTATCAGGTGGTCGAATCATTATTGCGCCACCGAAGGGATCAACATTCGTTCCTGAAGAAAATATTATCATTGGAAATGTAGCTCTCTATGGAGCAACATCCGGGGAAGCCTATTTCAGGGGCATGGCTGCTGAACGATTCTGTGTACGAAACAGCGGAGCTCGTGCAGTCGTCGAGGGGGTCGGGGATCATGGACTCGAATATATGACAGGTGGACGAGTTGTGATTCTTGGGCCAACAGGTCGTAATCTTGCTGCAGGAATGTCTGGTGGTGTTGCGTTTGTTTATGCTCCTGATCGTGATGTTTTGCGTCTCAATTGTAATTTAGAACTCGTTGAACTGGAGTCAGTAGAGTCTGCTGAAGATATTGAAGAATTAAAGCAACTTATCCAGCAGCATGCCGACTACACCGGATCGACGGTAGCCTTAGGCATATTGGAATCGTGGGCGCAGTCACTCAGTCAGTTTGTGAAAGTTATGCCTCGAGACTACAAGCGAGCACTTGCTGAGATGGCGGCCAAAACGGAAGTGGCTGCGGTACTGGACTGAAAATACATCGAAAAAAATAACTTACCAGTTGGCATGGTCGGGTTTTACGAAGCCTGCAGAAGACGAAAGGAAATCAACCGATGGGAAACCCACGGGGATTCATGACAGTAGACAGACGGACCTATTCTGAGCGCGATCCAGTTGAGCGGATTGGGGATTGGAATGAATTTCATCTGGATCTACCTGTTGTTGAACTACAGGATCAAGGGTCTCGCTGCATGGATTGCGGTGTGCCGTTTTGCCACACCGCAGACCTGATGGCCAATATGGCTGCTGGCTGCCCTGTACGAAATTTGATTCCTGAGTGGAACGATCTGGTGTATCGAGGGCATTGGCACGAAGCGCTTGATCGCCTGCACAAGACGAACAATTTTCCGGAATTCACTGGAAGAGTGTGTCCTGCGCCGTGTGAGGGTTCATGTGTATTAGGTATTCACGAACCACCCGTGACGATTAAGCAGATTGAATGCTCGATCGTTGATCGTGGCTGGGAAGAAGGCTGGATTACTGCATCTCCACCAACCGAGCGAACGGGAAAAAAAGTAGCTGTGGTTGGTTCTGGCCCAGCCGGACTTGCCTGTGCAGCTCAACTGAATAAGGCTGGTCATCTTGTGACTGTCTTTGAACGAGCAGATCGTATCGGAGGATTGCTGATGTATGGCATTCCCAATATGAAGCTGGATAAAGAAGCAGTTGTTCAACGAAGAGTCAACCTGCTGGCAGAAGAGGGAATCATTTTCAAGACTGGTGTTGAAATTGGAAAAGATGTCCCGGCAGCGACGCTGATGTCAGACTTTGATGCTGTTGTGCTATGCGTGGGATCGACACGACCGAATGACTTTTTTGCTAAAACACCAGGTCGTGATTTGGATGGTATTCATTTCGCGATGGATTTTCTTACTGCGAATACACGCAGTCTTCTTGATTCGAAGCATCAGGATAAAAACTATATAAGTGCAAAAGACAAAGACATTATCGTGATTGGTGGTGGTGATACAGGAACAGACTGTATCGGCACATCTCTGCGTCACGGCTGTCGTTCACTTGTCACCTTTGAAATTGTGCCACAACCTCCTGAAGAGCGAGCTGCGAATAACCCATGGCCGCAGTGGCCTAAGGTCTTACGAACAGATTATGGTCATGCAGAGGCTGCGGCGAGGTTTGACTATTCAGATGTTCCCGGGAAAACGTTGG
>JALCBP010000100.1:0-7301 GCA_028066355.1 Pirellulales bacterium
GGGCACAATATTTCGTTTGCCGCACTCGGCGTGTTTATTCTCTGGGTAGGTTGGTATGGATTTAATCCAGGTAGTCAATTGACCTACGCTGGTGCTGCAAATGCAAACGCAACAACCTATATCGCTCTAACGACAACCTTAGCTGCTGCCGCAGGTGCGGTTGCCGCACTTATCACAGCATGGGGCCTGTTTGGAAAGCCCGATGTCACGATGGCACTCAACGGTGTGTTGGGTGGATTGGTGGCAATCACCGCAAATTGTGATCGCGTATCACAAGGTGAATCTCTTGTCATTGGTCTCATCGGTGGTGTGCTCGTTGTCATGGGTGTTCTACTTCTAGAGAAGTTGAAGATTGATGACCCTGTAGGCGCCTGGCCTGTTCATGGGCTTTGCGGTGTCTGGGGCGGACTTGCTACTGGCATCTTTGGTGATCTTCCCGATGGAATTGACTCTGTTGGTAGCTTCTTCACGGTTCAACTGATTAGTACCGTTGCTATCTGTGCATGGGCATTCATCACAATGTCGATTGTGTTCGGTGTCTTGAAAGGCATAGGGATGCTTCGGGTATCACCTGAAGTCGAGCAATCCGGCCTTGACCTTGAGGAACATGGAGTTCGGGCTTACCCCTTGGGTGCCGAGCCCTCATAAACCCAGAAGGATGCCCCAATGGCCTGGGCGGGCATTCCGCCTTGCTCTCCCAGGCCGGGGTGTTTCTGATTGAAGTACATGGCGGCCTTGTTACTAATTGCATTGCCGTGAATAAACTCTGGTTTGTTCACGGCAATGTTGTTGTAGGTCTGTGCTACTCTTTCTGATTTGTAC
Source organism: Pirellulales bacterium (assembly GCA_028066355.1). Taxonomy (GTDB): domain Bacteria; phylum Planctomycetota; class Planctomycetia; order Pirellulales; family UBA1268; genus UBA1268. The sequence goes on from JALCBP010000100.1 coordinate 823, forward strand.
GAAAGCCACCATTGACGTTGATTACCTGTCCGGTAACGAAACTCGCTTGCGCAGACAGAAGCCACCAAACAGCGTCTGCAATGTCTTCAGGTTCTCCCCAGCGTTTTAGCAGGCATTCTCGTGCCGCACGCTCCTGCCACTCCTTGCTGGCCTGATTGCCCCACGCGGTTTTAATCCACCCTGGCGCCACACAGTTCACTCGCACATGTGGTGCCAGTGATTTCGCCAGACTTTTTGTGAACGCCATGACTGCACCCTTGGTTGCTGCGAATAATTCTCCACTATCGCCTTCCATGCCAGTCGCGGCCTGGTCCCATCCTATTGTGACGATGGAACTGTTCTTGTGTTCTTTGAGCACACGCCCGAGTCCTCTACCTAATACAAGTGTTGATCGAACATCTGTGTCATAAAGGAGTTGAAGTTTGTCTTCGAAGGAAAGTGATGCAGACGAGCCAGTTAGTGTGTCGGCACCCGCAATAAGGCATGCGGCATGAAGCCTTGGGCAGGTCTTTTTTATGCCCTCAATAAGTTCATTACAGCCATGATGTGTTGAAATATCGGCAAGGAAAATCCCGGCCACGCTGCCGGCAGTGCGTCTGATTTCATGAGCAACCTTTTCAGCAGCTGCAGCATTGCGTCCGTGGATAGCCACTGCTGCTCCAGATTCTGCCAGTCGGAGAGCAACAGCACGCCCAATACCGCTCGTGCTGCCGGTCACAAGAACCGTCTGTTCGGTCATGTCATCCATGGCTACTCGTCCTTCTTGTTTTGTGGAGCAGCATCTTTTGGCAACGGAGTCTTTCGTCGAAGTGAGATTTTGTAACAGGCGGCTTCCTGTGCATTTCGGACGAGCAGATTGCTGCCACTAACGCATAATGTGTTCCATGTTTGTCCATCAAGTGCAGCGAGACGACCAAGTTCGGCGGGTTTTTCTGGCGTGGCCGGTACCGCAACAACTTCACCAGACTCCGCCTGGATAAGTAAAACGTCACCAACACGAAAAAGTTGTCCCTGTCCATAGCGTCCTTGTTTCCACATGCGCGTCCCAGAGGAAAGTTCGACGCATTCGAGAATGCCATCGGAGAGTCCGTAGGCATATCCATTAAAAGTAGATACATTTGTGAACTTGGTCTTTAGGAGGTTTGACTGCTGCCAGATTGGCTTGATGCTCCAATCGCTTCCCGAGTGCGTAATTGAAAAAACTGCTGATCCAATGCCGTAGCCTTTTGAAATAAATAATCTGTTGCCATCAAAAAGATGAGGCTGTGAGCAACTCGCATCCGAATTTGAATGTCCTGGCCACTCAAATTCCCAAAGTTGATTACCTGTTGTGAGATCGTAGGCCGCCACATGGCCTTCATTCACTGTGGCCACTACGTTTTGATTATTTAAACGAAGCATTTGTGGTGACGCGTAGGCAATCTGTTCCGTACCAGCCAGCCATGCCAGATCACCTGTTGTTCGATCATAGGCGACAAGCGAAACATAGGGTGACGTTGTGGGGGCAACAGTACTGCTGTCGACGTCTTGAAGCTTTGTTGCTTTTCTTGGCCCACCGGCGGGGGTAATAACCAGGTTTTCCGTGACAAGTGGCGAGCCTGATCGTCCCCACGCGACCGCCGAGGCGTGTGTTGCTCGATCAATGCCAAGATCAGCAACGATATCTTTTCTCCACAAAATCTTTCCTGTGCTGCCTTCAATAGCATGAAGCCACCCGGTTGCACCTGTAGCGTAGACAACTCCATCACGAATGGTTGGTGTTGATCGTGGGCCAATTCCGCCAAGGACTGTCTCATGTCGTGCTGGGACAGAAACAACCCATTCGGGTTCGCCTGTTTCAAGTGCGTAGCAGGAGATTGATTCGTCATTTCCTCTCTGCTCCAGCGTAACGGCGTGGTTTCCATACGTAGCAAAACCACTCCATCCTGCTCCGATCGGACGTCTCCAAATACATTGAGGTGGGTTTGCCTGCCAGTTTCTATCGAGTTCTACGCCGTCAAGGCTCGCTGTTCCTTCAGGGCCAAGGAAGCGAGGGAAGTCATCGGCCGTCGCTGTCCATTCAGACGACATGTTGTTGTTGCTTGACTGGTGTGCAAGAGTGGCAGCCGAAGGCAAGAGCGAGTCACGTCGGGCCTGCCACCGAAAAGCGAATTCTGGTACGAGGTCACCGCTTACACCCTCAATTCGAAGACTAGCAAGAGCAAAAATGATTGAAAGGACAAGGAAGACAGCGACAGTCTTTTTAACCCGCGGTGCGAATGTGCTCTCCTTTAGAAACCATATGAGAAGAGAGACCAGCCCTGTAAAGACTAAGATCAGCGTTATGATATTTCGTACTGCATGATCAATCACGTCGCCAACAAGCACTTCGAGCCAGCCATATCGAACAAGTGAGATCGCTGTTGCGAGAGATGCAAGAGTTACCCAGACTTTTATCGGGGGCGCGATCTGGCGAGATCGTGGCAATGGGGCCCCTTCTGAGGCGGGGAGAGTTGAATTCATAGGATTCGTTGTCAATTAGCTGTGGGATTGCATTTTCTAGGCTAGGGGGCAGGTGCGACGATTTTCCAAGGAATGTTCTACAGGTGTCGGTTCCAGTTGGGCAATATCATGGAACTTTCGTCATAACCGGATTCACTGGAATGCAGTCTGTCGAACATCGGTTAAACTTTATGGGCGGTTTACTATTTCTAGTCCTTTATATCATTTAAGGTGAGATACAGGTCGTGGTAGGTAAGCTAAACGCCTAACAGATTGCCACCGTCTCATACAATTTTTTAGAAACCGATTCGTGGTCATTCCAATGGTCGAACCTACCCAAGCTATGCCTGATCCCTCGACAAAAAAGGTCACTGCATCAGGGCCATCAACGCTTTCTGTGCATGCTGGAGAAGCACGGGTCAAGCCAGGCTTTTCGATTACAGATCCGATCTTTGCTGCGTCAACATATACCTTTCCGGACACCCAGTCGATCGTTGACTTTCTTGAGCAAGGACAGTCGCGTGAGGAATATGGACGGTACGGTAATCCAGGTGAACGAGTTGTTGAAGACAAGTTGGCAGCAATTGACTCTGGTGAAGCCAGCGTCCTTTTCTCGAGTGGCATGGCGGCATTCGTGGGCCTCTTGATGGCTCATGTTGATGCCGGAGACGACATTATTTTCTTCGATGAATGCTATCACCGTAGTCGTGAATTTTGTCGCCGCCACCTGACTCGTTTTGGTGTTGGTTTTCGTGAGGTGCGTACCTGTGATTACGAGGCGATGGAAGCAGCAATCACGCCGAGGACCAAATTTCTCATTAGTGAGTCACCCACCAATCCGCAGTTGAGTGTTGTTGATATTGAGCGATTTGCTGAAATCGGTCGTAGGAATGGAGTGCTGACTTTAATCGACGCAACGTTATCTACGCCTTATAACGTGAAGCCACTAGAGGCAGGTGTCGATTTTGTATTGCACTCAGCTACAAAATACCTAGGCGGTCACAATGATCTGCTTGCAGGTGTTGTTACTGGTTCTGCAGAATTGCTTGAACCTGTTCGTAATCTGCGGGGTATTATGGGTGGCGTGAATTCTCCACATAATGCTTATCTGCTTGAGCGTGGCCTCAAGACACTCGCTCTTCGTATGGAACGACACAATGTAAATGGACAAGCCGTTGCAGAGTTTCTGGCTGGTCATCCACGCGTGGAACGAGTGCTGTATCCGGGTCTGTCGGATCATCCATTTCATACCATTGCCAAGGAGACGATGCGTGGTTTTGGTGGTCTGGTGACATTTTTCCTTCGTGACGCGGATTGGCAGCAGACAGCCGCTGTCATTGATGCGGTCAAAATTCCACGAATTGGACCAAGCCTCGGTGGAGTTGAGTCACTCATCGAACAACCAATGGTGATGAGCTATTGGAATTACACTCCTGAGGAGCGAGCTGGTTTCCGAATTCCGGACAATATGGTGCGAATGGCCTGTGGCATCGAGGATGCTGAAGATCTTATTGCGGATCTGGCTGCAGCACTCGACGTAGCGGAGTAAAATATGCAGTTTCGCACGCGGGCAATTCATGTTGGGCAGGAAGCCGACCCAACAACCGGTGCAGTGGTGCAGCCGGTCCATCTAGCAAGTACGTTTGTTTTGCCGAGTGCAAGCGGTGATGCTCAATATGACTACGCCCGAACCGGGTCACCGACACGACACGCCTTTGAGGCTGTAATGGCCTCGTTGGACGGTGGTGCCCGCGGGTTGGCTTTTGCTTCGGGTATGGCAGCAACCCACTGTGTGACAATGCTTCTGAAACCTGGCGATCACCTTGTCACAGGGACAGATATCTACGGAGGAAGTTGGCGACTTTTCAACAATGTGTTGGCAGAGCGGGGTATTTCGATCACAGCTGTCGATACTACGAGCCTTGCAGCAATTGAATCTGCAATCCGATCCGAGACACGGATGCTTTGGATTGAGCCGACTGGAAATCCACTCTTGTCGGTAACAGATGTAGCCGGATGTGCCACGCTTGCGAAAAAAGCAGGAGCCTTGCTCGTTACCGACAACACGCTGGCAACTCCAGTGCTTTGTCGGCCCCTGGAACTCGGTGCTGACATTGTCATGCACTCGGCAACAAAATACATCGGCGGACATAGTGACCTTCTCGGTGGGCTACTCGTCGCGCGTGACCCCGAAGTCGGTGAACAGTTGCATTGGATGCAGAATGCAACAGGGGCGGTTATGGGGCCTTTGGAATCATTTTTATGCTGCCGGGGAGTGAAGACACTCGAACTTCGTGTACATGCGCAGTCAGCGACAGCACTTCGGCTCGCCTCGTGGTTGCAGAAACAGCCCTTGGTTAGGAGAGTCTATTACCCTGGGCTTGTTGACGACCCGGGGCATGCTGTCGCCACAAAGCAATATCATGGAGGTTTTGGCGCGATGGTGAGCTTTGAGATCGAAAGTGATGTGCGGGGTGCCCAGCGCTTTGTAGAATCAACCGAGTTGTTCCAGCTCGCTGTTAGCCTGGGAGCTGTAGAGTCTTTGATTGAAGTACCAGCTGTTATGTCGCACGGAGCATATGCACCAGAAGCTCGTCGAGCAGTTGGAATAACAGACGGGCTGATTAGGCTGTCTGTTGGCCTTGAGGAGGCCGGCGACCTTGAGGACGACTTGTTGAAGGCCATACGTCTCGTGTCCGGCTCATAGAAACCAAAAATCGGGCGATTTGGGAAGTTTGCGTTAAGGGTAGCAGTTTTTACGAAAGTTCTGCCTGTACGGATTCCGATAACTTTTCTGAATGCATCGGCAATCACGATGGCTGCATATGCCATTCGTGAACGCTCAGCCAGGAGAGAATAATGCGTCAGAATCCGCTTCAACTTGTCGCAATTGGTGTATGCCTGAACGGAATGCTTTTAAGTGTTGTCTCTGGAGAGAACACAAGTGCAGCCTCGGGAGGTCTTCGCTGGACGCCCCATCGAGCTGCCGCTCGACCTCTTGTTAGTCGCGATGTGATGCCGGATGAAGGAAGCATGCATCCTGACAAAAAAAGTGTTTCCACAGCTTCCCCGGCAAAGCCTTCAGATTCACTGGCGAAACCCACAGGTAGTGAACTTGCTCCTTCGCTGTCGAATGCTGTAGCCAAAAGTCAGGAGGTAGCGGCGTCACCACAGACTGAAAGTGTATCACCTGTACAAACTGCTCCACCAGCAACAGTTTCTGTTCCAGACACCATCCCTGCTCGTGATGCAAAGCCATCACTGCAAGTTGTTGCCAAAACTCCTCGAGAAGACTTCGCGCCACTGCGTAAACAGCTTGATCCAAGCCGTATGGTTGAGAATCTCAGTGATTGGATGGCTGAATCTCAGCCTGCAAAATCAGGAGGAACTGTCTCAGCTCGTCAGAGTGACGACGGTCCATTTGGACTTGGAATGATGCGAACGCCCCAAGGGCACAATGCAGCCCGGCCAATCCTCAGTCAAGAACGTCCAGCTGATCTGCAAGTCGTTGCCAAGCAACGCGAGGGGGGTGGCGTCGCGCCACCATATAACCCACGAACGAACACCAGAGCATCTCGACCTGAGCGGCTCGCGATGGACGTGGATAAAGTGCCTTCTGTAATGGCCCGTCGCTCGCAGGCTGAGGCAGTGCCGCCGCCGCCAGTGTCAAAGAAGTCGCCTGTTTCCACAAACAGTTCCACAGAAAGTGAGCCGTACATAAGCGGTGATTCAATGATCATCGACGGTTCACCAAGTACAGGCTTTGATTCATACATCGAAAGTTCACCTTCGATGGGCGAAGAAATGTGGATGGGTCGGGCACCAGCTCAACTTCATGTCGAGTCGTTCTATGACGACCCCTATGCCTGTGAAGAAAATTGTGATCCTGCTCCGTGCTGTTTTGATGGCAGGATATGTCAGTGGTTGCATCAATTTGGCAGGCCATACTACGGCTGGAAATGGTATCGAGATTTTACTGCCAGTGTGGGTGTGACTGC
>JALCBP010000020.1:0-33419 GCA_028066355.1 Pirellulales bacterium
TTTTTGTATACAAAATGATGGTGATCGAAGATAACTCTCAAGTGAGACCGACAGATCAAGACTTTACGTCTTTCACCCTTCTCGTAATGCCCCGATGATTTCCTACTGAGAGTTCGGGGCCACCAATTGGAAATGAAACTTCAGGAAGCGGGCTTATCTCACAAGGCATTAAACTGCCAAGAGGACGTTGAAAGACCGATAGCGATTGGAATACCCAGGCAGCCTCTTGGGATTAGTTGCTGGCTGTACAAAGCCCTGACTCGACAAGATGAAGCTGTAAAATTCGTTCAATCTCGGCGACAGTCGTCAAATGATGATGAACACCAGTGTGCGTTGCCTTCACGTCAAGTTCACTCAGTGCCCCCGGATGCCGAGCACTTGTTTCTGAAACCACGCAATCTGTCCTCTCACCACGGAGCGTATGATGAGCCACACCAATGACATTGTGAATTGCAACCCAACAAGCAGGCCTGAGATGATACAGGGTATCAAGGAGGGGTGAGTGCGGTGTAAGTACATCGATCGTCGTTGGGAGAGATTCTTCAAACTCAGGTCGTAAAGCACCGGGGTTGTCAGCAACTAGTTGATCATGAATAGCGGTTAATTCCGCAGGGCGTTCAACCGTAAGTGAAGCTATTTTCCCAAGCCCCAATGATGCAAGTGACGAACCTTGATGTGGCGTTGCAATAAAAACCACACGTTTTACAAACGGAGCAGCCTTGAAGAAAAGCGCAGGGGCAACTTTAGCCCGTACCTCTGATGTCATGCGCACGCTATCAAATGGCACAGTCGCCATGGCGTTCCAGAAATGATTCCCGGACGAGACCACTTGTAGTTTTGCATGCAGGCCACCCATGCTATGGCCCACCAACACGACATTTTGCAGATGCTTATCCTGACCGTCAGGATCAAGTTCTCGTACCACCCTTGTAAGGCTCTGGCGTAATACAGCAGATGCCGGAAGAAACGATGCACCAGTAGGGTAATGATACACCCATGGCTCATAATATCGTTGGAATAGTGGACATGATCGCAAATCATTGATCATGTCAAACCAGGTCCCCTCATCACTGGCCAACCCATGGATGAATACAACTGGTATTTTTCCTTTGACATGGGGCTGTAGAAATTCCAACCGGGGCTCTGTAACTCCTCCCTCGAATGGCAGTACAAATCCCTCTAGTCCTGAGTCGGGCATAGCATCAAGCATGTCGAGCATCGGCATACTGAGATCAGCTGCCAATGGAGGGTGGGCATCGCCAATATGAACGCCTGACACTGACACAGGCTCAACGAGGTCAAGTACCGCAGGAGCACGTTCTCGTGCTAATGGACCAACAAACTTTTGTATTGGTTTTTCATCCCCAGGGACTTTGAATCGAAGGACTGCTGTCGCTGTCAGAGAAAGCCGTGGTGGATCAAAGTCGCCATCTATTGTTCCCTCAAGACCTGGCTTCACGCGAACAGCAACAGGTAGACCAAAACCAGGCCGATAGTATTTGCGAGCAAGTCGTTTGTCTTTCGGTGGTTGAAATGGCTCAATGCTCTCAATGTTGCATACTGAAATCGGCAACCCTTTGAGAGAAATTGGAATCCGTATCGGCTTGTATCGCGACCCTATCCAGAGGCCTTCAGGTTGCAGCCGCCCCTGCTCCCTTGCCGCTTGAAGAAGACCATGCAGTGCATCGCCATAGGCATTGGTGGCATCTTCAACAATGGCTGGCGATTCAGGTGCAGACCAAATAGCATTCCATGCTGCTTCAGCAGCGGCGTAATAGGCCTCAACAGAAAGATGCGAACAGTCCGTTCTCATGCGATTGGCGGCTCGCCAATACTCGCAACTGTCCGACAAATACCCATCCGCCGCCGCACATCGCTGTCTCTGCGATTGTGCCGGTCCACGACTCGTTAGCACCGGCTGGGCGGCAAAGCTAGACGGTACTGCAATGATTGACGCCACCGCTACGAGGCACCATGTCCCACTGCACAATATCCTGAAGACCAACCCGGCCATACCTTTAACCACCCATCAGCGAACAGCCCCGCATCCGACCCTTTTGGTATATCGGCGCGCCTCGCCACAACATCACAGTCTGAACACAACACTACGTGAGAACGGCGAGCTATTGCTTAACAAACACGCTATTCGCGTAGGCTTTCCCGTTGAACGGGACACAAACTCCTCGCTGTTCGCCTATTTTCTGATACCGAAGAAGACGTCTTACGCGTGCTCTATATCGCAGATGGTTTAGTCGCAGCTGAATTTGGTCCTGCTGGTTCTCCGCACTCAACGGATTCAAGATCGGTATGCAGGTATCGAATGAGGCCCTTCGGCCCAAGATTGAAAAACACACGCCCTTGGGTAAACCAATGCTCACCATCATGAAGAAACTCGGCTGTTGCTGCTCGAACGTTCGATACTGCCTCAACCTCTTCCATTCCACCGCCTTCAATAGCCTCAAAACAAACTTCAATGGCAACAAGAGCTTTCAGGCCACCAGTCTTGCGATCGCGGGCATACATGACGTCATCATCAAATGCTACGTCCGACCATTTCAGGCCACGAGGCTTTCCACTCGCAGCTGCTTGATCAATAAACTTTGCCTCAAGCTGTTCTCTCTGACAGCGGAAATCCCTCTGGAAACGGGTGAGTCTCTCTGCTCGTCTCGCTGCCTGAAGAGGACGAACCACCATCACAGTAAGCATAAGCCCAGTTGCAACACCAAGCACTATGACAAGAAATGATAGAAATGGGACCATCTTATTTTTCCTTTGTGCTGGAACGATGCCATAAAACGCTAACGCTCTAGACACAGTGTAAGCTTCCTTGCATCAATGGGCAAAAGATGAATATTCTCATCGGTTAACACCCCTTGCTCTGCTTCCTTACCCCCAAGAAACATGATGTCAAAAGTAACAAAGAAAAAACCCGTATCGACGCGCACGTCGTCCTCTCGAAAACGTTCGGGCCGTCCATTTGGAGCGCATCAGTCAATCTCCGGAGGGCTCCCTAAAGCTGTAGATCGAGCGATTGAAACCGGTTGCGACTGCATGCAGATATTTACGCGAAACGTAAATCAGTGGGCAGTGAAGCCAATTGAAGACGACGTTGCTACAGCCTTCAAGGAAGCAGTACTCGCAGCCAAGTTGAAACTTGTCATTGCCCATGATTCGTACCTCATCAACCCAGCGTCCGGAGATGACACGCTCAGAGAAAAATCAATACAAGGACTCGTGACGGAATTAGAGCGAGCAGATCTTCTTGGTATTCCATGGGTAGTAGCACATCCCGGAGCAGCTGGAAGCCAGGACCGTACCGTTGCTGTGCACCGTGCTGCTGACGGAATCATCGAATCACTACGACGAACGAAAAAACTTGGCAGTGGTATTCTCATCGAAACGACAGCCGGCCAGGGCACCTGCCTCGGTGATACGTTCGAAGAAATCGCTGCGATGCTTCATCGCATTGACAAAATCAAATCACTCCAGAAGCGTGTCGCAGTCTGCCTTGATACATGTCATGTTTTTGCTGCTGGCTATCCACTTCAACCAAAAAAATCTCTTGATGACACTCTCCGGCAGTTCGACAAGACAATTGGTCTTTCGCGACTCAAGGTCATCCACGCGAATGACTCAAAACGAGAGCAAGGCTCTCACGTTGACCGCCACGAAGGCATCGGTGATGGCGAAATTGGTCGAGCTGCCTTCAAGCTCCTTTTGACTCACCCAAAACTAAGAAAGATCCCCTTCATTCTCGAAACTCCAAAAGAAGGTGCCGACGGCAAGCCAGACCCGAAGAATGATATCCGCAACATCAAACTCCTTCGTCGCCTAGAGACATGAACGAAAGGCAACTCGGCCACGACTGGATGTCATTTCGGCAACAACAGGGTGTCAAGATTGATCGAGAACACTGCTCAGCCGCGACTGCCAGACATCTATAGCAACGTCGAGTAGATTGTCAGCCTGTACTCGATCTCCAGTCCACAGAATGCTCCACCACTTGCGTTCATCATCCGAGATAATGAAGGAATGGTACGAGTTATTGAGGCCATCACGAAAAACATAGCCCGGCCGCTTAAGTGACGTGCCAGAATATTGCTCTAACAATTGAGGTGGAAGCACTTCAGCGACATCACCCACAAGTTCCGCTTTTGAAGACCATGTCGTAAAGTCGAGGTGAGCGTAGTCGGACATGAGTTCTTCTTAACAGATGTTCTCAGGAATGGAGCAATAACAGATCAAACTGTACCGAAGACATCACGCAAAAACGATGCTGTTCTTTACGAGCTGACAACCGGGAACTTTCAATTTTGGCACGTACAGCAACCTGTGCTACGCCTGCAGACATCATCAGGATGGTTTGTAGTGACCGAAACCAGTTCTTTCATAATACAGCTAGAGTCTAAACTGCCGAACGAGTTCCCACAGCCCCTGAGCCTGTGCCCCAAGTTCCTCTGAACTTGCGGCGAGTTCCTCTGATGCCGCTGCGTTGCTTTCGATTGTCTGGGAAACTGATGAAATTGTCCGTTTCACCTCTGCTGCGTTTCGGGCCTGCGATTCACTCGACATTGCAATTTCACCGACCGCATTCGCTGTTGTGTCAGCCGCTGTCACGATCGACTCAAGTGATCCACCAACAATCTCTGAAAGCGAAGCACCTTTTTGGATTCTTGCGGACGACTCATTAATAAGCTGCGTGATATCTGTCGTGGCTTCACTCGTACGATTGGCCAGCTTGCGTACTTCCTCAGCAACAACGGCAAAGCCAAGCCCATGCTCACCTGCCCGTGCTGCTTCAATCGCCGCATTCAGAGCGAGCAAATTGGTTTGCGAAGTAATGTCGCTGATGATCGTGATGATGTCACGAATTTGCTCAGAAGAACTGTGAATTGCCTTCATAGAGTCGACCGCATCACGGACAGCCTGACTACCGGCCTGTGCCAGATTCACCGTCTTATTGGCTTCCTTCTGGCAATTCGCCGCGTTACCCGAGACATCAACAATCGAAGTCGCTAGCTCGTCCATCGCTGAACTAATTTCTTCGATGCTAGCTGCCTGATTCTGCGCGCCCTCACTGAGGCTGGCCGCGCTGTCTGCTATCATTCTCGATCCCTCGCCATGTTGCTCTGCGGCAGCTGCAATTTTGGAGATGACTTCTCGAAGATTCCTAAGCATATCGCCAGCATTTCGCCCCAGCGATGCAAGCTGGTCACTCCCTTCAACAGCAACCTCTTTCGTGAGATCTCCGGCTGAAGCAGCCTCAAAAAGGCTGGAAAGAGAATCGACACCGTGCTGCAAAATACGCTGTGACTTCTCAAGGGAATCTTTTGAAGCCATTATCTGCTCTGAAAGCTTTCGCTCTCTTTCTGCAGCACGGGCCTTTTCTGTCACTATGCTCCATGTCACCAAAGGGCCTAGAAATTCACCGTGACGACCTTCAATTGCAGAAACATGGAGTTCCAACTCTTCACTACCAGAGTGAATCTGCATCGCCTGCGGCAGACTGGCTGGATCCTTCATGAATTCAAAATCTTCGGGCTGCTGTCCAAATACTTCTGACAGTGTGACACCGATACCATCAACGCCGATATCAGGGTGTAATTTCAGTGCCTGCTCAGTAGCTGGATTCAAATAGACGACCTCAAGCTCTGCATTAGCTTGGACCAGTTGCACCGAAGTATTCGTAACCATTTCCGAAAGCCGAAGTTGCTCTGCATGACGCTTTGTAAGCAAGCGTGCCAAAACAAATGCCGACAAAAGGATTGCGACAGCGGTGACTCCAAAAACCGTCTGCCCAAATATTTTCACAGCGAACGCTGATGCCATAACATCTGCTACAGGAGTCGTCGCAGCGAGCATCCAGACAATATCTGAATCAACTGCCTGCGGACAAATCGATTTCACGGAAGCAGAACACAGCAGGGAACGAACTCCCTCCTCACTGGCAGCCGTGTAATTCTTAGACTTTGTAAAATCGCTGAACTTCTGCTGTGCTTCTTCAGAGACAAAAAGATGAGGCCGCAATTCTGGAGATTCTCCACCAGTCGCCCGTGCCCACTTGTCTCCGTATACCTCATACGACACGCTGCCTGAGGCTGTATTACTCTTCGAAATCATTTGATCGAGCTGATCGAATGAAACAAGAAAAAGCAGAACACTTGATGTATCCCCTTCGCTCTGAACCAACGTAGCAAGACTAAAAACAGGAATCCCAGCCGGCTCATACGTCGAATAGTCAACACAGGTAAACCCATCTGCCACTGCTCCATCAAGCAGTGCATCCACTGCATCACCAGGACCCGTTTGTTGCAATGCTTTTGATGTAAAGCCAGCTCCAAAGTCGTAGCCTTTGTTCACGCTGTACACGACGTTTCGAGTATTCGCATCAACAAGCAAAATGTCGTACAGATCCAGCCTCTCCTTCATGCTCCGCATGACTGGATGAAGTTCACCATGACCAGCAGAATACACCGAACCATCACCAGCGTCGTCCAGCAAGCTTTTACTTTTTGTTTTATTTGCGTTGTTTCGAACGTAAAGATCGTGGAGAAAAAGTCCCGGTCCCTGTAACCCTTGAACGAGGGATTCGGCGTTTGAGACGTCCTTCTGTTCGGTATCTTCATCCGCATCTTTATTGGATGATTTTCTATAGAACTCGAGCAGTTCGTTGCGAACCCGATCTTCATCTGCTGGATTGAAATCAAACTCACGGAACCCTTTGACTAGCTCAGAAGAGCTTGTTTCAACACGAGGCAAAGACGCCGCGACCTGAATTTCAGCCGCCAGTTCCGAATAGCCGAGGCTCACTGTATTTGCTATGAGACCAGACGCCAATTCGACTCGCTGAAAGGCCGCACCTTGTATTGCCACGAGCGCTGACTGATACATTGCCACACCGAGAATTCCTAGTGGTAGCAACGACATAGTGATCAGTGCGATCAGCACAGGATTTCGCGGAGAACGTTCCTTCACGAGTTGCATCATTTTTCCGTTCACTACGTTTCCCTAGAAAAAGCGAATATTTTGGTTCTTTCCCGACATTCAAGCCAACGGTAAACCATCGAACTGGGGCTCTCAAACCTGCTTCTCTGGCATGCGGAAGAGCATGCGCTATCTTCTGGCTATACCCTCGTTGGAACCTGGACGCAAATAAAGCGCCGAACTTGCGGCCTTTAGGCCATCGGAACTCACTCATCTGGTGGGCAGTTCGTAACGTTTGTAGGTAATACACCGTTCATGACTGTTCGTTGTGATTCAGCGCTGGACAACAAAACGATGACCAATTTCGCAAAGTAGACAAGCCTGCGACTCTTTGAATGAAGTACACAAAACTTATAGAGACCAGACCACGGAGGCTGGAATCTAGACAATGAAAGTGTTCACAGTGAATCACTTTTTTCACGCGGAATAGCGCTCCCGTGCGGGTCGACGCCTTCGCTACCAAGTTCAATTTCAATGCGTTTCCGCACTTGCTCTCCGAGATGATGCTCGATCCACTCTGCCGGCGGATGGAGGTGATCGACTGGTAAATCGATGTGCCTTCCAAGCCAGGTTTCCCATAACCGATGAGACCGCACAATGACTTCCGCGCTCACGCGTCCCTGCGGAGTCAAGACAAGACCATTCTCCTCTTTCCGCACCTGCCCCTTCACACATAACCATCGATTCACCAGCCCACCAAAGGGCTCGTTGCACCTCGCCTCTCCTGATTCTTCTGCTCTCCAAAGAGAAGCCAATCGATCTTCACATTGCACTCGCCAGAGATAGAGAAATTTTGAAACCACGCGAGCGATGACTCCATCATCGGGAGCCAGGAGGATGGCAAAAACATATTCGACTCCTAGCACTACCGCCATCATGCCAGCGGCAGATGTTCCAAACCTCCACGCAAGAAGATAGCCTCCCACCGCACCGACCACTGCAATCACAACTGCCAAACATAAGACATGATGAAGTCTATGAACCAACCGCTCTGCAGCTGCAGCAGGAACCACAAGCATCGCAACAACAAGAATAGCACCGACAGCTACAAAGCCGGCGACTGTTGCCAGTGAGACGCCGACTAGCAGGCCTACCGTCACTGCGACCGTTGGTACACCGGCAGCTTTGGCTGCATCACAATCAAAGGCCGTAAAGAGCTGCCACTGCCACGTACACCATATACCAGAACTGACGAGCAACAGCACGAATGATGCTGATAAAAAAGCTCGTGGCACCTCCCACCCGTATACATCGACGGTATCAAAAGGCACGAGCTCAAGAATGCCGTAGAGCACACAGCCGGGGTCAAGATCAACACGTGAACCAGATAGTGTTACCAGAAGAACTCCAGCAGCGAAAAGTGTTGTAAAGGAGACTCCGACACTTGCATCCTCCCACAGTCCGGCCTGACGATAGAGAAACTGTGTAAACCAGACTGCCACCATTGCTGCGAGCGTTGCACCAATAAGCACACCAACACCGCCGGGCTGAGCCCCAAAGAGCACTGCCACCACAAGCCCAGGAAGAACAGCATGGCTGATCGCATCGCCAAGCAAACTCATCCGACGGACAACCAGGAGTGTGCCGACCATTGCACAGCAGGCGGATACAACAGCTGCTGTACCAATAGCCCATCCGTGCAACGGACCAATAAAATCCATCCACGACAGCAACATGGTCTTGGCCGGTAAAGGAATCACAGATTTTGCTCCATTCCCCGAGGAACGGATTTACCGATTTCCTTTTTTGTGGGCACTGCAGGGGACATTTCAATCAATGATTGCGTTCGCCACAGTATGCCTCGACACGGTGCCACAAGAATGGACACGATTAGAAAAGCTGTTGCCACAAGAACAACAACCGGCCCTGTTGGAACTTGCACAGCCAAACTACTAAGCACTACCCCTACCAGCCCGCTGAATAATCCCACCAGACCAGCAATAACAAGCATTGGAATCAACCGTTCTGTCCATTGTCTGGCAACAGCTGGAGGAATGACGACCAACGCGGTGACCAAGACTGCCCCAGCTGCTGGCAGACCAACAACAACCATCACCGCAATAAGACCAATCAACACAAGATCTATTGTCGCTGCCGGCCATCCGGCCGCCGCAGCAAAATCTGAATCAAACGCAACGAGTGTGGCTTCTTTCAAACCAACCACGATGCATAGAACGCCAACAACTGAAACAATGCCAAGTAAGAGTGCGTCATTAACTGTCAGCGATGCCGTGTGCCCGAGCAAGAACCGTTCCAATCCACCACTTCCTGGAACACCACGACTTACCATGCCCGAAATCAATGTAATCCCGAGCCCAAACGAAACGCTCAGGACAATCGCCGTCGCTGCGTCATCACGAGTACGAGTGAACTTACGAATGAAAACCAAAAGGAGAATAGCGACCATTGCTGAGAGGAGGCCACCAACGAGAAGCACGGCAAGATCACGCTGCCCCGTCAACAGCAAGGCTGTTGCAACTCCCACAAGCGTTGCATGTGCTGCAGCATCACCGACGAGGGCTCTCTTTCGTAGGACGCCAAACGTACCAACCACACCTGCAGCGCAGCCAACTGCCGCTACACCAACAGCAACAACAAGAGTGTTGTATGTCAGGAAAGCCACAGGAGCAGTAAGATGGTTCATGACGTCCTTCCTCCGCGCTCTACTGCTTCCCCAATTTCATCGAGAATGCTGAGGCGACCAGAGTATGTCATTGTGAGATTTTCTGAAGTAAGAACCTCAGCCGTTGGGCCAGCGGCAACAAGGCGCATATCAACAAGAGCAACTGCATCAAACCATTCGGCTGCTGTGCGGATGTCGTGATGCACTGCAACGACTAATTTGCCCTGATCCCGCAGCTCGGTCAGAATGTTGAAAATCTGCTCCTGCGAACCAGCATCAACACCAGCCATAGGCTCATCGAGAAGATAGATCGTGGCCTCCCGAGCAAGCGCTCGAGCCAAAAAGACCCGCTGCTGCTGCCCCCCAGAGAGCTTTCCGATTTGTCGATTTGCAACATCGGCAAGACCAACGCGATCAAGACTTGCAAGAGCTAACTTACGCTCGCGTTTCCCCCCGCGCTGAAACCAGCCAAGCCGTGATGTTGCTCCCATACGAACAACATCCATCACACTAACTGGAAAGTCCCAATCAACCGTTTCTCGCTGCGGAACATACGCGATTTTTGAACGAACATCGGAAAGCCTTTGACCCCAAAATCGCACAGTCCCGCCGGCCCTTCGTACAAGATCAAGACTCGCCTTCAGTAGCGTGCTCTTTCCAGCACCATTCGGCCCAATAATTCCAAACAGGCTGGGGCCTTGTATTTCCAAATCCACGTTCCACAAGACCGGACGACGCCCATATGCAACGGTAAGATCGTGCCACTCCAACATTGGATGAGCGGCACCTACCTGTGGAACAGCATTATTCACAGCCATCTACTTTTTATCTCTTTCA
Organism: Pirellulales bacterium; assembly: GCA_028066355.1. Classification (GTDB taxonomy): domain Bacteria; phylum Planctomycetota; class Planctomycetia; order Pirellulales; family UBA1268; genus UBA1268. The sequence goes on from JALCBP010000020.1 coordinate 10,445, forward strand.
CATCAAACTCATACCAAAATAAGCTGCCTACTCGTTACTATCCCGAGAAACATTCTGGGAAGCACCTGTCGCGCGGAGTGCACCGAAAATTGTGTCAACATTTGAAAGCAACGCACGCTCAAGCGTATCACCGCCTCCTCCGGCTGGACCCAATGCGTCGGAATAGAGTCGGCCGCCAAGGCGCACGATGTGACCGCGAGCAGAAGCGCCTTCGATTAAAGCTGTGACATTTCGGTCCGACACACTTGTTTCAACGAAGACTGCGGGTATCCGGCGGCGGACAACTAAATCAACTAATTGATTCATGTCAGCCAGACCAGCTTCACTTTCTGTGCTCGTTCCCTGAACACCAATAACCTCAAGCCCGTATGCCCGGCCGAAGTAGCGGAACGCATCGTGGGCTGTAATGAGTACTCGACGCTGCCGAGGAATTTCATTGAACTTCTTCCTGACATTCTCATCAAGCTCCAAAAGATCTTGGGAATACTTTTCCGCGCGGTGCTGATAGTGTGAGGCAGCTTCGGAATCGAGTTGAATTAACGCATCAGCGACGGCGAAAGGACAATAACTCCAAAGCTTGGCATCAAACCATATATGTGGATCAAATAGACCATTTCCAATCGGAAGCAATTCATCTTGAGGTACGGCCTCGCCAACTGCCACGAAAGGACGCTTCCGGCCAATGCGCTCAAGTAATTCTGCTAACTTTCCTTCCAAATGAAGCCCATTGGCAACAATCAGATCAGCACGAACAAGCCTGTCAATATCTCGAGGCGTTGCTCGGTAGGAGTGTGGGTCAACTCCATCAGCCATCAGGCTTTCAACTACAACAAGATCACCCCCAACCTGCTCTACTAAATCCGCGACTACTGTTGTTGTCGCCGTAACACGGATGGGCGAGGCCGCATTTGAGTTATTCCACAGCGCAGAAAAAAAAGATAAAAAAAGGACTATAGTGGCGATTCGCAGCATATGTTTTTCGGCCTCTCAAAAAATACTTTTTGGCTACTCAAAAAGTGTAGCCTACTCCACCGCAGACTGCGATTAGGTTAAAATCATACGAGAACGCCGGCATAACCCGCTCGACCCCCGTAACATGCCTCACAATAACGTTTCTCGGCTCAAATTGACGCCTCGAAACCAGTGAGTTGACGCGAAGATCATGCAGTCTTAGGTTCAGAGGCAGTGTGTTGTGCTATTCAAAACGGAGAGACTGTTTCTCATGGACGCGGGTTACTGCAAACGATTCCGAATGGGCATCGATCTTCCCAGATCGTACGTACCCCTGAAATCACTTCCAGTTGGCTACCAACTTGTTCCATGGAACGAAGCCCTTCTTGATGTTCACGCCCGAACAAAGTACCAAGCGTTTTGTCACGAAATTGATGCGCAGGTATTTCCGTGCCTTGGTGAACTTTCAGGCTGCCGAAGGCTGATGCATGAAATCCGCAGAAAACCTGGTTTCCTGCCAGAGGCTACCTGGCTGATAGCCCGAAAGATCAATCGCTACGAGAGGTTGCATGAAACCCATCCTGTATCACTTGACCGGGCTGTTCCGCTGGACCGGGCTGTTCCGCTGGAATGGTGTGGAACAATTCAAGGCGTACTTGATAGTTCAGGAAACGGTTCGATTCAAAACATTGGCATTGTTCCTTCGCAACGAGGCGGCGGACTCGGGAGCATCTTGATCGAGCAGGCACTATCCGGCTTCGAATCCGCAGGTGCCTACCACGTAACACTTGAGGTGACCGCAGAAAACATTGCCGCCATCAGGCTCTACCAGCGTCTCGGGTTCCGTCGATCAAAAACAATTTACAAACCTGTGGATTCCTCACTGTTTCGAGATGAAGAGAGTTCGTCGATCGGTTCTCTCCCGTTAGGATTTCCATCGAGCCGTCTGCATCAGGAAAACATACAGCTGGAATCATCCGACCGCAGCCAGCAGAACATGATCACATCGATGGTTTCCTCCGTAGTTCATGAGTTGGCAGTGGCGGAGACACCGCCAGATATGGCAGAATCAAACATCGATAAGGGTGTTCCGTTGGTGCCGGTTACTGCATCAAAGCCTCTCGGCACTTCGTCACCTATCTGATCACTCGACCGTACGGCATAAACGAAAAATTTGTGAAGCAGACTCTTCAGACCGCTACTCTCGACAACGGAATCATTTTACTCGGTGAGTTCTTACCGGGTGTTGAATCCGTCTCTGTGTCTTTTCACGTCGCAGCCGGCAGCATCTGCGACTCCTTTGCGACAGATGAAACTGGTCGTTCATGCTGTGGTCTTGCAACGCTTGCAGGCGAACTAATGCTTCGAGGCGCTGCCGACCGAGATAGCAAACAGCTTGTGGCTGCACTTGATAACGCCGGCGTCCAGTGGTCACAGTCAGTTTCAATGAGCCATGGCAGTTTCGCGGGGGCAATGGTATCTCGACAATTGCCAGATTCACTAAAAATCTACGCCGACATACTTCGTCGTCCTCTTTTGGATCAACACCAATTCGATCCAGCTCGTCAGGTAGTGTTGCAAAATCTCGCCGGAACCGAAGATGACCCAACACACCGCACGATGCTCGCGCTGCGAAAAGCGCATTACCCGTCTCCATGGGGCTTTCCGAGCGAGGGCACATCGGCTGATGTGAGCGAACTGGTTCACTCCGATGTAAAACACTTTGTCTCCACCTTCGTTCAACCGCAGGACATGATCATCTCTGTAGCTGGGCAACTTGACTGGCCTGAATTTGTGCAGCAGATCAAAGATCTTTTTGGTGACTGGCAAGGACAACCACCACCACCAATTTCTCTTGGTGGGCGGGGCGAGAAGATCTGTCATGTCCCTTATGATTCTCAACAGACTCATATCGCACTCGCCTGGGATGTCCCACCCTACCGTAACCCGGATTCACTTCAGGCAACAGCGGCTCTGGCAGTACTTGGTGGAGGTTCCAGCTCAAGACTCTTTACAGAGGTTCGTGAGAAAAGAGGTTTGTGCTACAGCGTCTCGGCTGGCTACCAAACTCAGCGAGATATCGCCGCAGCAATGGCCTACTCTGGCACCACAGCAGATCGAGCTCAGGAAACCTTAGATGTCATGGTACATGAAATAGCAACTCTTCCAGGGACTATTACGGAGGACGAACTAGCCAGAGTGAAAGCTCGTGCAAAGAGCTCGCTTGTCATGCAGCAGGAATCAACGGCGGCAAGAGCAGGCGCAATGGCCAGACAATGGTTTCACCTTGGGCGAGTCCGAACTCTTGCTGAGGATCTCCAGCGACTTGATGAACTTTCTGTGGAAAGCATTGAAAACTGGCTCGCCAAGAATCCTCTCGAAGACATAACCACTGTTTTCCTGGGACGCGACCCATTGGAGGTACCTGATGCAATTTCGCCATGAGCAACTTCCCAATGGGCTTGACATCGTAGCGGAAGTGAGTGAAGCCGCTCATTCGGCAAGCCTCGGCTTTTTTGTAAAAACAGGTGCTCGGGACGAGCACGAGTCGATCTCTGGCGTGAGCCACTTTCTTGAGCATATGGTGTTTAAGGGAACGGACACCCTATCTGCTGAAGACATCAACCTTCGCTTTGACTCCATGGGCGCGAGTTCAAATGCCTTCACGAGTGAGGAAGATACGGTCTACTACGCTGCTGTTCTTCCAGAAAAACAGCATGATGCCCTTGAATTACTCTCGGCCATGATGAGGCCAGCTCTTCGTGAAGATGACTTCATAACAGAAAAACAAGTGATTCTTGAAGAAATCAAAATGTACGATGACCAGCCACCTTTTGGTGCTGATGATCGTTGTCGGGCTCTTTTCTTCAAGAACCACCCACTTGCACAAAGCGTCCTCGGAAGCACTTCTTCTATTGAAGCGCTCCAAGTGGAGGCGATGCGTGAATATCACCAAAAACGTTATTCGTCAAACAATCTTGTCTTGGCAGCGAGCGGTGCGGTTGATTTCGAGTCTCTTATCAAAAGCGCGCATCGACTTTGTGGAGAATGGAAACCCTCACCCCCTAGCAACCGAAAAGTCTCATTCTCATCCAGCCAGTGCGAAGCCGTCACAGACGTCATAACTCGTGAACAAGCGGCCTTGGAATATGCCGTGAGAATGTCCCCCGGACCGGCAGAGGACACAAACGATCGCTTCGCGGCAAAACTCCTTGCCATGATAATCGGGGATGATTCAGGCAGCCGGCTGTACTGGGATCTCGTTGATTCTGGTCGAGCAGAACATGCTGCCTGTCATCATCATGATTTTCTGGATGCTGGTATTTTTGTCACACAACTCTCGTGTGAACCAGAAACCACTCACTCACTCCTTGATCGTATTGTTGAGATCTATCAAGGTGCAGAAGACGATTTGAGCACAAATGAAGTAGACCAGGCGCGGAACAAACTGCTGAGTCGGGTTGTCCTCGCGGGAGAAAGACCTCGACAGCGGCTATTTAGCCTTGGCCTCGAATGGGCTCACCTCAGCCGATATCGATCAGTTTCTGATGACTTGGCAACACTCGACACAATTTCCCGAGAAGATTTGCATCGAATTCTTGCTGAATGGCATCTTCCGGCATCATCATCGACAGTATTGGCTGGACCTCTTTCGAACAAGGTATCTTCGACGTAACGGTCATTTTGCCGAAAAAATCCGGCCCATCGGTCACTGAACGGCCCATCTTTCGAAAAGTTGATATGAATGCCACAATAATAACGTGAGGGGACTCGTATACTACGAGACCGGTTTTATTTAGTTTCTTCCATGTCATTTACATTGATCGCACTCATGATTATCCCGCTGTTCGCAAACCGATGGCTCATCGCACTTCCACCGATTTGGCTGGTCGGTATGGGAGCGCTTTCTGCGTCTCTTGTTCTTGTAGCCCTCTGGGGTGTTCTACGAATCATTGCACCACGGGCTGCAGCTGAGGCGAAAGCCAGTTTGCACGACGGCTTCCTTGGCCCACTCGCATGGCTCCTTTTGGCGGCATCAGGTACTGCCATTGCCCTAACACCACTCGTCCCCGTCCGGGGTATAGGTCAATCATTAAGCAGGCTTCTCACCGTGAGCAGTTCATCAACGGCTGTGACAATTGCAGCTGGAAGTGAGCAGGAAAAAATAGTTCTGCCACTTCGGCCGCAGGAACTTGAAAGTATTTCTTTTTCTACAGATCAACCAGTTACTATTCGAACGCAGAAACCCATTGAGGGCTTCGCGCTACTGAAGGTGCCTGACATTGATCTCGACCAAGAGAAACCCTGGTTATGGGAGAAATCTGAGGGAAAAGAAAATCCATTCCTTGGTAAAACTGCTGAACTTGAGGTGACTAACCTCAACACCGGGGAGAAAGCAAGTCCGGCTCGCCTGACAATCAATTGGAAACTTGTGCCAGAGTTTCCTGATGTTGTGATCCTTCCAATTTCAGCAGCGGTCCTTCTAATTATCGTCGTTCTTTATTCCTTATTCCGGCTGACCATCCGACGGGTTGCTGCCGTGACCTCATCGACAATGAAAGAAGCCATCGGCCAACCTATCTTTGCAGTAGCTATTGTGGCCGGCATTGTTCTTCTCCTGTCATTTATTGTGATTCCGTACAACACGTTTGGTGAAGACGTGAAAATGCTGAAGGATAGTGGCCTTACCTTGGTGAAAGTACTTGCACTCCTGGTGGTTATATGGACAGCAAGCGTTACTGTCTCTGATGAGATTGAAGGCCGAACAGCACTCACTGTTCTATCTAAACCTCTCACTCGTAGACAATTTGTCGTTGGTAAATTTATTGGCTTGGCTCTCGTTGCACTCCTCATCTTCATGATTCTTGGCGCGGTACTCATGTCGACCACAAGCCTAAAGGTCGTCTATGATGCTCGAGAATCATCGAAGACAGCCCCTCTGTGGTCCGACTGCGCGACAGAGATGATAACTGTTGTTCCAGGCCTTGTTCTTTCCCTTCTCGAAACCATTCTGTTAGCAGCAGTAAGCCTGGCGGTATCGACACGAGTCGGAATGATTCCGAACCTTATAATCTGTTTCGCAATTTATGTCCTTGGGCACCTTGTACCGCTTATTGTGCAGTCAAGCGTTGGCAAACTGGCAATCGTGCGATTTGTTGGCCGACTCTTCGCAACGATACTCCCCGTACTCGAACATTTCACAATCGAGGCCGCTGTGATTGGTGGCGTTCCGGTGCCGTGGGGATATCTCGCATGGGCAGCAATCTACGCAGGTTTATATTCTGCGATAGCCTTACTCATCGCACTTGTACTCTTCCAAAACCGTGATCTTGCATAGGGCCGTGCGCAGGTCCTCCTCACAAAAGTAAGACTGAGTCCAAGCCGCGGTGAATTCTATTTAACGTGCAAGGCCAACGGTACCGCTTACCCCAACCTGCTCGGGGCGTTGGAGTGGTCCTCCAGTTGGTACCATCTCACCATCATGCTCGTACCGAGAAACAGCCTCGGCGGAACCCTTAAAGAAAACCTCTACGCCATTACCAAACCTTCGTGCCAGATGTGGCCCAAACTCAATTCCCACCGTACTGTGCTTTTTAGAATTTCGCATCCTTGTTTTGAGATTTAATCCACCAACAACAGACTCTTTTTGAAAATCCATAGAAAGCTTACTCGTATACCCAGATAGACCATCTGATATCGAGTTGCGATCAGCGAGAACGCCGGCAGAAATATTCAAAAAAGAGAACTCTTGCCCAACTTCAGCTGTCATAAAACCAGACCCCGCACGACTATTGGGCGGCCCCTTCACCGAGAAGTCGGGAAGATTCTCTTCAGATTCCTTTTCACACTTCCGCCGTATCCCACCAAGTGCCTGGGCGACTCGCTTCTGCCCTGTCGAGATGTCAAATTCATCGAACGGCAGCTCTTCAGACACCTGGGATAGTAGCTCATCTGCGTGAGCCACATTAATAGAGACAAGGCTACTGGCGAGATAAACCACTAGAGACATCAGAATAAGTTTCTGCAGATACGCTTGCACTCTGGATCTCTTTACGACTGCAATAGATGAACTACACCGGAATATCATCGTCATGCCATCTCCATTTGCTGCTGCGTAGTTCAGGTTGTATCAATCAGGAAAACAAGTCACACCCCGCTTACGCACTTTTCCGAATCTCCAAGACGGCTGGTGGCACTCCAAGCTTTGTGCATCGAAGAACATCAAGCACCCGCGTTGCTATCTCAAGAGCAGCAGAACCTGCAGATGCACTTACGCGGGGCTCAACGCCCTGAGCACATGCATGTAAAAAGTCATCATGTTCTAAAGCAATTGCATTGGAATCAGGCACTGTCAACGCCTGATAGGGAAGTACACTTTTGAAAAAAGCATCTTTTGCACTCGCACGCTCTCCCATTGGCACTGAATCAGCAACAAATCTCCCAGCCGCTACTTCCTCAGAGCTGGAAACAACACCAACGGTTTTTGCATTAAAGTCAACAGAGACCATGGACTCAGTCGTCCACATAGAGAGCTGCCGAGTCAACACAGGATTAATACGTGACGCCATGAGGTCAGCGACTAGCCCTGAACCAAAAGTAAGCCTTGCTTTCACAACATCTTCGTGCCCACCTGTGGCGACAATGCCGTTCGATTCAATATTTTCCAGCCGACCAGGCTGTAAAGACAGAACGAGGTCGATGTCGTGAATCATCAGATCGAAAACAACACCAACATCAAGCGACCGATATGTGAATGGAGCTAAACGAGCGGCCTGGATAACAAGTGGTCTTCCTGGTTGCTCACATGCTAGAGCCCAGGCTGGATTAAAGCGTTCCACATGCCCGACAGCAGCCACACGACCATACCGTCGCGCAGTCACAACAATCGCTCGTGCATCCTCTACGGTCGCAGCAATTGGTTTTTCAATAAGCAGATCGACACCTGCCTCTAACAGAGGTAATGCAACCTTTGCATGAAGTCCTGTTGGTGCTGCCACAACTGCTGCATCAACATGGCCAACAAGGTCTTCAGGGTCACTATATGATTCACAACCGTGCGACTCAGCAACCGCTGAAGCGACGTCAAGAATTGGATCAACAACGCCGACGAGTTTGCAATCATCTCGGCTGGCCAGCAACCGGGCATGGATCTTCCCCAAGTGCCCACAACCAACAACACCAACTCGCGTACAACTCATTACGGCCTCCTTGCCGTGGTGGCACCACTAAAAACAATTTTTCTTAACGCTTCCTTGTGTTCCCTACACCCGAGCTTCTGCCTCCAATACTGCAGCCAATGCCTCTGCATTCAAACGATGGCCGCTCCTGTGTGCTATGACATCACCATAAAACGGCCTTCCAGACAGGAACAGATCACCGATAACATCCAGAACTTTATGTCTCGCACACTCATTAGGCCACCGCAATTCGTTCTCAATCGGCCCATTCTCACCGAATACGACGAGATCTTGAGTTGTAACTGTCAGCCCCACACCCTCTGCCTGCAATTTTCGAGCTTCCTCCTCCAACAGAAATGTTCGAGCGGCAGCAATATCTTTCCGGTAACTATCGGGTGACACTGCAACCTCGTATTGTTGTGGTGGTATTGGCGAGCCTGGATAGTCTACTGAGTAACACACGCGAAGGCCCATCGTTGTGGGTGGCGCAACTTTTATCTCCGCATCACCAGTCGTAGCCGAAATTGCCAGCGGTGACCGAACAACAAGTGGGTTCGTTACAGACCCATCAAGAGACTTTGTGCCTACTCGATCAATAGCAGCAACATAGGCATCCGCAGACCCATCGAGACCGGGGAGTTCAGCTGCATTAAGACCAATTTCACAACAGTCAATACCCATCGCTGCAAGTGCGCTCAGCACATGCTCAACCATCTCAATTCTAGCTTCACCTACTTGGAGATTCGTTCGTTTTTCTGCATCAATACGATTGTGGAGAGAAACTGGAACACATGCTCCATCAAGATCTTCACGAATGAAACGGATACCCGAATCGGCCACACCGGGGCGTAACTCAACGTGATTCTCAACCCCACTCCAGTAGCCAGTACCGACTACACTCACTGAACGACAGAGGGTTTGCTGCGGCCGACACTTCACTTGCTTTTCCACCGCGTGATTACCCGTGGGGACGGCTCCAATTGCAGTTTCTAGACAGTAGCCCACCTATTGGCGAGAGATAAAGCAACCTGATCATCAAAGGCAGGCCTGAAAGTCCCAAAGGAAACCTGTCCATTCGATACGTTCAGCGAGCAAGAGACACAGCGGGAATCATTGTGATTCACCGCTGCTCTCCATACTGACAAAAAGTGTTAACGATTCACTGGCTGTTGACCTGGAGCACTTGCAACTGCCCCAGCGTTCAACATTCGCAAGATATCTGGCGTAATATCAATCGTCTTGTCGTAGTAGACAAGTGGCTTTGTGATTCCCCGGAGCACCTGCTCACGATTTCCTGAATCCACAGCGTCACCATCAAACCGATGCACAACTGCAATCCCATGCTCTTGAGAAAATTTAGTCACAGCCTGCTGGATTTCACCAAACACCTCATGGTAAACAGCGGCCTCACGATCCATAAAGTCTTTCTTCTGCAGCTGACCATTCACATTGAAATCGCCTTGAGCCTTGGCGACCTCGGCTTCAAGTTTTTTATATTCCGGCGTACCAGGATTGAAACCCTTCAACTGCTCGACGAGCCCATTGATACGGTCTCGTTCCGCTTTAAGACCATTCTCAGCAGCCATCACTTCATCTCGCATTTTATCCATCAAGGATTTGAAACGAGTGTGATTTTTGAAAATATACCCAACATCAATGACGGCTTGATGAGTTGCTGGGGGTCTTGCGCCCTGAGCCTGAACGGTATTTAAAGGAAGACTTATAATCATGCCGACAAACAGACCGATTAAACTTCCATGAATAGCCAAATGTCGCTTCACGAGATGCACTCCTTGCGTAATTGTCACGAGAAAACCGCCTAAACCTGACGCCTTTCCGGCACGTTCGCGAGAACCAATATCGCGGAACGATGAACGGGATATTGGCAGGCATGGCAATATGGCTCAAGATCAATTCAATGCCTAAAAACAGGACATCAGCGAGGGTCGCCAAGCGTAACCGAGAGAGTCACCTCTTTTCCATTCCTGCGAACAACCACTGGAACGGTCTCTCCCGCCTTGTGTTTACGAAGTGCACTATCAAAATCCTCGAGACCCGAAATCGCACTTTCACCCAATCTCACAATGACATCACCGCCTTCAAGGCCAGCTTCGGCAGCAGGTGACTTTTTTGAGACTCCCGTAATTGCGTAGCCGCCGCCTGGCTTTGCAAAATCAGGAATACTACCAAAGTAGGGGCGGTCCCCACCGCCTCCCATGAATGGCTTGCTTGCCACTTCGAGATACTTAGGGGGGGTGGTCACCGTTGCTAGTTCACGAACTACATTAGCGACAAGACGACTAATCCTTGCCATCCCTGCGTAATTAACTTTGTCCGCGGTGTCGGTGGGGCGGTGGTAGTCAGTATGAGAACCCGTAAAGAGATGAAGCACTGGGATTTTACGGGCATAAAAACTTGAGTGATCACTCGGGCCAAAGCCACCGGGCTCTTTTGCTATACCGAAACCTGCTTGCAACGCAAGACGATCTACCATCGCATCAAGCCCGGCTCCGGTTCCGGTTCCGTGGACAATTACCTTCTCATCAACGAGCCTGCCAACCATATCAAGATTGACCATTGCAGCAGTTCGCTTTAATGGCAGCAAAGGGTTGGCTACATAATGCCCACTTCCAAGGAGACCTCGCTCTTCACCGGCAAATGCAATGAACACAATGGTTCGCGGAAAAGGTCCCTCTGCCCGCAGTTGCCTCGCTACCTCTAACAGGGCTGCCGTGCCACTTGCGTTATCATCGGCACCGTGATGGATAGCCCGCGTTCCTGGTGCGAGTGAGCTGCTATCCCCGTAACCCAAATGATCATAATGAGCACCAAGAACAACCACATCGGGCGCATCAGTTTCGTCGTCACCAAAACCAACACCAGGAATCACACCCACGATATTTTCAGCATCTGTCTGCTGCCGCTGAATCGTTATCTCCCCTTTCAACCGCCATCCGTCAAGCACCCGACTCTGAGGCTCCAGTGTGCGATCAATCTCAGCCTCCAGAGATGCAACCGTTGAACCAGTGGCCCGCTTGATCACATCTGCTACGACACTACGGCTCACCTGAAGAACCGGCATCGAGCGGCCATTCTCACCACCTCCAGCACGACGAAAATCCATCAGGGCGTCTGGCTCGGTTGCAGACGCATCATTACAGAACACAACTGCAGCCGCTTCATGCTCCGATGCATTTGCAATCTTTCTAACGAGAGCTGCATGCTGTGTGGCTTGATTACCATTGAAAACGCTGTGGGGATTTTCCTTCTGAGGCTCCTGCCGGAGGACAATCACTGCCTTGGACACAACGCTTTTGCCGAGTGGTTCGTAGTCGTCGTATTCTTGTTCAGGAGCTGTGATTCCATAACCGGCAAATGCCAAAGGCAAATCAAATGCGCCGCTTCCGCCAACAGCCAGTGGCGTAAAAGTTTTGCCTAATTCGAGTGGTACCGAAACTTCTCCGGCCCCATCCTCTGCCACCTTGATAATCTGAGCATGGTTTGCCTGCATCTTCGGTAAAGTAGCCTCGAGCGTCATCATAAACGACTGCTCCCTGAGACCATTGATCGGCTCCAGCCCTATCTCATCGAATTTCCGACTGATCCATTCCGATGCGTCGCGTATTCCTTTTGTACCGGGCCCACGCCCTTCTCGCTCTGGTGCCGCGAGCCAAGTCACATCAGCCCGCAACCGCTTTTCTACGTTCTCGTCGGGCTGAACACGCGGGGATTCCGCCAATAACGAGTTCGCCCATAGGAAACAGAACGCGATCGCATACCCACACAGACGAAATTTACTGTGCTCACAAAAACCAAACATAAACCTCCTACGTTTTCCTGTTGATGGGGAGGTCTTGAGCGTGCCGACAAAAAACCATGCACCAGAATTGGCTCGGGGCGAATCACCATGATGCTCGAAAGCCTTAACACGCATTTTTTCCACCCCTCATCAGTACTAATGGCACGCTCATTCCGATTCTCCGCTATGGCTATACACCTGGTAGTCAAAAACACCGAAACTATTTTAGCAGTGCAAAGAGATATCGTTGAGACTTTTTCAGATCCGGCTGCAACCATATCGAGCCAACTGCACAGGCGTATGCTAAAATAAGAAAAAAGGGAACATGAGCATCGAAAAATTTGGCAGACAACTCGCGCCGTCTCTCTACGTCATCCAAGGACGTAGTCAGGGCAGTCACTTTGACCTAGCTTCGCTAACTTCCGATGACAGCGATCAAGCAATTGGCATTGGTCGTGAAAAAGGCAATCGCATTGTTGTTGAGGATCATGAGGCCTCTCGCAGACATGCAGAAATCCGGAAACACAATGACACCTTTTTCCTGACTGATCTCAACAGTTCAAACGGAACATTTTTGAATAACAGCCGCATCTCCGAGGCTGAACTCAAATCGGGAGACCGCATCCAGATCGGACGCACGCTTTTCCTCTATTCCCAAGGTGAGAGCGAACACCAGCCATCCGCCAACGTCGAAATTGTTGGAACAGAATCTGGTGATGACGGATCGCGAATTATTGCTGCGGTTCCAGATAAATTGGGACCAAACCTTCCGCCACTCCCTCAGGATGACACTCAAAATCACTGGCTCGTTCAAGCTCAGAATAACTTGGATGTGATGTATCGAACCGCGCTTGCGGTAAGTCACACACTCGATATTGATGACCTCCTCGACAGAATACTTCACCTTGTTTTTGATTGGGTAGAGGCCGATCGAGGCTGCATTATGTTGCGGGACGAAGAAACCGGCCAACTCATCACCAAAGCGCGTCGAGATCGCGAAGCTGGCACGAACTCATCAATGACTATCAGCCGCACTATTCTTGACTATGTGCTCGAACGTCACGAAGGTGTCCTCACAAGCAACGCTCAAGGGGACGATCGCTTTCGTTCCGGACAGAGTGTCTTGCGAACTGGTGTTCATGAAGCCATCTGTGTGCCGATGCAAGGCCGGTACGGCCAGATCGGTGTTCTTTATGTAGACACACTTACCCCACTCGGCGAGATGATGGCATCAGGTGGTCAGCGATTTAGTGATGAACATCTGAAACTTATGGTTGCGATCGGTCATCAGGCAGCGCTTGCTGTTGAAGATACTACATACTACTCAGCAATGGTTCAGTCAGAACGACTGGCCGCTGTTGGACAGACAATCGCAACGCTCTCTCATCACATTAAGAACATTCTTCAAGGAATTCATGGAGGGAGTTACCTTGTCGAGATGGGCCTCGATAAAAATGACCTTGGGGTGACTGACAAAGGATGGGGTATTGTGCGTCGAAATCAGCATAAGATTTCCTCTCTCGTCATGGACATGCTTTCATTCAGCAAAGATCGAAAACCTGAGCCGGGTCCATCAGATATTCCGGCACTTCTTGCCGATATTGTCGAAACCGTGAAGCAGCGGGCAGAAGACGCAGAAATATCGATACGTTGCCAAATAGCTGAAAACTACCCTGTAGTTCTTTGTGACTCAGAAGCTCTTTCACGAGCCATTTTGAATGTCGTAACAAATGCAATCGACGCTGTTGAAGAACAGACGAATGGAAGAGTCGATATTACAACCGAAATTGATGAGAAACGGGAGACTGTCCGAATTTGTGTCACCGACAACGGCCCGGGCATACCAGCGGACACCCTGCCTGATATATTCAATCTCTTTGTATCAACGAAAGGTGCAAAAGGAACAGGGCTAGGGCTTACCGTAAGTCAGAAAATCCTGCGAGAACATGGTGGTGATATCTCTGTTGAAAGTACTGCCACTCATGGAACATGCTTTACACTGTCCTTCCCGCTCCTTTTTGCTGAGCAGACTACTGCCAGCAAGCGGGGCACAGTCACAGATGTACCGCTACCAGCTGATTTTGATGCTTCCATAACGCCCTGAATACGCCTAGGAACATCAGGCATCAAGACAAGGAGGCGTACTTGCGAAGCCCATCGAGAACACCCTGGATATCGGGTGGAAGTGGTGACGAAAACGTCACTCGCTCCCCAGTTGTAGGATGCTTCAGTGTGATTGATTCGGCATGAAGCGCCTGACGACTGAGAATCGCGGGACTGTCTTTTGGTCCGCCAAAAAATTTAGGCTTAATCGAAGACCGTCCGCTATACAAAGCGTCAGCGAGTACCGGACACCCAATGGCCGCGAGATGCACACGAATCTGATGTGTTCGGCCAGTCTTTGGATAAACCTTGACAAGCGCTGCACCCTTAAATCGTTCGAGAACCTCAAATCGTGTCACTGCATCTCGACTCGTTGAATGATTGCTGCGTACGGCCATCTTTTCTCTTTGGTACGGGTGTACTCCAATCGATAGTCGGATTTCATCCTGATCAAACTCCGGCTGGCCCTGTGTGATCGCAAGATAGGTTTTTTGTACTGTTCTTTTTTCAAACTGTTTTGCAAGCGCCTGGTGTGACATGTCATTTCGTGCAACAACAATGACACCGCTTGTATCTCTATCGAGACGATGGACAATTCCGGGACGCGTTGGGCCGCCCACCTGTGAAAGACCTTCCCGATCTGTGACTTCCGAAACACGACGTTCAAGATGCCATTTCAGCCCCCCGGCGAGCGTTCCTTTCCAATTTCCCTTTGCTGGATGTACCACCATTCCCGCTGGTTTATTGACGACCGCCATTGCCTCGTCAACAAACAGAAACTCAAGCGGCATCTCCTCGGCTTCAGGACCACTTCGAGGAGGATCTGGTACGGTGAAACACACGATCGATCCTTCTTTTAGCTTGAGAGATGCTTTCGCTGTCACACCGTCGACACGTACTGCACCGCGTTCAATTGCTCGTGCGAGGTACGAACGACTATAGGCACGAAAACGCTGGCTGAGCACCTGATCGAGCCGAACGCCAGCCAATGCATGATCGGCAGAAAAAGATACTTCATCACCCGGATTGAGTATTGGGGCTGGCAGGTCAGTGTCCAGTGGTCACTCCTCTGCTGTGCCTTCAGAAGCGGGTGCTGTGCCTTCAGAAGCGGGTGCTGTGCCTTCAGAAGCGGGTGCTGTGCCTTCAGAAGCGGGTGGTGTGCTTTCAGGAGCGGGCGAAGAATCTGCTTCTTTTTCCTGTGCTTTTTTTTCTTTCTTCGTCTCAACCTTCGGCTGTTCTGCCTTACTCGATGTATCTTGCTTGGAAGAACTTGTTTCTTCCGGAGCAGCATTGGGCAGGCGTTGCTCAGCAAACCAGTTGTAAAATTCTTTCGTTTTTTCCTGAGCAAGGTCTTCCGCGTGCTCCGTAGCCAGATTTGCCATGGGACTTGAAGGAAATTCGTTCGCAACAGCCTCATAACCACGACGAGCCTGTTCTAGATCACCAAGGCTTTCCCTGGCTTTTGCCAAGCCCATTGTTGCACGTTCTGCAACCATACCGGTTGGTCGCTGTGACAAAAGATCAGCATAGGCTGCAGCCGCTTTCTCAAGCCGCTCTCGAGCTACATCATTTGCAGGATCCGTCTTTGCAAAAAGGAGATCTGTGGCCTCTGATAAATTTCTATCTAACAGAATAAGTTCAGACCACTGTGCAGCGGGAGTGCCGGGATAACGGAGAATGACCTCCCGGAAACCTTCCTGATCACCTGTTACCAGCGCAGACAGACACGTATCCCAGCTTTCAGAGCGACTTGCCTCCCATCGCGATGAAACGAAAAGGCCAACTAGCACCAGAACAAGTGCCCCGATCGCAATCGACAGAATTGGGGTAACATATGGACGCAACCGTTCAGAAAGCTGCTCAACACTATCAGCAAGTTCATTTTCCCGCAGTTCGTGTCGACGTTCCGACTTCATCTCATACTCCGTTCGTGTAGTCTTGACTGCTTCTACCGTCGCCCGGTATTCACGCAAACCAATAATTTATCGACAAATAGACGCTTCTTGAAGCCAAGCGTCAAGGTGACACCAGCAGTGTGGTAAAGTCCTGCCATGCCGACAACCTTGCCCAAAAAACAAACACACGTGAATCACCGACCAAACCCACATCGGGGGCTAAATCCCGCTCAACTAGACGCTGTGCAGGCTCCCACGGGGCCTCTTCTTGTCCTTGCCGGCGCCGGAACGGGCAAAACCCGCGTCGTCATTGCCCGAATACTTCACCTTGTTCAACAGGGAACCCTCCCCGAGCGCATTCTTGCTGTGACCTTCACCAATAAGGCTGCCCGCGAAATGGTCCATCGTATTGATGGAAAATTCAAGAAAAAACGAACATCACAGACATCGCCAAAAGAGAATGCACAAGAACAGAAACCTGAGATTTCGACAATTCACTCACTCTGTGTCCGCATCCTTCGTCGGCATGCTGAACATGCCGGCTACCCAACACGGTTTGTCATCGTCGATCGAGGTGAGCAAGAAACTACTGCGCGCCGTGTACTTAAAGAATTGAAAGTGGCTGAGGCGACACTACGACCGGCTGATCTTCTTGCTCGAATCAGTCATTGGAAAAGTCGGGGGGTTCGAGCTGACACGGTTTTTGACACGCTTTCTGCCGATGCAGATGATTCGTGGGATCTCGCGGCTGCAGGATATCAGCGATATCAGCGGCTCATGCACGGTGTTGGTGCCGTTGACTTTGATGACTTACTTCTTGTTGTTGACCAACTTTTTGATCAACATGAAACGATACGACAACAGGAAGCGCAGCGATTCGATCATGTTCTAGTTGATGAATACCAAGACACGAGCGGCATTCAGGAACGCATCCTTTCCGCCCTTGCTCGTGACCACCGAAGCCTCTGTGTTGTTGGCGATGATGACCAATCAATCTATGCATGGAGGGGTGCGCAAATCTCGCATATTCTTGATTTCCCGACGCGATGGCCAGGGGCTACCGTTGTACGACTTGAAGAAAACTATCGATCAACACCCGAGATTATTGAAGCTGCCAACAAACTCATAGAGCGTAATTCTCGTCGCCATGAAAAAACCCTTGTGTCCAAGGCACCATCAGGCCTCAAGCCAAACATCATGCAAGCCCAAGACGAAGTTGATGAAGCCCGTCGCGTTACCTCAGACGTAGAAGGATTGCTGAGAGAACGGTATGCACCACAAAATGAAATGGCGATTCTAGTCCGAACTGGCGAACAAACTCGTGTTTTCGAGACTGAATTGCGTCACCGCAATATCCCGTATGAGCTTATTGGAAGTCGTTCTTTCTTCGATCGTCGTGAGGTGAAGGACGTGCTGTCTTTCCTTCGTCTTCTGGTCGATCAAACTGATGACCTCGCACTGTCAAGAATCGCAAATGTGCCACCACGTGGTCTTTCATATAACGCCGTCGAAAAGGCTCGGAAAAAGGCAACCGAGTCAGGAGCAAGCCTCTGGTCGACACTCCTTGCTCTCAGGAATACTGGACAGCTTTCATCTGCTGCATCTGCAGGTGTTGGAAAGCTCGAACAACTCATAGCATTGGGTCCAGCAAATGCCCAGAGTGGAACGACTGCTGCGGAAGCACTTCAACACGTCCTCGATCAAGCGAACTACCGGCAGTATCTCGAAAAAGAATTCGAGGATGAAAGGGAGCAAGAAGCACGTTGGCTGTCAGTAGAGGAAATCGTCAATGGCCTCGCAAGACACGAAAAAGGAAATCGAGACACCGAGCCTGCACGAATCGTCCAACGGTACCTTGATGACCTCATCCTCGAAGTTCAGGAAGCCGAGCGTTTCGAGGAGGACAAACCAAAAGGAAACACCCTTAAACTTATGACACTTCATGCCGCAAAAGGTCTTGAGTTTGACTGCGTCTGGATGGTTGGCTTGGAGGAGAACCTTTTGCCACATATTCGAGCAGTAAATGAAGGCCTCTCTGCAATCGACGAGGAGCGGCGGCTCTGCTACGTGGGAGTGACGCGAGCCCGAAAGCGACTTGTACTTTCACTTGCCCTGACACGAATGAAATGGGGGAAAGCCAAACCCTGCAAACCAAGTCGATTCCTCTACGAACTAACCGGTCAATCAGAGAAATTCATTGAGGGACCTGCAAAAGCACGAGAGAAAGTCGCGGCAAAGCCACGAACACGTAGGGCACCCCGTTGAAGCCAGCCAAACAAAGCCATGTGACATTCAAATTCATTCGGAAACCGGGACTAGACCAAATAAAATAAGTCCAGGACAGAGCCTCTTTGCCTATCCTCGAAAAACATCTGGCAGCATCCTAGCCAGGTTCCAGAGACCACGTTTCCCCGCTGCGATGGCTGAGTACATACCTGCGACTCCTTTCGCAAGCTGCCTTCCCCTACTATGCCAAGGAAACCAGGGTGGCGTTGGCCAAACCCGCAACGGACTTCGAAGAATCGAGTTTTGGACAAGAGGCAAAAAGTACGGGTTATGGACATACCCCAAACCGCTTCCGGGAGATTCAATTGTGCCTCCCGGAAAACCACCCCAAGGAATATTGGCTACCGCATAGGCCAGTGCTGACCAAGCATTTACAGCAACAACTCCATACCGCAAATGCTCTATCAATAGTTCAACACGAGACTCATCATGTGTCGCCATTCCATCAGGGCGTGTCACGCTCGCTGCGAGGTTTCCTGGCAATTCATTCACAACATGAGACGCAGCGACACAAAAATCTTCAATAGAGTTTCCCTCTACCGCTGTCTCAACCGCAATCGGGACAAACCATTCTCGGGCAAACCAATGAGGCTGTGCCTCTCGGCGAATATCCCGGAGCAGCTTCGGCTGCAAACATCCATCTGAAACGGATTCACCTGTGGCATTTTGGTGAAGATCGACGGCGCCTGGATACCAAGCTGGACGAGCTGGCAGACTCCTGAGTCGCTGTTCAATACGATCAAGAAAAAGCTGCCGTTGGGACCAGGTGCGACTCGTCACAATAACCTTTGTCGCGATGCAGTTAAACGAAGAATTATTTGCAATTGATGCAGCAATTTGGTCTGCCTGAAAAAACAAATCTTTCGTTGGATAATTTCCAGGGACAACAATCCACGGAGTGACATTCCCAAGTTCACAGGTAATGGACTTTGAAAGCAGTTGTTTTTCATTACTTGAAACAATGCTCTCAAATGTTGCTTCCCCTCCTGTGAGATGCATTGCTGTCACTTCCTGAGTGCTGATTGCATCATTCACAAGTGCCGGATCACCAACGACAACATGAAGCAAGCCTGCCTCTACGAGCGGGTTCAATGCAGACCGCAAAACGGGCACAAGGGATTTCTGCACTGGATGAAGCTTAAGTAAAACAGCACGGCCCTGTTCAAAGATTTGGCTCACAGCATCTGCTGCGGCCAAGCCTGTAACATTACCTGCACCAAGAACAACAGCAACTCCCGGAGCATTCGTTCCTGGCCGACACTCCTCTCGCCAGAGCCTCATGAATGCTTCAACACTCCCTGGATTCGCACAACGAACAGTCGCTTGGTGACCCCGGAAAATTGTGGAGTCGTAAAGTCTGCACTCTGGCAAGACATCTACAGCTACGAACGTGGAAGGCGACCCAAACGGTGACTCAACTATCTCATTCTGTCGGTGCGTCATACGAGGACGGACAGACACTTCAGGCACGCCAGTCCTGTCGATACTTTGTAAAGCCTGAGCAGTTATGAACAAAAGACGCAATGTTGCAATGGGACCAGTCGCACACTCTTCCGCCCACAGCACTGACCGAAGATGGTCAGTGCATGAATCTCGACCATCAGGCCCTAGCGATTTCATAGCAACGGCAGCACGAACCCAGGCATCTGACTCACCACCAACTGACTGAGCTGTTCTTCTAGCGAGCTCTGCTCTCTCAGTTACAGATGTATTTCTCCAGCGACCCGCTGCACGTGATAACTGCTGGCATGCAGAGCCCACATCAAACTCAGGGGGCATTATGGCTACCTCTTTTTACAAGCACACCGTGTAGGCACACTTTTCTGGAGTACTGGCATCAAACAAACACGTTTCAACATTTTTAGAGAACTGCAGTATGCCCGAGAACTATATGCATCAACCAGTTCTAGTATACGGAACATTTCTGATGAACTTGAACACACTACTTCCCGATGCAGTGCCGGGAAAAAACACGATCGATAATATCTGTACCTACCACGGCACCAGTTACCTCACCGAGCGCATCAATGGAATGTCTAAGAAGAACTGCAAGCAAAGCTTCATCAGGTGGCAGACCGTCACAACCAGTCAAGCTTTTTTCAGCCTGAACAAGTGATTCGCGCGCCGAGTGTATTCCTGCACGAAGCCGGATTGTGGCAGGTGTTGATCGATTGAGGCCTGAAACTATGTCGAGAATCCGCTGCCTCAACAGGTCAACACCAACACCTGATTTCACACTTGTCAGGATGTACTCATCGGACGTAGCCATCTTGTCTAAAGCTGGATTTTGATCAACACGAGTAAGTACATGAATACATTCGGCTGTTACTCGATCCGTCACCGTAATAGGAGATCCTGAGTCAGCATCGTGGCAAGCAACAACAACATCTGCCCGTTGAATTTCCTCCCTCGCCACTCGATCAGCTTCTACATTCACTTCACGCTCTGCCACGAGGCGATCACCAGATTCAAACAGCCCACCAACACCTGCCAAGTCAACAAGAAGGCACGAAACGACACCAGCAGTGTCGCACA
Organism: Pirellulales bacterium; assembly: GCA_028066355.1. Lineage (GTDB taxonomy): Bacteria > Planctomycetota > Planctomycetia > Pirellulales > UBA1268 > UBA1268. The sequence goes on from JALCBP010000020.1 coordinate 31,192, forward strand.
ACTCACCTGTTATCCAGTCACGTGTTGTTCCCACGGCATTTTCCACGAGTGCAGCATCACGGCCAACCAGATGATTGAAGAGGCTGCTCTTACCGATATTTGGAGGGCCTGCCAAAACAACCCTCGGCAAGCCACCTTGGCCTCCACTATCACGACTCGCTAGCTGATACATGACACCATCGAGTTGTTGGCATACATGCCGTATCTTTGGAATAATTGTGTCTTGCGTAGTATCTGGAATAGGTACGGCATCGGGCGCCAGATCATCTGCAAAATCAATTGCTGCTTCAATATCGGCGACAAGATCAAGCAAATATTCCCGCAGCTGCTCAACTAATCGACCAACCCCTCCCGCCATACGGTCGAGTGCCTGAGATAATTCCTTTGGTGTTCGTGCATCGACAATACCAACGACTGCCTCCGCTTGAAGTAAATCGATTTTCCCCGCAAGAAAACTTCGCAGAGAAAACTCTCCACCACGTGCCAACCTAGCTCCAAGGCGGCAGGCTTCCTCCACAAAAGCTGCCTGTAAAGGAGCCGACCCTGGAAACTGTACCTCAGCAACTGCGGCTCCCAATGGCCCATTAGGACCGGGCCAAAATAGAACGTGAACACGAAGTTCTCCCCAAGCCGAACCTAGTGATTTGGGATGAAAAGCCACTTCGATCATCCGTGCAGACTGCCCCAGACCAGGCAACTGAAGCGGAGATCCGTCAACACGTAGGAAAAGTTGATGCAAGACATCGCTAAGGCCATCTCCAGCCAGACGCACAATGGAACGTGCAGATGGCTGAGGTGCGGTTGCTGGGGCAACAATAAGATCAGTCGTAGAATCCATAACACCCAAGCTGTAGTAGGCAGTGGTGAGAGGTAGTTACCGAAAAGACATGCCAAACTAAGCAAACTGCACGCTACCGGCGTTTTCGACGTTTTCGCCCACCTGAGGATCTTTCCACCGGTTTACTACTGACCGCATCCACTATCGTCGGCCCTCCTGCCCCAGCGAGTGCCCCACCAGGCTTCGCTGTCGGAAGCAGGAGTCGTTCAGCGATACCCCAGAGACTGGATGCAATGAAATAGAGGCATAAACCGCACGGGACCTTGAAGAACATCAGTGCCATGAAAAACATCATGTACTTCATTACCTGCTGCTGCATCTTCGCTTGTTCATCGACGGCTGGTGGCATAAAGAGTTTCTGCTGCCACAAGAAGAGTCCAATCGTCAGTAGCGGAAAGAGGTTCAGATAGGGACCAAGCCACCCTTCAGGAGCAACAAGAAAGCCAGGCATAAAACCAGACCAATCAAGCATCATATCTGGTGCGGCGAGGTTCGAACACCAGCGGATTGCCGATGTGAATAGAGGCGCTTGTCTCAGTTCGACATCCGTCGCCAACGACCGATAGAGTCCCATGAAGATAGGAATCTGTATGAATACCAGAAGGCAGCCACCAGCTGGGTTGTAGTTGTGTTTTCGCCAGAGTTCCTGAGTAACCATCGTGCGTTTCTGAGGATCGTTCTTATACTTTTCCGCAATAGCCTTCATTTCAGGCTGAAGAACCTGCATTTTCTGTGAGGACAAGGCTTGTTTCCGGCTGATTGGAAACATTGCCCCACGAACAATCACAGTCAGAAGAATGATCGCAATTCCGTAGTTCCGAATAATGGCATGAAGCACGTGCAGAATTGCAATCATGGGCCTCGCAACCCAGCCAAACCAACCGTAGTACACAAGATCATTCATCGATGCCTGTGGACGACCAAACGTTGCAAGCAAAGCCGGACGCTTCGGCCCAGCAAATATGTCGAATCGATGAACTACTGGAACTTCTGGTTCGAGTTGTAATTCGCGAGACAATAGGCGACAGCTTACATTAACCAGCTTCCGACGAGCAGCCTCTGGCACATCTCCAACGACAACTGACTGGACCTCTGCTAGCTGGGGAATCTCATTACCTTCGACTGCCGGCAGCAACCCACTCGCAAAATAGAGCGCATCTACTCCAGCGAATGAAAGGGGTTTTTCATCAAGAATTGCGCTTGCTGTTGGTTCAGCATCTTCATCCGTCAACGTAAGCCCACTGATAAGCGTCGATGGCTCTCCAACAAAACGCATCGCAACATCTCGCACACCTAGCGATCCCCATGAGCGTGACACTCGAGCTGCATACCACCATCCTTCTGTGGGCAGACCGTTTGGGCCGTCAAGTGAATATTCGAGTTGAGTCTT
>JALCBP010000020.1:33519-41395 GCA_028066355.1 Pirellulales bacterium
GGGCGGATTACTTCAAGGGGGCGTCGTGTTGCCTGAACGTCAAGCGTTTGTTCTTGACCAATGACTTCTCCTTGTGGTCGGCGAAAAGTAACAGAAACAATCTGGCGAGGTTTCAGGCGAGAAAGAACAGCAGCAAGGCTCTGAGGATCAGGAGTCGTTGAACCTTCTACACGAACAATGACATCCCCTGCCTGAAGGCCCGCCATTTCTGCTGGAGTACCATCACCAACAACATTAAGTCGGCACCCCTCAGGCACGATATCTGCTGCAAAGTGACCAATGTATGCCCCACGATCATCCTGATCATGAAACTGTTCACCAGCTAACTCGATGCGTTCAATAGTCCCGCCACGGCTGGACAATGTTACCAACATACCCGCCGGGGAGGCAGGATTGAGTGACCCCAGCGACAGGTGACGACGTGGCGCCACCTCTGGCACTGAAGGCTCCAAGTCTGGCTTCGCATCACCGGCAGACTCGCTTGTTTCTAAATCCCCAACAAGACGATCTGGTTCTCCAGTGGTGGAATCACGCTCATCTTTTGGTGTGACACGTTCTTGCTGCACTTCGGCAGCGTCCTCCGCATTCAATCCTACAACGGGCGGCTTTTCTTCTGCCTGTGGAAATAGAATTGAGCGCATGATTTGGCTGCTGAGAACAGCAGCCAATGAGAGAGCAATAAAAACAGCGTAGCGTCGTTCCACGGTAATCCAGCGAGGGTAATCCAGCGAGAAAATGGTAGTGTAGTCTGTTTCTGGTGCAATCAGGAGGGGGCGTATCCGTTTTTATTAACGCCCTACTAGCAGCCGATCACCGAGAAAGTTGTCCAGATCAGGAATATTGTAAATCTTGTCACAGGTCGTTTTCACATCATATTGTATTCGCCGATAACGCACGGTTTCAAAGTCTTCCACAATCACATAACAGGAGCGTGGATCATTGTCTCTGGGTTGTCCGACAGACCCAACGTTGATCATAGCCTTTGTGGCTGGCAGCATCATTCGCACCTCTGTTGTACCCGGCCCAATAGCTGCGGCTACAAATTCCGGAGCAATAGTAAAAACTCCTGGAATATGTGTATGCCCTTGAAAGCAAAGACGAGGGACCAATTCAAAAATGTGATTCAGTTTGAGCGGGTTGTAGACATCCTCCGGAAACACATACTCATCGAGTGGCCGTCGTGCTGACCCATGAACAAAAAGTATTTCCCCTTCCTTGAAACTCCGTGGCAACTCGCCAAGAAAATCAAAGAGGTTATCTTCCGACCGACGAACTCGCTGATCATGCACTTCAAGTTGCTCACGGGTCCAGCGAATCGCTCGTTCTGCTCCTACATTGAATCCTTCTGGATCAAACAGGGCCGCTTGATCATGATTACCGAGAATTATTTTTCCACATCGTTCACGAACAGTAGAGAGACACTCGCATGGATTCGGACCATATCCAACACTGTCACCAAGGCAGTAGAGAGCATCAACGCTCTGCTCCTCAATGTCTTGGAGAACAGCAGTAAGTGCTTCCAGGTTTCCATGAATGTCACTGATCAGTGCAATCTTCACAAATAATTCCCTGTCGCTGGATCGGCCTCAAGTAATCAGTGTTGTGGCGATCTAACAGGGCACACGCTAAGACACCGAAAAACAGTACGGAAACTTTATCACACCAAAAACAAGCACGTTGCACGAATTTTCTGGTGTGTTCTTTCAATCATCATGCTCCATAATAATACATCAAGTTTTGTTCACTGTTAGGTTGCGGTCAAGCAGACTCCCCACATGCCCCCAATTCATAAGTTTCTAGCTATCGAGACCAGCACCAGTCCGGGCAGTGTGATTGCTGGAACTCTGTCATCGGATCACGCCGAAAAACCTGAGGAAGGTAGTCTCAGGAATTTTCTTTTGCAGGAATCTCTACTCCCTGAAGAAGGCGGGCAGGGGCGGAACCTCATGCCAACTCTCGTTGCACTCATTGAATCATCTGGATGGTCGCTTAGTGAGGTTGATCTTGTTATTGTTGCAACAGGTCCCGGACCTTTTACAGGTTTGCGGGTAGGTGTCACAACAGCGAAGGCACTTGCCTGGACAAATGACTGTGCCCTTGTAGGCGTCCCAACAGCAGCCTGCCTGGCAACACAAGCCGTTGCAGAATGCGGCTTGCGCGATGAAGTAGAGGTTATTTTTGATGCTGGTCGTGGAGAACTCTACGCGGTGACAGCATCACGATTGACAGGCAGCCTGATCTGGACGATCAGTCAAGGTAAATTGAGGACTCCTAACGAGTGGCGGGAAACATTGCCTCCCAATGCTCTTGTCACCGGTCCAGGACTCGCCATGCAGCATGACAGTATCCAGCAACTCGTGGATGCCCCCGGGACACTGAGGGTCCCGGCGTCAGCAGCATGGCAGCCACACGCTCGCACTGTATCCGCTATTGGTTTGGCGACTTTCGAAAATGGCAAAACAACTTCGCCAGCTCAGCTAACTCCGTCATATTTACGAGCAAGTTACGCTGAAGATCGTTCAAGGCCCTGAACGATACCTGCCGCTGAATTAAAGAAGCCATTATTCCTCGAAACCACGTATACCCTGTATGACCGACTGGGAACGCACGGTACGATTAGCAATCACAGCGGAATTTTGGGCAGCCGGATTTTTTGAAACCAATGTTCATGGATCACGACTGGCACACGCCTTGTGTATCCTGAGCTCTATCCAGTGCCATAGCCGCTGATTTAAGCAACAAATGTATTATCCATCGAGTATGAAGTTATTGCCATGCAACCAATCCGTAAACTTCTTGTTGCGAATCGTAGCGAAATAGCGATTCGAGTTTTCCGTTCAGCACATGAACTCGGCATGCGAACAGTGGCAATTTATGCCCACGAAGACCGATTTGCTTTGCACCGTTTCAAAGCAGATGAAGCGTATCTCGTCGGACGCCCTGGCGAACCATTGCGAAGCTATCTCGATATCGATGGAATCGTATCACTCGCAAAAGAACACAACGTAGACGCGATTCATCCAGGATACGGATTTCTTTCAGAAAACGCAGAATTCGCGCGGGCTTGTGGCGAAGCTGGGATCACCTTTGTTGGACCACGAGTTGAACTCTTGGAAAACCTCGGAGACAAAACCGCCGCTCGTGAACTAGCTGAACGCGCTGGTGTTCCAATTCTCGCGGGATCTTCACGTGCCCTAGAAAGCCTTGAAGAGGCGATTAAGACTGCTGAGGACCTTGGATTCCCTGTCATGCTCAAGGCAGCTCATGGTGGTGGCGGTCGAGGCATGCGAATTGTACGAAGTAAAGAAGACCTACCGGCTGCACTGGAGAGCGCTCAACGTGAAAGCAAAACTGCTTTTGGAAGTACAAGCGTCTTTATTGAAAAGTTTATCGAACACGCCAGACATATCGAAGTACAGCTTCTCGGAGATACACACGGAAATCTTGTCCACCTTTACGAGCGAGACTGCTCTGTTCAGCGACGGCATCAAAAAGTTGTTGAGGTGGCTCCAGCACCGAATATTTCTCCAACGATACGGGATCAGATATGTGCCGCTGCAATCGCGATTGGGCAAACTGCCAATTACGAAAATGCCGGAACGGTTGAGTTCCTTGTCGATGCTGATGCAGACAAATTTTACTTCATTGAAGTCAATCCACGTATTCAGGTCGAGCATACTGTAACAGAGGAGATTACAGGTGTAGACATTGTCCGCAGGCAATTACAGATTGCTGAGGGCAAAAAATTGACAGACCCGGAAATAGGCCTGGGTGACCAAAACGCCATACGCACAATGGGGGCTGCTATACAATGTAGGGTCACAACGGAAGACCCAGAAAATCGTTTCCTACCCGATTATGGTCGAATTACAGCGTATCGATCTGCGAGCGGGATGGGGATACGCCTTGATGCAGGAACTGCATTTTCAGGGGCGGTAGTAACCCCATACTTCGATTCTCTGCTGGTTAAAGTAACAGCAAAAGGACTCTCTCACGTCGAAACAGCCGGTCATATCGAAAGGTGTCTTCAAGAGTTTCGTGTACGAGGAGTCAAAACCAACATTCCGTTTCTCATCAACCTCGTAACGCACCCAGAGTTTCTCGCTGGGAATTGCACGACACGATTCATCGATGAAACACCGAGCCTTTTTGACTTCCCGATTCGCCAGGATCGTGCAACTCGAATACTCAGTTTTCTCGCTGAGACCATTGTGAATGGTAATCCACTGATGAAAAATCGTCCGCCGGTTGTGCGACGAACTCCGGCAACTGTACCGGCATTTGATTCTCAACAAAGCCCACCAGTTGGCAGCCGAACGAAACTCCTTGAACTCGGCCCAGAGAAATTTGCTGCTACCATTCGAGCAAATAAGAGCCTCGGTCTGACAGATACAACGATGCGTGACGCTCACCAGTCACTGCTTGCAACTCGCATGAGAAGCTATGACATGATCGCTGTTGCCGACGCGTATGCGAGGCTTGCGGATGGTCTCTTTTCACTTGAGATGTGGGGCGGTGCAACATTTGATACTGCAATGCGATTCCTGAAAGAATGCCCTTGGGAGCGTTTGACCAGACTACGTGAAAAGATACCGAACATTCTCTTTCAGATGCTCCTTCGTGCAAGTAATGCCGTGGGGTACACAAACTATCCTGACAACGTTGTCCAGAGCTTTGTAAAAGAATCTGCATCAGCTGGAATCGATGTATTCCGTGTTTTTGATCCACTAAACTGGGTACCCAACATGGAAGTTGCCATGAAAGCGGTTCAGGATAGTGGGGCTCTCTGCGAAGCCACTGTCTGCTACACAGGCGATGTACTCGACCCCAAGCGTGACAAATATACGCTGAAATATTATGTAGACCTCGCAAAAGAACTCGAAAAACGAGGCGCTCATCTTCTGGCGATCAAAGATATGGCTGGTCTCTGCAAGCCATTCGCGGCAGGCCGCTTGGCAAAGGCACTCCACGATGCAGTTGGCCTTCCGATCCATTTCCACACCCACGACACATCAGGCGCTGCACTAGCTAGTTGCCTGGAAGCTGCTCGTCACGGAGCGAGCGTTGTGGATGCAGCAATGGCACCATTTGCTGGACTCACAAGTCAGCCAAATCTCAATGCCATCGTTGAAGCAACTCGAAACACCGACCTCGACACTGGTCTTGATCCAGAACCTCTCAGGCAATTAACGCATTACTGGGGAGCAGTTCGCGAACACTACTCTCCATTTGAGTGTGGCATGAAGGCACCAGATGCTGATCTCTATCTTCATGAGATGCCAGGTGGTCAATTCACCAACTTACTTGAACAGGCGCGGGCTCTTGGACTCATAGACCGTTGGGAAGATGTGTGTCGAACATACGCCGAGGTAAACCAACTCCTTGGAGATATTGTCAAGGTGACACCAACGAGTAAAGCAGTTGGCGACCTTGCACTTCTGCTTGTTACAAATGACATGAAGGCGAGTGAACTTCTTGAGAGCAACAGGGAATTAGCTTTTCCTGAATCGGTGGTAGACCTCCTATCAGGCCGCATGGGCCAGTCACCGGGGGGTTTTCCACCCGAGGTAGTAGCACGAGTTGTTCGTAATCAGTCGATTATCGATGGCCGGCCGGGAGCCACACTTCCGCCAGCCAATATGAAAGAAGCAACCACTGAAGTCACCTCTCTCGTTGGCCACGAAGCAACTCCACGCGAAGTTTCATCATGGCTTCTCTACTCACGAGTTTTTGAAGATTTCGTCAAACACCGGGCGACTTACGGCGATGTCGCTGTCTTGCCGACACCAGCTTTCCTCGAAGGGCCGAAAGCCGGCGAAGAACTTTTTGTTGATATTGAACCAGGCAAAACACTGGTCATCCGTCTTCTGACGGTTGGCGAAGCTCATGAGGATGGAACGCGAACCGTGTTCTTTGAACTCAACGGACAGCCTCGTAGTGTCTCCGTTATTGACCGCACGCTCGAAGGTACGATTCAGCAACGGCCGAAAGCCGATGTTGGCAACCCTCGGGATATTGGTGCTCCTATGCCTGGGTTGATTGTGACAGTTGCCGTCAAGCCGGGTGAGGTCGTCAAGAAGGGTGATAAACTCCTGAGCTTGGAGGCCATGAAAATGGAGACTACCGTTTACGCCGAGCAAGATGGAACACTTTCAGAAGTACTCGTCAGCCCTGGCAGCCCAGTTGAAGCCGGGGAACTTATAGCGCGGTACGCCGATAACTAAGCTCTTTATCCTTTAGATAACTAAGCTAAACAACGGGCATTACCTCGAGCCTGTTAAAAACGCCCTACTCTCACAGTCAAGTTTACTCTGATTTCAGAAGTTCCTTGAATACTTTACGGACCTTGGCCACCTTGGGTGCGACAACGGCTTGGCAATATGGCTGATAGCCATTATTGGCGAAATAGTCTTGGTGATAGTCCTCGGCTGGGTAAAAAACCTTTGCTTTCTCCAGCGTTGTCACGATTGGGGATCCGAAAACTTTTGATTCGTTCAGCGTTGCAATAACTTTCTTGGCAATATCCTTTTGTTTATCGTCGTGATAGAAAATTGCTGATCGATACTGGGTGCCAACATCAGCTCCCTGCCGATTAAGTGTTGTTGGGTCATGTGTTGCAAAAAATATTTCGAGAAGTTTCTCATAAGGCACAATTGCCGGGTCATACTCAATCTCAACCGCTTCGGCATGACCGGTAAGACCACTGCATACCTGCTTGTAGTTTGGATTTGGGATGCGGCCTCCTGTGTACCCACTCGTCACACTTTTTACTCCACGTATCTCGGCATACACCGCTTCGGTGCACCAAAAACAGCCGCCCCCAAAAGTTGCTGTGGCCACGGCAGAGGGCTCTCCTGCACTTATTCGATCTGTCATAAAAACTCCAGACATACACGTCATTACAAGCCAAGCCAGAAGTGGCCTTACTAAAAAACCATAGCGGCTTTCGTGGTGCAAAACAGTCATGTTTTTATCTTCCTGTTCAATTTTTTGTCGCGACTTTCAGCATATGCTTTAACTATTGCCGCTCACCATCGTCTATTACAAAGCGGGCCTTAAAGCTCCTTGGATCGACGAGGTATCTCAATGGTTTTTCTGCCCACTCTTTAGCATAGCTGACACCAATACGCGGTGTTCGACAGATTTGCCGGCGCGGCACTCCTGCACCTTCCTCAATCCATAAACCCGTGACTGGATCAGCCAGTCTCCCATCGTACTGTTTCGTCACACCGAGCATTTTCGTAAGGCGGCCAGGCCCGACTGAATCTCCCGCCCCGCGAAGAAGCACAGCAGCCGGTAGACCTTCCCGTCCGGTCACTATATTCAACATCCAATGCATGCCGTAACAAAGATAAACGTACCAATATCCCGCAGGCCCAAACATCACCTGATTGCGTGGCGTTGGCCCAACACGACCGTGGCAGGCAAGATCTTGTGGACCTAGATATGCCTCTGTTTCAAAAATACGGTGTTTTTCTTGATGCCGCTTACCGCGCCGGACGATAAGCCAACAACCGAGGAGCTCCCGGGCAACTGAGTCAGCACGTCGATTGAAAAATGAGGACCCAAGGATTTCCCAAGAGCCACCATTGGGCCGGTTTTTGCTGCTTTTAGACGACAACCCCTTTTGAGATTTCGACGTTTTTGGTCTGTTACCTATGCTGATACCAGTTGGTAACCGCTTTGATTTCACAATGCTTACCTTTTAGATTCACACAACATGGATTCCCGCAGCACTGTGCAAGTTTACTTAGGAGAGTTCAATGCAACAAATAGCTGAAGCCGTTGACGTAACGACAAACGGATTGACAGACTCTTCTTACGCAGGCAGTGTCCCAACCTGGATTCGTGATGCTCGTAAAACCATCCGCCAGTC
>JALCBP010000002.1:0-4145 GCA_028066355.1 Pirellulales bacterium
CACCTCGTTCTAGAAATAAATCTGGAAGACCCACAACGCGAGGGTTATTGGTTGCGAAAAGGTTTGCACAATTGGCATCATCGCCTTGATTAGTCCGGAGAAGTGCAACAGTAGATTCGTCAAGAAGATTACGTTGATTCGTATTAAGACTTAGAAATTCACTTACAGATGGAACACTTGGATTGAGGCTAGTAGGACTTGCAAATTTGGCAGCATAGGTCCATCCACCTGTTGGAGAATTTATGTCCTGCCAGTCTCCTGTATCCACTAACTCAAAACCCGATACAAATACAATGAGGAACTCTGCAAAACACACCATAAGAACAACAGAAAGGCTTCGCAACGGACGTCGCAAGACATTACGTCCAGCCAGTCCGATAAGTGAACTGACTGCTTTGCCTGGTCGAAGCCAAAATGGGAAACTCGAAAGCCCCACACTAACGCCATGAAAAAGCCGCAAGGGAGGGAGGCTGCCAGTTCGTATTGCTGCTGTGAAAACAGCTGTCACGGCAATGCACCCGGTTATGAGTGCTCCAAAAAAAAGTGTCGTCTTATCGGCGGTTACCCCAGTGAAAACATTGGCGGCCTCAGCCCCAACACCTCTCGCCCACGCCTCCCGCAACTGAGATAAGAGCACCCGCGACCACAATGGGCTCAAAAGTGTACCGACAAAAACACCAAGACACACTGGTATTCCTGTAACGAACGTAAGTAATTTGGCAACTCGTCCTGGACGCCACCCGACTGCCGCAAGCACGCCGAGTGTTCGATGCTGTGAGGAGAGAAGTAACCCAAAACACAACCACAACAAAATAAGTGCAGCCACAACAAGAAAGCTTGAAAGCGTTAAAAAGAGTATTCCAAATGGTGTTGACCCTTTGGCAGCCACATTGGCACGGTCTGCCAATCGACGAACCCCTAAGCCAACTGATTGCGGCGGAATAGCAGCAGCTAGTTCCAAAGCAAGCTTGTCCATTTTTTCTTGTGAAAGCGACGGCAGATGCCACGCTGTCGTTTTTCCAAAGCGACTTCCCGCTATCTCTCGGGCCCTGACTAATGGCATAAACATTTTGGGCGCTGATCCAAACTGCTTCCAATAACGATCGTCTTCGTCATGTGGTGCAGTAGTACGGACACGATCTCTTTCAAAAGGGAAGGGGGGATCCCAGTCGGCGATCGATTCTTCGTCAGTCACCCCTTTAACAGTTGGCACAACATCCTGAGATTGTGCCAGACCACTCATTTCTGCAATCCCAGCCACTCGACAATGATGAGTCAATTCGGTCACACTGCCATGTATTGTTTCTGGAACAAATGAACGGAAACTTATTTCATCCCCCACAGAAACTCGACTTCCCTGCGCAGCAAGGTCATCGGCAAGCCATCTATTAATTATGACTTCATCCCCAATGGGCATAGGCAACAAAGTGCCATCTTCGTCGACAAGATCACCTACTGGATGAGATGGGCTCTGAATACCAAGAACAGTTGAGTACGGGACGCTTGCTTTGGCTGACTCACTCTCCGTGTAGATCTCATTTGCTAGAAACACAAGAGATGGCACACCACCAAGGTCAGTCATTACCTGCTGAGCTGCATTGTCCACTGCTTCCTCAAGAACCAACCGACGACTCGTGAGACCTATCCAAGTCCCGTCTTCATAGCGCGTAAGCGAAAGCCCAATATCAGCCAACGACGGCTTTAAACATTGCTGCAGAATATCGACAAGGCCTTGTTGGCACCCGCCTCCTGTAAGAAAAACAGCATTTTGCTTTTCAGGCCATCCAAGTAGTTGTTCAGCGATGGCTAGAGAAACCAAGGCAACCCCAGCAGGTGGTTCTGTGGAAGAAAGCGAAAAGTCTCCAACGCTCCCCGAGGGCAAGATAGCGGTAAGATTCATGCGTCGACTCCGACTAGAACCCTCACGGCGGCCAAGCGGCGTATCCGCAGGGACTATGGATTGCTCATTCATCCGAAGAACAATCGGATCGCCTACCTTCAACTCGAGAAAGTCCACGACTCGTTGACTTAGTTGCAGCCCTTTTTGCTTGGAGGCCGCTTTCGCATAATGAAGATCAAATGAACGGTCACAACCAAGAAGCGTAACGACAGTGGAGACACGTGGACGCCCCTCCGCAGCAGGTCGTTCAACTGTTATTTCTCCGACAATAGCAGGAATTAGTTCTGGCTCGCATCCTGGAAATTCGACGTCAACTTTTTGGTGAAAGGCCTCATACAATCGTTCTGAAAACTGCTTTTCAAAAGGCTGCTCGCCAACAATTGCGGCTACGATTCCTCCAAGGCGCTGGCTCGCCATCTGACGAAGCCTATGCCTTATTGAATCTCCAACTCCAAGGCTACCACTTATAACAATGGCAATAACTGCTGCTGTTCCGGCAAGAGCGGACAGTTGTGGTGACCATTGCCAGAGGCAACGAATGCCAAGACAACGGATAGAACGGATTGGCTGCGAAGTGCGCTCTAGAAATACTTTCATGCCACAAGGTGACCATCAAAGAGACGAAGGCGACGCCCTCGCGGACATCCAGCAACACGTTCTGCTACAGATTCATCATGAGTCACAACGCATAACAGACTTCCAGTTTCATCAACCAATTCATTAAGAAGTTCAACCACCTGTACAGCTGACTTCGAATCGAGCTGTCCTGTTGGCTCATCGGCCAGCAGCACCTTGGGGCACAATAAAAGAGCCCGGGCTACAGCAACCCTTTGCCGCTCTCCACCAGAAAGCTCAGATGGAAGATGGTTCCACCGATTTTCTAACCCCACACGCTCTAATAATGACTGGCCTCGCTGAACAAGAGAATCATCGACCTTTCCATCGGCCAACGATGGCAACAACACATTATCAAGGGCAGTGCACGATTCAAGCAGACAATGATCCTGAAAAACAAAGCCAACATTATGATTCCGAAACTCCGCACGATTAGTTTCATTCAAGTCATATGGATTCACATCCCCGACGCATAAAGAGCCTGAGGTAGGTGGCTCAAGACCTCCTAACATGGCCAGCAGCGTACTCTTTCCTGAACCGCTTGGTCCCATCACAACAAGCCGTTCACCCTCACCACCAGACAGACTGACACCTGAAACTATTTCTAGCGAACCCGAGGGCGTTGGATAAGACTTCGATAATAATTCTGCTTTAAGCACGAGACTGACGCCCCTGATCACAAGATCAAGGAATCCTTACTTGTTATTGAGCTGACAACTGATAAGCCGTCATACGCTCAGAAATACTAGCTGGAATGGTTACCGGAAACGGCTTCATTCCATGCCGCATGAGACAGCGAACAACAACCGCTCTTCCAAATGCGACAAGACTTCCCGAATTTTCAAAACGAAAACAATACGTGATACTTGAGTTACCTAGTTCGGCAACAGCAATAAAAACATCCAGCGTGTCACCAAACCGAACAGCCGCTTTATAATCTGCAGACACAGAAACACGAGGCCAACTCACCTCAATATGGCGTTCAGTTTTTTCTTCTGACTTGCCCTCTGGGAAACATTCTCTAAGAAGCCTTTCCCTGTCTTCTGGATCATTATCCACGACCCGTATACCAAGTTCTCTCAAAAACTCGTGTTCTGTCGATTCCATCCAGAAAAAGAATGCAGAGAAATGAGCAATGCCTGCCGCATCTGTATCACGAAATTCAACGATCCTACGACACCTGAACCACGAGTCTGAGCTAGGTTCACACGCCATAAAAACCTACAATCTCAATCAGCAACATAAGGCAAAAGAGCCATAAAGCGCGCGCGTTTGATCGCCTGGGTTACAGCATGCTGACTAACAGCCGTACAGCCTGTTTTTCGTCGACCAATGATCTTCGCTTGCCGATTTACCATTTTACCAATGAGTTCGATATCTTTGTAATCAACATACATCGGCCGAGGACGAACCCCATCGATGAAAATGGGGTCTCTCTTCTTTGCTTTAAGTTTTGGCTTCGCGCGTTTTCGTGGAACCTTTGAAAACTTTTTCTTACCGGGCATCGGGCTCATCTAAATAATCTCACATCGTAGTTATTGCAAATCAACCAAAAACTATACCAAACGTCGAACAGACCGAATGAGTTCAGGTATCACCAACAAATGACACATTAGCTCACACAGCAGAA
>JALCBP010000002.1:4245-117403 GCA_028066355.1 Pirellulales bacterium
GACCGAATGAGTTCAGGTATCACCAACAAATGACACATTAGCTCACACAGCAGAAGACAACGCATCTGTCGAATAAGCCGCCAGGTCCGTACTGCACGGGGAATTACCCAAATGGTAATACCCCGATTCATACGGGTTTTAAACTGAGCGTTTACTCAAATCTGAAAACTGATTTTAGTACCGGTCGCCGTAGCCACCGCGACCACCACCGCCGCCGCCGCCATAACCGCGACCGCCGCCGCCGCCGTAACCGCGACCACCGCCACCGCCACCTGAACGGGGTGTTCGCTCTCGTGCTTCATTCACAGTCAATGGGCGACCATTCATTTCGTGTCCATTAAGAGCATTTACAGCAGCCTGCATACCCTCATCGGATTCCATTTCAACAAATCCAAAACCGCGTGACCGACCGGTCTCACGATCTGAAATAACTTCCGCCGAGCTAACAGCACCATGCTCAGCAAATAACGCCTCCAAGTCGGCAGACGTGGTCGACCATGGGAGGTTTCCCACGTAAATCTTCCGGGCCATAAACCTTGCAACCTCAAAACCATTGGGAGTTAGAAAAAATAAACGACTGTGACTCACGCCAAATGCACGAGACGCAACTCCCAAGCGATTCGGAGTGCTGACGTTGGTCTGTCGGACGACCATGTTGTAACACGCCAAATGGTTACTGCCAACTCAAAACCTCTAATTTAGACAATTTTTGGGCACAATTTTGACGATACAAAAACCCTATATTGTTCAGTTTTGGGGACTTTCACCGACCTGCTACACTACGTCCATGTGGGGGTATTCTTCGTTCATTTGACACTCACGAATCCCCATTTTCCTCTTATTTAACGAGTGGAAAATTGCCACCCACCCACCAGTGCAGTTGAATTCATTAGTGAGTAATTTTCGCGAAACTTGTCCGCAGTGCGAGCAACCAATCTCCGTTGAGAAAGGTAAAGTCACAACATGCCTAGTCTGTAACGCCTCTCAAGTCCACAGCGACCCCGGGCCAGGGGAAATTTGGCGCCGCTGCCCAGTTTGCCACATTTTTTTCCAGGCGGCACCTCTCAAATCTCTTTCCTGTCCATACTGCCTCGGGAATCGTAATCTTCCAACAAACGATGGTTTTGATAAGTGGGTACCAGATGCTGCATTTCCGCAAGTCCATACGAATCGAAGTCAGTCAGGCACGCTCCCCGAGTCAACCCACAACACTCGCAGACCAGTTCTCCAATTATTCCTTGCCTTGTGGCAACCCTACCACGCTGCGATTGAACGATTTCTTGTGAAAATCTGGCCAACATCACTCTTCACTTTCACAGAAGAAGAGAGAAGGGCCCTCCGCTTGGCAACTCGTGGCTCGTACAGATTCTCACAGATCAATGACCCTCGCCTTGCAAAATGGTTAATCCACCACGGAGGGCCATCTGCAGTCGGTGACCTCAAAACAATCCAACCTGAAATAGCCAGACAGCTAGTCAAGACATCAGGTTCACTGAGGTTCGATAGCATCCAATATATTGATGAACAACTTGCGCAATGCCTTAGTCAACACAATGGCCGCACTCTCTACCTTGATAATCTACATCACATTGATCTTGAAGTTCTCCAAATCCTGATCCGTCATGGTGGTCGGGGTCTTTCACTTGGCGGTATTAAAAATATTTCGCTGCAAGAGGCGTCTGTTCTTGCCACGTATCGTGGCCGCCTCGCTTTGAACAAGCTAGACAATCCGAACTCTGAGGTACTGGCAGCACTCGTTCAGCACATTGGCAAAAGCATGTCCCTTGGATCACTGAAAACGCTGTCCCGCCCGCAAGCACAACAACTCAAGAAGTACCGTGGCGATCTATATCTGCGAGGGATTCAAGAACTCCCTCCGGGCATCGACGCTGAATTCAGAGACTTTCCACAAAAAATTGTATTGATGCACCACGAGAGACGACCGAACCAGCCGTACAATACGGTCGAAGATCATACCGAGGGTGCTATAGCACGCTTTGCACTTGGGATCTTAGCAGCCGTCTGCATGGCTGCGCTTTTCGCTCTACTTGTGGTTTCCTTGGGCAAATTCTAGCTAAGTAAAAAGATGGATACCGTTACCGGATCAATTCTGGAGAAAGCCAAAGACCCCAGTCAGCAGCTCTTCCGTCACCAGCATCTTCCGTCGCAAGGACCAATTCCTCGACTCCTGTCACATCAACATCAAAAGATTCTGTTTTTCCAGGCCGAATAATTGGTGAACGAAACATCTCTTTATCATCTGCATAAATAATAAAGATAACCGATCCACCGGCTTGGCTTGGCAGACCGCATTGCCCCTTAAGTTGCCGCCACCTACCAGCAAGCGAGTACCGATGCTCAGAAGGAGCATGTGCGTAAATGCCTGACTCGAATAGCTTCCCAGCTGACTCGAGAAATGGATTACTTCGTGGCAAGTTGTCATAGCTTGGTTCTAACCAACCGACAACCGCACGAGTTGGCTTGGCTCTCGACAGAAGCAACGACTCAACTGAGTTTGGCACACGGTCAGTCCTCACTGTTGCTCTCAATTTTTCTCGGCCACGCAGAACTGCAACAGCATATCGCGAGGCCTCGTCATCTTCAGGCAAGGCCTGCCTTGCCGCTGCAACACCTTTCCCTGCCAACACATGAGAGAATTCCTGAAGGGCAAATAAAGAACTCATCGTTTTAACACCAACAACCCCATTGCCTGCAACGGCATACGGGAAGTGAGTAGCTGTTGTAGCACCATTAGCATGGCATGCAACAATCCTTAGAGCAGCTGGCTTTCCGGCTACCAGATCATCACAGACCAAAGTAAACTCGCCATCTTGATCAGGCGCTGTGGTAACCACCCGTGCGTCGTAATCCTGCCGACCATCTGGATCAAGGTAACCAATGATCGCGTACACCGGCGGCCACCCCTCAACACAACCTGTAACGTGAAAAGCTCTTTGACCATCAATCGGCACAACTTTCAAATCACCAAAAGTCGATTGCCCATTGTTGGAAAAACCTTGTAGAGAATTGGAAAACTGAGGGTGAGAGGCAAGCCGAAGGGCATGGGCCCGAGAAAGAAAAGTCCCTCTCCCTTCACCCCGAATTTCATCTCCAAAGGTACGATTCCCGCTACCCATTAATGCTGTTCCTAATTGAGCCTCATCTGCACTCCCGCGACAATGTGGCAGACCGAGTGCATGCCCAAGCTCGTGAGCCATGCCACCAATGAAAATTGAATTGTGCTTTCCCAACGAAATCCGACCATATTCCCCATCGGTAATCATAGGCATCTTGCGCGAAAGGTTCAGAACATCCAATTCTTCACTATCAAGCTGCCAGGCAACTCCCCTGCGCCAATCTCCACCGGCATAGTATGGACTTTTATGCGAAAACACTCCCTCCTTAGCATCCCACTCTGCAAGGTTTGTGAAAATCATGATTGTCTCCTGATCTACACGAACACCCTTTTCTCGAAGAACTATTGCGCACTCTTGTTTAATCCTCTGCCCATCCGATTTCTGATAATCACGCCAGTCGCCCTGGCCAACAACTTCGTGAATCACGAGGTTACCACTCGGCTGCACATCCAGATTAAATGAACGTTGACCAAGACCATGTCGCACCATCTCCTTTCGATAGAAGTCTTGAATATGCAGCATGATTCGCTGGAGGCGGTCACTATAATTTAAAGGAAAATCTCTATCGCGACATCGCCAGACAATTACATGGAGCACTCTGTCTTCTGAAGATGCCCCGTTCGCCTCCCATGACTCAAGAATCGCTCTTGAAATTGAGATATCTTTCCGAACATTTGTTTCCGAATGAACTGACAGCCCACTCATCGCCACCAAAGACACCAGCATCCCGACACAAACAAAACGCGAGACACTTATTTTTTTTTGCACATCGCCTTGCCTACTTGAAGTCGTAGTGAAGCTTTTACTATGTCTCCCAGGCATTCTTATAACAGCATAAAGTGCATTCCGACCCATCTCACTCTCCCAAGAATTTCACAGTATCGCTAGTGCAGAAGAGAACTCACAAGCAGATGCACCAGGACCCAACTACATGTATATGCCAAAACTTTTTGCGAGCATAAATCATTTAGATATATAAGTCACCAACTAGAAATCAAGACACTCAAGCCTCGCGCAAACAGGCTGTTCCAGGAGACCGCTGCAGTGAAAGCTACTACTGCGACCTAGGAATTCTCGCCTACCGACTGGCCTCTAATGCCTTATAGAGGACACGCACCTTTTTCTTACCATAGTTCTTAAGAAACTTGGCTCGTGCGCGCTTCGTCTCAAGCACTCCGGCAGACTTCCAAAATGCGATCATCGCTCGGACAAATATGAGCGGTTTACCCAAAGCATCAGCAACAGACTGCTCAGTTCGTCCAACCGCATACCGCTCAACACGACGAGCTGTTTCTAGTAACTGACGTAGCCGCATATCATCAAGATCAGCAAGCGCCTTCCTGGCCTTCATTTTCAGACGAGGTGAAGACGACACAGGCTTCTTTTGCAAATGGTTCATCACAATCTCAATCGGTCTAAGTCCACAAACGTGTTTTTCTCGATGAAGTTATTGGCTGTCATCACCTTGACAAAATCCATCGGAATTTACTGCAACGTGATCTCACTTCCGACACATTTGGAGTCATGTGAGGGTTGACTTCATAAGAAACTTCAACGCAACTGAAGACCTAGTACGCAACAAAACATTCTTTTGTTCGAAGCCCCATAAACCAAGTGCTTTTGGGGCGAAAACAAACGGTGCCACATAAACCGCTGAACCAAGAACCATGATCAACGTAGTGGTCCGGGGCATAAAGAAGACAAATGACATATCACGCAGACATCTGCATCATTCAAGCCGAAGGCAAGAGTGAATTTCATTACCTGTAACCACCAAACCAGTGATGCTTCGCTAAAAGGAAGCCCAGACATCTCCGACTCTTTCCCACGAGCGATCCGATCTTCCCATGATCTCACGTGCCTTCGTCGTCAAACCTTCTTCACAAATACTTAGTTTCTTGCCTCGCCATTGCACCAGTATTCGCATAACCTCCTCGTCAATTATCCCGACCCCATAGAGACCTAAACATTCCCCACGAAACATCGCAAGTTCCTCAGCCACTTCTTTATCAATGTTTATCAAACCATCAAGGAATAACGCATACCCATTGAACTCGGCCAACTCAGCCGCTGTTTTTTTGTTGACAGCAGTTAACCCATTGAGCACAAGAGCTCGTCCTTCGAATGCGGATAGTTTGTGTGCAACTCTCGGCATAACAGTAGTGAGCCCGTTGAGGGACAGCACGAAACCAGAAAACTGGGCGAGTTCATGGGCCGTGTCTTCGCCAACCGAAGAAAGGCCATTTAATATCAGTCCAGCATGCGGGGCTTTTGCCAACTCTTCCGCTGTCTCAGCGTCAATTGATGAAACATGAGGCAATATTAAATTCGTTGCTCCATCTTCACTCTCTGCTACAAGACGACTCGCACGAGTTGCCGTTAACGCTTCAAGCTCATACTCTTGCCCAAAGACTATAAAATTCATGCAAGCTAACCCTGCTACTAGGATTACACGAATTTTTGCCATCAGCATTTTCCCTCCAACTTCTTGCATCAGATTGAGATGAGCACGCAACTGCACAAGCAGATTATTATATTTCCGGATGGCTCCTGCGGGAACACCACGCCAGTCGCTGACACACCACCGATTCTTCTTGAAAACATATTGCTCGACCAACCGAAGAATTTAAGATTTTTTACGACTGCTATCTTTCGTCCAAACCAGCACATTACCTCGATCTCCGTACATCGTGGCACACAACAAGTATTGCTAGATTTTCCTTATAGTGTGACGGATTGGCGTTGGTTGCACACGACTGGTAGCACTCACACCACTGACTCAATAACACTGCCCAGTCTGAAAAAGTACGGTTCGCTTCCAATCCCCAAAATAATCGCACCTTAAGAGAGCCAACTAGAAGCCTCCTTAACCCTAAAGGCTGGCCTCAACCCACGCCCTCTAAAGCAACAAAAACACACGATTAATCAACTTTTTCCAGCATTCCATAAATATGGCAACTGTAAAAATATTTGGCCACGCCTATCATTCTTTCAGATTCATGACAATAAAAAGGTTGAACCATGTGTGTTGCGTGTGTTGCTCTTATTGCTGCGACTATTTTCTTTATAGTCGCTTTGGTATTTAACCCTCTTAAGAACTAAACAGATTCCTTAGCAACCATTGCGATGGCCAAATTACGGCTGATCATAGTCGCATTGCAGGGAATTCCCGTCCAATTTCAGGCAAATTCGGCTGACCGAGTCAAGTGTCGCCAACACCAACCGGATTACGAATACAAATACCAGCATTAAGTTGAAATCAATTTGACTGAATCACTTTGCAGACAAGATTACTATCCCTTGAGCCCCTCAAAAATCTTGAATTAAATGCCTCAACCTAATTGAGTTCACATCTTGTTTGTTCTCAAGAGGTCATACTCAGTAATTGATAATCAAAAACGTTCCGTACTACGAAAACATGAAATGACTCATTCAGTCGTGGTGAACGTCCAAATCGGTGAGCGAGTTGCCGTGCCTGACTCCGTTACCGCACGCACCTGCCAATAATACGTTGTATTCCTCAAAAGCTTGGGTGGCTTAACAATATTTGTTCCTGTACCGTTCAAAGATGCAATCACTGCTAGCTCAGTAGGTTTTTCTCCAAAAAGAACGATATGCTCTTCTGCTTGATAGGCCTCGAGGAACATAAGATCTGTATTAAGTGGAACACTTTTACCGCCGTTTTTGGGCACAGGCATTGTTGCAGTGGTTTCCAAACGTCCTGGAATCCAATATCGCGAATCCCCGTACTCATAGGCACCAATATCAGGCGCCGAGCCAACATATTTCTGTCCAGGAAAATTGGCGACCATGCTGGGTAATTCATTTTTGTTTACCGGTGCACCGGCATCAATGAGTGGAGAGTTTGCTTTTGGACGGAAATCGTAGTTGGCTGGATCCCGGAGATATTTCCACGCCGCCCCTTTCTCTGAAAAATTATGGTCGTTCTTCCCCGGTAATACGGTTGCTACAGGCATCGTGCTACCATCAGATCGCTTCCACCAGGGTCTTGGCTCATCTTCCAAATGAAATGACCGACTACGCAGGGTTCCCAGATTATTTCGAATCAGGCTTTCAGCATTGCTATAGATCTCATGCATCACCATGAAGCCCTGAATTGACATTGTCACTGGTTCGCTGAACACATCAGGGTAGTGATTATTGTTCAGAACGGTATTGTTCAAAATGAGATGCCGATCTCCTTTCACCTCATTATCTGTCGTATTCCAGGTGACATTATTCATATAAACGCCGTCACCGAATAGCTGACCGTCTTGACGACGAATACCCGACCCATGGTAATCAAATCGCATACCCTGTCGATTGCAATCATGGGCCCAGTTGTGTGACACAAGCACCTTATGGTGTTTGGTGGTTCCCACATTCAAAGCGGATCCATCATGTTGAAGGTTACTCATATCCGACAAATGATTGTATTGCATAGTGACTCCTTCACCGACCGCGCGAAGCCCTTCAGAGTTCCCACAGCGAGTGATCGTATTCCGTCGAAAAATTCCGTCTTTTCCAATCATGACAGCACCAGAACCTCCGTTAGAATTCACCTCCCACTCAATGTCACTAAACAGACAATTCTCTACCACCATTCCCTCGCTGCCCAGATAAACCGGCGAGTTGCACCAACGCAGAATATTATTCGCAAAGACATTTCGTTTTCCGCCAAAAAAACTTGGCATGACATTGCCATTCGATGATGGGTTCCAGGCAGCAACAAATTGAAAGTCACCGTGGACGAACTTATGTGTCGCTGGATAGTGAAAGCGGCAATCACTTAGTGATACGCCATCGCACTCTTTGAGCCAGAACCCAGATGCATGAAAATTTAGTCCAGAAATTTCAATGCCTGAGCAATGGTCCAAGTCGACACCAAAGTCTCGGATCCGCCCTCGAAGATCCATTAAATTGGGGTCTTTGCCTGCTGGCGGCATGTAATAAACAGTTTTGGAAGCAAAATCAAACCACCACTCATTTGGGCGATCTAATGCCGCGAGCCCCAGAATGTGATACGCGGAAAACTTTTGCACCTGGTCCTTCGGAAGCCCTTGAGTGTCGTACGAAAAATGGTCTTGGCCAATTCCATGGTCGGTAATCCGACGTGCCCATGTCCGCCAGTGTCCTATGTTCAGTACGGCGACACAGCCTGTAAAGTCTTTGCCAGTCTCTACCAGTGATTCTGGTTGATCTTGAAAACTGATTTTTGGATCCACTTGATAACGACTATCACCCTCACGAAATCCTGGCGTTTCAGGACGATGAAAACAATCGTCATAGATCAAACCAAAACGTGTCTTACCAACCCACCTATTTTTATGTTTATCCCAGCCACCATCTGAACTCCGCATGCATCGCATCATCCGCCAGATTGATCCGTCTTCAAAACTTGCGTTTGGCCATCGAGCAACGTAGACCAACGCATCGTCATGGAATAATTGATAGGGCTCAAAATCCAACACCTGCTTCCATACTCCATTGCCATGTGGAACCCATGCTTTTGGCATCTCCTTCGTACCATCAATAACTGCCAAAGCCCCATCCATCGGAAGAATCCGTAGGTTCTTTTTCTTGGAAAGCTTTAATGACTCTTCGTATCGACCTTCGCCGAACCAGAGCGTATCGCCGGCCTCAACACGAGCCAACGCTTCCTGCAGAGTTCTAAAAGGTTTACTTCGACTACCATCGCCGGACTCAGATGACATTGGCGAGACGTATACGTCCACAGCTAACAACACACGTGGGCCGAACAAGCCAACAAAGGCAAGAAACAGCGTAATGAATCGCATTATTTGTTTGCTCAAAGTTTTGCTCAGCCAATTCTTAGATAACCATTTGCATTTCAAACCAGCGTATTTGAAGAGCCTACCAAATCTAGAATTCAATAACTGTTGACGGAACGACGGCAATTCTAGATTTTCTAGGAAAATCAAGACTAAGTAATTTAAAAACCCTCGAACATCCCTTCGTCGCGTGACAGGAAACTTTTCCGCCTGCCTGAGAAACGTCGCCATTTGAAAAGCCATCGTTTGCGTGCTTCAGATAGCTACGTTTCACCACTGCAAAACCGCTACCTAGTAGCTCCTAGTGAATCATTAACCAAATATCTTTCAAACATTCCTGCCACTGATACATCCACAAATAAACTACTCCACTGAAACTCCAGGACGAATATCCTCAGAGTGAACCATAGAAAACCTTAACACTCACATTGATTGATTCTGCTCAGTGGTGGACTTATTGCGATCGCCACCACCCAAAAATAAAACCAAACACCACACGCACTCACATTTTTGCAAAGAAGATAATACGTGAAAGTTTATCTATCATGAAACGAGTAGCAGAAACATCTTATTCGAAAACAACAACATGACGGCCAGCCTGAATAAGTGACAGGCGCTGAAGTGAACAAGAGAAACTTGTGTACTGGTTGTTGAGTTCTCTGCTACCCCCCAGCTCTCGACATCAATTTAAGCCTCAGTTGAAGAACTTGGAGGATCAAAGGCGGGACTCGTTTGTGAATTTTCCTCATCATCAAATTGGCTCGAAAGCCTTCGTGAGCCATTATAAGCCTGTCCGTTCTGGCCTTTTATCTCACCAGTTACATCGAGATCACGTGAGATATTTGACCACTGGCGCCGTAGTTCAGACAAACTCTTTCCAACCTTGAGACCGACATCTGGCAGTTGTTTTCCGTACAGCATAACGGCGATAACACCGATCACCATTAATTCAAGGGGGCCAAGACCAAACATTTTCTCACCAGTGAATGTGTCGCCTGAATACTTGTTTCCAACTATGAACTGAAGTTGGTGCACTACACATCAAGTCTTCCCGTAGCTTAATTATTCCTGAGAACTTGGTGCATCCGATGTCTGGCCATTCGTCTGGCTTATACGATCTTCCTCGGATGAATTAAGCCCTCTTTTCAATTCAACAATACCTTCACCAAGCGATCGCATAACACGGGGCAATCGAGTACCGAATAGCAGAAGCACGATCCCCGCAACGATGATTAATTCTGTTGGTCCAAGGCCGAACATATGAGGAACCTTTCCTTATCCGCCGGGGCCTGTCCACATCACACTGTGGTTACTTGACGGAAAAATGACGACAAAATAATTCAGAGCTATAAAACACCGGACTTAAGAATAATAACTTACGGAGTTTCAAGGTCAAATCACAGCCCGTTCAACCGTAAAATCTTCACTCCGATCAAGACACTACCTCTTTACATGTTCACACGCTGCTAAATACCCGATAAGCCTGATTTATTTTTTTATAAAGAAAAAGCCCCCACCGTAACGGTCACGGTGGGGGCACGCACGAGTTCTGGCAGTGGCTCACTAAGGATGAACCTAATAGCAATTTTGTTAGGAATTAAAAATTAGCATCAACACCGGGATCAACATCACCGACCATGTGCAGGTGGTCATGATCGATATAGACGACTTCTTGACAGTCTTCATCAATGAGCGTGTGAGGCACTGGCCACCCGACGCGTTTTACTTCCTGAAAGTAAACAGTGCATTTATAATGAGCATGATGCAACTGAGCAGGACCAACTAGTGGATA
This sequence comes from Pirellulales bacterium, assembly GCA_028066355.1. Lineage (GTDB taxonomy): Bacteria > Planctomycetota > Planctomycetia > Pirellulales > UBA1268 > UBA1268. The sequence goes on from JALCBP010000002.1 coordinate 14,967, forward strand.
GTGCCTCGGCGGATCAATATAATCTGATATTTTGTGCTTGGTGATTCGCACATTATTCCGTTGGGTTTCATACAAAAAAGGCCATGGCCCTTGTACGGGTCGAGCTTTCTCAAGTGCTCTCATAACCTCATCATCACTAGGTTCATCAAGAGCTTCACATGGCCCACCTGGCGGTATCGGGCCAAGAACAGGTGCTCTTTCGTAACGCTCATAGTTCCAGAACTGATCTTCTTTTTGTTTCTGAATACCGACTGGCACAGGAACTGGAACGGCAAGCGGACCGAGATTCGGGCCTTGTGCGGTCAACCAGAAACAACCTGTTTGAGTCAATGATACTGGGGTTAAAAACAGCGATAAAACTAGAAGCCTTGATAGGGTTTTCATCAAAATATCCTCGTGCGTAATGTGGAAATAACATCACTAACGGTTCTATCGACTTTGCGCCCCTGGCAACTTGCGTTCTGTTTTCGGTTTTTATTGATTGCAGCGACAAATGGTGCCAAAAAAAAGCCTGCCCAGGTGGATACCCGGGCAGGCCATTTGGAAGTGCACTCAAAAGGGTGCAACAGAAGAACGATGAGACGAGCCAAATGACTCGGTATATACCGCTTATCGGTGATGGCTGTGAACGTGTCGCTCATCGAAGTCCACGTACCACCACCCATCATCCCATTCAAGCGATACTCTGCGCCAACCAAGCGGCACCTGTGGGTAGGGGTAAAATGGTCCGATATATGGCCATGCTGCAGGTGAATACTGAGTTGGATACTGCAGAGCAGCGTAGTTTGGGTAGGACGCATAGCTTGGCCAGGCATAGTTTGGCATGTTTGGGCCATCGCCTCTCATCGGGATTGGCGGAGCACCAACACCAGCGGCCCCCATCGGCCGAGGAGCCCCAGCAGTCATACCTGGCACCCTGGTCGGCATTCCAACTGGTGGAGCACTCGCCTCAGTTGGAACCTCAGCCGACCCCTCATAGAAACGCATGGACCCAGGAACAACCTGTTCCCCACCGATCATTTCCTGACGTGACATGGATCGCATTCCGACCGGCTGAACCGCCGAAGGCGACGACATCCGGATAGGACGCGGAGTCGCTGCTATTTGCGCCGGTGCGGCAGCACGGGCAGGCTCTGTGCGAATCACGCCCTCGTTTGCCCAGGCTACCTGCTGAGCCTCACTCGATGCAGGCTCTGCATTCGACGCCTTCGTCAACTTCTGTACTGGCGCTGCCTGTTGACGAGGCCGCCGAACGCCAGCGTCTTTCCAAGCACGACTTGGCAAAGCCAGATTTGATTGCATGCCAGACGACTGAGACGCGACCGAGAGCCGGTTTACAACGCGCTCAACGCCCGCTGTTGACTCAGCAAGACCAACTGCCGCGGCAATATTTTTGGCATCGGAAACCTCACCCTCAAGCCAAACAGTTCCCTGCTTTGCTCGGACCTTCACACGGTAGCCGTCCAATGAGCCGGAGTCTCGCAGACGAACTGCAACACTCTGGGCAATATCTTCGGCATGCGTGAACCCTGCCAAACTGGCAACAGCAATCATCACCACAAAGCAGGCAAATTTTCTTATCAACATTGCGAACCCTCCTTGCAAATTTAAGACCGGCATGACAGCAGCACACTGATGGCATCCGGCAACACTTCCGTACCTATTGTTTCGGCAGCGGGTGGTACCGGAAAGGAGTTTTTTTCCGGTTCTGAGGAAAAAACACAGAAGCGAAAAAGGGACGAGGCAAGCCAGAGAAGCACGGAGGGCAGGGCAGGACCGTAAGGCACGGCAGTCAGGTGGGCGAGCGGCGGTGAGGTAACTCAATAATGACAATCATTGTCATCAGAGTAAGCGTAACAGCGCTGGTTGTTGCTATTCCTGGCCCAAGTTTTAGCGTCAGCCCACATATTGCTCCGATCAGCCCCAATGCCAAAAGACACGACCACTGACCGGTCCGCTCATAAGGTGTGCCTTGAGTGAAACGTGTCGCACCAGCTACAAGAAGACCAATCAACTGCAACAGACCAACAAGGCAAAACAAAGGGTTGGCAGCAGTTGCAGCGAAGCAGAAAAACATTTGGGAACCTTTGAAAGAAGTTTTTATAGTTCTTTCGACAGTAACGAACTTTTCAAAAGGACACCAGATCAAGTGAATAAGAAAATCACGTGTTTGGTTTTCATTTATTTAAGAGGCTATTTAGGCTGGCTTCGAGGTCAGTCACCATTAAGTTTCGCTCTACAACCACTCCTTCTTTGTCAAGGAGAAGCATGGTGGGGAGAGTCAGCACCCCAAGCTCTTCTGCTAAACGGCCATCCAGGCCACCCTGTTCATAAAGCTGTGGCCAAGTGAGTGGTTTCGACTGAAGAAAACGCTGAAGTGCCGCCTTATCTCCATCAAGAGCGATCCCCACGACCACAATATCTCTTTGATACTTTTCTTGAAGTTCACGGATTCGCGCTATGTCTACTTTGCAAGGCTCACACCATGTTGCCCAATAGTGGAGAAGAACTGGCTTGCCCTTAAAGTCACGAAGTGACAGTTTTTTGCCATCAACCGTTGTTCCACTTAAGTCAAGTGGCTGGCCAACCGCCTGTAGACGACGCAACGCTCCGTTGGCTTTGCGAGCAGATGCTGATGATGGGAATCGTTCGACAATTTGCTGATACCGCTTTATTGCGTCCTCTTCCTTTCCCGAAAATTCATCTGCGATGCTGATTTGAAGCATTGCTTCAGCGGAGTCTTTGGCTTCGGGATATGTGTCTACGAACGAAGCGAGTTCCTCAAGCCAAGCCGACTGCACCTCTTCAATATCAGCATCTGGTTTTTGCATGCTGCTCGCATACCTGGCAGAGGCCAAGCGAAAAGCAAGAAAGGACTTGAGTGGATCATCTGCAGGCAAGCTGTCAGATAGAGTCTCTAGTTGAGAAAGAGCTCCTGACATCGTTCCCTCCTGAGCCGCAGCAGCTAACGTTTCTGCCAACTGACGTAACCAAAACTCCCTTTCATTTCCTTCAGCGAGTTCAGCAACCTCCTCAAGAATCTGCACCTGTTTGGTAACCAGATCTGCGAGAGCAGCACCTGCTGAGCTTTGCATCTTTTGCTCAATCGCGCGTAACTGCTCAAGATATGGCTGCAGTGTCTCAGACGTGGCAGCAGCGTCTTGAAAAGGAGTTCCATCAACGTTCGGTGAAAACAGAGAGAATGACTCGACTACTACCCCATTACTTGAGGGCAGTTGCGGAAGATCAAGCGGTCGCCAAACGTTACCAAAACGTACCAGCGAACCAACAAACACCTGACCACCAGTCGCGTCGACTTCCTCTGTTAGTGCAACCACATTGTCGTATGCCACAACATCATCACCCTCTCCTCCCGGAGACTTTGGGAGGACACCTGGCAAACCTGCCAACATTGCCGTCCACTGCGTCTGAGGTGTAACTTCAGTCTGTTCTTTTGAGAGCTCCCCAAAACGCTTCCTAGCCATCTCTACTCGAGTGAGCAATTGATCAAGAATCTCTTTAGAGAAACCAACTTCCACAAGCTCCGCCTCTGATGGGAGCAAACGTTGGAATTGTGACTGATCTCGCTTGGCTAACGCGTTAACAATCTCCGCTGTCGCTTCTTCCGGGGAAAGATACTTCCAGTCATCTAAAATACCATCTTCATTAGAATCAACACCCCAGCGTGATCCGGCAACACCCAGCCAGCGACATTGGTCCGGTTTTGTGTTGTGATCTGTATCTATATCACGGTACACCTCGAGGCCATCTTTGTAATAACTCCATTGATCAACAACTCGGTCGCCGTTGGTGTCCGCAAACCGTCGCAACAAAATCCCCTGAGCAGAGTGGACGACCCATGAGGTCATGTCATTTGTCTTTTCCATCGCGAGGGTCGCCGTCCTGGATCCCATTTCATCTGGGATGTCGTACTGGACAAACTGCTTCGGTTTGAGCCCAAGAGCATAGGCAACAGTGGGCTGCGCGGCACGAAGTTCTCCCCCAAAACATCCAGCAATACAGCAGAACAAAACAACGCGACTGATCCAAAGTTGGGCACGGCAATGAGGCACATGATGACCTGACATTGAATTGAGACTCCTTATTTCGAGCATGAGCAAAACTTTAGAGGGAGCCTACCCTGAGAAGGGGATTGCCGTCAGCGCCGACTTTGACATGCCTCCGACCGCGTAAAAATTGACGACCGGTTGCAATCGAACATCGCCGGAGGTTAGTTTTCAACCAAGAACATTGGTTTTTTAGCTGCTGCGCGCGTAGCTCAGTTGGTTAGAGCGCCACCCTGATAAGGTGGAGGTCCCTGGTTCGAGTCCAGGCGCGCGCACTCTGTTGGAACATACGGCAGAATAGGTTATTTTGTTTTCAGTCGTGCAGTTGAAGAAATCCGCGTTATGCCGACCTACTTTACGCGGGGACGTAGCTCAATTGGGAGAGCACCGCCTTTGCAAGGCGGGGGTTGAGGGTTCGAGCCCCTTCGTCTCCACTTTTATACCACCTAGTACTCCATGACCATTCACGTACCGACCAGGTTTCCGGCAACACCATGACGACGTATCCAGGTGGTCATTGTGGAGGTGAAGATTTTGTTACCGGCCTTCACACACGTGGTGATCTCGAGGCTTGCCTACGGTCACAACTTGAACACAACAACGTTCAACCAAAGATGCTTGTTGCCTTAGGTGTCGACGTCGTTGGTCTTAAACAGATTAATGACACCAAAGGATTCCTTGCGGGTGACAAGCACCTTGCTGCGGCTGCAGTAAAACTCATTGATGCGGCAAAATCTTCGCATCTTCGCTCTCGCCTTGGTGGTGATGAACTCGTGGCAATTTTCCTTGGAGACCGTGCGGTCGAAAATGCAATCGCTGCAAAAGAAAAAATGCTTATGTGCCAAAAGCCTCCAAAAATTCGATGCGGTATTGTACCTGCCGCTGCCGGTGACACTTCTGCCTCACTCATCGAACGACTTTATGCGGCTATTCGGAAGGCCTGATTCAACAGCACCTACCGACCTTCATGCCTTCCTGCCCAACCATTCCTCGGATATTCCCCATGCATTCTAGTACTGAGTTGAATCCTCAAGACACTTCAACACGACGAGACACTATTCGCAATGTGGCGATCATCGCGCACGTTGATCACGGCAAGACAACCCTCGTTGACTGTCTGCTTCGTCAAAGTGGCCAATTCAGAACGAGTCAACTCGAAAAAGAACGCATTCTAGATTCCGGGGACCTTGAGCGTGAACGCGGCATCACAATATTGTCAAAAAATATTGCGATCCAATGGCAAGGTATCAAAATTAATATTATCGACACGCCAGGACACGCAGATTTCGGTGGTGAAGTTGAACGGGTTCTTCGGATGGCAGATGGAGCAGTTGTGCTCGTCGATGCCGCTGAAGGCCCGATGCCCCAAACACGTTTTGTACTTGGGAAAGCCCTTGAAGCTAGGCTCCGTCCCGTGGTTATAGTGAATAAAATAGATCGGCCCGACGCTCGTCCACATGAAGTGCTCGATGAAATTCTTGAGCTTTTCCTTGAACTTGGAGCCGACGACGACCTCGCCGACTTCCCGTATCTTTTCGCATCGAGTCGGGATGGATACGCCTCCGATGATGAAACTGCACGCTCTGGCTCCATGCAACCGCTATTGAATCTGATCATCGAAAAGATTCCGGGGCCAGTTGTTGACGACAATGGGCCTCTTCGCATGCTTGTCACTACCTTGGATTGGTCTGACTATGTTGGCCGCATTGCCGTCGGCCGAATTGAATCCGGGAAACTGATCAAAGGTGGTAACATTCTCCGATCAACGTCAGATGGTAGTCTTTGCCCTGCCAAAACAACGGGCCTCCAAGTGTTCGACAAACTGGGTCGAGTTGATACTGATGAAGCCACAGCCGGTGACATTGCCGCTGTCAGTGGAATTGAGCCGATCGAAATTGGTGACACGCTTTGCTGCTCGAATAACCCACAGCCACTAGCACGCTTGGCAGTTGACGAACCGACTTTGAGTATGGTTTTTGGCATCAATACGTCGCCTTTGGCGGGACGTTCTGGCACATTCCTTACCACACGTCATCTTCGAGAGCGACTAAATAAGGAACTTGAACGCAATGTCGCGTTACGAGTCGACCCAATTGCTGGCACAGAGCAATTTTCGGTTTCTGGACGTGGCTTACTACATTTATCGGTACTCATTGAAACCATGCGGCGAGAAGGATTTGAATTATCTGTCGGCAAACCACGAGTGATCTTGCGGCAGGGAGATTCCGGTCAGTTAGAGCCGTTTGAATCACTGGTTGTCGAAGTTCCACAGGAAAAACTTGGCCCGGTCATGGAACTTGTCGGCGGTCGACGTGGCCAGCTTTCTCACATGGGGTCACGTGGGAACTTTTCACATGCCGTATTTTCTATACCGGCTAGAGGCCTTATTGGACTTCGAACCCGTGTACTCAATGCGACGCAAGGAACGGCCATCATGCATCACCGCTTTGAATCATGGCAGCCGCTTGAGGGTGATGTTAGCGGACGAGCAAACGGGGTTCTTGTTTCGATGGTCAAAGGAAAAGCTGTTGCGTTCAGCCTCGATAGCTTGCAGCAGCGATCTGAACTATTTGTGGCACCCGGAGATGATGTCTATGAAGGCATGATCGTCGGAGAAAACGCCCGAAGTGACGACATGACTGTCAATCCGACAAAAGAAAAAAAACTCACAAACATACGCGCTGCTGGCAGTGATCGAAACATCCTTCTGAAGCCACCACGGAAAATGTCACTCGAGGAATCGCTGGAGTACATCGAAGAAGATGAACTTGTTGAAGTTACTCCTGAAGCTATTCGACTCAGGAAGGTGCTGCTGAATGAACACGAACGGCGCAAGCATGCTCGTCGGAAGCCAACGTCTTGATGTGTTCATTTATTAAAAAACACCTCGAAAAACTTCGGTGAGGCAGATTGTGTAGTCGACTTGCGTACTTTCCAAACCATGAGATTTTTGGCACCGGTTGTAGCCTGAGATCTTTGGCAACGCTCATTAATAGGGTCCGCCCCACAACAATCGAACTGCATTTGTCAAACTTATTGAAATGAAAAGTCGTACACTTTTCCCGGTTGGACCAGTTCAACTTCTGACATCTTGTACGCGGCTAATTCTTCCGCAATCTGTTTTGCGTATCGCGGTTTTCTATGTACCACAATCCATCGAACAGGCCGCTTCAATTTCTGCAATTCATTAACGAAAGATTTCGTGCAGTGGTGACCAGAAGTCTCTGCCAAGCCGGCAAGACTATCCGGAAAGCTTATCTCAAGGAACACCGCATCCAGCCGCTTTAATCCATTGAGGTGCTCCCACAATTCCTCAGTTGGCCCGGTGTCAGATGGGAACGCAACAACTGCTTGACCATCATCAACAATAAGACCGAGTGTCGGGACAGCATGCGAAACCGGAACAGGGGTTACGGCCAATCCGCACCGATGTACAGGCTGACCGGCCTCTAAATGGGTCGTAATGAGAAATGGATCCTCGGGTGTTGAAAGTGCAAAAAAGTCGGGCCAAATCCGACCATTGAATAAGTCTTTTTGCAATAAATCAAGAACACTTTTTGAAGAGAGAACCTCAATGCTCTTGGGGCCTGGCTCATAGACGTTCTCCAATAGGATCGGTAGCGTTGCTATATGATCGATATGCTGGTGCGTGACAAATACATGTTCGACCTGCTCCTGTCTCCTCAAATCAGTAAGCAAACCTATTGATCCCGCATCGATCGCAACTCGGTCATTAAGGAGATAGGTAACCAGAAACTGCTGGTCTGACGGTGGCTGACTCGAGGGCAATAATTCGACACGCATATGAAAGACACTCTATTTCTAAACAAAGTCTAGATGGTGGCCCCGAACACATCAGAGTCCAAAAAATTCTTTTATTCTGCTCAGTATATCTGAAGATGTTTCTCCAAGTTGCTGATTACCGGCACCTTCAACTGCTTCCTCACGCTCAATAAATCTTCTGCGAATTGTTTCCCCCAATTTTTCTAACAGGCCAGGCTGCTGCTCAAGTATTTCTCGAAATGCTGTTCGCGTAACTTCAAACACCCGAGTTTCTACCATTGCTGTTACTGTGGCTGAACGTGGTTCACCTGTCATGAGTGACATTTCACCGAAGTAGTCGCCGACTTGAAGTCTACTCAACTGCACTCGTTCTTTCTCAGGTGGTCTGACACCTACCACCACTTCTCCACTGGTAATGATGAACATACTCGTACCTGGCTCACCTTGGCGAATAATCTGTTCATCGGCAGCATACGTTTGTTCATCATTCTCGCTTGCAAGTCTCTCAAGATGTTCTTGTGAAAGCATGCCGAGGATCCCTGCTGACCTGAGCCGACGTGTCCTCTCAGCAATTACGGTTACCCTAGGGGTCTCAGCTACCTCAGCAAGTTGGGTCAGTCTGACCTGGTGAGTCGAAACAGGAATACGAATACCCTTCCTCGCAAGTGCATAAAAAATGCGATCTCGCGCCATACCATCAACTCGGTCTCGTTGGCCAAACTCCGTCGTAAATAATCTCACCCAATACTCAATGCCACGATCCGTATAGTCGTTTGTAACAACAGTTGGAGCCGGAGAATCAAGGACGCCAAAACTTCCCCGAAGGGCATCGAGAATAACCGACTGGACTTTTTGTGGCGGCACCTCATACGGTGCAACGATGAAAAGACTTCGTCGCGACCATGGATCTGGTTTTGTAAAATTCCGTATCGACGCCTGTGCTAACTGGCTGTTTGGAATGATGACATAAGCGAGATCGAGAGTGATAACCTTCGTAGCCCTCCAATTAATTTCAATAACTCTACCAACATGCTCTGCATGCTCGTCGTATTGAATCCAGTCATTGAGTTCAAACGGATTCTCTGCATGAATAGCCAGTCCAGCTGCAACATTACCAAGGGTATCTCGAAGCGCAAATCCAAGGACTGCCGTTAAGACCGCTGATCCAGCAAAGAGTTCACCTGCGGCAACTCCGGCCTCCCACAAGGCTGTGACAAGAGCCACCCCAACCAGTGCAATCCCAATAACGTCGAGAAAAATTTTTGGTATTGGCTCCCGAATGCGTTCCCATACTGAAACAAAAACAACGAAAACGAGAGATTGCAATAACGACGCCAGAACAAGAAACCGAATTGCCTGTTGTGCAAATCCAACAGCGGAGTGTGCCGATGGAAACAAGAGGGGCACCAAAACCGGGAGCGGAGACAGCAGAAGTAGTAAAAGCGGGCTCCTCGCTACCCATCGTCGTCCCCCTGGTGCGGTCACGAAAAATAGTAGCAGTGCCAGCAAGGCACAGAGTAGTTGCCGAGTTGTTTCGGTATCATCCCACACCAACATCAGCCCCACCTATCCATCGAATTCGTAGACCAGAAGAACTTCAGTCACTCGGCCATACCACCGTGACTCGGGAAAAGATTATCAAAGATTGCTCAGTTGAATGCGAAAAGCCCCCAGTTTCTGCGTATCGGCATAGACGAGCCACAGTAAAATAGAGTATAACTCTTGATCCAAATTCGCTTACTGCCCCACGCGGTGTTAGCGAGATTATTTTGTTCTTTTTTAAAGTTTATTTGCCTAACGTAGTTAAAGGATTCCATGGTTAAACTGACGGTTCGTGATCGTGAAAGCATACAAGAAGCGGTTCGCCGCTTCCGCAAACTCGTTGAAAGAAGTGGCATCAAAAAAGAGATGCGAAGACGAGAATTTTTTGAGAAGCCTAGTGAAACAAAACGCCGAGCTCGTCTGAGAGCAGAACGTCGAATGAAACGAAATCGATTGCTGGGCGTCTAATCGTAACGCGGTCTACACATGGAGAAGCCGCCCCGTGTCTGGTGTGATCTAAGAGCTTTTTTCGAAGCACTCTTATTTTTCTAAATCGGACGAGGTGTCCCAATCGAGCCCAATATCAAGCCATGATGAAGTATGAGTTGGTGCACCTGTGCTGATTCGATCAACACCGCTTCTGGCAATCTCAGTTATATTCTCCCGCGTGATGCCTCCAGAGGCCTCGAGTATTACGTCAGGGGCTTTACTCTCGCGGAGCGTGACAGCCCGACCAAGCTCTTCACAATTCATGTTATCGAGCAAGACTATATCCGGTGCCGATGGTAGGACATCTGCCAACTGGCTGAGTGAATCGACTTCTATTTCGACCACCATCTGCTCCGCTCTGCTTATCGGAAAGGTCTGAAAAACGAATTCACGCGCTTTGCGAACAGCATCTGCGGGAGATAGACCATTTTCTCTTATTGCCGAAAGATGATTGTCTTTAATCAAGATCGCATCGTAGAGACCAACACGGTGGCTAAACCCCCCGCCACAATGAACCGCATACTTGTCCAATAACCGCCACCCTGGCACTGTCTTTCGTGTGTCGTAAATTCGACACGGTGTTTCCTGAATTATCTCAACCAATTGACGCGTTGTAGTTGCGACGCCTGACAACCTTCCAAGTACATTGAGAATCACTCGCTCGATTTGCAGTATGGAGCGTACGGAACCAGCCAGGCGGCCAATTACAGATCCCGCCTCAACATAATCTCCATCATCGACCACCGACACCCACGCCAAATCTTCCTGAAATTCGTTCACAACAACCTCGACCGCCTGAAGCCCAGCAATCACGCCACTCGTTCGCGGTGAAATAGTCAAGCTGCGTTGGATGCCCTTATCGACTATCGCTGCACTCGTCCAGTCAATCTCAAATCCATAATCTTCTCGAAACCATGCTTGAGCTGAAAGTCTCGCCTCTGCAGCCAAACGCTCACTCCATACAACCTGAGCGTGGTCACGAGCACGAGGCGTCGGATTAACTGTATGTAAAACCATCTAATTGTTTCCTAGAGAATTCGGCAGGAAGGACATATCATAATGAATAGATACCACACACAAGGAAACGACTAATCTGTCTTGTTGATTAGGATTAATATCTCCGTGGGAACTTTTTATGAAACCATCTTTTGACTCTACTCAGCCCTCTTTCGTAAAAGAATGGCCTACGTTTGAGCCTCCACCTTCCCCCCAACAGCAGCGCGCGATCATAAGCCTGACTGTAACTGGACTAATAATTCTGATCCTGTGGTTGACGATGTCACAAAAAAACCTCGTTGACTTTTTTTATCCTCCTGAACAAAGAGTACGATTCAGCCTCGATATAAACAACGCTCCTCCGAGAGAGTTGTCACTGCTCCCTGGTATTGGCCCGGCCATGGCCTTGCGTATTATTGAAACACGCCAGCAGCGTGGGCCATTCAAAAGCATTGACGACATTATCCATGTGCGTGGGATCGGCAAAATTACTCTCGAAGACATACGGCCATTCATTCATCCAATCACGAAACACTAGACTGAAAAGTGATTTATGCGTCGACTTAATGCAGGTACTCCTAACGGAAACATTTTCGAACTTGTGACTCCGTTTGCACCTGCAGGCGATCAACCAGAAGCAATTCGTTCACTCGTCGACGGAATTAGCGATGGGGCTGCTTCTCAGGTACTTATGGGAGCAACAGGATCTGGCAAAACTTTTACTATGGCGAACGTTATTGCTCAGACGGGAAGGCCTACTCTCGTACTGTCGCATAACAAGACCCTCGCGGCACAACTCTATGGTGAGTTCCGTGACTTCTTTCCACACAATGCAGTCCACTACTTTGTAAGTTATTACGACTACTACCAGCCTGAGGCATATATTCCACAGCGTGACATCTACATTGAAAAAGACGCTGCTATTAATAAAGAAATCGATAGGCTACGGCTTGCTGCAACAAGTGCGCTCGTCAGTCGTCGGGACGTTATTGTCGTCGCAAGTGTTTCCTGCATTTATGGCCTTGGCTCACCGGAAGACTATCGCGCAATGGTTATTCGTATCGCAACAGGCGTGCCCTTATCCCGCGATGAACTTTTAAGACAACTTATTACAGTTCAATACGAACGAAGCGACATTGCATTCGATCGTGGCAGCTTCCGCGTCAGGGGGGATACTGTCGACATCTGGCCTCCATACGACGAACTAGCAACACGAATTGAATTCTGGGGGGATACAGTTGAGTCAATTGCTATAACCCATCCGGTGAGCGGGGAAGTCGCAGCGAGGAAAGACGAGACCTATCTTTACCCATCAAAACATTTTGTGATGCCGGAGGATCGTATCAAAGCTGCAGTAGGTGAAATTCGTCAGGAACTTGAGGAACGGCTTGAGGAACTTAAAAGCCAAGGGAAATTACTAGAGGCGCAGCGACTGTCGGCCCGTACAAAGTTTGATCTTGAAATGTTAATGGAAGCTGGCTTTTGTCCCGGCATCGAAAATTACTCAAGGCCACTGTCTGGACGGCCACCGGGCAGCACTCCAGACACACTATTTAACTATTTCCCTGATGAATTTCTCTTTTTTATCGATGAGTCACACGTCACCGTCCCTCAGGTCCGTGGAATGTATGCAGGCGACCGCAGTCGCAAACTCACCCTGGTTGACCATGGCTTCAGACTTCCATGCGCGCTGGATAATCGTCCACTTATGTTTGATGAATTTCAGAAAAAACTTCATCAGACCATTTACGTCTCAGCAACACCCGGCACTTGGGAACTTGAACAAACAAAGGGTGAAATTGTTGAACAAATCATTCGGCCAACTGGCCTTCTTGACCCTGTCATAGAGGTAGTCCCTGCTCGCAATCAGGTTGTTCATCTTTTAAGGGAGATTACCGAGACTGTCAAAATTGGAAACCGTGTTCTTGTCACCACTTTAACAAAGAAACTAGCCGAAGATCTCTCCAACTATTTTCAAGAACAGAATGTCCGTTGCCGATGGCTCCACAGTGAACTGGATGCATTTGAACGAGTCGAACTACTGCGCGAACTTCGAGCAGGCGAGTTTGATGTCCTAGTTGGTGTAAACCTGCTTCGCGAAGGGCTTGATCTTCCAGAAGTCTCGCTTGTTGCAATTCTTGACGCTGACAAAGAAGGATTCCTTCGCAGCGAAACCTCTCTTATGCAGACAATAGGACGATCCGCAAGGAACGTCGATGCTCGAGTCATTCTCTATGCGGACCGAATGACTGAATCCATGCAACAAGCAATTGACGAGACGCAGCGTCGGCGAGAAATGCAGATTGAATACAACAAACAACACGGCATCACACCAACAACCATTCGCAAGGAAATTCGGTCTGGTATTGAGGCTGAATCACAGGCACGGGCTAAAGCGCACGCCGCGGTAGGCAACACCCAAGAATCTGAACAAAAGCAAGCCGAGTTACTCGCACAGCTCGAAACTGACATGTTACAGGCCGCTGCCGAACTTGATTTTGAACGTGCAGCAAAACTGAGAGACGAGATCGCCAATCTTCGTGATGGTAAAACACCTAAAAGAACAAAAAACCAGAGGAGACGGCGAGGTGGAGGAAAAAATAATGGCCGTAGCCGAATCCCAAGACCAAAGCGATAACCTTTCGCACATAGAGAAAGACTTGCTATGCACGCCCTTCCACCCATCAATAATATTCATCAAGAAGAAGGAATTCAAAGGCAGCTAATTGCTTATGAAATTCACGATGGCATTGCTCAATATATTTCTGCAGCAATCATGCAGCTTGAAGCGTCCAAAGCAAATTCCACTTATGTTCAAAAGGAAGACAAGGACTCAAATGTAAATGAGGCCCTGCGTCTTTTGCGGGAGGCGTCACAGGAAACTCGACGTCTCATTCGTGGACTCCGCCCTCAAACTTTAGACGATCTCGGAATCATTGGTTCTCTCGAAGCACTTTTTGCAGGTGCCTGCTCGGAATTCAAAGATGTCACCTTCCTTCATAACATTGGGAGCAACAGGCTACCAACACAAATCGAGGTGGTGCTGTTTCGCATATCACAAGAATCACTTACCAACATTCGACGACACGCTAAAGCAAACCATGTCTTCGCGGAACTCAAAAAAACAGAACAGGGAGAATTATCTCTCATAATCCAAGACGATGGCTGTGGATTTGAGCCGAAGAGTACTACTAGGGACCATTTAGGCCTTGAATGCATTCGGCAAAGGGCACTTTATCTTGGTGGCCAAGCCAATATTCAAAGCGAGCCAGGAGCAGGGACAACCATCCATGTTCAACTTCCTGCTTCGGCTATTCAAAACGAATCTCTCTGAACTTCTACTCACGGAACATCGACAACCATACCATCGGATTACGAACACGCTTCAAAAAGCTTCCAAAACAGCAACGAACTTGTCACTTTGCATGCCACAGCCACTTTAGCTCATTCATCCTGAAGCTGGTGGCATCGACCATTAGGTACTTGCTGGCCTGCCAACACATACCAGACACATATCGTCACTCCGAACTTGACCAGCGGCGTGTCGCTCAACATCGACCAAGACTCTCCGGCCAACAGCAGCTGGTGAATCAGCTGGCTCCGACAGCACTTCTTGAAGTCTAGTCAATCCGTACGTTTCATTTTTGTGGTTCATCGCTTCGCTGATTCCGTCTGTATAAAGAACAATGGTAGAGCCAGCTATCATATTGACCTCAGCTGCCTCGTAAACAAAAGTTGGGTCAACGCCCAGCGGCAAACCTGCTTCTTCAAGACCTACTGTCTCCACACTTCCATCAGCTTTTCTTAGGTACGTTGGCAGATGCCCGGCAGACACAACCTTGACTACATCTGATGTTGAATCAAGCACGACCACAACAAAAGTAGCAAACCGGTCGTCCCAGCCACTTCTCATAAAACTTGAGTTCAATAACGTGACTGCTTTCGCAACATCTGCTTCAATAGCAAGCGTGTATCGCACATCTGCTGAAAGGGCAGCCATCACCAGTGCCGCGGATACACCTTTACCAGAAACATCTGCGAGCACTACAGCGAGGCGATTCTCACCAAGTGGAATGTATGAAAAATAATCTCCACCAATTTGGTGGGCAGCTTCGTAAAAATCAAATACTTCAAAACCTTTGATCTCCGGAGGAACCGATGGCAGCAAGCCTTGCTGTACACGGTTTGCCAGTTCTAAATCACGCTTGAACTGCTCCTGCGCCACTTTTTCATCATGAGCCGTCGCCTGCTCGACAGCTTTACCTGCTTGGCCTGTAATTCCTGCAAGCACCTCGAGATCATCTTGACTAAAACCGTTCTGAACATTGCGTGAATCCACCTGCAATACCCCAAGAACAGTTCCTTCTGCAGAAATAAATGGTACGCACATCACGGAGCGAATATTACAGTCGACAACGCTGTCATTAAGTCGAAAACGACTGTCGCTTGTCGCATCAGCGGAGAGAATCGCTCTCTGCGATGACGCTACTTTATTCACAAGAGAAAGGCTCAACCGAAGCCCACCTTGCTCTTCAGCATTCTTGAGTTTTTTGGCCCTCAGTACCAACCTGTTTGTCTTCACGTCATTGAGTAACACAAACCCACGTTCAACGTTCGGAAAAATATCAAAAACACCATCAAGCAATCGAGGCAAGACATCTTCAAGTGACAGCGATGCGCCTAGAGCCCGATTCAAACCAATAACAGCTCGCAACTTTGCTTCAGCATTTTGACTGACTCCTCCATCTGCCGATGGGCGAGGAATATCAAGCTGGGAAACAATTACTGACTCTTCGTCATGTGACTGAAAAATAGACTCCGATGGATCGGTTTCTCCGCCTAACGAAACCCACTCAGAGGGAGTCGTGTCACCGACAGTGAAAACAAGCCGATCTTCACAAACCCCGATTTCATCCGCGGCCTCAAGTTGATGTGGCCCACTTAGCTTTCTGCCATTAATCAACGTTCCATTTCGGCTCCCAAGATCTTCAACCCACCAGGAACCTTGTTTCATTTCCACCACCGCGTGCTGACGGCTTACAGCCCCAGAATTGACGACGATATCACAGCCTGGATGACGACCGATAACGGTCTTATCCTTTACGAGGCGATACCGTTCTCCAGCTTTCCCACCAGTCATCAATATGAGGAACGACACGCTGCCTACACCTTGTTTCCGATTTCTTTGATACGCACCTTTTTACTGCCGACTGGCAGTTGCTTTCCCTACCGATTGCTCATCCGCCGAGTCCGCGATAGGCTACCACAACACAGTTGAATCATAACCGAGTGCTCATGAGGATTCTGTTCGAGAGAAAAACTTAAGGTTCTTGATGCAAGAAACAGCCTTATTATGCACAAATTCTGGGGAATGGTGTAACGGTAGCACGACTGGCTCTGAACCAGTTAGTCCAGGTTCAAATCCTGGTTCCCCAGCTTGACTGTGGAGGCCCAAGAGGCCTTAAGATGAAGCGAAAAAGAAGTACCTCTTTTTCTTAAGTCGTTTTCCGCTGCGGACAATTCGCACGGAAAAACAATACCCTTGGCGGTAGCAAATAAATGACTGACTCAGGTTCCTCAGATAGTACCTCTTTACCAACCAATGATGCTCACTCGCCAGTGGTCGGGAACAGCGTACAGGAAGCTGTCGGACGATCTGTTGACGGTCACCGTGTTCTTTTGGTCGACGACCAGCCAATGATCGGTGAAGCAGTCAGACGCCTTCTTGCTGACCAGGCTGACGTCACATTTGCATTCTGCAAAGATGGGGCCAAAGCAGTGATTACAGCAGAAGAATTCCAGCCGACGGTTATTTTGCAAGACCTTGTCATGCCAGATATCGACGGCCTCGACCTCGTTCGCAAGTTTCGTTCACATGCAGGAACTGAAAAGATTCCTGTTATCGTGCTTTCTGCTACCGAAGAAGCCGCGACAAAAGCTCAACTTCTTGAAGCGGGTGCCAATGACTATCTCATCAAACTCCCCCATCAGATTGAACTTATTGCACGCATCCGTGTTCACTCAGAAGCCTACAAAAGGCTTCTAGAGCGTGATGCTGCCTTTGGCGCACTCGAGCGGTCACTTGCAGATTTAACGAGAGAACGAGAAAAATCAGAGCGACTGCTTCGTAATATTCTCCCGGACACAATCGCCGAAAGGCTGAAGAATAATGTCTCGACAATTGCTGAGTCCTTCTCGTCAGTCAGCGTCTTATTTGCTGACCTTTGCGGTTTTACCACTTTTTCAGAGCGTGTGGATGCAAGTCAACTTGTCGATCTACTTGACGACATATTTTCTGCATTTGACCATTTAGCCAATGCGTACGGAGTCGAGAAAATCAAAACCATTGGTGACGCATACATGGCCGTCGCAGGATTGCCTGAAGCTCGTGATGACCATGCAGAAGCGGTAGCCGGTATGGGACTTGGAATGCTCGAGGCATTTAGGGGTGTGATGCGCAACCGAGGTCTTTCAATGGAAGTTCGTATCGGCATCCATTCTGGTCCTGTTGTTGCCGGGGTCATAGGAAAACACAAATTTTCCTACGATTTATGGGGCGATACCGTGAATACGGCCAGCCGGATGGAATCACACGGTGAGCCATCTCGAGTACATGTGTCCCAAGCAACACATACATTGCTCAAAGATCGCTACCGCTTTACCGATCGAGGTGAGATGCAAATCAAGGGAAAAGGTCTGCAACAGACCTATTTTCTTCTTGGTCGTAACGAAAATCCATCCTAGGACCATACGTTGGCAGCGGCACTTACGGACTGCAAATCATGCCGGAAAAACGTAAAACACTCAGAGTTCTGTTTGGTTTTACAGAGGCTGAAACTCGCATATGACAAAACCAAACATTTCCCCTATCGGAGCAGCGTTCACCTGGGTTGGCCGAATCACGGCAATAGGATTGGTTATGGTACTTCCCGGTGCTGGTGGAAACTGGCTCGACCGGCAACTCGAAACGACTGTTCTCGAACCGGTGGGATTTTTGTTTGGTTTTACTCTGGGTCTCACATCCATCATACGACTAACTGCAAAAAATCGACAAGAAAAGCAGTAAAAAGGGTGCTATGCAGGGCAACAAGCAAAACACTTTTAAATCAGTTGTGTTTGGATTTGCTGTTCTTTTGGCGGGGCAGGCACTCACCGCCACTGTCTTAATTTCGCGCAATATACCAAATGTGGACGCTGAAATTCGAGTGAAAGCCGTCGTGCTCGTGAGCGCTATCGCTCTAGTTGGTGCTTTTTTTGCCTGGTACATCACATCCAGCACAAAAAAGTCAGCCTCGCGTCAACCGGGTTCACGTATTTCCAGAGCATTAGCCGCGAATTTCATTCGGCTGATAATGCCGCTTTTGGCGCTTGTGTTTCTGCAGTTTGAGTCGACAGGGGTGTATTCGAGTAAGCCTCTGCAAAATTTTATTCGAGAAACTCTTCTGACCTCCTACCTTGTTTTGCTTCTTCTTGATATCCTTCTTCACATAACGCTTACCGGTCGAGACAGTCAGGCTCTCAAACACTACGATACTGAATAGCCGCGGACATAAAACCATTCGTTTCATTATAGAAATTATTAGACACATCTGATGTCAGCAAATCCCATCTATCATCTTAAAGATGCCTACTTCTTTGAAGTCCCAAAAAGCATGTGGCGG
Organism: Pirellulales bacterium; assembly: GCA_028066355.1. Taxonomy (GTDB): domain Bacteria; phylum Planctomycetota; class Planctomycetia; order Pirellulales; family UBA1268; genus UBA1268. Next base: position 33,505 of record JALCBP010000002.1, read on the forward strand.
TATGACTGGAAATCGCTCAGCGAGGTGCCTTCATTTCTCACTGATGCCCATCCTGACGTGACTGATGTCAACGAATTTAATCGAGCTCTCGATGGCAAAGTTCTCATTCCACAACCATTTGCTGAACTCCATAGCCTCTATGCGCCAAAATCTGGATTTGCCATTTCTAAATACATGATCCTTGAGCTTGTTGTAGCTGCGGTCATGGTGCTTATTTTCACGCGAGTTGCAAAACAGCTGTCTTCTGGGGCTCCGCCGAAAGGAAGGTTCGCAAATCTCTTTGAAGCTTTCTTGGTATTTATTCGTGATAACGTCGCTCGCCCAGCCATTGATGACCCACCAGGCCACGGCCATGATAATGACCACTCAGCTCCGGCACATCGGGGAGACAGTTTTGTCCCCATGCTGTGGACACTCTTCTTTTTTGTTTTAGGGTGTAATCTCCTAGGAATGGTCCCTTGGGCCGGCTCACCAACAGCATCATTTTCTGTCACGCTGGCTCTAGCTGCAGCAACTTTTCTCACAGGCTTACTTTCAGGCATGAAGCAGTTTGGTGTCATTGGATTTTTCCTCAATCAGGTTCCCCCAATTGACATGCCCACATACATGCTGCCGCTCAAAATAATTATTTCGTTCGGTCTCTTCCTGATTGAAATACTTGGATTGTGTATCAAACATCTAATTCTGGCAGTTCGTTTGTTAGCGAATATGGTTGCCGGTCACCTCGTGCTTCTCGGCATAATGGGCCTGATTACAGCAGCTGCCTCAGCTTCGACAGGCACGTGGGCGACTGTAACCGTGATAAGCGTCGTCAGTGCGACTCTTTTCAGCGTCCTAGAGCTTTTCGTCGCCTTCCTACAGGCCTATATTTTCACATTTTTGTCAGCACTCTTTGTAGGTGCAGCGGTTCACCACCATTGATGAAATCCACCAATAAAAAAAAACCTTTTTAGACCCTTCAAAACCTTTCAAAATTGCTTAGAACATGCCTTTATAGGATACGGGTCCTCGCCATAAGTCGTTTGGCCCAAATCCAACAAACTGATCTCGTTTCATCCCGTTTGGAAACCACGGTTTCCAAATTCACGCTTTCAAGGAGTTCCAGCCCGTGATGCTTCGCTCGTTTTTTTCAGCCCGCTCGGCCAGCACGCTCGCCGTCATTTTGCTCACGCTACTCTGTGCTGATGTTGCCAGTGCTCAAGAAGCAGGTGGTGGCAGAGCACTAATTGATCTCTCAGCCTCGTTTGGCGTTGGACTTGTTGTCATTGGTGCCGCCATGGGCATCAGCAAGCTTGCCGCAGCAGCTTATGAAAGTATGGCTCGTCAGCCCGAAGTATCAGGTAGCATTCAGACAGCTCTGATTATTGCTGCTGCACTTATTGAAGGGTTTACGTTCTACGCGTTATTCATCTGCTCAGGAAAGTAGTCTTTTATTGTCCACTGCCGTTTTTCATGAAACCTGACTACAAGTGTTGCTTAACATCCCAAGCAGGGACCGAAGTGAATGCTTTTGGTTTTAGGAAGATGGCTAGCTAATTCGTCAGATGACGGATACGGACTTTCCCGTATCTGTCATCTGGCAACGAGCATGAGAATTCATTCGAACTGATTTCAAACCTGTTGAAGTGATACCCTCGATAGGACCCTCATTATGACCGTAAGGCATGCAATCAATTTAGCGATCAGCGCGACGCGTTTGCACGCACATACCGCAAAAAAATGCACGTTCAGCGGTCTTCCGCAGGAGAAGCGAATGTCTAGAATACACTCAATTTATCGGCTTGGGGCCTCATGCCTTCTGACTCTTGCTGTGATACTGACTTTGTCAGTATCCACAAACAACACTTTGGCGGCAGAAACATCCCATGACGCTGATGGACACCACGAAAAAGGTGACAGCCATGGGGAACACCATTCAGAAATTGGTGCTAACCCGCCTCCCGGCACCTCTCTCGAGGACTTCGAAAGTCCTGCAGAATTGAGGAGAGATCTAGCGATCTGGTCATTCGCTGTTTTCTTCATGCTCATGCTCTTGCTTTCTGCAGTTGCCTGGAAGCCAATCATGAAAGGACTCGATGCTCGCGAGCAAGGAATTGCCGACATGATTGCTGCGACAGAAAATGCACACAAGGATGCAAAGAATCAACTTGCTTCATATGAACGCCGCCTTGCCGAGGCATCAGAAGAAGTCAAAGGAATGCTTGACGAAGCTCGGCGCGATGCTGAAACAACAAAACAAACAATAGTGGCCGAGGCACGGAAAGCGGCTGACGACGAAAAGCAACGAGCGAAAAAAGAAATTGAGATGGCTCGTGATGACGCTATTGCACAACTAGCTGAAAAAGCTGGCGACCTAGCCATCGGTGTTGCTGAGAAATTCATTCGAGAAAAAATCAGTTCAGAGGACAAGACCCGTCTTGTTCGTGAATCTGTCGCAAGCCTTTCAACATCGCCAAGTGCCAACTAAGGCCAATAAAGACTATTACCATCGCATGACTACTGAGGACTCAAATCGCACATCGCCACTTGCTGCCCCACATGACATCGGGGCAGCGAGACTTGCAAAAGTCTATGCTCAGGCGATCGTTGAAGCTGCTGATCGACACGAATGCCAGGCTGAAGTGGTCGAAGAACTAACGCATGTTGTGGAAGAAGTGCTTCCTCGCGTTGATAGTCTCACGAGCGTTCTCGAATCGCCTCAAGTAACGACATCTGACAAGACTGCAATCGTCAGCAGAACCTTTTCTGGAAAAATATCGACAACCGCACTTAACGCCCTGCTAGTACTTGCCAGCCATGAACGGCTCGGTCTTCTTCCTGAATTGGTGAGCGCTCTACGGAGAGAGTTAGACCAGAGGGCAGGGAAACGAGAAGCTGTTCTTACAACTGCAAACCCTATTACCCCAGAGGAACAGGCTACGATTCTCAAGTCAGTCGAAGAATCACTTGGGGAATCACTTACCGCTCATTTTTCCGTCAATCCAGATCTGCTCGGCGGCCTCGTCGTTCGGATCGAAGATACCGTTTACGATCATTCCGTCTCCACGAGCTTAGTGTCGCTCGCGGAGCGTTTGAAGCAGAGGAGTATTCATGAAATTCAACACCGACGAGATCGCCTCGGTTCTGCGTGAGGAAATTGACCGCTACCAAACCGGTATTGATGTCCGAGAAGTTGGGCAAGTACTTGAAGTTGGTGATGGCATCGCCCGCGTCTGGGGGTTATCCGGCGTGATGGCTGGTGAAATGGTAGAGTTTCCAGGTGGCGTCACTGGCTTGGCATTTAATCTCGAAGAAAATTCTGTTGGTGTCATCATTCTTGGTGATTACCTGAAAGTGAATGAGGGTGATGAAGTACGTAGTACCGGAAAACTTCTGAGTGTACCTGTTGGCGATGCTGTTACTGGTCGCGTTCTCGACCCTCTCGGCAATCCACTCGACGGAAAAGGGCCAATCGCTACCGATAAGAGAAGGCCGGTTGAAACACTAGCCCCCGGCGTTGCTGACCGTCAGCCGGTACGAGAGCCACTTCAAACCGGAATTAAAGCAATCGATGCAATGACTCCCATTGGTCGTGGCCAACGAGAGTTGATAATCGGTGACCGTAAAACAGGAAAAACGGCTATCGGAATTGATGCAATCATCAACCAGAAACACAGCGGCGTAAAATGCTTCTATGTCGCAGTTGGGCAAAAAGATTCATCCGTCGCTGTTGCCATCGACGTGCTACGCAAGCACGGTGCCATGGATTACACAACAGTCATCGTCGCAGGCGCATCTGCTGCAGCACCTCTTCAGTACATCGCACCTTATTCCGGAACCGCGATGGCCGAAGAATTCATGTACAACGGTCAACATGCGTTAATTGTTTATGATGACCTCTCGAAGCAGGCCACCGCCTATCGGCAGTTATCTCTTCTCATGCGACGTCCACCAGGTCGTGAGGCCTACCCTGGTGATGTTTTCTATGCTCATAGTCGACTCCTTGAAAGATCAGCGAAACTTTCTGACGAACACGGTGGAGGCTCACTCACATCGCTACCTATTATCGAAACGCTTGAGGGCGAAGTGTCAGCCTATATCCCTACCAACGTAATCTCGATTACTGACGGCCAAATCTACCTTCAGCCCGATTTGTTCTTCGCTGGCCAACGCCCAGCAATGAATGTTGGGATCTCAGTATCTCGTGTTGGTGGAGCTGCTCAAACAAAAGCAATGAAGAAGGTTTCAGGAGGGCTTCGACTGGACCTTGCTTCGTTCCGTGAACTCGAGGCATTTGCGCAACTTGGAACAGACTTAGATGCTGCGACACAGGCGAGGCTCGATCGTGGCTATTGCATGGTTGAACTGCTCAAGCAAGGTCAGTACCAGCCACTTGATGTTGTCGATCAGGTCCTCAGCATTTACGCTGGAACACGTGGCCACCTCGACGATGTCAAGCGGGATGAAGTTGCTACCTGGGAAGCTGGGTTCTTGACATTTGTACGAGATCAGACACCGGAGGTCCGGGCCAGACTAGAAGAGACAAAAGCCCTCGACGACGAAACAGAACGTTTGCTTGAGGCGGCCATTGCGGAATACAAACGTCAGATCCAGGGCGCAAAAACTCCTGAACCCTCTCTTGCCGGAACGAACTGAGAAAGAGAAAAAACCCTATGGCCAATGCTCGTGCACTCGACCGTCGAAGAAGTTCGGTTCGTAATATTCGAAAGATAACACGAACAATGGAGCTCATTGCTACGGCACGATTCAAGAAAGCTATGGATCGTTCAGTTGCGGCACGTGACTACACTCTCCAACTGGCGAAGATTCTTGAAAACATTGCTGCAGTAGGCGAGGACTTATCGCACCCTTTACTCGAAACCCGACCCACTCAGCGAAGTGCTGTTCTCGTTCTCACTGGGAATCGCGGCTTGTGTGGCGGGTACAACTCCAATACTGTAAAGCAGGCAATGGGTCTACTTAGCCAATGGGCAAGTAGTCAAACCGAAACACACGTTACTGTATCTGGTAAACGAGGCATCAATGCGCTTAAGTTTCGTGGCATCACTATTGATGAAGAACACCACAATTTTGAAGACAAGCCAGCATTCATTGAGGTCTCACCGATAGGAATCTCATACCTCAATGCCTACACGCGGGGCGATATTGATCGGCTCGATGTTGTCTACACCCGCTTTATGAACATTGCCAAACAGGAAGCCGTTGTCGAAACCTTACTTCCACTCAAACCGGCTGAAGACAAAAAAATCACATCATCGAATCCAGGCAACCTCGCATCCGAAGAATACGACTTTTACCCATCCGCTGAAAGTATTCTCGAGGAGATTCTTCCAGCAAGCTTTCAGGCACGACTATTCAAGTGCTTTCTTGACTCTGCTGTAAGCGAACAGGTTGCACGAATGGTTGCGATGAAGGGAGCAACAGAAAATGCCTCTGGAATCATAAGCGATCTCTCGCGGCGATATAACCGAGCCAGACAGACACAGATCACTGGTGAAATTATGGAAATCCTTGGCGGCGTCGAAGCCCTCAAGCAATAACTCAAATCACCCAAAGGGCCAATTGTACGGCATTCCACCACTTACAACTCTCAAAGTACTCTAGAACCGAAAGTTTCTTCCTCATGGCAACAGCAATCGCCTCTGAAAAAAAGAACGGCAAAGTCACACAGGTCATTGGATCAACATTTGATGTTGAGTTTCCTGAATCCACCCTTCCTGCCATTTATAATGCTGTCAGAATTGATGCCGACCACAAGGGCGTAAAGCTTGAACTAGTAGGTGAAGTACAGCAGCATCTAGGGGGAGGCAAAGTCCGCTGTGTGGCACTTGGCTCAACAGATGGACTTATTAGAGGACAAGAAGTTGTTGACACCGGTTCTCCAGTTAGCGTTCCCGTTGGACCTGCAACTCTCGGCCGTGTCTTTAACATGCTTGGAGAACCGATTGATAATGGCGGTGAAGTGAACGCTGACGAGCGGTGGTCTATACATCGTGATGCTCCACCGGTCTCTGAACTCTCCACGAAAACAGAACTTTTCGAAACTGGTATCAAGGTTATTGACCTCCTCACACCGTTCGTACGAGGTGGTAAAGCTGGTCTATTTGGTGGTGCCGGCCTTGGCAAAACAGTTATCTTGACTGAGCTTATAGCAAGAATCGCCAGTGCTCATGGAGGAAATTCAGTTTTTGCCGGCGTCGGGGAAAGGACACGAGAAGGTACCGATCTGTGGCTTGAGATGCAGGACGCAAAAATTGGTGACACCGGGCGAAGCGTCATCGAACAAACATGCATGGTCTTCGGCCAGATGAACGAACCACCTGGCGCAAGGCTTCGAGTCGCACTTTCTGCTCTTACAATGGCCGAGTACTTTCGCGACACAACAGGAACTGACACGCTCCTTTTTGTTGACAATATCTTCCGTTTTTCACAGGCTGGTAGTGAAGTGAGTGCACTTCTCGGCCGAATGCCAAGTGCAGTTGGCTATCAGCCAACGCTTGCTACTGAAATGGGTGCGTTACAAGAACGCATTACGTCGACAGAGAAGGGTGCCATCACGTCTGTCCAAGCGGTCTATGTTCCTGCTGATGACCCTACAGACCCCGCACCTGCAACAGCTTTCGGGAACCTTGATGCTTTCATTTACCTTGAACGATCAATTTCTGAGAAAGGTATTTATCCTGCTGTCGACCCACTCGCTAGCTCCAGTCGAATCCTTGATCCACAATACGTTGGAGAACGGCACTACAACGTTGCACGACGCGTCCAAACCACACTGCAACGTTATCGAGAACTCCAGGACATTATTGCAATCCTTGGCGTCGATGAACTTTCCGAAGAAGATAAACTTGTCGTCCATCGTGCTCGACGGATGGAACGATTCTTATCTCAACCTTTCCTTGTCGCTGAAGTATTCACAGGAAAGCCTGGCGAAATCACGAGCCTGGAAGACACAATCCGATCGTTCGAAGAAATCGCTGATGGAAAATGGGACCACCTCCCAGAGCAAGCATTTATGTACGTCGGACCAATTGAACAGGCTGAAGAGCAGGCTAAGAAGATGGAACAAAAAGGGTAGGCACAAACTAAAATCCTACAAGAAGCATCATGGCAACCACCACATCTGAGAAACTCATTCGCTGCGTCATTGTTACCCCGGAACAAACAGTTCTCGACACGAAAGCTGAAGGGGTATCTCTTCCTCTTGATGATGGAAGCCGTGGCATTGCAGCTGGCCACGCTCCTTTTATAGGACGCCTCGGCGCGGGTGAGGTCCATCTACGCGGCGTCGCAGGAGGGACGAGTACTGATACAAGCATCTGCACATTTGTTGAAGGTGGATTTGTTGAGGTAGGTAATAACGAGGTAACGGTCATTACCCAAGGCGCAATCGACTCAACATCAATTAACGCTTCAGAAGTGCAAGCCGAACTTGAACAGCTATATCAGCAAAAAGCTGTTGGCGACGACCAAATAGATGCACTCTTGCAAGCAGAATCAACTGCCCGTGCTCGACTCCGAGCATCTCGACGACAAAGAAAATAGAAGTTCACTTCTTCTCTTACCAAACTCCTGCTCATGGTAGGCTTCGCACAGATTGTGTTCCCTAAATTTGGTAATCCGTCTCTGGTGAGGGAGTTTCCCCTCGCATGCGTAGTCTTGGCTTTTCCAGAACAACAGTTGTGTGTGGTTCAATAGATCGTGTGATCCATACGTTACTTCCAATCACAGAATCATGTCCAATAACTGTCGCACCACCAAGAACGGTTGCGTTTGCATAGATTACAACCCGATCACCTATAGTTGGGTGACGTTTTGCCCCTCGCACCAATTGTCCCTCCGAGTCAGTAGGAAACGATACTGCGCCGAGAGTAACACCTTGATACAACTTGACATGACTGCCGATTTCACATGTTTCGCCAACCACCACACCAGTACCGTGATCTATGAAAAAATGATCCCCAATCGTTGCACCAGGATGGAGGTCAATGCCGGTACGAGAGTGAGCCCACTCAGCCATCATCCTGGGAATTAGAGGCACAGAAAGTTTCTGCAAGAGATGTGCAAGACGGTGTATGGTCACCGCTTCAAGCCCCGGATAGCAAAAAATTATTTCCTCGAGATTCCGCACTGCAGGATCACCGTCGTAAGCTGCTTTCACATCCGTGGCAAGAATTCTACGCAGATCTGGAATCTGCTCCAAAAACTCAACGGCCTTTGCCTGACCCAACGCCTCGAAGTCAGCTTCATCAACACACTCCTGAACAGCCTCTGGCAGTGATGAGGTACGACGTCCTGCAGCAGCTGCAACTTGCGTTGCTGCGAGACTATGGCGTAAGGCACGACTGATCTGCGTTGTAAGCTTGTCGTGTAATCCATCAATTAGATCACCAACATGATAGGTGACGTTACCAAAATGAAGATTCTCCCTACGACGGTACCCAGGGTAGAGAATTTCTTTCAGGTCTTCACATACGGTAATAATCGAATCGTAATTTGGCAGGGGGCAATGCCCAAGATAATTTGTTGCCGGCACCTCCTGATAGGTGTCAACTATTCGTTTAGTCAGCTTTGGTAGCTGTTCTTTTAGCCGTAGATCGGTTGCCATGTTCTTAGTCCAGCAGCACAGTTGCTCGTACCTACAGGGAGTACCATTTTCAGATTCGACCCTCTCCTAGGTTAAAGTTGAATTGAACTTATAGAATGCATCACAACCGGAAAGCAGGGCAAGGTCTACGGGCAACTCCATCGCCAACTACAGCGATTCACCTGACGCTTCAATGGCGGCCGAAAGAGTCAGACCTCCATCATAAAGTGCCCGTCCGACAATACATCCCGATGCACCAGTTGCAGCAACTGCCCGCAGATCGTCAGCATCCGCAATACCGCCAGACGCCACCACCGGGTGGGGGGACGCTTGCACCATTGCCTCAAGAGCAGGAAGGTTTGGGCCTTGAAGCATGCCGTCGCGGGCAATATCTGTATACACAATCGCTGCAAGCGGAAGTTCAGCTGATTTGGCAGCTACTTCCACAGCTTGCTGAGTACTGGTTTCAATCCATCCTCGCGATGCAAGCTTTCCTTCTCGGGCATCAAGACCTAGGACAAGCGTATGAGGAAATGCCATCGCAAGTTCAGCAAACAGAGTTGGATGCTCAATCGCAACACTTCCAATAACGAGTCGCGATACACCCGCTTCAAGGTAGGCTTCTATTATGTTCCGAGAACGTATCCCCCCTCCTACCTGACAAGGCACACCAGCCGCCGCAACCATTTCACCAATCAAATTAGCCTGTATGGCAGCTCCATCTTTTGCACCCTCAAGATCAACAATATGCAGGCGGCGACTACCAGAAGATACGAACTGCTTTACTGTCTTGACAGGGTCTTCCCCGAAAACTGTTTCACGACCATAGTCACCCTGCTGCAGGCGTACGCAACAGCCTCCACGGAGATCGATTGCTGGCCAAAGTTCCATTACGCATTCCTTGTGTAGCAGACTATTTAACGTCTTCGATAAAATATTTTAGGAGTCGCATTCCAACTGACTGGCTCTTCTCAGGGTGAAATTGTGTTGCCAAAAGACGCCCTTGCGACACCCCGGAACAAAATACCCCGCCATAGTCGGTCTCGGCTACGACAATACTTGTGTCTGAAGGCTGCACACAATAAGAATGCACAAAATAAAAGAACTCTGGCTGTTGTGTATTCCCACCAATCACATGCGATACATCACTTCCGTCTCGCCATCGCACTTGATTCCAACCCATGTGCGGGACCTTCAAGCCATCCGAACAATGTAACCGGGCTACATCACCAGCAAACACTCCTAACCCATCGTGCCGACCACCTTCCCAGCCCGTTTCAAAAAGAAGTTGCAGCCCCATACAAATCCCGAGGAAAGGGCGGTCAGCCACAATATGCGACCGAATAGGATCAACAAGACCACGCTCACGAAGTGCGGCCATTGCATCCGAAAAAGCCCCTACACCAGGAAGAACTAGCCTGTCGGCCTCAGCAACACAGTTTGGGTCTGATGTGATTTCTGCAGTAACGCCATGCCTTTCAAAGGCTTTCTGGACGCTTCGCAGATTGCCACTTCCGTAATCAATAATCCTGATCATAACTGGAGTCTAAGCCGAGGCACGATAAGAAAAAGGGGGGGAGGCTTTTTCCGCAAAGGTCCGGCGTTGCCCAAAGGAATTAGAGTAAAATCAGAACTCATGGAAGTCTTATCATTTCATCTTAAACTCACCGAGAACTCGAAGCCGCTGCCTGCTCTGGGTAAATGACACACTCAATTCGCCGATTTCGCTGCCTGCCAGCGGTCGTTGCATTCGACACGACCGGATGATTTGCTCCATGGGCAACAAGGAACATTTGCCTATCGCTTAAGGGCGTTCGAGTGGTAAGAAAATCAAAAACAGTCGAAGCCTGAGCTGTTGTTAATTGGTGCGCAGACTGCCACGAGGATCCTGTCAGCGAATCAGTATCAAGATGCCCCTCGATTCCAAGATAATGACGAGGAAATACTCTCTCTAACTCTTTTGCTAACTGAGTTAGTAACGATGCACCCGCAGGCAACAGGTTTGGTGTTCCTGATTCAAATAATCGCTCAGATGGTACTTCGATACGAATAACACCCCCATCTAACCGAACTTGAAGATCCTCTAAGGACAACTGCCCCATTGCAGATTGCATAGCTGCAATGGCACCTGCGGCCGAAGGCGTGACCAATGGACTTGTAATGTCACCTGCAGATCCTGGACGACCAACAACGCGGCTTGCAGCGAGCTGAGTTGTAGTACTAGCTAACTGCTGCCGAATCGCCGACAGTTCTTCTTGCATGATCTGGTTTTCGGTTTGGCTGCGAGTCAAGGCAGCTTCTAATTGGGCGTTATCCAAGGAACTGTAAGAAGGTGTCTGCGGTAAACTCGGCAATGGCTGGGGAAGAGTATGTGCCGGCGCAGCAACACCAGGAGGAGGCTCAAGGCTTATCGTAGCCGGAGTTTGCTCACGGCGCATGACATTGGAACAGCCTAACGAAACGGCTGATGCTGAAAGCACGCAAGCGACTAGCACACGGTTTCTGTACATACTCAAACACAATTTCGAAAAGAGACATGAACGTCTGGAGAATAGAGAAGACTCTTACCCCAAGCAAGGCCTTCGGCCTGTTGATTTCCACTGAATTTCCCATATTTCCATGCTTAATTCAGGCAGTTTGATCAAATTCAAACGATAGAATGCAACTTTTCTCGCAACCAACGCCAGAGGAAAAGTGTCACCGCAGTGAGTACAACGACAAGCCCCAGAACCGTTCCAAGTTGTACGACATCATCAAAGAGCACAGAAGCCCAAGCCCAAACAGGCTGCCAAAACAGAGTAACGAGTGCGGCCGCTAGGCAGAGACTAGGGCCAAAAGGCAATTCATTCTCACGGTGCATAACAAGCTGAAAAATTCCGTGACCCAGCCCAATCAACGTTGCCAAAAAAAAGATTATTACAGCTGGTTGCCAACCAAGCCAAACGCCCACCATTGCCATGAGGGTCACATCGCCCATGCCCATGGCTTCACGACCAAGAGCGATTGAAGCTCCTATGCGAGTAAACCACACAACACCCGCCGAAATGGTAAGCCCAATCATCCCACTCTCAGCGGCTGCCAAACGCAATCCTCCCCACCAATTCGCAAAAGAAAGAACAGTGATACCAAACAGAAGTGTAAGATTACGTGGTTCTCTAAAAAATTGAATGACACGCGGCACAAAAGCTCTTGAATACTCATTATTTTGTTGCTTCCAAGGCGCAGTGCACACAGCCCACCACAACAAAAACAATGCCATAGTTGTGCCGACGTGAGATATTGATGACTCGACCGTTTTCGAATTATTGAGTGCTCCCCAAGCAACGAGAAAATCTGCCGTCAGAGTGGCAGGTGCGAAAGATCGCTCAGTAATGACAGGAATCGGGAGAAGAATTCCAGGAAAGATCACCAAAGCAACCAGACCACACAAAACACCGGGTGTTGTGATGACATCAGGAATAACCCGATAGCGGATATCGACCCAAGCTGCAGCAGCGAGAAACCAAAAAAATAATAAATGCCCCAACGGCCGTGCGAAAAGAGCAGGGGAGTTTATAGACGGACCAACCACATTTCCTGGTAAAAGCCCATGGCAGATCACTTCCCACCAGATAATTCCAACCGCTACAAAACAACAGGCCGCCATAGTCAGTGTGCGATATTGTGTAATAGACTTGCCAAAACAGTCGATCTGACCGTCTTGCGTGCCTTCGGCAATCTCAATTTCACAAAGCAACCAACTTACAAAGCGATGCAACAGAAGGCCTGCCAAACTTCCAAGTAGTCCGCCCCCTACAAAAGCAACAAGGCTAATACCACCACTCATGAATTAGCCCCCGCTGATGTGTCACCAGAACGCGATGCGGCACCTTCCCACGCAGCCAGCCACCCTGCAATTTTTTCCACAATAGCTGGAACAGTTGCCCCCTTTGTATCAACACGAAAATGAGCCACTGATCTGTAAAATGGCTCGCGATCAACCAATGCCTGATCAACCTCAGAATATACATCTTTTCCGTCCAGCGGTGGGCGGCGTCGAGCTGTTGTTATGTCAGATGCAAGTCGTCTCCGAATTTCATCTGCTGGAGCCATCAGCCATACTACGGGCAGTCCTGCCGCTTCAATCATCCTGCGATTTTCTTCCCGCAAAACAATTCCACCACCAGTCGATAACACACCATCCGAAAGCCTAAGGAGTTGCTTCAACACAACCGTCTCCGCATCTCGAAAGGACATCTCTCCCTGATTCTCAATGAATTCCCCAATCGAACACGAATACATCTGTTCGAACACGTCATCGGCATCAATAGCCGGACAATCAAACTGATCCGATAAAGACTGGGCAATAGTTGTTTTCCCAGAAGCTCGATAACCCACAAGTATCAGACGAAGCACGAACTTCTCCTCTTGGCATGAACCTACCGCATTTATTCAATGATTTTCACAGAGGATGTCGCCTGCTTCAACGCCGCTCTCATCACACCCGCAGGTGGTTCTTTACCGTGCCAAATCTTAAATTGTTCGGCAGCCTGACGGACAAACATCTCAACACCTGTCACAATTTTACAGCCAACGTCTTGGGCTTCTTTTACTAGCAACGTGTTCTCCGGATTGTAGACAGTATCAAAAACTACCATATATGGCCGCAGATGCTTTGCCTCAAATGGTGTCTCATTTACTTTTGGATGCATTCCGATTGGTGTTGCATTCACAACACAGTCATAAGGAAGTCGGTGTCGCCCTGACCAGTCAACCACCTTACCACTCACTAACTCTGCCAGCGCCTGAGCACGGCCTGCCGTACGGGAGGTAATTGTAACTTCAACACCCTGTTTTCTTAATCCGAAGGCAATGGCTCGAGCAACACCACCTGCTCCGAGAATTATTGCAGTTTTCAGACCGAGACGTCCACCAAAGCCGACATCCTGTGCTGCAAGAGACTCCTGAATTGCTGCAACAGCAGCAGTCACATCCGTATTCGCTACTTTTATCTCCTTTGTTTCACCAACAAAAGAAATGGTGTTTGCAGCGCCAATCTCCTCAACCAGTTCGCCCTGTGAAGATGCAAACTCAATAACACTTTCTTTATGAGGAATGGTGACACTCAAGCCGACAAGCGGCCAACGTTTCGCTTCTTTTAGAAACTCACCAAGATGACCCTTGGGAATGAGGAACGGAAGATATACCGCGTCAATTCCAGCAGCAGCACAGGCGGCATTGTGAACCACCGGACTGAGACTATGCCCCACCGGATCCGCAATGACACCATACAACTGCGTTGAAGGCGTAATCGAATCGTAACGATACATAGAAACGAGTTGCTTCCATGGAATCTGTCCTGGCGCAAGAATTTTCTCTGGATTGAAGGGTGCAAATGTAAATGCTGCACCAAATTGACCTGCGAGCACTCGGCTCGGTGTTCCAATTTCACCCATACAAAGCCCAACGGTGGGAATGCTACTTGAGCGTACAAGTTCGAGCATCCGCAGGTTGTCATTCGGATGACCAGCAAGCGTTGCGATTTTCACCACATCCGCATCGAGGTCAGCTAGATAAGCGTGAAGTCCCTGAAGATCATCTGGAGTTCTTTTGAAGTCATGAAAACTGATTATTCGACGAGTTGATCCGAAACGGGGTATTGAATTTGCGATATCATCTTCAAGATCGACATAATCAACACCCTCTGCAATCGCTGTCCGAAGAACTGTCAGACGCTCTTCCTCTGTCCGCTCCCAATAACCTCCGTCTTGCTTCCGTCGACACGTTGCGATCACCGGACAGGGACGGTCAGCCAGAAGACGTTTTACCTGCACCTTGCTTTGAATACAGTCCAAACGCAATTCTACGAGACCCACACCCTGCTGACCAAGATGCCGCAGTTCACTAAGAAGATATCGATGACGACCTCTGGCCAGGCTAACACAAATCATACAAATTCAACTTTTCTCATCACACGAAAAAAACACTCTTCATTTATTTTAAAGACATTTCTGCCACCATAATGACCAACTCACTGTCTCTTACGTCCGTCGAAATTGTTTATCGAGTTCGCGCCTCGACAGCATGAGTGACGTCGGGCGACCATGGGGACAATGACGAGTCCCGGGATACCTATGCCGATCTGCTACAAGTGTATCGACCTCTGACTGAGAAAGAGGATCACCTGCCTTAATGGCTGCGCGACAAGAAAGGCTATGGAGCACCTCATCGACAACAGCCCGATGATCACCGCCATCCGCCTCTAATGCAGCTAGACGATCAATTACTTCTCTAATTATATCTGATGCTGATGCCCTCCCCACTAAGGCTGGCTTCCCTCGGACTACAACAGTAGTTCCCCCAAATGATTCAACCTTCACTCCAGCCTCTGACAGGACATCAAGGTGACTGGTAACTGCCTCAAAGTCTGAAGAAGAAAGTTCAACCTGCTCTGGAATTAATAAGGGCTGCACCTCAACTGAACCATTTGACATTCGCTCACGAAGTTGTTCATAGAGCACTCTCTCGTGTAGGGCATGCTGATCGATTACCTCTATACCCTCCTGTGTTTCTACAACAAGATACCGGTGATGCAACTGGAATGCTCGCTCCTCAGGAACAGCACCATCAGCAATCAGCAAGCTATCCTGCTTAGCCGCACCATCATTTTCAGTTTCATGCGGATTTGGCTTTGATGAACCAGTAGAGTTTGTTGTATCAACGAGGCTATCTAGCATAAGCCCCTGCAGACCGCTCTGATCAACCTCATCCCTTTCAGGTGCTAGCCGCTGTCGCTCCCAAATAGCCTCAGCAGCAGCGAGGCCCGTTGTAGTCGCCGAACTTCTGCCTGGTGGGTCAAGAGCAGTGGGAGTCGTGATTCCAGATAAAGCACTTCGCACGGCAAGTAGAACAAGCCGGTGCAAACGACCCGAATCACGAAAACGCACTTCTGTTTTTGCCGGATGAACATTTACATCAACGTGTGCAAGAGGAATATGCAATTGCAAAAAAACAATTGGTTGTCGTCCGGAAAGGAGCCGTCCGCGATACCCTTCTTGAACTGCATGAAGTATTGAACGATCACGAAATGGCCTACCGTCAATAAAGAAATGCTGAAAGCGCCCACTCGCCATATCGTCTTCTGGTCGCCCAATAAGAGCTGTTACTGAGATATCATCATCAACTTCCTTTGCGTAAAGCAACCGGTCAGCAAGCTGGCTTCCGTAAAGGTCAGCAATTCTTTGCCGCCAGTCATCCACCGCCGGCAACTCATGCACCCGCCTGCGATTATGTGTCAGTGAAAATGCTATCTCTGGATGAGCGATCGCTGTTTTCACAAAAGCTTCTGATGAGTGAGACCACTCCGTAGCTGGCGTCTTGAGAAACGCTCTTCTCGCAGGAATTTTTGAAAACAACTGGTGCACTTCCACCGATGTGCCCCGCCTGCAACCCTCTGGCATAATCCCACGATTGAGTCCTCCATCGACCTCAAGACGACTGCCTGTTCCCGACGCAGTTCTTGTCCGTATCACTACGCGAGACACCTCAGCAATCGATGCCAATGCTTCACCACGAAAACCGAGTGTTTTGATATCTTCGAGATCATCTGCATGACGGAGCTTACTGGTCGCGTGCGGCGAAACAGCGAGAGGTAAATCCTCAGCTTCAATTCCGCAGCCGTCATCGACAATTCGAATTAAAGCAATGCCGCCTTGCTCAAGGTCTGCATCAATTCGAGTAGGCCCAGAATCCAGTGCGTTCTCAAGCAACTCTTTCACAACGCTTGCTGGTCGTTCAACCACCTCACCAGCTGCAATTCGATTGATAACAGAGACCGGCAGTGTTTGAATCTTCCCCATACTTTTAAGTTCCTGCTCAGTTCCTTAGATTAACAGCTTAGATTGAATTCATGGGTTGCTGTAGTAATGAACCATTCACAGTTCCATCCAACTTTCTAGTGCAGTTTGTACTCTTTGATCTTGCGGTACAACGTTCTTTCTCCAATACCAAGCATTTCTGCCGTCTGCTCACGATTTCCTCCTGCCAATTTCAGCGTCTCTCCAATAAAAATCTTTTCGATTTCATTTAGAGGCCGACCGACAAGGGATGCAATACCGAGGTTCTCTTCAACGGTGCCTTGGACGACTTCTTCTACAACCCCGGACTCTGGCTCAAGTTCCGCTGGCAGATCGTCAACATCAAGCGTCTCATCACAGTCAACCACAACCATACTCTCAACTACATTACGAAGCTGACGTACATTCCCGGGCCACGCAAATGCAAGAAGCTTTACTCTTGCAGCTCTCGACATGCCTTTGACTGGCTTTTGATGTCTTTTCGCGAATTGCTTCATAAAATGCTCAATGAGCAGCGGTATATCCGCAGACCGTTCTTGCAAATCTGGGATCAAAATTGTGACAACTTTCAGTCGGTGATAAAGGTCGCTGCGAAAACTACCATCTTCAACCGCCTCCTCAAGATTCCGATTTGTTGCAGAAAGAATTCGAACATTCACTCGGACAGGCTGATTTGAGCCAACCCGTGTAATCTCTCCTGACTCGAGAACCCGCAGCAGTTTAATCTGTGTCGCCAGGGGCATATCGCCAACCTCATCAAGGAACAACGTCCCGCCGTCAGCATATTCAAACTTCCCGACTCGATCTGAAGAGGCATCAGTGAAAGCGCCTTTTATATGGCCAAAGAGCTCACTTTCAAGGATATTCTCACTTAGTGCAGCACAGTTGAGCGCAACAAAAGGCTTTTTCTTCCGTGGACTATTTTGATGTATTGCCTGTGCCACAAGTTCCTTTCCGGTACCTGTTGCACCTTGTATCAGAACAGTTGCATCCGTTGGCGCAATTCGTTTCAGTCGCTCAATCACACCTCGCATCTGAGTGCTCGATCCTACGACACCTTCAAAACCGAATCGTTCATCGAGACGCCTATTAAGTTCAAGATTTTTAAGCCGCAACCGAACCCCAGCAGAAGCCTTCTCAACAGCAACCCTCAATTGAGTTAGTTCTAGAGGCTTCTGAAGGTACGTAAAAGCACCCTGCTGCATTGCCTCGACTGCTGATGGCACCGTCCCATGCCCTGTCACAACAATAACTTCGGTCTCAACAGAAGAAGTTTTTGCCTCTTTAAGAATTTCCAAACCACCGATGTCGTTCATCATAAGATCAGTAACAACAACATCGAAAGAATCATCGCGGATTTGCTGAGCACCCTCTTTTCCTCCCCCAGCCACAATCACGCTATAGCCAAGTCGCTCAAGCCCCTCACCCATCGTGCGTGCATGCACAATGTCATTATCTACCACAAGGACACGAACAGATCTCGAAATTCCATCCACACTTTTCGGAGAAGAATTATTTTCTATAGAGCTTGCTGACATCTAACACCAAAGACGATTTTAGGAATGGAAATGAATTTTACGATTTATTCTCAGCCGGTTCTGTGGGCAAACGCGGCGGTGCAGGGAGCCAAATTGCCAACTTGGTCCCGCGCCCCGGAGCACTTTCTATGTCAATAGAGCCTCCATGAGCCTCAATAATTTTTCTAGCGGTAGGAAGCCCCAGACCTGAACCTCCTTGTTTTGTTGAATAGAAAGCCTCAAACACGCGAGCGAGTGTGTCAGAACTCATACCTGGGCCAGTGTCGATCAATTCAATCATTACACCAAGACCGGCAGCTCTGGTCCTGACCATCAACTGGCCACCCTCTTCCATTGCCTGAGTCGCATTGATTAAGAGATTGAGTATCGCTGACCGAAATGTCTCCCGATCAATCCGTACTGCTGGCAATTCTGGATCCAAATAGCGAACAAGCTCGACGCCAGCATCATCAGTTCGTGGCTGAAAGAAATCTAACAACTGATCAAGCTCTACATTGAGATTACCTGGCTCAGGATCGATGCCTTCCTGTCGAGAAAAATCGAGAAAGTCATCAAGAAGCTTCTGCAAACGATCACATTCCTGACGCACCAGATCGATCTTCGCTTTAGCTCTTCGAGCGGTTTGATTGGCTGCAGAATCATCACCGAGTGAACCAACGTCTTCACCCAGTAGTTCCATATTCAATCGAATGCTCGATAACGGATTTCGGATTTCGTGGGCAAGTTCGCTAACAAGCTTGACAAGTTCAGCGTATGTACCACCTTCACTTGGAAGCTGATCGTTAAACAGTGCTGTTTGTCCCATAATCGCTGTTTGTCCCATAATCACAGCGCCCGAAACATGCTGGAATCTTCGTATTGCAGCCTCACCCGCAGGGCCATTGTTGAAACAGCCCCGCGGAGAGGAACAACATAGAACTACTCAGTTGCTGGTTCAGCCGCAGCGGCAGTCTCTTCCATGACTGCTCTCCGACTTAATTTTACCCGATCTTGCTCGTCAACGGCAATGACCTTGACTCGCATCGTGTCACCAACGCGACAAACATCACCAACATTCCCAACGTACTCGTTTGAGAGTTCGCTGATGTGGCATAGACCATCTTTTCCAGGGACAAGCTCAACGAATGCACCAAAGTCTTTGACGCTGGTTACGCGACCTTCATAGATTCGACCAATCTGAATCGACGCTGTCAGAGCTTCAATTTTCGCTAGAGCCGTGGTTGCACTTTCAGCGTCGTGACTGGCAACAGTAACTGTTCCGTCATCTTCCACTTCAACATTAGCCCCGGTCGTTTCCTGAATAGAGCGAATTGTTTTCCCGCCGGGACCGATAAGCAGGCCAATTTTCTCTGGGTCAATATGAGTCCGCAACAGACGTGGTGCCCAACCAGAAATCTCTTCACGAGGTCTGCGCACTGCTGAGAGCATCGAACGGAGAATTTCGAGCCGAGCTTCTCTTGACTGCTCAAGTGTCGCTTTGATGATAGCTGTGGAAATTCCGTTTATTTTCAAGTCAAGTTGAATACCGGTAATACCGTTTTGTGACCCGGCGATCTTAAAGTCCATATCACCGAAGTGATCCTCGTCACCAATGATATCAGTAAGAAGCGTCCACTTATCTTCTGACTCCTTCACAAGGCCGACCGAAATACCAGCTACAGGATTTGTAATCGGCACACCTGCTGCCATCAAACCAAGCGTAGCACCACAAACTGATGCCATCGAACTCGAGCCATTCGACTCTAAGATGTCCGAGATCACACGAATTGTGTAAGGAAAGACATCCGGATCAGGAAGAATTGGCTTAACACTTCGTTCAGCTAGAGCGCCATGACCTATCTCTCGACGGCCAGGGCCCCGAATCGGCCGAACCTCACCAACAGAAAAAGAGGGGAAATAATAGTCAAGCATGAACTTCTTTGAATATTCCTCAAACAAGCCATCTACTCGCTGCTCATCCTTACCTGTTCCAAGTGTTACTGTTACAAGAGCCTGGGTTTCACCTCTTTGAAAAAGAGCTGATCCATGAACACGAGGCAAAAGATCAACCTCACAATCAATCGCTCGCAGTGACTTAGAATCCCGACCATCTGGACGTGTACCACCAAGGATCAATTCTCGAATTGCATCTTCTTCGAGACTATGCCAGACATGAGAAAAATCACCTTCATTGACAGCATCGTCACTGCCTGCAGCATCTGCGGGACAGATTTCTTCTTTTGCTCGTTCTTTAACGGCCTTCACAGCTTCGCCCCGCTCAAGCTTGCCTGTGATTCCTGCAGCCTTCAAAAGCTCCGCGTAATAGGCCGCTTTCATTCGGCCCTTGAGTGGCGCGTAGTCTGGCAACTCGCATTCCTTCTTTGGCTTCCCACCCTTCGCAACAAGTTCATCTTGCATTTCACAGATTGTGATAATGACACGATGAGCTTCTTCCAAAGCTTCAAGCATTCGGTCTTCAGGCATTTCACGAGCAAATCCCTCGATCATTAGAATAGCCGTCTTACTGCCTGAAACGATAAGATCGAGATCACTCTCTTCAAGTTGATCCTGCGTCGGGAATGGCACAAATTCTCCGTTGACCTGAGCAAGCCGTACGCTCCCAAGGGGGCCCCCGAAAGGAAGAGGCGAAATGCACAGCGATGCGGATGCACCTATCATTGCTAAAATGTCAGGATCATTTTGGCCATCGCTTGAGAGTGTCTGAGCCTGTATTTGCACCTCGTCGTAGAACCCTTCTGGGAATAACGGTCGAATCGGCCGATCAATAAGCCGACTTGTAAGGGTCTCCTTCATGGTTGGCCGACCTTCTCGCTTCAGAAAGCCACCAGGAAACTTTCCTGCTGCAGCAGTTCGTTCACGGTAATCACACGTTAATGGGAAAAAATCAATTCCCGCACGAGGTGCTCCCGTTGCTGCAGCAACGAGCACTGTAGTCTCTCCGTACGTAACCAAAACACTGCCAGCAGCCTGTTTCGCCAACACACCTGTTTCAATACCTAATACTTCTTGTCCAACTTGTCGTTCAACACGATGTTTCACTTTTTAATTCCTTCCTTCTTCATTCGTTACTCCTGAAACGCTTGGCACCAGTTTTTACTGACGATGCTAGAATTCGCTATGGAGTCATTCACTTCAATTCTTAAATCTCTTTCACTCAAATTATGAACACGACACACCCGACACAACGACCTTAGATGCGAGAGTCGTACTTCTATCGCAACAGAATAGAGAGAACCAAGCCCAATAAAGCGGTTAATTTCTTTTTAAATCCTCCAAAAGCATTAGCAAAAAAGCTGATAGCCATGGCGGACCGCTTAAGACTATTTTCGAATACCAAGGCTTCGAATAATATCGAGATATCGCTGGGGAGCGACACGCTTGAGGTAATCAAGTAGTCGTCTACGCCGACTGACCATTAACAAGAGTCCTCGACGACTTGCAAAGTCTTTCGAATGCTTCTTGAAATGCTCAGTCAAATGAGTAATCCGAGCAGTAAGCAGAGCAATCTGCACCTCCGCAGAGCCTGTATCTTCCTGCCCACGACGATGGGCACCTATAAGTTCTTGTTTGCGTTCCTTAGTCAGCGTCATCTTCGTTATTCGCCCTCCATGGGCGATCAGTAGGTTGTTTTCTCTATTACTGTTTCCGCCAAGATTCTACCTTTGGCAGGTAAAAATGCAACAAGAGTCCTACGGCCAGCCGCATAACCGCAGCTACGCACCTTCAACGGCGGTCGCTCCCCTTTTGACCGCAGTCGTCTGACCGGCCCCACGGGGTGTGTGAACGACGTTCCATACGAGGCCCAACCGCTCCATCGCAAGAATAACCCAGTAGGTCATATCAACTTCCCACCACTTATGGCCGTGCTTGGCCATTCGCTGAAATGCGTGATGATTGTTATGCCATCCTTCCCCAAAAGCAAGAAGACCAACCCACCAAAGATTTCGTGAGTCATCAGTCGTCTCGTAGTTCCTGTAACCCCAGATGTGTGTAGCAGAGTTCACAAACCACGTTACGTGAAAGACGTAGACCATTCGAACAGCGAGACCCCAAAGCAACCATGAAATTCCAATGTCGCGGCCATACAGGGCCCACCCACCTGCAAGCAATCCACCGCCAATTACAAAATGCCACAGCAAAAACGTTTTGTGAAAAAATAGAACGCCGGCATCTTTGGCTAAATCAGGTGCCCAACGTTTAACGTGAGCATCAATCTCAGCAGTTGTATGCCGAGGAAAAAGCCACAACATGTGGCTCCAGAGACCTCCATCTCGGGGGCTGTGTGGATCACCCTCTTGGTCACTGAATGCGTGATGCTTACGGTGATTCGCTACCCAAACAATGGCCGAACCCTCACCAGAAATTCCACCCACAAAGGCGAAGAACCATCGCACAGGCTTTGATGTGACAAAACTTCCGTGAGTGAGTAACCGATGATAACCAAGGGTGACACCGAGGCACCCAGTCACCCAGCATAGAAAAAGACAAATAGCTAGACCGGACCAGGAAAAATAAAATGGGGCAGCCAAGGCTGCAACATGCATTCCGGCTATCCAAAGCAGAGTCGGCCAATCAATTCCATTCCTTCCCGCTGCTTTTCCATCTGATCGGGGCTCAAAGGATGAACTGTCTGAATTTGCATCTGTTGTTATCTGTTGAGAATCAGGCCCATGAATCGCGCTGCGACCAAACTGACACGATTCATCTTCAAGAAGATTATTTGGGGCCTGTGCCTGATCAGACGAAGAGGACGGCGGAAGAGTACTGGTGGCCATAGAAATTCCTGATTTTCGGTGAATCTAGCTTTTGATAATGGCGGTCACTAACTGAGTATATTCTTATCAGATACTCGGATCTGGCTATCTCAATCCGTCGAAGACCCGTTGAAGAAATGTCAAAACTAGGTCAAAACAGCTTTAAACTACCTTTTTCAACCGTTTTTCACGCAGGATTTTACTGGAGGACACCAGTTCTCGGCAAAACAGAAAGAAGCCAGCCGGTTACGTCTGTCTCTGGAACAGCCGCTGGCGTTGTCCCGGAAAGAAGCCAAGCTACTCGATCAAGTGTTGCAGTTTGGGTTGGCTCAAGAATGACTGGCGATCCCCGAGATTCTAGCAAGCAACCAGATCTCCCGGGTAAAGCACTCAAGTGCAGGCCTTTCGAATCAACCACTAGACCAAAACCGAGACGTTCAAATGATCGCACACGGCTCCCGCTGAGTTGGTGGTAGGCGTCTTCGACTCGGCATCCGAGTATCGTAACAAGGCGGTCTATCCAGACTTGTTCGATTTCTCCTTGGTCAGCAACACACACGCAGTCACACAATGCAATTCGCTGATCTGACCAAACAAATCGGTTTAACTTGATTTCTGCATCACCTTGCATATGTGAAGGCAATAATAATGTCATTGCATCCAGGTCAACTTGTTTGATTCCTCCAACGCATTCTGCAGTCCAAGCACCGTCTCTATTCGAGATGTGAGCATGACCGGTAAACGTGGCGTTTTCTCCGAACGGCCATTGCGAAGCACCGCACTCGCCCAGTGCAACATTTACGAAAGGAACCGGTACCGGATCAGATACATTCACTTCGAATTCAGTTATATAACCCGTTGCATGTCCTTCTGTTTTTCCGTCATGCGGTGTCCGCACGATTCGCACTTCATCTTGACCATTGTCTCTTTGAAAGAAGCGAATAGCCCGTCCTGATCCAGTAGACACACATTCAATACGAAGTGGCGATATGTTACCTACCTCCTCTGGATTTATCTTTCCCCAAGAGAAATCCTCAATATCAATTACACAGTTCTTGTTGAATTGAACAGGCTCGGCAAGCCATCGCTTGACTAGACCAACAATAAGCCTGGCTGTATCTTCCCCTGAAACGAGACTATCAACTGTGACCCGAACCTCATCTTTAGAAGTAACAACAAACACATCATCAAAAGACTGCTCTGCAATTGTTACTCCCGAGAGTTTCAAACACCCAGGTTGAGGGTGAGTCAAACTTTCAATGCGCACTCGACTGCCAAGTAACTTTGAGGCATTTTCGGCAATGTGTTCTCGATGTGCTTTTGATTGACAAATGACTGCCCAATAGGAAAGGCACATTGTTGGCACGACACATAGCAGAAAAAACGCTGACCTAACTCGCCAAATCTTTACAGCTGACTGTGCTACGAACATCCTTGTTCACTCCCAACTTATACATCTGGGTCCAGCATCTATCGACTCGTCACCAGTTTTTGGTAGAGCTCCCAGCGGGCACGCATTTCTTCGATACTATCGCCCCCAAACTTATCAACTAATGCCGCTGCTACTGAAAACGCCACAACATTTTCAACAATCACGCTACAAGCACTGACCGCACATACATCACTCCGTTCATATGCTGCAGACTCGGGTTGCTTTGTTTTTAGATTTACTGAATCAAGGGGCTTCCGCAGAGTGCTAATCGGCTTCATCGCAGCGCGAATGACCAGAGGTTGCCCATTTGTGATTCCAGCCTCTAATCCCCCAGCATTATTTGTAGGACGAATAAACCCTGCCATCGGTTTCCCGCGTGCGCTTTCGTCATAATGAATCGGATCGTGCACCTCTGACCCAGGCCGTCGTGCTGTCTCAAATCCCATTCCTATTTCAACGCCTTTTATGGCTTGTACCGCCATCACGGCTTGTGCTAACTGGCCATCGAGTTTGCGATCCCACTGGGTGTGAGTACCAAGACCAATTGGCAATCCGTCAACACGAACTTCAACAATTCCTCCAAGGGTATCTCCGTCTTTCCCAACACGGTCAATAAGATCTTTTACATGATTATCTTGCTCCGGATGAAGTGAATAAATCTCGCTTGAGTTGCGAATTTCTCGTAACTCAGGAAGCGCGCCCTCACGACCACCAAGAACAACACCTCCCAACTCTGTTACCCAACCCGCGACCTCAATGCCAAACAATGAAAGTAACTGGCGTGCAAGAGCACCCGCTGCGACTCGAACTGCTGTTTCCCGCGCACTTGCCCGCTCCAAAACAGGGCGTACACCTCCAAGATGCTTTATCGCACCTGGCAAGTCAGCATGACCGGGACGAGGCCTCTCGATATCATCCATCTTCTCAATTTTCGCATCACGATTAATTACCTGTAACGTGAGAGGGCTTCCAAGAGTCTTACCTTTCCAAAGGCCGGACAAAAAGGTGACCGTGTCTGTTTCTATTCGCTGCCGTCCGCCGCGACCGTATCCTCCTTGGCGTCGTTGCAACTCACTGTCAATACTATCAGTGTTAACAACAAGTCCGGCAGGAAAACCGTCTACCAAAGCAGTTAAAGCCGGCCCATGGGATTCACCGGCAGTCCAATATCGAAGCATGAGGCAATCTGTAGTCTAGGGGTTTGTAAAACACTTCTAAGGAAACAGCAAATCAGGCATACACTTGAACATTATGTCAGTTAAATCTGTTTCCTTGACCATAGTCTAATCACCAAATCCTTTTGACCATAGAGCGACATCCAGCGTCTAACAAGGCAGACTTCCTGTTAGTCTTTGACATACATCGAGATATCTTTGGCTCGTGCCATGCACTATTTCCGGCGGCAGAGGAGGGGGGGGACTCGTTCGGTCCCAACCCGAGGAAGCCAGCCAATCGCGTACAAATTGCTTATCAAAGGACTCAGGCACATTGCCTTTACATGTTAACTCAGCGGGCCAAAAACGAGAACTGTCTGGGGTGAGCACTTCATCAACTAACATCAATTGCCCATCGCGATCATGGCCCCATTCAAATTTGGTATCAGCAAGAACAATTCCCTTCTCAACTGCTAACTTTGTAGCTCTGTCATATACTGCAATGCTTTTTTCACGGAGTTCAAAGGCGAGTGACTTGCCCAATGCATCGGCCATTGTTTCAAAAGAAACATTTTCGTCGTGTCCTTCGGTTGCTTTGGTAGCAGGAGTAAAAATAGAGTTGGGCAGCCTATCACCCGCACGCAATTTAGGCGGAAGCGAAATACCGCAAACCGTACCAGACTGTTGATACTCCAGCAGGCCTGATCCCGCGAGCCACCCGCGCACCACACACTCAAAAGGAATAACATTAGCTGCCTTAACGAGCATCGAACGGCCACGAATCAACTCTCGATCAATAGTTGACGGAAGGTCCATCTCATCAACATCTGTGGTAACCAGATGATGCGAAACAGGTGAAGAATGCTCCGACAACCAACCGAACCAGAAGTTGGAAACGGCTGTCAACACCTTGCCTTTACCCGGTATCGGCGTCGGCAAAACCCAGTCAAAAGCACTCACTCGATCTGTACTCACAATAAGCATGTGAGGTTCATCTGATACGTTAAGCCGGTAACAGTCACGGACCTTCCCACGAACTGGTTCACCGATAGGCAAGTTCGTTTCTATAACAGGGGAATCATTGAATGATGTCATGAACTTTTCTTCTTGTGGATTGGAAGCGGCGTGCAAGAAACTGTGACAATACCAAAACAAGAACCAGCAATGCTAAGGACACTTACGAACACCGAGATACAACTTAACAAAAATCCCGTGACATCCTTGGTAGATCAGCAAGTGACAATTCATTCTCGTTACCTCCGCTCCAGGCTTCCAGCCGCTTTGCCAAAAGATGCACAACTTTCCCGCGCCGTTGAACACGACCTTTAACCATTAACACCGACGCTTGCCTGTCTTTGAAATCACATCGCTGCCAGACTGCTTTCGGAACAACCACGTTCACAATGTCTGTTTCATCCTCAAGCGTCAAAAAGATAAGGCCTTTCGCTGTCGCTGGACGCTGACGCGACAGCACAACACCAACAACCATGACCCTGCTACCTTCTGGACGAGAACAGGCACCTTTAGCAGTCAAGACGCCGCAATGCCTGAGATGCGAACGAATAAAATGCAGCGGGTGATTTTTAAGAGAAAGCCCTGATGCACGATAGTCAGACAATACTTCTTCAAGAGGCGAAGTCGTTGGCAAATCCGCCACCTCATCAAAACTACTTTCTGCTTTATCAAAACCATCATTAGACAAACCTTCAAACAAGGGCATACTCCCCGGTTCAGGCTTACGCTCCATTGAATTCCATATTGCCTGCCTTCGACACTTGGACAACGACTTTAAAGCCCCAGCACGAGCTAATGAAAGGACCTGACTCTGCGTCAACTGACACCGCTTCGTGAGATCATAAATACTCTTGAATCGACCTGCTCTCCTAGCCTCTTCAATTTGATAACCACTTGTTTGACCAAGCCCATGAACTTGCTCTAGACCAAGTCGAAGAGCAGGCAAGGATCCATCAGAAGAATCAATACATGCATGCCATTCACTGCTTTGGATACAAACAGGCAAAACAGTCACGCCATGCTCTTGGGCGTCACGAACAAGCTGGGCTGGGGCATAAAAACCCATTGGCTGGCTACCAAGCAGCGCAGCCGTAAATGCCGCCGGATAATGAAACTTAAGCCAGGCAGAGACATACACCAACAATGCAAAGCTAGCGGCGTGTGACTCTGGAAACCCATATTCACCAAAGCCTTTCAACTGCTGAAAGACTTGCTCTGCAAAAGTCAGTGAAAGCCCTCGTGATACCATTCCATCTACCAGCCGTTGATGAAATTCCTGAATCACCCCGGTTCGGCGCCATGCCCCCATTGCTCGCCGTAGTTGGTCAGCCTCACCAGGAGTAAAGCCTGCAGCCACTACTGCAAGCCGCATTGCCTGCTCTTGAAACAAAGGTACACCAAGTGTTTTTTCAAGCACTTCTCGAATTGCCTGATTCGGATAACAGACAGATTCTTCTCCTTGACGTCGCCGAAGGTATGGGTGCACCATATCACCTTGTATTGGCCCCGGACGAACAATGGCTACTTCTATAACCAAGTCATAAAAACAGGATGGCTTCAAACGTGGCAACATGCTTCGCTGCGCACGACTCTCAATCTGAAATACCCCTACTGTATCTGCCTCTGAAATCATCTTGTAAACACGAGGATCTTCAGCTGGTACTGTTGCTAATGTGAGACACGGGCCACCACCTTGCTTCACAAGATCAAATGCACGATGGATGGCCGAAAGCATTCCCAGCGAGAGACAGTCAACTTTTAATATTCCAATTTCATCAAGATCGTTTTTGTCCCATTGGATGACTGTGCGACCGTCCATACTGGCCGGCTGGATTGGCACTAATTCACAGAGATCTCCTTGAGTTATTACCATACCCCCCACATGCTGCCCAAGATGGCGAGGAAAACTAATCAACTGATTCACAAGCACAACAAGCCTTTGACCTGACTCGCTATGTGGATCAATACCAGACTCAGACAATCTTTCAGGTAACTGCTCTACACGATCACCTACATCAAGAATTCGTGCTAATTGATTGATTCGGTCGAGTGAGAAACCAAGAACTTTTGCCAAATCCCGAACAGCCGATCGCAAGCGATAGCAGATCACTTCAGCAGTCATTGCTGAACGCATACGACCATAGGTTGTGTAAATATATTGCAGCACCTCTTCCCGGCGGTGATGCTCAAAGTCAACGTCAATGTCAGGTGCCTCTTGCCGTTCACGGCTCACAAACCGTTCAAAAAGCACATTTGCCCGAGCAGGATCAACTGATGTAATACCGAGGCAATAGCAAATAGCCGAATTGGCCGCAGACCCACGACCCTGACAAAGAATGCCGCGCCGACGAGCAAACCGAACCAAGTCAAATACGGTGAGGAAATATGCCTCATAGCCAAGTTCATGAACAAGCGACAGTTCATGCCTTAGAAGATCAGTCACTTTCTCAGGAACTCTATTGTCATAACGTTTTCGAGCACCTTTCCAGACCAAGTTGCTCAAATAATCTGCTGGCGACCAACCAGATGGCACAACTGCATGAGGATACTCGTACGAAATATCATCAAGTGAAAACGAACAACGACTGGCGATCTCAAGCGTACGGTCTACCGCACCTGGTAGGACAGAAAAGCGTTTCGCAACATGATTAATGTCCTGTAGATGCCGCTCACCGTTTGACAGTAGCTTTCCCTGAATTGATTCAACCGTTTTGCCGTACCGAACTGCAGTAAGAGCATCATGCAGAGGTTGGCGATCACGACTGTGATAACGAACATCACCAGCAGCTACCAAAGGAATATGGGTTTCATAAGAAAGCCTTGCATAGCTCAAAAGACGTTCCTGGTCATCTCCTTCCATTGCAACTTCGGCTAACCCATAGAGCTGCTTACCAAGCCTATCCTGCCATGCACGAATCAAAGCAGCTCCTGATTCAACAGGGTCGAGTAACTGAGTTAACGGAATGCCTGCAAGCAAACCATCCGCATGGGCAGCCACTTCGTCAGCAGTCAGACAACAACGAGGAGACCGACTTCGTAATTCACTTCCGTCGATTTGACCATCGTATTCCTTCGAACAACCCTGCTTCAAAAGCCCCGTTGTCAACAAACGACAGAGATTCTTATATCCCTTCTTATTTGCTACCCATAGAACAAGTGGCGCAGCATCTATTGGCTCAATAGCAGCACCTATTATCAGGTGGATGCCAGATTCTTTCGCTGCAGCGTGAGCTCGTACAACACCAGACAGACTTGCTCGGTCTGTTATTGCAAGTGACGTATACCCCAAAGCAGCTGCTTGCGAGACTAATTCCTCCGGGTGTGAGCCTCCCTGAAGAAATGAAAAATTTGTCGTACAGTGAAGTTCCGCATAACGTCTACGACGCTGCATTTCATGACCTCTATCCGTGAATCAACAACTCTTTCCGCAAAACCACCAAAGCACTACAGAAAAACAACTCATTCACGTCACCCATAGGTTCCATGAAGAAACCATGACCGTTTCCGGAAACCACGAAACATCCAAAAACGACCCCCGCGATCAGTTTCAAAGATGTAATAGTCTCGACGAACTGTTGGGCCTCGCCACCAAGCTGTTTCAATTCGCTCTGGCCCACGAGACCGCACAACTACATGAAACCGTCCTTCCCAACGAAAACGTACAGGGAGCCCATCAGTACTTAACGAAGACACATCGATCAATCGAGGCTTGGAGAACAAAAAAGTTGGACGACTAGGCCCTACAATAGGCTTTGAGAATCGAGACTTGCTTGCCCCAAGAAAATAACCTGAGCGGTACGGCTTTCGACCTATCACACTAACTGCTGGTGTTGCGACCCACGATGCTTCTGGCTGGATATCAGCAAGTAACCGTGGCTCAACAACTGCACCACTCCCCAGGCGACTGACTAGACGATCAAGAAGCGACTCAAACCGTGATGCATCTGATTGCGTTGCCTCACAAAAAAGTCTCTGCTGCCGATAGGGCAACGTCTCTGCTGACATCACTTCTACTGATATATTAATAATTTCCCTTGGAAGCCGTGCCCTCTCGAATCGCAACATAACAAGATCAACGAGATGCTTTACTTGCAACGTTGGTTTATACAGACCAATATCAATAACTGCTGAATCATGACATTCATTCGCATCAAGCCTTACTTGCAGACTACTCACTCCACGATTTGCATTCACTAGTGGCTGAAGGCATTGACGAACCAGCCTTTCAAGCAGTGCGCGGAAGCGTGCGGATTCAATATCACGACCAAGAACTGGCATATCAAACGAATGGTCTGCCACAAAACTCTCACTCTCTTGTAATGGCACAATTGGGTCTGGCACATCACCAAGAAAACGAGACACTCGTAGAGTAACAATTGATCCAAAACGCTCCTGAAGGCTCACTCTTGGCAAACGCAACAACTGCTCAACTGAATCAACACCCACTTCAGCCAATGAATCGATAACACCGACCGGCAACTGCAATGACTTGAGCGGCAATGACTTAAGAGAGTGCCGCTGCCGGCCTGGAGGCACAACAACCCATCTTTGCTGACGTTCTAACCAACGCCCATGATGCAAACCTCGAACTGCTCTAGTTTTTAAAAGAGCTGAACGGCACGGTTCGCTCCTTGGCGATTGCTGCAACTCATCGAATGCGTGCAAGCTCGTTACAGCAACTCGGTCGACAAAGAGCGCAGCTGCCCAGGAGGCTGACGGAGTATCAGCAATGGCTGCCCGAGCATGGATTCTGCGAGCAGCTAACATCCAAACCACTGTACGAACAAGTGACAATTCGCCACCAAAAAAGTGAGCCGTGTCCGAGACATCAACTTGCAGACTCCTGGCAGAACAAACACGTTCTCTTCTTGCCTTACCACGATCCGTTTCACAAACAACATCTGGCCCAATTGCAACGAGTGGAGAAAATCTATGACACCATCGCGCCAACGTCTCAAGTACACGAATATCACCAACACGATCTTCTGGAATAACACGCGCCACACGAGCAGCCCGCTCGCCATACGCTGAAGCGAGTACCGCCAATGCTTCTGACAATGAAAAGCCCGGCTGAATAACCGGTCGAGAAATTTTGCCTCTCGCAGGCGACACAACCCAGGCCCAGGACACAACAGAGAGGACACCACGTGCATTTTTCCGACAAACAAAAACGGGGTACTCACGAAATTCTGGATGCTGAAGCAACTGCCGCTGTACAGGCCAACGGGGTAGCGATATTGTCATGATGCGCAACGTGTTGCTCCCTGACATTCCGGACACTCCATTGCCTCATGAAAACCAACATGTTCTTTCCCTCTAGCAAGATCAAGAACACACCGTACCGAAGGTTCAGACACGGCAGTCACTGTGTCCCATTGACCACCAACTTGCATCAGTGTGAAGGCACGAGAATGAATCCAGTGACCCGAAGATCGTTGATGCATTTCCGGACGATACGTCTTACACGATGCTGTACCATGACATCTGTCTTGAAGAGCAGGGGATGGCTCCACTTGAATGCGTACTTCTGCCCATGTTGGCTCACGACGGGCACGCGATGGTCGTACAAGCAACCCCACAGTACCACTTGACTTTGCAGCCATTTGCCATCGACGCATTACTGTAGATGAAACATTTTTGGGCCATCCAACCACTGCTGCAACGCTTGGGCAACGCAGGAGCTGATCAATTGACCAGAATTCATCGGCTTCATTCGCAGGATATATAATGTAGAGCAGGTGTTCTTTTCCACGAATTAGTGAAGAATCTTTCACTGAAGAAACTCGTGCTGACTGTTCTAGCCACGGCATGACAGATGGTGGATAAAAATTTCTATCACGATCCACAAGTACTACAGGACGACATCCAGTGAATGCATTTGTGCTCTGCAAATGCGTCGCCACAGCTAGAGCGAAAGTTGTTGCACCGGAAGCCAATGCCACACTCTCATCGTCGGACTCAAGCCATTCCATAAGAGTGCCCAGCCGTACCCCTCCGTACCTTAGAAGGCGATCAAGTGACGGCAGGCCACTACTCACGACCGTTGGAGCAGTTCTCTCTCCAATGCATCCTGGCAATGAGGAAACTTCTGAAACCATACGAGACAATTGCTGCCACTTTGCATGGCCAGCCATCTGGCGAAGTTCCGTACGGTAGGGATGTGGGGGGATATGCTCTGCCACGATGTAAAACCAACAAGGATCAAGTGATGTACTTTTGTACAGTATTTGATCTGGCCGGTAGCGTCAAGACTGCAATTCAGCACGCCTTTGTTTAGACGTATAATTAATGACTCTTCCCCTCTTGCCCGGGAGTATCACCCATGCAAAACAAGCAAAACTCTTACTGGGGTCACCATCGAGCTGCACTCGCGAGACTTTCTTACGTCCTTCTAGCCGGATCTATCCCGCTACTCTTTAATGCAACCTCATCACAACTTTCCGCTGAAGAATTTGCTGGTTTCCAACAAACCGACTCGCCTGCTGTCTTGGAGGCACTAGGCGTCACGCCAAAACACTACCGCCAACTTGAGCCATCACTGTATTACCTGTCACAACGATATTCCGACAGTTTCAGCGGGCTCTCCTCAACACAACGACATACTCGGCTTATTGCTCTTGCGCGATTTATCGACATGAAGAGAACTGCCGTTGCAGAAGATCCAGTCATTGGACCCGGTTGCAACTTAATCGGGCTACTCGATCCTGATCACGGCCTTGACCCTAAGGAAATCTCGTCACTCGCTACAGCCTATCACTGCACTTCTACGATTCACAAAAAGACAACCTCTTCAGAAACTATTGAAGAAGTTGGTGAGGCATTCCTACAGTCAGTTGCCACTGCCGCTAAATCAGAAAATACTCCGACAACCATAATTGTTCTGGGGCATGGATTGCCAAAAGAAATCCAGAGTTACCACATCTCTGTTGATCGATTTGCAAAAACACTTCTAACTGCTGCAACACACACAGATGAATCCTCTAGCATTGACCTCGGCCATCTAACAATTATCTGTGACGATTGCTACAGCGCTGACTTCATGATTAACCTCGCTACAACAATAACCAACTCCTGTCGCGCACAGTCATTTCACTTGAAAAAACTACCTACACTTATTGCCGGCACAAACCGGGATTGTGTCGGCCATGCTGATGTTGGACAGAAATTTGTGCCACACTTCTGGCGTGATGTTATTGAACTTTTCTATATCCGACGGCCACGCCCAACAAAGATTACATTGGGTGATTTTTTTGAAAAAGTTGACAACATGATGTTTGGTTATGGAAGAAGACCAATCATTCAAGGATCTCATGTTGTTGGTTACCGACTCATTGACCCAACAATGGTTCAAGATCCTGTTGTATTTGTTTCTCTGAGTGAAGCTGATCTTGAAACACTAAGAAAACTACTTGATTTGCAAAAAGATGCCACATGCGACCTCTTCCTCGATATCGGCTAGACAGTTGAAAGCACTGATACTTTCAATACGGCATCTGCATCGCTCGTATCAGTCCGAACTTAGCCCAATTTTAAAAAGTCGATACATCGGCAAGTGACGATAAGGCACTTGGAGTGTTAGCAATGACAGACTCGTCACATACACTCTGCCGCCTGTATTTCCATGAGGAACACCGTCGGGCTTCCAACTACCCTTGAATTCACCATCTTTTTCCTGCGTGCGAATAAGATGTTCACGCATGCGGTGATTCCACAGATCAAAGTTGTTCCCTTCAAGATGATGAAGCACTTGGGTCGCATAATAATAGAAATAGATATCACCCAAATTACCACTTTGCTCTGGTGGTTGCTTTGCCATCAAATACGCACTACCAGCCATCAGGTTTTGGTCATCTTTTTTCCATCCAAGATATTGCTGAGTCAGGAGACCTGCCGCTGTCATACTTTGTTTTTCAGTACTTTCAGCACCACCTGGCTGATAACAGTACCGTGACAGCGGAACATCTTCTGGACCAACGCCGCACGAATCCACAAACCGTCCCGCACGTTCAAGTGACTGTGCGAGCACATTTATTCCAGTGAGTTGTGCACTACGAATCGCCAAAAAGACCCAGCCAGTTGCCGAAAGGTCACCAGGCTGGTTTGGTGAATAACGCCATCCACCTCCTGCCTGATGCTGTGCATTCAGAAGATATTTCAACGCCAATTGTGCATGCCCCCGAAGTCGCTGATCACCAGACAACCCATAAGCTTCACAAAACACGATAGTTGCCAATGCGTGGGCATACATCCCACCATCCAGCCGCCCGTCATTGATATCATTACTTCGTTGCTGACTGAGCGCGAGATAGACTAATCCTCGTTCAACAACTCCTTGATACTTTTCAAGTTCTTCTTGTCCCTCAGGCACACGACTATGAGCAATACCTTCACTAAGAAACGGCAATAACGCGAGAGCGGTAGCGCCAATCGGATTGGGATTAGGTCCGTCCTTTCCTTCGCCTTCAGCAACGTCCTCAACAGACCCATCGAGCGCCCATGAACCATCACCCCGCTGGGAATCTGCCAACCAGTCAATCCCGTCACGAATTGACTCCAGCGACCGAGGAGTTGCCCCGTAGAAATCAATAAGGGCTTGCTTGCTCGCCAAGGTGAGACGGCCGCCAATGGAACCTTTTCTTCGTAACGGAGCGGACGCGGCCGGATCTGAAAAAATCTTCTTGATTGCAGAAACGTTGATAATCCCCGCTGGTAATTTCTCAGGATCGTCGGCTAGCACACGTAAAATGATGTGATTTGTCGTATGCAAACCACCACCGTCCACTTCGATCAGGCTTGACCGAACTTGTGGTTTTGCAGTCGAGGATACCGAAAGAGCGAGAGACACTTCCTCACTTCCTGCTGGAACCGACATAACGGAGGCATCTACCCCAGCCGGAAGATTTTCTAATTCAATGTCCAGTGGACCATTATATTTCTCTCGCTTCACTGGCAGCCGGATCACCTCTTTTGAATCTGGCTTCAAATCCACAACCCGAAAAGACTCCACCCGAAACGGGTACCGGGAAATCTCAACCGGGATTTTTCCTGCAACCTTGCGGCCGTACGCCTCCGTCGAGATCTCTAAATTGACCAAGCCGTCAGCAGCAGTTGTCGCAGCAGACACAACTACGTTTATTGCCTCGGTATCGTTCCCACTGGAAGGGGATTCAACTTGAGCACTGAGTGCCGTGCCCCCCCCTGAAACCGCGACAGGAACCGGCCCCGCAAAACTGTTTTTCTTCAGTTGAACCGATATTGCTTTGCTCGCTCCGGGCTGAAGCAAGATCGTCTTACTCGTGCCGAACTCGGGGCGGAAAACCTTGTTCACAACAACATCCAGATCCCTTGTTGCGGTCATCTCCTTCAACTTCGCTTGAACCGTGACTGAGGCTTTTACCTCCGCATCACCAAGACTTTCGGATGCCTGCAAAACGATTTTTCCGGCTGAAGATCCCTCCTTTATGACAAGTGATTCCGGAGATGGGCTGACCCCGTTCGGCAACCCTTTGACAGAGACCGAAACACTTCCTTTATTGCCATTCCTCATCACACGCACTTCGAGTTCACCTTGGCCAGCTGGCATCAACACAACGTTGTCCAACTCAGCAAGTTCAATGACTTTCGGCTCTTCAGTAGGCACCGAGACTTCAACAACTGGTGGTGGTGGTGGTGGTGGCGGTTCACTACATCCAGCTATCAGAACCAAGACCAGCAAAAGACTTTTGACAGCTATACCGGTACCGCATCTACCAGCAATTCGACGCAATTCTCCAACCATGATTGTTTCCTCGCGCACCAGTTCGGTCTTACAGTCCGACCCTTGTACACCCGGGATACGCGTTTGAGACGTATCTCCACGAAAGCCATCATAATCATCTAGATCAAGAAATCATTCTCAAATTGAGTGAGTTACTACACAAATGTTTCTTAGGAATCACATCTTGTATTGCTCACGCTGAAGATTTGGCTTAATCCCTTCAGGGGTGGCATCATTTTCAATATCAAACCACTCTTCCTTGAACTCAACTCGTGGCTGACCGTCTGCATTTTTCAATGCCACATTACTCACTAACGCAATAACAGCATCTGCGATTGCAACTTCCGGCTTACAACGAGGCTGATTCGCTGGGTCCGGGTTCCGAATACACCAGGCCCAGTGTTCCATTTCTTCGGTATAGCCGCGTGAAGGCGGTGCTTTCCCTGCTGATTCAGTCGAAACTGCAGCGACACTTCCGGCACCACCACTTTCCGTGGTATCGAGCACAGCTTCGCCACTTTTCGACTTTGCGACGGTCACGCGCGTGTCACGCGACGATCCCTTGTAGAGCATGACATTCTGCTCCTGTTCCAAAATAAGGGTCCCCTCTGTCCCCATCACAACTTCACCATATCCACCAAAACCATTTCCATTAATCGATGAATAAGTAACAACAATTTTCTTATTTGGGTTCTCTGCATAATCAGGTGCTGGGTACTCGAACATGCAATAGACATGATCGTCGACTTCTCGGTCGTCTGGGAAAATACTACGATTTCCGACAGCCGTCACTGTCAGAGGCTTCACCTTTTTTCCCTTTCCGTGCATGGCCGAGATAAAAATCCCAGCAGCGTCAAGCTGATGACTACCAAGCTCTGCCATCAAACCACCGCCAGTACGGTTCCACAGTCGCCACCGTATCAGTTCTTCAAGAGGTGTGCGAAGAGAGCCATCTGGTAACTGTTTCTCGGTATAGCCAAATGACTCGGCAGCGACATCGCTATCTGCTAACTGTGCTTCTAGTTGGGCGACTCGCTTAGACCATATATCAACTTCTGAGGGCTTTGATTCCTCTAACCTTCGTTTCCAGCTAGCCATTTTGCTGAGAAGCGCCTCGTCTGCAGGCAATGGTGGCTTCCAGCTATCTTTACCGGGTAAATTACCGCGATGCCATTGAGCACGTATCGAATGAAGATCACCAATCAGACGAGCGTCGCCAAGTGTGTGAACCGCATTGTCATATAAAACACTATAGTGACGTTGATGACCGGTAGCTAAAAGCTTTCCTGTCTCTCGAGCAGTCCTCCCCATCTCTTTGCACTCATGAATCGAATGCCCCATGAGTTTTTCCGTCAGCACATGCTTGCCTGCACGCATGGCTTTAATTGCTGCCTCAGCATGCAGGTGTAGTGGCAACGCGATGACGACTGCTTCGATGTTTTCGTCAGCAAGCAATTCTTCATACGCGCCATACACTTTGACTTGCTTACGGGCTTCGTCCTCAGTTTTCCAACCATACTTCGCCATGAGACCAGGTCGCACACGCTGAGCATTTGGACTGGATACATCACCGTGAAAAGCACGAAATACGTTGTACGGCCGAATGTCTGCAATCGCGACAGCTTGAAGATAATCAGGATTATGTGCACCTATCAGCACACTGCCTTCATCACCCGTGCCAATAAAGCCCACCCGCAGAGGATCGCCAACACTCGCACCATACCCAAAATAGATTGATCCTAGTCCAGCGCCTGTTGCTAAACCCGCGGCAACTGTACCTGACAGAAAATCGCGTCGCGTGACTGCAACGGCTTCATTGAAATTTTCCTTACCCACTTTTTGCTGTTCTGGAGTTAGGTTCATCAAATATTATCTCCGCTTCACTGGATTCGTAGTAGTACTCGTGTCGATCGATCTCTGGATACAGCTATTGCCAAATGCAACTATTCCTTTGAGTGACAGCACGTCTTCAAAGGACAGAACTTCTGAAGTATAGGCATCAAAAACGCATCAATACCTGCCCATGCCCCAAGTGGTGCTGACGCTAACACAAGAAGCCCGGCTATTTCGACCCATTGTTCGTATGTACTCTGCGCAGCCGGCAACCAAAATGGCTGTGATGCCACGACAGAAAGGAGAAAAAAGACACCTCCCATTGCATTAAACTTCGTCAGAAACCCAACGACAAGGCACGCACCAATGGTAGTCAGGGACCAGCTCACAAACCTATCTGCTTTCCATAATCGTGTCGGACTGACTGCACTTTCGGCCGTTCTCCTGTCTTCAATCGACAAGGGTTCATTCCAAGTTGAGACCAATTCTCGGCCAACAGCGTCTGCTTCTGCCATCCACCCAGCTTTCTGCGAAGCAAGCTCTCGCTGCTTGGTACTGACTCGTTCTCGCATAAACGGGATGTCTCGGGCCATCGCCGATTCCTCAGTCTCTTGAAGCCGGATCACTTCCCGGCAATAGCTCAAAAGATCTTCCTGGGCATCATCAAGCATCTCTGCAAGCTTCTTGTCGGCAGACTCTATTGCTTTCAATGAAGTATTCGACCAATTTTCTGGAGGTGTCCAACCTGACGCACTGAGGGCCCTTTCTCGTCTCACCCCCAGTTCCTTCCACTGTTCAACAAGCGATGCCCGCCAGCCTGCTGCCGCATTGGAGACTTTCGCAGGATCAGCATCCTGAATCTGTCCCACTGTGTTCTTCCAGTCCCCAGTTTCAGGGAGATCGGCTTTAAGAAAAGAAGAGAGCGGCCCCACAGCTGCCTTTCGAAAGCCGGCACTTGACCACGATGGATCTCTCAAGTGGCTGGAACCTTCGAGAAAAAAATGGAGACCAATGACTATCCTTAAAAATGTGAGAGCCGCCGTCACCACCACTGCTGTTCGTATACAACTCATATGCTCAATTTACGTCCAAGCTACGTCGAAAGAAATTAATTCTGGAATATCAATGTCATCAAATCAAATTCATGACTGCAAAGGCCCGTCAAGAAAAATAGCTCAATGCGTGCTATTTTTCAGGTATCTCCTACTTTTGCAACAACTATTGCTGGATATCGAGTCTGCTTTATCTATTATTGCGCTTCCCGGGACTACCCCGTATACCTAATAATTGAATTGTAGGTAGGACAATTTCCTATCGGCGAGACAAGACAGCAGGGGGATTCCTGCGATACTTTTAACTCTCTCTTTTCCATCTGAATTAGTCAAAGAAATTTTTCGTGCACATTGTTCTCTGCTACCCGGTTGAACCTCGGCACATCAAAAAGATTCAGGCTGTCTACCCAGAAGCAACTGTCATTTCTGCCGGGCAGGAACAAATTGCTGAAGAACTTCCGAATGCTGATATTTTTTGTGGACATGCCAAGGTGCCGGTACCGTGGGAACAAACTGTTAAAGCAGGACGTCTACGTTGGATTCAGTCTTCAGCAGCTGGACTGGATCATTGCCTTGTCTCCTGCGTCATTAATTCAGACATTGTTGTGTCAAGTGCATCAGGTGTTCTTGCTGATCAGGTCGCAGAGCACGCACTCGCTTTGGCTACGGGATGCAGTAGAAGAATCCCATTATTCCTTCAGCAACAGCACGATAGAGAATTCGTTCGAAGGCCAACTCGTGATCTTACCGGATCAACCGTTCTCATTGTTGGCTATGGTGGCAATGGACAACGGCTGGCAGAAGTCCTTCAGCCGCTGAAGTCCCGCATACTTGCCACAGATTACTTCCCGAATCGACCAGCTCCACTTGTAGACTATCTTGGCGCACCAGATGAATTGCATGACCTCCTACCGCAAGCTGATTTTGTTTTTCTTGCAGCCCCCCTCACTGACCAGACACGAAAGATGTTCGATGCCCCCACTTTTTCTGTCATGAAGCCCGGATCGATACTGATTAATGTTGCTAGAGGAGATCTTGTGGTCGAGCAGGCAGTCGTTGATGCGTTGGAATCAGGTCATCTCGACTCAGCTGGATTTGATGTCACCCCAGAGGAACCACCTGCGCCTGACAGTCCTCTGTGGACTGCACCCAGACTTATTATTACCCCACACGTGGGTGGACAATCTGAAAAAAGAATTGACCGAATGACTGATTTATTTTGCGAAAACATCATACGATATCGGAGGGGTGAGCACCTGATCAATTCTGTTGATAAAAAACTAGGATTTCCTCCGCCTGTTTCTTGACAATCAATCCGACATCATTGACCGTCTACCTTTTCAGGAAGACTTCGTAAGAGCATTCCTCTCCCACACAACAACACACCTCCGGCCCAAGGCCGCCTGTTATGTCAACAACAATTTTCCAAGATGGCCAACCAACTTTACCCGCGGCGGGTGTAGCAGGGGGCCGTTGTCCCGACGCGCTCCTTGCTCGATACGGCGATATTCTTGATGGCGGCCGGCTCAATTGGACTCAGTACCATCATCTGGGACGACGGCTTGGTTCCGGAGGGCAGGGTGTTGTCTTCTTGACCACTCGGAAAGGAACCGATGGATTCACACTACCGGTTGCTCTGAAGGTTTTTTCTCCAGAGCGATACGATTCAGAAAAATCTTATGGCGCAGCGATGGCGGAAATTGCGCGCGTTTCTGCGCAGGTTGCCCAGATCCAACAAGACAACCTGCTCGATGTACAAAACTTTGTAGAGCAGCGCCAGATCAGGATTATGGAGATGGAATGGATTGATGGGTATGACCTTTCGCGACTTCTGGCCCCGGATCTTCTTGAAAAAACAAGAGAACGCGTATCTGCTTCCCGTTGGGAGTACTTGAACAATGTCATCGTAACTCCCGGACCACGTCAGTCTCGTCTCAAACCTGGCGTGGCTATCGCAATTGTTCGGGAGTGCTTGGCAGCCTTGGCGGCACTTCATCGAGTAAATATTCTTCATGGCGATGTGAAAACTTCAAATATCATGGTGAAGCGAACTGGCAATGCAAAAATTATCGATATCGGTTCAGCCGTGGCTTTAGAAACTGCGCCATCTCGAAGGACATGTACCCCCGCCTATGCCGCACCAGAGGTGTTAGAGGGCCGCGAACATTCTCCACGGTCAGATCTAGCGAGCCTCGGCTATGTGCTTGTAGAAATGCTGAGCGGCCAACCTCCATTTTCAGGTCTGACGTCATTTCATGATTTACTTGAAGCAAAACGCTCTCTCGCTCACAGACTGCCACAGATTTTACCGAGTGAGGTTAGCTGTAACGAACTGCTTATGAATTTCTGCAGTGGTCTCGTTTCAGCGGACCCAAAACAAAGATTTCCTAGCGCCGAAGATGCCGACCTGAAGCAGGAGGGTGCGGCGAGTTTTCATCGCCAACTTATCGTTGGTGGCTTAGCCAGTGAATATGAAAATGAGATTCGCGCATGGCTTCAGGACATGACAGGCATTTTTTGATTCTTTGGCAACCCGAAAAAACTTCAATTAATTCCACTGATGAATGAAATTACGGTGTGAGTTGATGATACATCCTGCCGATCAATTTCATTGTGAGGCGTGGTGCGAAACGCTTCAGCATCCAGAGTAATCGAGCCTGCCTGCCAAGGACCACATAATGCTGTCCTCGAAAGGTTGCAGCCAATACCTCCTGGGCCACCAACTCGGACGTCCATGTTGTTTTGGACATACGACGATTCGCCTCGCGACGCTCGATTCCCTGGGAAAAGTGCCACGAATCCAAAAGTCCCGATCGAAAAAAACCTGGACATGCAACGGTCACGCTTGGCTGCCCCCGGGACTCTGCAGCAAGGGCATCCGACAAGGCAATAATTCCTGCCTTACTTGCAGAATAAGCGGCCATAGATGGCGGCGACAACAGCCCGGCAATTGAAGCAATATTCAATACCCATGCTGGCTGCTGCTGGCTTCGCATGCGCGGCAGAAATGTCTCGCAAGCAATGGCTGTCCCAAGAAGATTTGTTTCAAGAACTCGCCGCCACTGCTCAATTGGCAATTGTCCAACTTCACCTGTTGCACCAACACCAGCAGCGTTCACAAGAAGATCTATCGCAGGCCATTCTTTCTGGAGCTGCTCAGATAGTTGATGCCAGGAGTCCACATCACGAACATCAAAAGAACTCGGCCGATATTTCCCACCACCGGAAAGAACTTCGTATTCAAGATCGGACCAGGCCTGATCAGTTGCGTCTTTCGAATCGACAGCTGCAATATCCCAACCACGACTTGCCAATATCCGAGTGATTGCGTTACCAAGACCCCCGACAGCACCAGTCACGATTGCTCGGCCAGCGGCTGGAGTTGACATCTTTGTAGACCGTACCGGTGGTAGACCGAACTTTAGAAATGCCCGAAAATCGTCTACGACGTATGTTCGACAAGCGAGGGTGACGAGACTCGAACTCGCGG
Organism: Pirellulales bacterium; assembly: GCA_028066355.1. Lineage (GTDB taxonomy): Bacteria > Planctomycetota > Planctomycetia > Pirellulales > UBA1268 > UBA1268. The sequence goes on from JALCBP010000002.1 coordinate 75,951, forward strand.
CCTCCAGCGTGACAGGCTGGCGCTCTAACCAACTGAGCTACACCCCCCTTTAACGTTTTGGAAATCTAAGCAACTACCAAACGTTCGGGCGAGAATATCTCGCAAGTACCACAGAATATAGCAGAAACATGAAGCCAGAAAGGGGCCTCATCCTTTTTCCGGAAAAAACCTGTCTAGATTAAGTCAAGAAAACCGGATGAACCGAACGATTCGATTGGCCACTCGCAAGGAAACTTCAATGGAACTCGTGAGAACCAGCCACGCCATCATTCCCTTGCCTTTGGGCATTCAGAAAAACGTTCACACCAAGCCTACAAAAAAGTAATCTCATTCCATGGAGTCCTCGGGAACGGTAAACTGAATACCAGGTGACAACACTCCTGCACGACTGTCGATCACCTGCACAACTGTCTCTTGCTTGGTGAAAGGAAGTTCCGTCCATGCCACTGTTCGAGATCGAAACTGAAGCACACATCATTATCTCTTGGGCTGAAGATGAACATGCTGCATCTTCAGTTGTCGCTGAAGCCTATCCGCAAGAAAAAGTTCTCCGTCTCACTCGTCGACCGCGTGACACATGGGTCATATCAAAATCCGCTCTGGGCATCATGTCTGAAAAACAGAACGACCAGCCACTTATGCCGAGCAGCACAGCCCGAGACTGCCTTGCCCGTGCTTCTGGTGACAAACTTCACGCGATCCGTCTTTACATGAACGAAACCGGAGACGATCTCGAACGAGCCAGAAAAGTTATCGAGTCAAACATGGTCATGGGCTGGTGACTGCGAGCACTGGTGGCTACCAGCACGGAGAAGCTTTCACATTCGGTAATTACAACTATTCTGACATCCGCGGACTGCCTAGCTGAGCTTCAAAAGAGGCTGGCGCAATATCCTGACCAGAGTCGGATTGCCCACCAACTGTCTCGAGCTGCTGTTCTCGATCTGTCGAATGAACGATGATCGGACTGGCCGGTTGATAACTTGAAGTACCGCCCGGCCTGTACCCTGGATCAGGGCGACGAGAGGTTGGAGGCACAGGAGGAACTTGCATCGGGTCTTCAAGCAACGGATGGCTTTGCGGGGCCGTTAGTGATGACTCCTGTGATGAAGTCGTTGCCGATGCGCTTTGCTGGGTATCCAACTGTGTTTTGCGAAATGATGCTTCTGGTGAGCCCGGGGAAGAAGGCATCTGCGAAAACCGACTCGTTGCAGAAGTCGTACTGGGCTCCGCCTGCGAAAACGCAGGAGCCACTGGAGAAGCGACTGCCGGTGGGCTACTAAATCGACTTCCTGCCATCGTAGACGACGGCTGGAGCCCTGCTACTCGCTGATCCTCCAAACCAGAAAAACGTCCACTCGCCACCGGTGGCGGAGGTGTGGCAGACAAAGACGAGTTTGTACTAAACCGGCTCGTCGTTCCAAATGCAGCCGGGGCACTGGCGCCTAACGCACTGGGGCCTGTCGCACTGGCTACAGGCGCACTGGCTACAGACGCACTGGCCAACGTGTCAGGTGTATCAGAATTAGCTGTCGGTACTGTTTGATAGGGACCTACTTGTGCCTGCGGTGATACAGTTGCGACCGCACTTGGGGATGGTGTCGTCGGCTGATTAGTAGGAGGTGTTGAACCGTATGTGACAGGAGACTGTGGCGGTGGAGTTGTTGCAGCAACCATACCTCGGGCAGACTGATCGCCTGCGCCATCAGGGAGAGACTGGTCAGTGGCCTGCAACACATAGCTATCAGGTGTCGACGTTGTTGGATAAGGCTGCGCGTTGGCTGATGGTTTAGTTGTATCTCCCTCAAAAGCCGGAGCCTCAGCAAGCGTTGCAGGATCAGGCCCCCCCATACCAAAGGATCCCCACGAGGTGCCCATTGATGTCCCACTCTTGCAACCAGTGCCACATGCGATCAATACGATCAGGCAGGACAAGTGAACTGTGCCTACAACGACACTCCAACGGCACGGTTTGCTCCGGGTAATCAGATACATGAACGTCTCTCCCAAACAACATGGCTAGAAAATCGGATTAGGCAGGGAATACGTTTTCTATCGGCATGCTGTCAACGTCATCCTTATGTCTGTTTCACACTGTGTAAAAAAAATCTGCTGTATCACGTTGAGATCGTGATACAGCAGACAAATGGCTTCACACTAGGAAGGCGCGGGAGAATGGGCCGTTACTTAGACGACAGAAAACGTTTCCCAACGACATCCCAATCAACGACGTCAAAAAATGCCTTCACGTAGTCTGCTCTGCGATTCTGGTAGAGGAGATAGTAGGCATGTTCCCAGACATCGACTCCCACGAGTGGGGTGTTGCCATGCATAACTGGACTGTCCTGATTTGCCGTGCTTTCTACGAGAATCTTTCCTTGTGCATCAACAGACAGCCACGCCCAACCACTGCCAAATCGCGTCATTGCTGCCTTTGTGAACGCCTCTTGGAAATTTGAGAAACTACCAAATACAGAAGATACCGCCTCGCCGAGTTCGCCAGACGGTTCACCACCCTTGCCACCCCCCAGCGACTCCCAAAAAAGTGAGTGATTCGCGTGCCCGCCGCCATTATTTCGAACAGCACTACGAATAGCCTCCGGCACCTGCTCCAAATCACTAATAAGTTTCTCAATTGGCAACTCTGCTAATGGACTACCCTCGAGGGCTTTATTCACGTTTGCCACATACGCAGCATGATGTTTGTCGTGGTGGATTTCCATTGTGCGAGCATCGATGTGAGGCTCAAGTGCGTCGAAGGAGTAGGGCAGTGGGGGAAGCGTGTAAGCCATGAATGTACGTCTCCGCGAAAAGCAAGTGCGTGTGTAAAAATTAGTCAAAATGTGACCAAGTAACTAGGAAGATCGTACCTGAGTTGTTCAGAAGGGGCAAACGCTCCTAGGAAGCGTCACCTGTTTGAAACTCTGACGATCAGGAGAGGAAATACGATCCCGCAGAAGCCCGCGTTAAAACCAGGAAAGCTCATCAAAAAAACCCCAAAAACCGAGAGAGTCAAAGAGAGTTTGTGATTGAACACAGTTACTTATCGCGAGGAGAACGTCCGTGACCCGACTATTCGGTCGTAGCCAACCACAGCGGCCGATCCCACCAATCTCAGCCAGTACCAGCAGGACAGAGCCGCACGAGGGGAGTGGAAATACCAGTTCCACCATCCCGGAGACTTTACCAGCCCGATACAGGCACTTGGCTTCATTTGTACCGACCCGAGCAGTCTCTTTAACCCTTGTCGCGGTAATCCAACTCTGCGCACTCTCGTTTGCACTTGCTCCTTGCTTGGGCCGTGAATTTGCAGGCTACGAATTCGTACCGAATGGCGGCACATACAGCCTAAGCGTTGACATCCTGCGGGGCGGGTTTGGTCTTCAAGGACAGGCCAACCTGGCAGGCTGGATCACACAGACATTTCTTTTGCTTGCGACTGGCACAGCTTTGATTCTTCGAGCCCTTCAACGCAATCGATGCGACACGTCGAAGCCAAGTTTCCGGCTATGGGGAATTTTGGCGATCGTCTGGATGAGTGCATCATTAGCAACAACCCTACCCATTGGCCCAGCGGTTGCGGCAGCGTTGCTTCAGATAACAAATACACCTTTTGGACCACAGGGCCTTGGATGGTGGGTTACCTTTGGCTCTTTTTGTATCTGCATTTCAGTCCTTGGAACGTTTTTCAGGCTTCATGAACGGCTCGCCTCCTTGATGGCACTGACACCAGGACTTCTTTTATGGTGTGCTTCAACCTCCTGTGTCTGGTTTTCCGCAAACGACCCTCGCCTTCTTCTTCTCGCAAATGCAACATGGCTTGCAGGCAGTGGCTTTATTTTGTTTACCATGATGCTGGCCGTTCGCAGTAGCCTCCGAGAGATAGATGGCCTCTGCAAGCAGAAGAAGACACGAACACCGAAAAGCAAACGCCGGCTCGTCAACTCCGCTGCGGTATCTTCTTCAACGGATGACTCGCAACCAACGCCAACGACCGCCATTGATTTTGAAGAGATTCCGAGTCAGGCTTCCGCACATCAGCAGCCAGTGCATAACGATAATGAAATTGACCAAGGCAATGAAACCGCTAAGCAACGTCGGCTATCAAAGGCTGAACGTCGTCGACTTCGCAAACTCGCGAGGAACGGACGGGCTGCCTAGCGGCCCTTTGACGAAATGCTCTCGTTCCCCGATAGTGTCTGCGGAGGTAACCCGTGACAGTTCGAACTCGTTTTGCACCAAGCCCCACTGGCTTTCTTCACATCGGCGGTGTTCGCACCGCATTATTCAACTGGCTGTTTGCACAACGCCACGGCGGCCAGTTTATTTTGCGGATCGATGACACCGATGAAATCCGTAATCTGGAAGATGCTCTGGAACCAATTCTCAAGGGCCTTGAGTGGCTTGGGATTACGTGGGATGAGGGCCCAGGAGTCGGAGGCGATCACGGTCCATATTTTCAGTCCCAACGTGCCGACCGGTATGCAGCGGCGGCTGCACAACTTCTTGACAAAGGCTTTGCCTATCGGGACTTTGCGACCCCGGAGGAACTTGATGCAGAACGCAAAGAAGCGCAAGCCGCGGGTCGTCCGTTCCTGTACAGCCGAAGATTCGCTGCCTTTGATGAAAAAACTGCTGCACAGTTTGAAGCGGAAGGGCGTCGAGCCGTTGTCCGGCTCAAAATGCCCAGGGAAGGAGATCTCGTCATCAATGACAAGGTGCGTGGCCAAGTCACCTTTGCCTGGGAACGAGAACAAGATCACGTTATACAACGGGCTGATGGATCGTGTCTTTATCACCTCGCAACGGTTGTTGATGATCATGACATGCAGATTAGTCATGTGATTCGGGCAGAAGAACATCTCTCCAATACACCTCGCCAAGCCTTTATCTATCAAAGCCTCGGCTACGCATTGCCAACTTTTGCGCACCTACCCCTTGTTGCAGAACCTGGGAGCCGAACAAAACTCAGCAAACGCAAACTTAGCAAATATCTCAAGAATCGTGACTTTGCTCAGGTTAATGAGCACGGCATGAAGATAGCCAGCCAGATTGGTCTTAAACCAGAGTCTGACACATTCAACCCAGTTATTGTCGACTTCTATCGCGATGTTGGCTACTTACCATGGGCAATCGACAATTACCTGATGCTTCTTGGTTGGTCGCTGGATGATCACACAGAGTTCTTCACACGCAGTCAACTCATGGAGAACTTTACACTCGATCGCGTGAATAGTTCACCAGCAAGTTTCGACCCAAAGAAGCTGTGGGCCGTTCAGGATCACTATATGCAGCAGCTCTCCACAGCCGAAAAGCTGGAGCTTATGATGCCATTTCTTATTCAGGCTGATCTGGTTTCCAAACCGATAACGGATGAGACGAAAGGCCTTGTTGCTCAGATCATTGAAGCAGCAGGTGACCGCTTGAAGGTTGCTGGTGACATTCTGACGTATGCGACTTTTTTCCTGATTGAAGATTTGGTGTTAGATCCCTCAGCCGTGGCCAAACGATTGACGAAACCTGGAACTGCAGATTTGCTCACGCGTTTCATAGAACATGTGGAAGCAGCAGAGCCATTCCATCCTGAAACACTCGAATCTGCCCTTAAGTCTGTGGTTGAAGATGCAGGAAAAAAGGTTGGTGACCTAATCCATCCTGTCCGCGTGGCAGTAACAGGGACGACTGTCGGCCCTGGGCTCTATGACTGCCTCGTCATCTTGGGTCGCAAAAAATCATTGGCTCGACTCCGTAACGCGCTTGAATTCTGTCAATAACTAATTGCTCTAGTAGACGCGCGATACAGAGAACGGGTACAGTTCGGGTGCCATCTGGCTTGCTTAATTAAAAATCAGGCCTCTACACACAAATTTGACATTATTAAGGAGATTTGAATGCCGCTGCTTGTCGTTGGAAGTGTAGCCTTTGATTGCGTCGAAACCCCAACAGACAAGCGAGATGATGTTCTCGGAGGCTCTGCTGTATTTTTCTCGTACGCAGCAAGTTTTTTCTCACCTGTTCGCATGATCGGAGCAGTGGGTGAAGACTGGCCCGCAGAGCATACTTCTATGCTTGAACAAAAAGGGATCGATACGTCAGGAATTCAGATAATCCCCGGAGGTAAGACATTCCGATGGCGAGGCCGATACCTGCCAAACATGAATGATCGCGAAACCATCGAAGTGCATTTAAATGTGCTTGATGAATTTCAGCCAAAATTAGGAACATCCCATCAAGACTGCCGATTTCTTTTCCTCGGCAATGCCTCCCCTACGGTTCAACTCAACGTTCTCGAGCAAGCCAAGAATGCTGAATTAACTGTTGCGGACACCATGGATTTGTGGATCAACATTCAACGAGATGAACTTGGTGAACTACTGAAAAAAATTGATGGTCTTGTCCTCAATGACGCCGAAGCAAAACTACTTGCAGAGGATGAAAACCTTGTCCGAGCAGGTCACACCATACGGAAAATGGGGCCAAAATTTGTCGTCATTAAGAAAGGTGAACATGGAGCCATGTTCTTTAGTGAGCATGAGATGTATGTCATGCCTGCCTTTCCGACTGAAAAAGTGCTCGACCCAACGGGCGCCGGGGATAGTTTTGCTGGAGGCATGATGGGGCATCTGGCCTCCATCGGCCGATTTGACCCTCAGGCATTGAAAGAGGCCCTTGCCTACGGCACTGTTACTGCCAGCTTTACTGTTGAAGACTTTAGTCTTGACCGACTTGAAAAGCTTGATCGCTCAATGGTCGACCAGCGATTCAAAGAGTACCAGCAAATGCTTAGCTTTTGACGATTCTGCGGCCGCACGACGGGAATCATGCCAACGCCAAGCTAGAATTCTCAGTTTTCCCACTTGCTAACCGAAGAATTTGCCGATACTATACGCATGTTCACCTTCTGCGAGCGGGGGTGATTGTGCGATGTGGTGTGTGCCCTTCGCTTGGTTGAGGCATGCGAATGCAAACCTAATTTGTTGCAAAGATTCAAAATTGACCTCTTATGGCGTAGCCGTTTTTTTGAGAATTGGTCACACTTTTGTCTCAATGCCTGTCGGATATGGTGGCATTTGCGCAAAAAGAATCGTTGAAAGGACTCGATAATGATTAGCGCAGTAAAACAATCATCCAAGATATCATCTGGAACGTCATCAACAAAAGAAGGAGCATCAGCACGTATGGCCAAGACAAAGCAAACGAAAGAGAAGGCCGTAGCATCAAAATCCAGTAGTCGTTCATCAAAAAAGAAAGATGCGGCAAATTCAGCTGATGCATTCATCGATAAGAACCCCGTACTCAAGACAGCGGTTGCACAAATCGAAAAAGAGTTTGGCCAGGGCTCCATAATGCCGCTTGGTGCAGATTCAACGGTAACTGTTGCTGGTATTCCAAGCGGAAGCCTCTCCGTCGACTTAGCACTTGGTGGAAATGGATTTCCAAGAGGTCGTATTATCGAAGTCTTTGGTCCCGAGTCGAGTGGCAAAACCACTCTCGCACTTCACGCCGTGGCGGCAGCCCAAGCAAACGGCGGTGTTGCGGCATTTATCGACGCGGAACACGCACTCGATCCGAGCTGGGCAAAGAAACTTGGCATAACCCTTGAAACACTGCTCGTCAGCCAGCCTACCAGTGGTGAAGAAGCGATGAATATCACGGAGTTACTTATTAAATCGAATGCGGTAGATGTCATTGTTGTTGATTCTGTTGCGGCCCTTGTACCTCAAAAAGAACTTGATGGAGAAATCGGTGATTCATTTGTGGGACTCCAGGCTCGACTGATGAGTCAAGCGATGCGGAAACTGACAGGTGCAATCGCAAAAAGCAAAACATGCGTGATTTTTATTAATCAGATTCGAGAAAAAATTGGTGTCATGTTCGGCAGTCCAGAAACAACGCCGGGTGGACGAGCATTAAAGTTCTATTCATCATGTCGCATAGATGTCCGTCGAATTGGCGCACTCAAGGATGGTGAAAACGTTGTTGGGCAACGAGTCCGTGTGAAAGTTGTCAAAAACAAGGTTGCCCCACCGTTCCGAATTGCAGAATTTGACATGATGCATGCTGATGGCATCAGTGCAGAAGGCGATCTGCTTGATCTCGGCCTGGCTGCCAAGTTAATTGAAAAATCAGGAACGTGGATCCGCTATAACGACTCACACCTGGGGCAGGGGCGTGAAAAAGCACGTCTCTATCTCAAAGAAAACCCAGATGTCGCCGAAGAAATCAGGCAGAAAATTATTGCAAGCCGAGAACCTCTCTTAGAAACCGAAAAGGAGGAGAAGGCGTAACTCGGAACACTATTCCTGCTTTAGCCGCGATGTAGACACTTTCGTTGATAAGCCTTGCCGCATAACTCCCTCAGGAGACTCTAACTCCTGAGGGTTTTTGCATGGGAATACCTGACTTCTGACGCCAAGTACTCACAGTGCGAGCCAGCACGCGAGCAAAAACGACTAGACTGTATCACTTGCTGAGAGCATGTATAGTGCGACATGTCACCGACAATCCCGACACGTTCCGGAGCTAAAAACTGATGAAGGCAGACGATCTTAGGGAAGCATATCTCGCCTTTTTTGAATCAAAAGGTTGCGTCCGCAGGCCGAGCGACGTGCTTGTTCCTCGATGGGATCCTTCCGTCTTATTTACACCAGCCGGCATGAATCAATTCAAGGATCATTTTCTTGGTAAATGCAAACTTGACTTCACACGAGCAACATCCTGCCAAAAGTGCTTAAGGACAGGAGACATTGAAAATGTTGGGCGAACACCACGGCACCACACCTTTTTCGAGATGCTGGGAAACTTCAGCTTTGGAGACTATTTCAAACGTGAGGCAATATTGTGGGCCTGGGAATTCCTCACAAGCCGCGATTGGTTAAACATCACTCCTGAGCTCCTTTCAGTAACAGTTTATGAAGACGACTCCGAAGCATACTGCATCTGGTCTGATGAAATCGGAGTACCATCAAGTCGTATCACAAGAATGGGTGAAGCTGACAACTTCTGGCCTGCAAGTGCCCCTTCACAAGGTCCCGACGGCGTTTGCGGACCCTGCAGTGAAGTTTTCTACCGAATGCCCGATGGTAGTGAAGTTGAAATATGGAATCTGGTATTTACACAACACAACCGTATCGGCGATCCACCCGATAACCTTCGACCGCTTCCAAGCCGAAACATAGACACAGGCATGGGACTCGAACGCACATGCGCGATGCTTCAGGGCGTTGACAGCAACTTTCACATCGATATTCTTCTTCCCATCGTTGAAACTGTTGCTGAGACCTGTAAGCAGAAGTATGTATCCAGCGATGACAATGGCCGACGGATACGGCGGATTACCGACCATGTTCGAGCCTGCACATTTGCTATTCATGAAAATGTGCTGCCGGGGAACAATGAAGAAAAGTACGTTATCAAACGACTTTTAAGGAGGGCGGTACTTGATGGCTGGCAAATGGGCATGCGAGATCCATTCCTTCACAAACTCCCTCCAGCAGTCATATCGCAAATGACACACTCGTATCCAGAGCTGGCTGAAACTGTTGATCATGTCACGAGCGTTATAAAACGTGAAGAAGAGTCGTTCCTGGCAACCATTGACGGTGGACTCACACGAATCAATAAACTGTTTGATGAAATTCAATCCTCCGGTGGTGGCTTGGTGGGGGGTGAGGATGCTGCAGAACTCTATACAACATATGGCTTCCCTCCAGAACTTCTTGAAACGCTGGCAGCTGAAAGGAATTGTGCTTTTGATTGGGACGGTTTTCGAGATGCCATGGAAGCACATGGAAAGAAGTCTGGAGCTGGGACTCGCGGGGAAGTATTTGCCTCCGGACCGCTTGATGCTTTAAAGAAAGCAATGCATGGCTCAGAATTCCTTGGATACGAATCCGTTAAGGTAAGCGGCAAACTTATTGGCATTATCGCGCAGAATCGGCTCTGTGAATCACTCACAGATTCAGACGCCATACCGACTCCTATGGAGCATAAACCAGATCAACTCATCACACTCATTCTAGACAAAACCTGCTTCTATGGTGAATCCGGAGGACAGGTGGGCGACACTGGTTGGATTGAAGGACCAAATGGAAAATTCGAAGTTTTCAACACACAACGAGAAGGTGATTTTTTTCTACACTGTGGTGTCCTGAGAGAAGGCTCGATCGATCTTGGACAAGAGGTCAACGCTCATGTAGACGAATGTAGACGCCAAGCTATTCGTCGAGCCCACACGGCGACCCATCTTGTCCACGCTGCATTACAGCATTTCCTGGGCTCACACGCGGTACAGCAAGGATCCAAAGTTGACGCTGACCTGCTCCGATTTGATTTCAGTCATGCTTCGCCTGTTGGCAACGAAACACTCCAAGATATCGAAGCTATGGTGAATGAGGGTACCTCGGAAGCAGTAGCAGTATCAGCTAACCTTTTGCCGCTGGAAGAAGCTCGGCACGCTGGAGCTATGATGCTTTTTGGCGAGAAGTACCCGGATGTTGTCCGCATGGTTTCTATAGACGGAATCAGTAAGGAACTCTGCGGAGGAACACATGTTGACAATACTGGTGAAATCGGCCTTGTAAAAATCATTCATGAAGAAAGTGTTTCGGCCGGCACACGACGAGTCGTAGCAATAACAGGACGCCGAGCTCTTGAACGGTTCCAACAGGCCGAAGCCACTCTTACAGACTTAGCAAACACGCTTAAGGTGCCAGTACCCGACCTTCCGAGCCGTCTCAACTCGTTAACCAAAGAACTCAAGGCCCTCAAACGCCAAGCTGCCACAAATAAACCTGATATTTCCATTGACGAGCTACTGAACTCCGCTGAGGAAGTCGATGGTGTTCGAATCGTGATAGCGGATACAAAAGGATGTGATGCAGCAGCGATGCGACAATGCATTGACCAACTCCGACGAAAGGCTAGTCCTATCGCCGTCCTTCTTGGGAGCACTGATAATGGAAAAGTCACGCTCGTGGCAGGGATTAGTCGTGAAGTGGAGTCAAAGGGAGTTTCAGCAGGCTCATGGATACGCGAACCGGCCTCTCTCGTGGGGGGCCGTGGTGGTGGACGTCCTGATCTAGCGCAGGCTGGAGGCAAACTTTCAGCAAAGCTACCCGAGGCGCTCGCTCGTGCTAAGCAGGAAATACGAAACTACCTCAAAAGCTAAGAGAGCTCCTGACCCTACAACGCATCCAGACTGCTGAGCAGCCCAAATTCTACTCCAGCAACTTTTCCACGGCTGCAATTGCCGAATCATAGTCTGGCTCTTCTGCAACCTCTGGAACTACTTGGGCATACTGAATAACACCATCGCTATCGAGAATAAAAACTGCCCTCGCAAGAATTTTCAACTCATCGATGAGCACACCCCAGTCTTTTCCGAAACTACGATCCATGTAGTCACTTCCATTTTTCATTGATTCAATCGCTTCCGCGCCACAGAAACGATTCATCGCAAACGGCAGGTCAAGGCTGACAGTCAAAGCAGAAACCTTGTCACCTAGCGAGGCCACTCGTGCATTGAAAGTTTTTGTTTGAACCTGACAGACTGGCGTGTCGAGGGAGGGGACAACACTCACAATAAGTGGCTTTCCCAAGAAATCGTCTCGTTTGACATGCTGCATGCCATCTGGGCCATAACAATGAAGATCAAAATTCGGGGCCTTCGCTCCAGGCGCTAATTCATCGCCAACAAGTGTTAACGGATTGCCTTTAAAAGTAACTGCGCCAGAGCGATGGTTCGTCATAGAGGACTCCTTAAGCTAAATTGAAGATTGTTGGGACCTGAGTTTGAAGTATTGTCAGACATAGCCACGACACAACCCCACTCGGTAAACTAACGGGTGTTTCAGCATCGGCCGGCTATCGAGGTCGTATTTACACAAGCTTTCCACACTTCAACTTAACAAAGACAAACACTTCAGTGCTGCGACTTATCGGACAATCTGGCCAACGTCTTGGATTAATTCTTCCGGCATTTGCAATTATTCTTGAGCTCAACCATACAATTAGTCTCGGACAAATGCTGATAATGCTAGTTGCCTCCATTTGTCTTTTTGGAATCGGTCGAATTTTAGAGGGCTACGGACAAACATAGACCAAAGCCTTCTCGCAGCTAAGTGGCAATCGGTTCTACTGCCTACAACACTAACGCCCCCCTTCGCAACCCACTTTTGAAAACGCTCATGCTCACCCCACTTATTTTTAAACCGCTCTACCGCCACTACCTCTGGGGTGGCCGCCGTTTCGAAAGCTTGTTGGGACGCGAATTAAAACAGCCTGGACCCTACGCTGAGTCGTGGGAAATTGTCGATCACGGAAGCGACCAGAGTATTGTTCGCTACGGTCCTCTTACTGGAAAAAGTCTTGGTGAGTTAATGCGCGAGGACCCAAAAGGTCTGGCCGGTATTTCCACACCAAGCACGTTCCCGCTTTTGTTCAAATTTCTTGATGCGAATAAAGTACTCTCTGTACAAGTACACCCCAACGATGAAGAAGCCTCGCGGAGGACACCACCAGATCGGGGCAAAACCGAAGCCTGGTATGTTGTTGAAGCCGAACCAGGGAGCAAAATCTACGCTGGGCTGCGGAACGGCATCGATGAACCTGCCCTACGGAAAGCAATCACTGCAGGGACATGTGAAGACGTGCTCCATGTCATAGAACCCAGAGCAGGCGACTGCATATATATCCCCGCTGGCACTGTTCACGCCATAGGGGCCGGTCTCGTCATTGCTGAGATTCAACAGGCAAGTGACGTTACCTTTCGTTTGTTCGATTGGAACCGTGTCGATAAAAACAACAAACCAAGAGCTCTCCACCTCGACGAAGGAATCGAGGCAACTCGCTTTTTGGGACCAATCAGGCTAGCTTCCAAAAAATCGACGAATGACCCAGCTGTTCGGCGACTTGTTGAATGTTCCTACTTCTCTTTTGATGAGGTCTATCCGGGCACATCGTGGATGACGGATGGAAATTGTTGCGAGATGATCGCAGTACTAGCCGGTGAATTGAAACTTCCCTCTAACTGGAATCTTCCAACCCTCAAAAAAGGTGACTGCGTTCTCTTTCCTGCAGAACTTCAACCGCAGAGCCTTTTGTGCCAATCGGTTAATCATGAGAATCCTCACCTTCTTCGAATTACTGTTCCACCAAAACAAGGTGGGGCAGAAAAAAATGCCTAAATTAAATCGGGAATGTCTGTTTTTCGACCTTGGGAAAATCTGAAGACCTCCCTAGACTCTCAGCTCGTTTCGAGTTGTATTTGGTTTTCGGAGTGAGCACACATGCACATTACCCGCGTAGTCGTCGTAATTTGCTGTTTTGGATGCACAGGCTGTACCTCACTCGGACGGCCCGACTGGGTTCAACCCGGCCCAGCCGTTAAGCAGCAGCGACGCGCAGTTCGTTTCGACCCATATTTGCAAGACGATATTGCACCGTCTGTTTTGAGGTTGCCCCTGATGGATGGAGCTCGGCCGCGTGATTTTGCGGATCCGGTGCCCGAAGTAACGCGATCTCGCTGGTGGGCGCCCATTCGATAGCACAATGATGTATCCTTGAGGGATCACTATCGCCCCTGGAATCTCATCCTGTGCCTCCATCCCCCCGTAACCAATCAAAAGCCGCAAGGCAGACATCTCGAAGCCCTCTGGCAAGAAAAGTGGCTCCACAGCCTGACTCGGGTCGACCACGATACGGAAAGACTTCACGCATTGTTCTTGATGACGATGGTCTTGAGAGACTTCAAAAAGTTCTTGCAGCGGCGGGTCTGGGCAGTCGTCGCTCATGTGAGGAACTCATTACGGCCGGTCGAGTCGAGGTTGATCGCAAGATTGTTACAACCCTGGGCAGCAAGGTTGATCCGGCCCGCCAGCAAATCCTGGTTGATGGAGAACGATTACCGAACCCACGACGTATCGTCTACCTTCTCAATAAACCTGTCGGGGTTGTGACAACCAATTACGATCCGTCAGGCCGACCACGAGTAATTGACCTGGTGCCAGCAGATCAACGACTGTTTCCCATCGGTCGCCTGGATCGCGCGAGTGAGGGCCTAATCTTGGTGACAAATGACGGCGAACTTGGCAATCTTCTCACTCATCCACGATATGGAGTCGAAAAGAAATACCTCGTTCAAATCGCAGGCATCCCAACAGCAGAGACTGTCGAATCACTACGACAGGGGATTCACCTCGCAGAAGCAACTGCGTCAGCGAAAAGAGTCACCGTCCGTTCACAACACAAACAGAGCACCGTACTGGAGATGGTACTCGACGAGGGTCGTAATCGAGAAATCCGAAGAATGCTTGCATCTCTTGGCCATAAGGTTCAGCAACTGAAACGCATAGCAGTCGGTGACTTAACCCTTGGAAATCTTCTACCTGGCCAATGGCGTCAACTGACGTGGGAGGAGATCGAGCAATTACGGAAATCTGCAACTGCTGCCATCGGTAATATCCGTACACGCGCATCACGCGCGAATGCACCAAAAAGGTCATATGGTGGTAGATCAAAAACAAACCGTGCGAGTTCCATGAGCCAGGATGGCCGTCGATCGGTCGAACAAGGTGGAAAACGACGGCCGAAACGCCCCGGCAAAGCATCGTCTTGGAGAAAGCGTACTCGCTAAAAAACAATCGGTTACAATCATGTTCCCAACATTTTGAATGCATAAGTAACCACAGAGCATTAATGTCATTGACCAGCCAAACATGTAAAAACTACTTCCAGCAGGCTGAAATCATTGCCCATGAACAGATTGCTGAGGCCACATGGCGAGTGCGTGTTGACTGCCCGAACCTTGCTATGACAAGTCGACCAGGCCAGTTTGCAATGGTTCGTGTCAAGGACCGAAGCGATCCACTCCTTGCCCGCCCTCTCGCGGTATACGACGTGTTCAATCAACATCAGGCACCAGACCACTGGCAGCCGACGCCTCTTGCACCTGATAACGGCGACGCAAAACCCAAATTTGTTGATTTTATTTACGCAGTAGCTGGCAAATTCACAACAACATTGACTTCTTTACGGCCTGGTGACGACCTTTCTCTTTGGGGTCCACTTGGCAATGGATTTCAGCTTCCGGCAACGAAGCATCTTGTGCTCATTGCCGGAGGCATCGGACAAACAGCACTCCTCATGCTGGGCCGTGAATTTCTCGCCGCTGGTCCGTCAAGTCAGGTCACGTTTTGCTGGGGTGCACGACACGCTGGTCTTTTCGGACACGCTGACGACTTCCGTAACTGTGGAATGAATACCCACCTCGCAACACTCGATGGATCAACAGGATGTCGTGGCACAGTCATTGACCTTCTCAATGAAATGGAAAACAGCAATACATTTGAAGAAATTGCAATAGCCTGCTGTGGACCCGAAGGAATGATGGCCGCTGTTGCACAGTGGGCAGCAGAACGATCCCTCGACTGCCAAGTATCACTAGAAACACCAATGGCATGTGGCATTGGAATCTGCTTTAGCTGCGTTGCACCAATACTCGATGAGAAGGGCGACTGGGACTACCAAAGAACCTGTATCGAAGGACCTGTCTTCAACAGTCAGGCAATTCAATGGGACGTTATATAATGAAGCTTTCGATCGATACAAAAAACAAGTAGTGACCTTGTTCTCAGCCAGCTGCTGCCTGAGCTGTTTTGACAATACGGGCAGAGAGTCTTGACTTGATTCTCGCAGCCTTATTTTTATGAATTGTTTTTGATGCAGCCGCCCGATCAGCTTTTTTAGCGACAGTCTTAAAAAGATCTTGAGCGGTCGTGACGTCTTTTGCGGAAAGAGCCTGTAACACCTTTTTGATTGATGTTTTTATTTCCGTTTTTATAGCCTTGTTTCGGTCACGGCTTCGAACATTTTGACGCAATCTTTTTTTAGCACTTGCCGAATGTGGCATTCTGTCATTCCTGAACGTAAATAAAACTGGGAAAAGGCATAAACCGCCAATATCTAAAAAATACCCGACGGAACACGATTCCGCCAGTACCCTAAGAAAACATGGTCAATCGTACGGTTTCCAGAATAGCCAGCCAGAAAAAAGGACTGGCTCAGGTGTTTTAGGCATTTAGTTTCTTGAGCCGTTCCGCTACGTCGCGGTACCCAAAATCAATCTCAGCAAGGTTTGATAGGAACTTCACTGCCCCATCTTTATCTTTTAGGGCAGCAGCCAAAACACCTGCTCTGTAAAGAGCTCGTTTCCGTAATTCTACTTCTCGATCCTCCAAGCTTTCCACCGCCGTTTGATAATTTCGCATAGCTAACGGATATTGCTTGATTTTTTGAAAGCATTCTCCTAGTTCAAGAGCTACCGCCCCACGGCGGCGGGCGTCAAGTTGAACCTGCTGAAAAAACTTAATAGCCTCTGCTGGGCTGTCAGCAGCCTTAAGGCGGATGGCAAGCTCATACTTCCAGGTGGTGTTATCTGGATACCTCTCAACACGGGCCGCATAAATGTCAATTTCCTGCTTAAGCAGAGCTCTCTTTAATCGAGCAACCGTTTCTTTATTATCCTCGCTGTCCGTGGCTTGTAGTTGCTTTTCAGCAAGCATCACCCTCCGTTTTGCCCAACGAATCTGTCTGTCTTCAAGATGCTCTCGCACCTTCAGGTCGTTGCCAGATGCGGCGAGTACATCCACAAGCACTTTCTCTGCATCTTCAACTGTACCTTCTCGCTCCAACAAATCTGCGAGCTCAAATGCAGTCTCAAAATCTGATGGTGATGAAGCCAATTTTTGCCGGAGTTGTTCCAGCGGTGACACATCAGTGGACTCCTTTGGCCCAGTTCCACGACTTTCGAGCTTTTCTCGTGTTTTTTCTACACTTAATCGTGCAATCTCACGCTCAGCCTCTTCTTGGACGCTTTTTGTCCCGGCAAGTCGCTGCCAGCAAGAAATAGCTTGATCGTACTCCCCCAATTTTTCTTTATAACTGGCACACTGCTTGTTCACTGCAATATCTTTGGGCGCAACATCAAGCGCTCTTCTGAGAAACAATCCCTGCGTATCAAGGCAATGAGCATCGCCGCAGACTTCGGCCAGGCTCAGAATACATGCAACGTCAAAAGGGTCTTTCTTGAGCACATCGAGGCCAACCTTTATTGCTTCGCGTGTCTTTCCAGTCGCTACCAGACGCTTAAGGCTTCCCCGACCTCCGGCAGAGAGCAACGAAGCAAAACCGCTTTTTTTCTTGCCATCAAATTTTTTAGACAGAGCCTCAAGAAATCCTTGCAGATAAATCGCACTAGCGGGATCTCCTGCTACGCAACTTCCAAATAATTCAACTGCGTAATCATAATTCCCTTTCCTGAGGTTATCTGATCCCGTGGTGAAGCATTTTGTAAGTCGACTACGCTCTGCAGGAGATGGCGGCGATATACTCTCTGTATTCACTTGAGTTCCACCCACGTTCTTTTCTTCCTGTTTTGCTGACATGCTTCCTACACGTTAAACAAAAGATATGATCGTAATATCACGAGATCAAAATCGTAACAAAACCTGATTGTTACCCCAGAAAAAAGTGCTCATTTCAAATAAATTAACATCGTGTTATATCCCAATGGCCTCATACAAAGTAACCGACAACAGTCTCCATGGGTACGTTTTTCTCTAAATTCGTACACTCGTGTGAACTGCTTCGTTATGCTGAAGTGACGAAACCTTAGGTATCAGATGAAAAGTCATGTTGACCTGCCGATCCACGATAGCAAGTCGCCTCTTATGAAAAAAGATGGCTGCATCCAGCGCGATGGACATGTTCTTTTCGTCGGCGCGGGACCAGGCCAACCTGACCTTTTGACTATTCGAGCCATCCGTGCGCTCGAGCAAGCTGATATCGTTGTCCATGACCAACTTGTGTCACCTGCTATTCTTAACCTTATTCCACCCCACACAAAGAGGATCTTACTATCTGAAATCCTGGAACAGTCCACGGGAAGCGACACTGGCCTGATACTCGGAACGTATCTAGCAGACTGTGCAGTGAATGGCTACAACGTCGTCCGCCTGAAAGGTGGCGACCCTACTATTTTTGCGAGACTCCGTGAAGAAATAGAGCCGCTTGTCGAACATTCTGTATCGTTTGAAATCATTCCTGGGATTACATCAGCAACCGCAGCAGCAGCGGCAGCAGTCACCCCGCTAACATCCCGAAGCATCTCATCAAGCCTCACCATCGTGACAGGGCACGAGGCCAAAGATAAGAAAGAGGCTCTTGATTACGAAAATCTTTCGATTCGAGAAGGGACCATTGTTATCTACATGGGTGTTGAACAGGCTCAACACTGGTCAGATGCACTCCTCAAAGCAGGAAGACCCTCAGATACACCGGTAACACTCGTAAGTCGCTGCAGTTGGCCAGACCAGCGGATTATCCAAACAACTCTTGGCTCATGTGCTTTAGACATCGACATGGCGAAAATCCCCTCACCGGCAGTTGCTATGATCGGCGAGACACCGATGAGAAACCCAAAACCAAATACAAGGGTACCGCCTCTGCAAGGATGCCGGCTTTTGGTCACCCGGCCAGCAGGTCAGGCCGGTCCAGTTATCGCCGATATTGCGAGACGTGGGGGTGAGGCGATGCACCTCCCCTTAATCGACATTGTACCAGCGAGTGATCCCAAGGAACTACAAATCGCTGTCAATGAGGCATGGGCGTTTGATTGGATCGTCTTCACGAGTGTCAATGGTGTTAACTACTTCTGCAAACAGATGCGATTACAGGAACTTGATCCACGTGCACTCGGAAGTGCACAGATCGCCGCCATCGGCCCCGCAACGAAACAAGCACTTGAAGAGCAGGGGGTCATTTGCGACCTCGTCCCCGAAAGTTTTCATTCTGAAGGATTTGTCCAAGCACTTCACCAACGAGGGAAGAAGCAGCGATTCCTACTAATTCAAGCAGAGCGAGGTCGCGATGTTTTGCGTACAGAACTCGAAGCCGCTGGTCACGAAGTTAAACAGGTCGCTGCCTATGCGAGTCAACCCATTTCATCCAACCAAGAAACAGCGCATCGAATGATAAAGCAATTCCCTGTTAACTGGATTCTTCTCACAAGCTCATTTATTGCAGAAGCCGCAGTGAATATATTTGGCGAGTATCTACGTTCTTGGAAAATCGCAAGCATCTCGCCAATCACATCATCGAAAGTCTGTGAACTCGGCTACTCGGTGACGGTTGAGGCAAACGAGGCCACAATGAAGTCACTTTTGGATTCAATAGAATCCTGGCAAAAGAACCATATCACCGACTCCAGATGTAAAGGAATTCCGACAGGGAAAACCGTGCCGGCCGAATAAGCCGAAGAAGTGGAAATCGCTGAAGTGAATTTATTTCTACGTCGATACCGATAGATCAAGGCGTGCTTTTGCACATAGAACGGCTTGCCCAAAACCGATTTTGTTCCTGGTAAATGATATAGAGTCATGGGCTAGCCAAGTTGCTGAGGAGGTTAAGTGTGCAGTATCAGGGTTTGTCAGACACACACATCGTTTGTGCTCCATTACCCCTAAATCCCAGACAAACTGAGACTGTCTTTCGGGGACTGAATAGTGATATCCCAATTTCCTGGTATGGCACATTGGATATTCTGCAAAGCATATCGCATACCGATGAGGCTGTTTGTTTAGAAATGGGTCTCGGCGACATAGCCTCGAAACACTGCTTTCGCACCCAGCTCCATTTAGCACGACGTAGTTTCCCACACCTGAACACGATAGTCGCACCACAGGCCGGACAGATTCATCATCGTGAACTGCTTGTCCAAGAGGGCATCTCTGTAATCCTTACCAATTCATACAGCACGACATCATCCCCACGAAGACCAGTACCCATGGGTTGGCCTTGCCGAAACGTTCAATGGGGACTATGGGAAGTTTTGCGTAACACCCGAACACAGCAAGGACAGTTCCAAACCTTCCTATCTTTCATGACACGTAGACAAGAACAAAAAGGAATTCTTAAGATTTGGGATGCTGCCTCCAAGAACGGCAACTATGACCACAAAAAATTTAGCAAGATTACAAGGCAGGTACACAAACTTGTATCCAAGAAGTCAGCAACGGCCATACGTCTCGACCAGCTACCTGACTTAATCTCAAGAGGCACTTCCAGAGCAGACCCTTCCTCTATACTCAAAGCAGCCTAATCGATTAGCTGAAAAATGAACCGACTAGTCTTCTTTTCTGCTCATTAAAGTAGACCAACTTAAATAGGCAAGAATTCCACTACTCAGGATAAATCCAACATCGGCAAGTACGCTGACCCGACTGAATGGGATAGCGACCGCTGCATCAGCTAAAAAAAGGATACCTACGATCCCAGAAACAACCATGCCGACAAACGGAACGGACTTCGACACGCCGTGAGACCCTCCACAAATGTAGTAAAATTAGTGTCAAAGATCTCTCCACTTGAGATCTCTCTTTGAAATACCATACTTGTTCACTCTCTGGGAGCCAACAGAATCTTTATCGTCTATCACAAATCATTATTTGGAGTAATTATTTTTGCCACCTCATGATGGTCAAGTCGCGGTGTACACAGGGTCTTTTGATCCAATTACGCTCGGTCACCTTGATGTGATCGAGAGGGCAAGCCGTATATTTAACCATATTGTGGTCGGCGTAGGTATCAACCCTGACAAGCAGCCACTTTTTGATCAGGAAGAGCGGGTCAAACTCGTAGAAGCAGCAGTCGCCCACCTCGACAATGTGACTGTTCGACGCTTCCACGGATTATCTGTAGCGTTTGTTCGTGACCAAAAAGCACAGATTGTTCTTCGCGGCGTTCGATCACTGACGGATATCGAGGCAGAGTTTACTATGACCCTCGCGAACCGAATGCTGGACCCAGGAATCGAGACTGTCTTCCTAATGGCAGATGCGCAATACTCCCACATATCTTCATCTTTATTAAAGCAAATCACTCCACTCGCAAACGACACTGCTTTGGGAAAATTTGTTCCGCCAGCGGTGGTCGATGCTCTCCGGGAAAAACTAGCAGACACCTAGCAAAAAATGTATCCCGACTGGCCGCACACACTAAAACCCCAATCTCGTTCTGTATTGTTGCTCATTCTGGCGATAGCCTTATCGCGTGGCTTCAGTTGTGAATAAAGAAAAGTTATCAACAAAGAACAGTGCTTAACTGTTAGGATTTTCCAGAAAAAAAACGAGAAGCGGCCTGCTTCTCATGCCCCCTTTATTTTGATTGAGGCCAATTAAATAGATGGTGACCTCAACCACTCATTGCTGCATAAATAAAAACAGTTGGCGGTTTAAGCCATTCCTCTAGCAAAAGTCTTTAATTGCCGTCGGGTGACCCTGACTCGAAATATGACCGAAGGAATCGTGCGCGTTCGATATTTCGATCTTTTGTGTCAAGGTCGACACCTTTCATCTTCTGAAGATGGGCCGGCTGGGTGCGAACAAGCAGTTTATTAACATCAGAAACATGAAGATCATCCACCAAACCCAGCAGCACCCCCATGCGAACACGCGAAAGCAGTTGCATGGTTTCTTCGGCACTAATTGTTTGCGCCGTTCTCAAAATCCCAAAGGCGCGGCTCACCTGATCGTGTACATTCCGCTCTGTTTCCTGCAAAAGAAATTCTCTGGCACGACGCTCATAATCAATTAGAACAGGAACAACATCCGCGACCTGAGCAATTAGTTCATCCTCTGTTCGACCGAGGGTTATTTGGTTGGAAATCTGATAAAAATCTCCAAAAGCCTGCGAACCCTCGCCGTACAAACCTCGAACAGCTAATGAAATTTTATGCAGGCTTCGAAAAACTTTGTCAATCTGCCGCGTGATCACAAGAGCAGGGAGGTGAAGCATTACGCTTACTCGTATTCCCGTACCGACATTTGTTGGACATGCAGTCAGATACCCCCATTGGCCATGAAAAGCATAAGGAACCACCTCTTCGATCTCTTCGTCTACTCCACGAATCTGCGACCAGACTGCTTCGAGATCTAAACCACTATGGATGCACTGAATTCGAAGATGATCTTCCTCATTGATCATGAGACTGATCTGTTCGGTAGGATCAATTGCAACCCCACGAGCACCTGTAGCATCGGCATGCTCCCTGCTTATCAACTGTCTTTCAACGAGAAATTGTCGATCAAGGTCTTCGAGGCCACCTAAATTTGTATACTCAAGACGTGAACCTACTGACGTCTTCTTAAGATGCGAGCGAAGGAAACCCTCGATCTCACTCCGTTCCGTCTCCGAGGCCCGGCCTACGAAGGGATAGTGTGCAAGATTTCGTGCAAGCCGCACTCTGCTACTCATAACAATATCTGACTCGGGACCGGTGCCCTTAAGCCATTCACCAACAGATGTTTTCAACACTTCAAATTCCATATATTTAAATTTAGCAGTATTTGTTACTTAAATGTCTATCAGTAGTCAGGCGGTTTGCCCGGAAACTTTTTCCCTGTAGTTAATAGAAAAGCTAGTTTCGTGAGGCTTCTGCATTCCATTTATGAAGAATGTTTTGGATGTCATCTCGGAGTTTCCCAGCCCTCTCGTACTCTTCAGCCTCTACCGCATGACGGATTTCTTTCCTCATTCCTATGACACTCGTAAGTTCCTCTGTGGATTCTGGAAGAGGCTCTCCTTCAAATGATTTCCTACGACGTGGTCGTCGACCCCGGTGCTGCACTTCTCCGTGGATGTTTGCAATCAGAGGCTCAAGCTCTTTTTCAAACTGCACATAATCATGCGGACATCCGAGCCTTCCTTGGTTACGAAATTCAAAAAATGTAATACCGCACATATCACAAAATAGCTGGTCAATCTCAGAAAGTTCTTTCGCTGTTTGGTTAACACCGAGAGGCCCGCTTGGGATGTCAGAGTCTTCCTGCTGCGAATCCGCCTCAGCCTGATTGAGATACACACGCGCATGATCTTCACAAAGGTGCAATTCGCGTACCCCACCATCTTCTACTTCAGTAATGTGAAACATTGCCTGTTTTTCGCATTGCTGGCATTGCATAGCTTCGTCCCTTAGCACTCTTAAACACATCAACAACCAGTTCTGTGAGTTCTACTCACAATATACCGAAGTCCTGTCTTGTTCCTTCAACAATATTATTACCATTCCTCAATGCAAAGCACACTAAACACTCCGCCAAGTACTACTTTTGCCCAAAAACCTGTCATGAGTATAGACTCTGGAAAAGTTCAGGTTTTCAACCGAAAATTCGCTGATTTATCACGTAATAATTCCACTACCTAATACCCAATCGAGACCACCCGGAATAGTGAACTACACTCTCCCATGGCGATACGAAAGAAAAACCAGACCATTCGAATGTCAACCAAAACGCTGGTTTTACAAGACACTAATCCTTCGCCAACAAAAACTGGTCCAACCAAAAGACAATTACAGCACTAAAAAGCAATCGTCCTCCCCATTGACTCCAACTAACTCATAGTCCCAAATAGGAACCATAACAATATAAAAACTGGTGGAAATAAATTAATCGATGCCCTCATGAATCATTTCCCGAACTTCAAATATTTCTCCGAGTTAGCACAAAAAGAAACCCTTATTCCGGTCTGCCGTCGTATTTTCGCAGACGCCCTTACGCCTCTCTCAGCTTTTGCTCGAATTGATACTGGCTCAGATGGTTGCCTCTTTGAAAGCGTAATTGGAGGAGAAAAGGTTGGGAGATACAGTTTTCTCGGGTCTGATCCATTTCTTCAGTTCGAGGCCCATGGGCCAGACGTAACAATTCGACGCAAAGGATTACCTGATGAGAAACTTCACGTCGAAGATCCACTAGCTGAACTTGAGAGCCAGATGGAATGTTTTAGACCGGCTCGGCTCGACGAACTTCCACCTTTTACAAGCGGTGCTATTGGCTATGCGGCATATGATGCCATTCGATACGTAGAGAGTCTTCCGCACACACCCTCCGATGACCTTGGCTTACCTGATATTTATTTTGCACTGTACGATCAACTCGTTGTCTTTGACCATGTTTCAAAATCTATAGATGTCGTTGCCTTGGCAAAAACTGTAGAGAAATCCCCAAAGGCCATAGAATCCGCGTATAAATCTGCGAAGAAGTGCGTGGACGACATTATTGAAAAGCTAAAGCAAGATTGTGGCTGGCCTCCTCTTCGCGACATACGTCCGCTCACCAGCCCAACCCAACCAATCCATAAAGCAAGTACAGCGAACCGGAGTAGAGATGACTATCTAGAGGCTGTTGAGAAGGCGGTCGACTACATTCATGCCGGCGACATCTTTCAGGTGGTGCTAAGTCGTCGGCTCTCAACACCATTTGATGCTTCTCCACTCGAGCTCTACCGCACACTTCGCGTGGTCAACCCCAGTCCATTCATGTTTTGCCTTCGCACACCATCCGCAACGCTTGTTGGAAGTTCACCCGAGATAATGGTTCGTGTTATGGACAGGAAAGTCACCGTCAGGCCCCTGGCAGGCACGCGGCCGCGTGGAGAAACCCCTGAAGAAGATGCCGACCTTGCTGCTGGGCTACTCGCCGATCCAAAAGAACGCGCTGAGCATGTCATGCTCATCGACCTCGGTCGAAATGACATCGGACGAGTCTCTGAGATTGGCTCAGTTGAACTCAGCGACATCATGACCATAGAGCGGTATAGCCATGTTATGCATATAACAAGCAACGTGAATGGCAAACTCCTGCCCGAAGCTACTGCGTTCGATGCACTTCGCGCGTGCTTACCTGCTGGCACTGTATCTGGAGCACCAAAGATTCGTGCAATGGAAATTATTGATGAACTCGAGCCCAACAAGCGGGGGCCCTACGCTGGAGCTGTTGGCTATATCGACTTTTGTGGATCAATGGACACCTGTATTGCCTTGCGCACGATTGTTATCACGAAAGGCAATGCGTACGTGCAGTCGGGAGCTGGGATTGTTGCAGACAGTCAACCTGAAAAGGAATTCGAAGAGACCCTTAACAAAGCGAAAGGGCTTCTGGTAGCAATTGAAATGACCAAGCAAAGGCTCAACGACAACGGCATTCAAAATGCAGGGAAACCATGATTGTGCTCGAACAAGTTACTGTCCAGCGACAGGGCGTCATCGCATTAAATCACTTCACACACACAATTCATCCTGGGCAATCTGTTGCTGTCATCGGCCCAACTGGATCAGGTAAAACCACGCTCCTTGAAGCTATTGCCACTTTGCTCCCCATTCAGTCTGGCAACATATCATTCGCAGACTTCGCGTCAACGACAGATTCGCCTCGTGCTGAACAACTCATTGGCTTCGTACCCCACTGCATCACAACATGGCCAATGATCCGAGCAGATGAATGTCTCAAGTTATTTGCAATCGAGTCAGGAATCCCAGCAAAAGAAATAAATGCCGCCGTCAACCGCGTGTTGGAAGAGGTTTCTCTGGCTAATTTACGGGGGCATCGAATTGATACGTTCTCCTCTGGCCAAAGCAAGCGATTACTCATTGCTAGAGCGTTACTGGGTGAACCCCACATCTTACTGCTAGACAACCCATATGCTGGTCTCGATCCTGATGGCTATCAGGTCATCGACCGACTGATTGCAAATGCACAACTCACAGGTCGCATCATTCTTGCTGCTTTCAATGACGCGAACGTCCCAGAAACTTTCACTGACCTGCTTGTTCTAAATGACGGACAGAAAGTAATCGCCGGCCGTTTTCAGCCAGAATTTTTCACTGAAGTAAACCAGTGGAAAGTTCGCCTTAAATGTCCATCGTCTGCTTCACAAGCGGCCAAGGCTATCTCCCACCTCACACTTTCGAGTACCATCGTGGACGAGGATTTTTTAATTTGCGATGTATCAACTGACCGTGGACCAATTGACGAGGCCATCGCGATACTGATAAAGGCAGACTGCCCACTTGAATCCTGTACTTATGATCCGCCATGGCCTGCTCAGGTCTTGAATTCACTTACGTAAGATGAACCCACATGGGCTCAACTGACGCGACAGGCCTCGACAAGTTTTCGAACAAAATCACCTGCATTTTCAGACACAGAACTTTTGCCTTGAGCCTGTTCAACACAACGGACAACTGCTGAGCCGACGATTACACCATCAGCTACTGTAGCAACCTCTCGTGCCTGATCAGCAGTTGATATCCCAAACCCTACCAGTATTGGCACATCCGACTCTTCACGTAACCACTGAATACGTTCAACAAGGTTTTCTGGCAAGGCAGTCCGCTCTCCCGTCACTCCCGCAACCGATACACAGTAAAGAAATCCTGTAGAGCGTTTTGCGATTTCTCGAGCACGCTCTGGTGGAGTTGTGGGTGTCACGAGTCGTACAAGAGCAAGGCCAGCCAGCCGACACTGCGTGTCTAGTTCATCAGACTCTTCTAATGGCAAGTCAGGAACTACGAAACCTGCCAAACCACTTTCCTGCCCACGCTTTACAAATGCCTCGATTCCACTCCGGAATATAAGTGAATAGCTGGCCATCGCCAGCAAGGGCATCGCGTATGATTTGGAAAATTCAGCCACGATGTCGAACATGTTTGTGAGGGTCATACCCGCGTCCAGCGCGCGGGTGTACGAGGCCTGTATCACCGGCCCGTCAGCAATCGGATCACTGTAAGGAACACCAAGCTCACAACACGTTGCTCCAGCTGCACAAATCGAACGTAAAATAGCCGCAGTCGATTGTCCATCCGGGTCGCCAGCTGTAACAAAGGGTGCGACAGCGCGACGCGAATCGGCCTTGCACTGGGCAAACGCATCGCCCAGCATTTCAATTCCTGTTTTTCTGTTGCTATCTCTGGCGGTCATTTACTGTCTAACTCTTTTTTTAATAAAAATGCTTTAAGAAAAGACACCGGTAGTAAAACGTTTGATTCATCACTCGTGCCCACGCAACCTTGCTATCTCAGCAGCATCTTTATCCCCACGACCTGACATACACACGACTAGGATTTCATCAGGACGCATTTTTGAAGCAGCTTCAACGGCCCATGCGAGGGCATGCGACGTTTCAAGTGCTGGAAGAACCCCCTCGTGTTGGGCCACCATATCAAAGGCATCAAGGGCAGCAGAATCAGTTACGCTGGTGTAGTCAACGCGACCAGAATCTCGCCAGAAACTGTGTTCCGGGCCAACGCCTGGATAATCGAGGCCTGCCGACACTGAGTGTACATCAGATGTCTGACCATCTGTGTCCTGCAGTACATAACTAAGACTGCCATGAAGAATGCCTGGCGTCCCGTAGGTGAGGGGAGCGGCATGTTCACCGTCGCCGCTCGATCGGCCTCCTGCCTCAACGCCAACAAGACGCACTTCTGGGCAATCAACAAAGGGATAGAACATGCCGGCTGCGTTACTGCCACCACCAACGCACGCCACAACAGTATCAGGGAGCCTGCCGAAGATACTTTTACAGCAATCTATTGTCTCACGTCCAATTACTGACTGAAAATCACGAACAATACGCGGGAATGGATGAGGCCCTACCACCGACCCAATTATGTAGTGCGTTGTTTCGACTGATGCCATCCAGTCTCGCATTGCTTCATTAATTGCATCCCGCAACGTACGAGAACCACTTTCTACCGGCCGAACTTCCGCACCCATTAACTTCATCGTTCGAACGTTAGGGGACTGGCGACGCACATCCTCTGATCCCATATAGACAACGCATTCGAGCCCAAACCGCGCGCAAGCTGTTGCCGTTGCTACACCATGCTGGCCAGCCCCGGTCTCAGCAATAATTCGGCGTTTGCCCATCCGCATGGCTAAAAGTGCTTGGCCCAGCGTATTATTAATCTTATGTGCCCCTGTGTGACTCAGGTCTTCCCGCTTAAAGTAGATCTGCGCACCACCCGCTTTCTCAGTAAGCCTGCGGGCAAAAAGCAAGGGTGTAGGACGCCCAACAAAGGCGGCAAATAATCCGTTGAGTTCACTGATAAAATCTGGATCGGCGATAGCCTCGTCATAAGCTTTCTCCAACTGATTCAATGCCGCTGAAAGTGTCTCAGGCACATACCGTCCACCAAATTGACCAAAGCGACCAAGGCTATCGGGCACAGATGAGAGTTTCTTTTCGACAGTCTCAGCAGGAACACTATGCATTCAAAACTCCAAACATTTAAACACGCCTTTTGAGTAACACCCTATGATTTAGCTTCATATAAGATGACGAAAATCGACTGACACTTGATTGTAGCCTCCTTTTATAATTTTTGACCTAGCGAATCTTATCTTTTCCTCGTATTCCGTTGATCGATGCCAGAACTCCCGGAAGTAGAAACGATGTGCCGCGGAATAGCTTGTTTCCGTGGAGAAGTCATTGCAACTACTCAGTTTCCACGACTCACCCAAAAGCCATCGCCAATCAACCCGCCGCCGAAAAATATGGCAGCCAAACTTCATCACGCACGTATCCTGGATATCACACGTCTTGGCAAACGGGCTGTTCTCCGGATACGAAAAAACGAAGACGACATGGATTCATTCTTGGTTTTTGAACCGCGGATGACTGGACTACTTCTCAGAGTATCACCTCCAACGCACCAGCATGTACGACTGATAGTTAAAACAAAACAGAAGCATCCACTCATTTTTTGGGATCGACGTGGATTGGGGACAATCACTTTGTTTGATAAACCAAGGTTTGAATCTCGATTCGGCAGCCACGCGATAGGTCCTGATGCCCTTATCATCAGTGGAACTACCTTATATAAGAGAATCCAACCTTCAAGGCGTTACATAAAAGTTGCACTCCTCGACCAGAAGATACTTTCCGGTGTGGGCAATATCTACGCTTCAGAAATTCTGCATGAGGCCAAAATTGATCCCCGTACAAGATGCCACAGGTTGACCCAGTCTGCCTGCGATCGCATTGCAGCAGCATGCTCTCGAATACTCCACCAAGCGATCAAATTTGAGGGTTCATCTATCGGTGATGAAACATACAGAACAGCTGACAATCGGCCCGGTAGATACCAGCGATTTCACAAGGTGTACGGGCGCTCGGAAAATGAGTGTTTTCGGTGTAGCACTACAATCAAGCGCATTATTCAATTGCAGCGATCAACTTTTTTTTGTCCCCAATGCCAACGCCGGCTCTGATTTATCATTCCTGTTATCATTGAATAGCTGGTATCCTTGATTCCCGGCTTGACGATCTCCCTGCAAATAATTTAAGTGAGAAGATACACGCAGCCCACTTGGCTTACCACCTCGTGCATGATGAAAAATGTGAACGGAAATACTAAAGGAGTTTCTACTATGCCCTCTACACCAAAAAACCGAGTGAGCTCACGGAGAAAATTTCTCACACATACTTCTGCAGCACTCAGCGTTTCTTCACTACTCCGTAACGCTGATTGGTGTAAAGCGTATGCTGCTGAGGCAACACAGTCTTCAACAGCTGAAACTCTCGCTGGAGAGCTTCATGCCTCACTGACACCATCTCAGCGAACACAGGTCTGCTTCCCATGGGATTACAAGCATCCTAAATATGGACTGCTTCGCACGAGAGTCGCAAACAATTGGCAGTCAAGCAAACCGGAAATTGCGAGTGATTTTTTCACACCGTCTCAACAAGGAATGATTCGTAAAATTTTTGAAGGCCTTATTACTCCGAAATGGCAACCTCTTTTTGATAAACAATTAGAAGATGACTGTGGCGGATTTGGTTATTCACAAAGCGTATCGCTTCTTGGTGAGCCAGGGAGTGGAAAATTTCAATTTCTATTGACTGGGCGGCACATGACGTTGCGGTGTGATGGCGACTCTGCTGATCATGTTGCGTTTGGTGGACCTATCTTCTATGGACATGACACTGGTAGCTTTACTGAAGAGCCTACTCACCCTGGCAACGTCTTTTGGCCTCAGGCAATTGCAGCAAACAAGGTGTATGCAATGCTCGACAAGCACCAGCAAGCCGAGTCACTCGTTCAGCGTTCACCGAAAGAAAACGCTATAAGCTTCCACGGTAAGACCGAGCGACCAGGCCTTTCAGTCAAAGAACTTAATGACGGTCAGAGGGAAGAACTGAATAATGTTCTCAAACTCCTTCTTGAGCCATTTCGACCTAGTGACCAAGCAGAGGTCGACAGGTGCCTCGCCTCACAGGGTGGGATTGACGCATGCCGCTTAACGTTTTACCAGCAGAAAGACCTTGGTAATGATGGAGTCTGGGACAACTGGCGTCTTGAGGGCCCGTCTTTTGTCTGGCATTTCAGAGGATCACCACACGTTCACGTTTGGGTAAATATCGCTGATAGCCCTCAGGTTCCTACAAATGCATGATTGCTGTATTGTTGGGGGCGGCGTCATCGGTCTCTCGATAGCATGGGAACTTGCTAGACGCGGCCAATCTGTGTCCGTTCTCAGTTGGGATCCGCCTCAAAATCGTGCAAGTTGGGCAGCAGCCGGCATTTTTCCAGCCCAACCACAAGACACGAGCGTTCAACTTAAAGGAACACCCATTGAGCAACTAACTCAATACAGCGATCGACTCCACCGCCAATGGGCAAAATCACTTCTTGAAGAAACCGGGATAGACAACGGGTTTCGGCGCTGCGGCAGCCTTGCTCTTGCAACCACAACAAAAACAGAATCCGACATTCTGAACTGCGTAGAAAACTGGAAACGGCTACACGTAGAACATAAATCCATCTCAGCAAAGGATGTGAGAGAACTAGAACCTGCGATTAACAGTGAATTTATTGCTGACCGCATGAGAAGTGCGTATTACCTCCCGAACGAGTCACAAGTCAGACCTCCTCGGCACCTAAAAGCCTTGCGAGAGGCTTGCTTGAGACGCGGGGTAGAGATAGTAGATAACGCACGGGTCAAAAATTTTATTTTTGATTCTGATCAAATTGTTTCGGTAAATGTTGAAGGCCAAGACTTGGCTTGTTGCTCGATGCATGCCGCCACATTTTGTATTGCTGCAGGCGCAAGGTCAGAGAGTTTACTTCAAAAGCTCCACCTCAGCCTGCCTACAAGGCCATGGAGAGGCCAGATTTTATTGCATAAGACTGATCCTGGCACAGTTCGTCATATAATTAATATTGGTTCCGGACTTGACTACATAATTCCTCGGGACGACGGCCATCTCCTCATCGGATCAACAATTGAAGATGTTGGTTTCGATCTATCAAATACACCCTTTTCTCTTAATCGACTGGGCACACTTGCCAGTGAACTTTTCTCCTATTTGAGATCTCACCAACCAAAGAAATCGTGGGCCGGACTAAGACCGGGATCACCTGATGGGCTTCCAACCATTGGACGCGTGCCCACGCTAGACAACGCATGGCTTGCAACTGGACATTACCGCTCGGGTTTTCACCTTTCCACGGGTACAGCCCAACTGATTGCTAATTCAATGTGTGGAATCTCAAGCGAAGTGCAGCTCGACTTCTTTTCCGCTGAACGAGCTGGGCTTGAAGCCCCCTCAAGACTCGTCTCATGACAGTTGTCGATGAACAAACTCCTCGATGAAGTCAGCTAATGGTATGGGGCGAGGTTTCTTGCGAAGGATCTGTCGCTTAAACGCGCATAAAAGTCGAATGCACAATACATTAATGGATTGAACAAAATGGGGTCATTCTCGCACAAAATCCTTTTCAATGTCTGACAAGTCGACGCCCAACAACCGTTTGGCTACCACCTTTAACTGTTCATCTGGGCCCTTGATATGCCAGGTCTGCTGCACATGCTGCATTGCTTCGTTGGGCCCCAAAGCCGCTGCTGGGGATGATGTTTCGAGTTCATAGAACGGGCCGAGAGGAGCTCCACCTTGCTCAGATGGACCGTCATTGTATGCATTGATAACATCTCCCACGTACGGCTCATCCTGTAAATTCCACATTGAATTGACATAGCCGAAGGGAGACTCTTGCACGTTATATGTAACGAGAGTGAGTACTTTACCAACTGCGTCATAACTACCCAGAACGCCTCGTGAAAATTTAGCGTCTACACCAATCTTTCCACGCCGCGAGCCATCACCGCGAAAGAAGACTGTGTCGTCACGAACGCACAAAAAATTATTAGGAACTGGACCAAAGTATTCGTCATTGACACGATTACGCAGGTCCATGTTCTTTCTCTTCTGAAGAGGAATTACGACAGTCGTACGCGGTGATGGGTTGTACATTCCAAGTATCCAGATTGATAGTAGTCCGGTTTGAGGAACCCAAGGATCTTTACCGCGATTCGTGACCCGGTTAACTGTTTTATACCCAACGAAATCGAGGCCCTGTGGAACATCCTGCTCAAGAATCACTTCCAGATCTTTTTCCTCAAGCATGGAGACCGTTCGGTCGATTCCAACATGAAATTGAGTACCGCTATAGTTTTGGAAATTACAAGAATGATGGAATGACACTGAATCTTCTTGTTGTGCAACAACTTGATACGAGTCTGTATCAATCGCTGCTGGAGTTTTCCAATCGCTGAAATCAAAACGAGCACCAGGTTCAAAAAACAGTGCATATTGACCGCCCTCAGGTCCCATCCAGAAGCGTTCTTCACCACCAAACACATGAATGTGCTCCTGCAGTGTTCCTTTTCGCTCTAATTCAGAGCGAATGCCCTGAGAAATAACTGATCGATTGATCCAACCAAAACTAGGACCTGTCTCTTCTTCATACGTGCTTGTCATCACTCGACCTTGATACGCTGGGGCAACAGCGACAGCCGCCAAGCCTTTCCGCAGCAGAATGACATTCGTGAAATCTTTAAGAAAATCAATGTCGTCTTGAAAAATCATACTTTTACTCAAACTTTCTGCACCAAAAGAGAGATTAAGGCCCGCCGAGATGAGCAGCGTGGACCACACGATGATCCTGCCAAGACAAAGACGACCACAGAGAGAAAAAAACAACGCTTTGCGCATTTCCATCGGTTCCTCGTGCCTACCCTCACAGCCAGCGTCTGTATAGCAATCATGCATGACCCGAAGAGGACCCACTCTCGGTACTTTCTGAGTGCTATGTCTCATTGATCTCCAGTCACTTCTACCAGCGCACGAGCGGGACAGGTGAATGAAAAAGGAAGCAGATGCAAATCAAGTCAGCAGGACACTATTAAAGCAGAAGACTAAGTGCTCAACTAAAGTAGAAAACTAAATGCTCAACTTTACTTAACTACATCAAAAAGAAGTGCATGCAAGCTCGCTTGCTCAATATTGCCTCCAAGACATTGAACAGAGACTTGATACCTACCTCTCTTTGGAAAATTGAGCCAGCCAATTGGAAATGTCTGGTAATTGTGTGAGGAATTTTGCTGATTCTGGATTGATTCACCACCTTCAACCCCTACCTGCCACACAAGCCTTCCCTCTCCAGCATAATTCAGTGATACCTGATACTCACCGGGAACAAGAACATCCACTTCCCACGTTAGACCAGCGTCGGCACGAAACTCATGTCCATGAACAATTCGTTTCCATTCACCAAATTTTTCCATCCATCGTTTTTCTGATTTCTTTACCCCATTCCCTTCGGCAAACTCTACAGCAAGTTCTGTCGTAACTTCTGGGTCGAGCGTCAAAACTGGATCAACAACCGGAGCCTCCGGAAAGGTTAGTTTAATAACTGATGCCAGTGATTCTGGAGGTTTTGCTGGCACTTCAAGCACAATATGTTTGCCTCGACGCTGCCAACGGATCTCCTCGGACTGATCACCCCGAAGCAAACGCGCCTTCCGAACATCCTGTTCAATGTTTGGCAGATAGAGCTTGCCGGATTTCGGCCATTCAAAAACTGTTAGAAACAATGAGTTACCCTTCTGAGTGACATCACCCCAGGGCATAGCATGCTTCCAAGGAGAGCCCTGAACGTCGTAAATGACTTGAGGGTAGCGAGTAACCCACTCCCCTGCAGAGCGTAATGCCTTTGAGCATCGGGCAGAAACACTTCCATCACCACGGGGACCTATATTCAGCATGTATGTGCCACCCCGTGCAACACAAGCGACCAATCGCTCTAGAATCTGCTGTGGAGACTTCCAATTCTCGTCATACCACGCGTAAGCCCAAGAATCATTAGTTGTATCAACACTTTCCCAAAGCCCATCAACATTCACAATTGGGACCTCCATATCACCAAGCGTCTGATAGTCACCTAACTCATGACCAGCTCGCCCAGATACGAGCGCTCCAGGCTGGTTCTGGTGCACTACTTCAACCAATTTTTCAACATAGTGCTTTGGCATTTTTCCGGGTGTATCAAACCAGACGATTTCAATTGGACCATATTGCGTAGTAATCTCTTCCACCTGCGGCAGGCATTTTTTAATGAAATAATCATCAAAGGTTGCCGGCTTACCACTCGCATCAACCTGTGGCCCGCCGCCACCACCTGGAAAAGTCCAGTCTTGGTTATGGGAATAATAAAATCCAAACCCCAGCCCTTCTTCCCGACAAGCCGCCGCCAATTCTTTCATTGGATCTTTGCCCCAGGGAGTTGCATCAACAATATTAAAATCACATGCCTTGGACTCATACATCGCGAAGCCGTCATGATGTTTCGCGGTTATGACTATGTATTTCATCCCTGCATCCCGAGCTAGTTTCGCAACGGCACGAGCATCAAACTCTTTTGGATTGAAAGTGCTTGCTAATTTCTTGTACTCAGCAATCGGAATACCAGCCATGCGCTCATGCATTATCCATTCACCAATACCGTAAAAGGTTTCGTCGCCAACCTTATTCCCAAGCTGGGAGTAAAGGCCCCAATGAATAAACATGGCATAGTTGCCTTGATCAAAAAGCTGTCCTCGCCTGGCATCCTCAGCCCGTAGTTTCACAACACGATCACCCCACATACCATCCATCTCAGGCTGACTTTGCTCTTCTTCAAAAGCGCCAGTTTTGCAAGTGAGACCCAGCGAAAAGATCACAACAAGAGCACGAACATATACGTTAGATCTCATCATCTCACTCCATCAAAAAATAGTGTTAGCAATGTCGACGGTGGCATCACGAAAGATTAAACCTTTACCCGTTACCACCAAAGAGACAGCACAGCCTTTTCTGGGACAAAACTTATCGCTCGTTAAAGTGCTTCTCAATTTAGCTTTCAGAATATATTTCACTATCAGGAGAACACTCGACATCAGGAAAACAACTGATTTCCGATAGTCTAGTTTCAAAAACAGGGTAAAAGCCGCTGAAAATTTTACAACTTCAACGCGCGTTGGCGATAGTGTTCGTCGCTGCGATTCGCAATACGACTAACATCATCTGGGCTCATAAATGTTGGACCACCCAAAGCAGCCGCTCCTACAAATATCTCAGCAGCCTTGTGAGCCATAAGCATCGCCGCCTTCACCGCTCCTGCCGTTTTACCCAAGGTTATGATCCCATGATTCTCCAAGAGAATTACTCGAGGTGGACAACCGTACTCCTCGAGGAACAAATCCGTTTCATACCGAATAGATTTCGAAAGAATCAGGCCCGGGTCGGTGTACGGTATTAACACAGAGCGAGCACCGCAGCAGACGATTTCATCCGGGAAGAGTCTCTGAGTTGCAAATTGACCTGCAAGCGGCGAGCAAAGAATCTGATTAACTGCGATACTATGTGTATGCCCTACAAAACAAACATCGTTTAACGAGAGCAGGTACGCATGGAAAAGCGTTTCTACAGAGGGCTTTTTTGCAGACCGGTCAACCCGACTTGCCAATAATGATTCTTCAATCGTCTGATCCGACATCTCCTCATGATCAAGCATAGGAAGAAGGGCATCAAATCGACAGGAGACAAGATCA
The DNA here is from genome assembly GCA_028066355.1 of Pirellulales bacterium. Lineage (GTDB taxonomy): Bacteria > Planctomycetota > Planctomycetia > Pirellulales > UBA1268 > UBA1268. The sequence goes on from JALCBP010000002.1 coordinate 111,719, forward strand.
TCTCTTGTAAGTGTTCGAAGACAACTGCCACTGGCTTTGACAAGGAATGTCTCTTCATCAATTTTTGCTGACGTATTCCCCTCTCCTAGAATCGCCAATTGGCGATTCTCTTCTCCAAGAAAATGAGACAGTTCGAGCAGTGTTTCTAGTGTTGCTTTCGACATAATATTCTGACTCATGGAACGAACTGTATCTGATACTGCTGGTGGCAAACAAAGAGCTCGTCAGGCGCGGGCGTAAAGCGGGCCAAATGTTTCGCACGCACGAAAGTCGGCTCCTTCAACACCATCGGTGCCAAATGCATTCCACGCACTCGGCCGGAAGACTCGATCATCTGAAACATTGTGCATGTAAACAGGAATTCGAAGAATAGATGCCAACGTAATAAACAGGTGTCCAACATGGCCAGCAGTCATCACGCAGTGATTCGCTCCCCAATGATTCATGACCTCATACGTTGAGGTAAATGCCCCACGTCCGGTAATTTTCGGAGCAAACCACGTTGTTGGCCAGGTTGGATTCGTACGTTGATCAAGAACATCATGAACCGAATCTGGGAGCCCAACAGTCTCTCCCTCAGCAATTTGTAGTGCTGGTCCAAGACCAGCTACAAGATTGATACGGGTCATTGTTGCTGGCATATTACCTAAGGTTCGGTATCTAGTACTCAGACCACCACCGGGGAAGTATTCAGTGATCGATGGGTGCCATGTGGTTGCCTTGAGGCACTCTGCCATCTCATCATCCGTTATTTCCCAAAAAGGCTTCATGGTCGGTGTGCCATTCTGGTCTCTTTGCTGCCCCGTACCGTCCAGTGCAGCTGGACCAGAATTGATGAGATGGAGAAGTCCGTCTGCAGCAGTCCCCTCAAGTTGGTATCCGTTACAAGCCGTTGCAACAGCCTCCGGGCTCCAATACGTTCGAAGGTCAGCAAATATCTGTGCTGTGTTTGTAAGCAGGTGACCAAAAAGCATGGTCGCTGCATTGAGGGCATCGTTTTCCGTCGCAACAATATATGGTGATCGTTTACCATTCCAGTCGAATGATGTATTCAGAATAGCTTCAAGAAAGTCGCCGTTTGGAAAATGGTCCGTCCATTGCCGTTGTCCTTGGAAGCCAGAAGCAATCGCACCGTGTCCTTGCGCCTGTTCCTCTAAACCCATCTTGGCAAGTTGCGGATTACCAACCATCAGATCTCGAGCAATCAAAGACATTTTCACGGAGTCAGACCATTCTGAATCGATCTGCTCACGCGATCGCCGAGTCTTCTGACTATTGTAATCTTCACCCTCTGCACAATGTTCTTTCACCCATGCGGTTGCTCGTTTGAACTCCTCTGGATCAAACTGCCCCTTTTGCATGCGACCAACAAACTCTGTCATATCTATGTCTTCAACACGCATGCCGAGCCATTTCTCCCAGAATGCATAGTCGACCATTGACCCTGCAATACCCATCGAGGTTCCGCCCATCGACAAATAGGCTTTCCCACGCATCAGTGCCACAGCCAAACCGCACTGAACGAAATCCAGAATTTTTTTTCGCACATCAGCGGGCATCGCAGCATCGCCTGCATCCTGAACATCTCGGCCATAGATGCCGAATGCAGGTATTCCCTTCTGGCTGTGACCAGCAAGCACTGCAGCGAGATACACAGCGCCCGGCCGCTCTGTTCCATTGAATCCAAACACAGCCTTCGGCCGAAGTGGATCCATGTCCATCGTCTCACTTCCGTAACACCAACAGGGTGTCACAGTTAGTGAAACACCAACATTTTCACGGCGAAACAAGTCGTCACATGCATTCGCTTCAGCAATTCCGCCGATACATGTTTCTGCAATGACACAATCGACTGCATCTCCGTTTGGATATCGCAGTTCGCTTGACACCAATTCTGCAACTCGCTTGGCAAGATTCATTGTCTGATCTTCCAACGATTCACGAACTCCACCAAGGCGTCCGTCAATTGTTGGTCGAATCCCAACGCGTGGAAGAACACCATTCCAGACCGTGGGGGCTATACTCATAAAAATTTTTCACCCGATAGACATGATTTTGTGAAACAAAACGTTTCCTTACCTCAACCCTCTGCTGCCATTTTCGGCGGGAATAACGCAACAGCGAATCCAAAGGCTGCAATAACAACGAAACAGCCGAGTGGCAGAAAAAAAGAATAGCGAACTGACTCTAGCATTTGACCAGCAATGGTCATCCCTTCACCATCGATCATCGCACCTTGCAAGCGTGGCATAAATGCACCACCGACAATGGCGAAGATCAATCCAGCTGATCCTAACTTTGCATCATTTGGACTGAGTCCGTTAAGTGCGATTCCATAAATTGTCGGAAACATCACCGACATACAGGCCGACACACCAACAAGGCAATAAAGTCCAGTGAGTCCCTGCAAAAATATCGCCCCGGCAGTCAGCAAACCACCAACAACAGCAAGTACACCCAGCAAAAATCCTGGGGAAAGATACTTTAGTATAAAAGTGCAAATGAACCGACTCGCGAGAAAAATACCCATCGCGAGAATATTGTAGTTCTGTGCTTGCGCAGCGCTTAAACCTACCAGGGTCATGCCGTAATGAATGATGTACGTCCAGCACATAATCTGTGCACCAACATAGAATGTCTGCGCGATAACACCCCCAACGTACTGCCAATTCGTAAACAAAGTCCGCGCTAGTGCCGCCAAATGAATCTGCTCTTCTTCATGTCCCGTATCAGGTAGTTTTGAAACGACAAAAAGCAAAAGCACAGCGAGCACAACTAAGGCAATGATGACATAGGGCGTTCGTACAACAGCTAAATCGTGTGACACCATTGCATCATGTTTGCTGGGGTCTGCTTCTGCGGACTGCTCCATGGCTGTTGTGATGAGACCATCAACCTCACTGGGAAGCATCGTCTTATATTCTGGATGGTTATTCATTTCTGCCTCTCTAAATTGAGAGACTTCGAGACTTGGGAGAATAAACATACTCGCAACGACCATTCCAGTAAGCGAACCAATCGGGTTAAATGCTTGTGCGAGGTTCAGCCTTTGCGTCGCGGTACTCCGTGGTCCCATCGAAAGAATATATGGATTGGCGGTTGTTTCTAAAAAAGCAAGACCAAACGTCAGAATGTAGAAGCCGACAAGGAAAACATTAAACTCCATCATTAGACTAGCTGGAATCGTCATCGCAGCACCGAGTGCGTACAGAAGAAGGCCGATGATAATCCCGGACTTGTAAGAGACTTTTCTAATCAAGAGCGCTGCGGGAATAGCCATCGTGGCATAGCCGCCGTAGAACGCCCACTGCACCAGGCTACTTTGTGCATTCGAGATGAGAAAAATTTCTTTGAAAGCCCGAACCAACGGATTAGTAATATCGTTTGCAAAGCCCCACAACGCAAAAAGTGATGTGACAAGAATAAACGGTGCTACAAACTCTTTTGGCACGACCGAATCTTTTGAAGTCTCGCCCAACTTTGTTGACTCCTGCATTCTTAACCTCCTCAATACACCCAGCCAATGAACTTCCGCGTCGATTGGACAGATCCCCGAATTAGCAATTCCATCGATGTTGTAACAAAGACATCAACATTTTCAGAGCCAGATCAGGTAAATACCGGATTCTGGCCACTTGCGAATGCCGGACACGTACAGAAAATCCGCTAGGCCCCATAGGACGAGCACCCAGCAGTCACCCCCATCTAGCTCTGCTCGTGTTGCGGCAGAAGCGGCCGCCGAACGCTGACCACATTGGCGCGAATTCACCAAAGACTCATAAGATTACATAACTGCATTCTCAATCTATCCGGCATTCTCAATTCATCTAGTTCGCCGCATGGAGAAGGCTCATGCCGCCGCGGCATGAAGTCGTTCATGTATCTGCTCGATATCAGCAACCTCTATTGGCTGGCTGGCTTGACCCTCACCAACAAGCCGAACCATGTCTATAAGGCGAAAAATATTTTTTGGAATGCCTGCTGTAACTTCATGAATGACCTCTGGCACTCGTTCTGAGTACCTCAATCCACCACCGACCAACTGAGACTGCACTACAGCCAATGTCTCACAGAATAGAACAGGCTGCAAAACCGACCGAAACAAAACCTTATCCAGTAAAGCAGGGTCTCGTGCTAAAAGTGTCAACAAACGCCCTCGGCCACCAAGAACCACAGATGCACTTGGCGACTGCTTCCATATCGTCTCAGAAACTGCCCCTAACATGCCGTCCGATGCAAGATGTGAATTATCGATTATGAACACTATAGCTTCACTTTTTGCACCCGAAACGATTTGTTGAAGTGGTGCGACCGTGCTCAGGTCAATCCGAACAACATGCGCTGCACGAAGAAGGTTTGCAGAAAGAGAATTCAAAACGGTCGTTACGCCTGAACCACCTGGACCACAAAGAGCTACAAGGCTCGGGTACTGTGTAACTGCATACCGCAAACGGGCAATTGCCGCTTGCTGTGAACGGAACAACTTCACATCCTGATTCCCACCAACTTGCGGGATCACCTCATTACAGACCATGCCGTTTGCTTGCAATAGTTCCGTTGGTTGCGTCTCATGTCCTTGTGCTTCACGAGAACCTAATGAATGTTCCATAACCACGAGAGTGACCTCCAAACTAAGCGTGACAGGAAGCTTCTAGCAACTCACGTGAAACAGGCTCACATTCCTTATCACCGGAGAAGGTTACAACTTCTCCGATTGGATAAATCCCAAGACTCAGTAGCAATTGCCGCCGACTAGGGCAGGGCAGCACATCAGCATGACGAACTAACAGCACGGCATCACAACCAAATGCACGAGATGCTATGTCCTGTTTCCGGAATGGGCCGGGTGTAAACCAGACTCCTGAATCCACAAGAACAACATCCTCTTCATCATGTAACTCACCACAACCATTTTGGTCTTGACACTGGGGCCACAAATGCGAGCTACCAACAAGTTCGCGCCAAAGCTCTTGTGAAGAACCTACATAACGAACCTTCCTGCCCCGAGACCGCAAGACGTCAGCAGTACCCCGTGCGATAGTTGTCCGCCCCTCCTGGGCACGATGACCGGCAATACCGATTACACGATGTCCTTTTGCACAAGCACCAACAACTTGATCTGCAAGTGCTTCCCATTGCTCCGGCACCGCCGCCAGAAGCATCCCAAGCACCTTGTCTGGAACTACTTCCTCAGACATCTCGGTTTGTGACGAATCACTGATTCGTTCTTTTTGGGAACAAGCAACCCCATGGGCAGACTCAATGTCTGGCCTTTCGACGGTGGTAGTTAAACGGGGTTCACAATCGCTACGATCTGCCTGCAACCCGTCGTTTCGTTCGAGAGACGACGCATGGTTCAGAAAACTCTGGTCAATACGATCGAACTGCATCTACTGCCTACTCTTTCCCGGTTCGGGCAATAATTCAGTCATTTCTGCAAAACGAACCCTGTCCAGTCGCTCTTCTTCCCGATGCTGAATCGGTTGCCGCTCTACATAGAAGACACAAAGCCAAATTATGGAAGCAATAAATGACAAAAACCACAACGTCAGCGAGGGTTGATACAATCTTGCAAGAGGAATATTCCTCCGAGACTTTTCTTTAACTCGCTGTTTTGGATGGTGCTTTTCTTTTGGATGGTGCTTTTCTTTTGTTCGAGCCGAGTCCAACTCCTTCGCTTTCTGT